>JBGUEP010000001.1:0-374088 GCA_041821245.1 Prolixibacteraceae bacterium
ACAACTATATACCAGATTAATATGGTTGTACGATACCTTTTTAGAGTGGACTCTTTGATCCAATTACTACCAGTTTGAATTTTTGTGTCGGGAAAGATGGTGGAGCATAGGATATGGCTTCCACAATATTTTCGAGGAGAGCTTTCGGAACAGCTTGATCCTTAAAGTTTCGGATTGCTCTCCTTGTGTGGATTAAATTTTGGAAAGTATTTGCTCCATTGTGAACTTCAGGTAATGGGAAAAAATCCTTTTCATACGAAAATCCATTCACAAAAATCGATTGGGTTTTGCATACAGCCATACATTGTTTGCATTCAAAACACAATGGAACAAGTTCCGGTAGGGCAGCCATATTCCCTGATTTGTCCAAAATTAGAATTCGGTTTGGACATACTTCGGCACACAAACCACATTGTGTACATGTTTCTGCATTAAACTTAATCACTTTTTCCATAAGCTTACTGTTACTTTTATTCAGAATTAAAAAGCATCTATTTTCAACCAGTTAAAAACTAAAAATACAAACTTTTCAGAAATTCAGAAAGCATTTGATGGGACTGTATATTTTACAATTAAAAAGAAAGGGCTGCCAAACCAGGCAACCCTTAATATACCCTACCTACTTGTTATTGGGAACGTTGCCGGTAGAGCTTAGTCTTTATCATATTTTTAAAAATGAATGCGATACATAATATTGGGTAATATCGATAATTGTGTTCCGTATTCTCTTTCCTGAATATTAGGGTTATAGTATTCTGAAACCTTGGCTTTTCCGATTTGATTGGTAGTGAAATCACCACCAAAATAAAAGTACTTGTGTTCGTGTTTTCAGTTTAAAATGACAGCAGTATTTTTGAAGCGTTGCAAAACGAAGTGAAAAAAATGATTTTTCATCGGTGAAATTATAGCATACCCTACCCAACATTAGACTACCAATGTTAAGTAAGCAAGTTATTCAAAACTCAGTGCTTCTATTATATTCCCCTCCTTGGGAGGGGTTAGGGGAGGCTTTTATTTCTATTTTTTCCGAATGACCATCATGCCATCACGGAAAGGAAAGATCACATTTTCAACGCGATCGTCGTTTTGTATTAGTTCATTAAATTCAACAATGCCTTTGGTTTGCGGATCGTTTTGTTCAGCAGCATTAACCACTTTTCCATCCCATAGAATATTGTCAGCAATGATGTATCCACCCGAATTCAGGCGATCGAAAACCAGTTGGTAGTAGTCGGAATATTCCCGTTTGTCCGCATCGATAAAAACTAAATCGAAGTTACCGGGTAGGCTGGGAACAATTGTTTTGGCATCGCCGAAGTGACATTTAATTTTGTGTTGTAAATTGGCTTTTTCGATGTATTTTGAACTGATTTCTTCCAGTTCGTCCTTAATTTCTATGGTATGAATTAAAGCATCGTCATCGATGGCCAGTCCCATATTTATGGCCGAATAACCGGTATAAGTTCCCAATTCAAGAATTCGTTTTGGGCCAATCATTTTGCAAAACATGTACAATAACTTGCCTTGTACATGACCCGAAAGCATGCGGGGATGAATGCAGGTTAAATGCGTTTCACGCTCGAGTTCCTTCAGATAGTCTTCTTCAGGCAGAATATGATCGATGATGTATTGATTCAGTTCGTGTGAGCTTTCCATACTAAAGGAAAATTAGTTTCGACAAATTGTTTTTAGCCAGTATTTCGTTTGCAATCAGGTAGATGTCTTCAGAAGTGATGTTCTCAATTTTCTGAAACACATCTTTTAAGTTGTCCACCTTATTAAAGTACAAATAGCTACGACCTATGGTCAACATCAAATCTTCGCGGTTTTCGTTGGCAATGGCCAACTGGCCAATGAGCTGCTTTTTCGACCGGGCCAATAGTTGAGGTCCCAATTTTTTCGCTCTCAGAAACTGGAATTCTTTTTCTACTAAATTAATGGCTTTATACAAATTGTTCCGCTCTGTTCCAAAGTAAATGAGAAAAGCACCGGTGTCGGTATATGGAGTATAATTGGCTTCAACATTGTAAGCTAGTCCGTTGCGTTCGCGCAGTGCCATGTTCAGTCGCGAATTCATGGAACTACCTCCCAGAATATTGCTCAATAGAACCATGGGCAAGCGCAAGTCGTGTGTTAAATTGTAGGCTTCGGAACCAATGATGCAATGCGACTGAAAAGTGTCTTTAACCACTTCGCGACTTTTGGGTTGATAAACAGAAAAATCGCTTCGTAAACTTTCTCGTGTGGTTGAAGGTATTCCGCTGAAGTAGCGGGTAATCAGCGTTTCAAATTTTTTCGGATTAATTTTACCCACAGAACAAATCACCATTTCGTTGGTATGGTAATTTTTACTGATGAAGGCTTTCACTTGCTTTCGCTTAAAAGACCTTACTTTTTCAGGTGTACCTAAAATATTTCTGGCAATGGGATGTCCTTCAAATATAAGTTCTTCAAACTCATCAAAAATTAATTCGGAGGGTGAATCGTTGTAGGAGTTAATTTCTTCCATAATGACTTCCTTTTCCAACTCAAGTTCCTTCGCCGGAAACGATGCATTAATGACAATATCGCTGATTAAATCAATGGTACGGGCGTAAAATTCATTTAGAAAAGTCGCATATATGGCTGTTTCTTCTTTGGTGGTATAGGCATTCAATTCACCTCCAACATCTTCGAGTCGGTTAATTATTTGAACCGCAGTACGTTTTTGAGTGCCTTTAAAAATGGTGTGTTCAATAAAATGGGCCATTCCCTGTTCTTCTTCCGCTTCGTCGCGAGACCCTGTGTTCACAATTACTCCAAGATGAGCTACCGGTGAATCCACTTGCTGGTGAATTACCCGAATGCCATTTGGCAATGTAAATAATTGATATTCCATTTATTTTATCTATAAGGTGTGCAAAAATAGAAAAAATATGAATGCAATAGGGTTCAATAGGTGCGTCTTTGTTTTTCAACGGTTCATTCTTTGATTTTAACAATTGACACTGAAATATCGGCCTTTCGGAGCGATATTTTTTTTTCTACAGAAAATGATACGGACTTTTGGACCATTCTATTTTTAATCTGTCAATATTTATTGTAAGTAATTCCTGAACCATGAAGAATATTCTTTTAGTCGTGATTTTTTCTTTCATTTTGATTGTTGCCAATGCACAATTTAAGCAAAATATAAGGGGTGTAATTTTGGATTCCGAATCCAAAGTATCTCTTCCAGGTGCTAATGTTGCCATTTTAGTTGGTGATAAAACCATAGGCACAATAAGCAATGAACGTGGAGAATTTGAATTGATGCGGATTCCCATTGGAAGTTATAGCTTGACAGTTAGCTATATGGGTTACGAGCCTTACCTGATGCGTAATCTGGAATTGACATCAGGGAAAGAAAAAATTGTAAACATCGAGTTGACGGAACAGGTGCATAAGGTGGACGAAATTTTAATACAAGCGTATAAAAATGGCGAAACCCGTAATCAGATGGCCGCCTTAAGTGCGCGATCTTTTTCGGTGAAAGAAACGGAACGCTATGCCGGAAGTTGGGGAGATCCTTCGCGAATGGCTGCAAATTTTGCAGGTGTTATTACAGCAAACGATAGTAGGAACGATATCATTATCCGAGGTAATTCACCTCAGGGTTTGTTGTGGCGTCTTGAGGGGGTGAGTATACCCAATCCCAACCATTTTGGGGCTTTGGGATCAACAGGAGGTCCGGTGAGTATTTTAAACAATAATTTGTTGAGCAATTCCGATTTTTTTACGGGAGCATTTCCTGCAGAATACGGGAATGCGCTTTCTGGTGTTTTTGATTTAAAAATGAGGAATGGCAATAACAGGAGACATGAGTTTGTAGGTCAAATTGGATTTAATGGTTTTGAAGCAGGTCTGGAAGGCCCTATTTCGAAAAAAGCAGGATCGTCGTATATGGTCAATTACCGCTATTCAGTGTTGGGATTGATGAATAAACTCGGATTTAGTGCAACAGGGAGTGGTGTTCCCGAGTATCAGGATCTGACGCTTCGAATTAATGTTCCCACCAAAAAGTTGGGAACTTTTTCCTTATTTTCCATAGCAGGCAACAGCCAAATTGAATTTAACGAAACGGGAAACGAAAGTGGTTCCTACGATATTGTAGGCAATGCTCGTACTCAAAACGGATCAAAATTGGGTGTTGTTGGACTAACACACCGCTTTTTCCCTGATTCGAGATCGAATGTTTATACCGCTTTTTCGGCAAGTTATCAGGGTGTTGCAACAAAAATTGATACCGTGTTTGAAAATCAAAACAACAAAATATTTTTTGGCGAAAATAATGCCGAAACACGTTTGTCGGGTTCAAGCAAATACACTTTAAAAATAAACGCCAGAAATACCTTAAAAGCAGGAGTTGAATTTCAGCGATTCGGCATTAATTATATCGATAGTATTAGCGGAGAGGTTTTTGATCCACCAGTTGATGGATATATCAATCAATTAAATACTGATGAAAAGAACTTGGACTTTTGGGAAGGATTCGGCGAATGGCAACATCGAATTGACGAGCATTTAACCTTCTATGGAGGGCTTCATTCCCAATACTTTTTTTACAATTCAACTTATTCCTTCGATCCACGTTTGAGTCTGAGTTATCAAATTAATTCACGGTCGAAGGTAAGTTTAGCCTACGGAAAACATGCTCAATTGCAGCCGTTCTATGTGTATTTTACTGAAAATTATGATTTTGACACTCACCAATATTTGCAAACAAACAATAAACTCGACTTTTCACAAGCACATCATATTGTGGGTGGTTTCGACCACTCCTTCACAGAAAATCTGAAATTGAAACTTGAAAGCTATTATCAGTTTGTTTACAATGTTCCGGTAGGATCTGACGCCAGTATTTTTTCGATGGTCAATGCCGGAAATTCTTTTCATCAGGATAAGGTTGATCATCTCGTCAATGATGGTCAGGCTCGTAATTATGGACTTGAAATAACTTTGGAGAAATACCTGGCAAACAACTATTATTTTTTAGTCACTACATCGTTATTCGAATCGAAATACCGAGCCAGTGACCTTGTTTGGCGAAATACCGAATTTAATACCAATTATGTGGTAAATGCCCTTGGAGGATATCAAATTAGCTTGGGTGAAAAGTCTTCCATCGACATAAATATGCGGGTAGTTTCTTCAGGTGGCAAGCGAAATTTGTTCATCGATTTAGATAATTCCATTGCAAAGGGGTATACCGTTTACGACGATTCGAAAGCGTATACTGAGCGGGGAACGCCCTATTTTAGGCTCGATGGCCGGGCTGCATTTAAAATGAACGGTAAAAAAATTACACAGGAATGGGCCTTGGATTTAACCAATATTACAGGGCATCAAAATGTTTTTTCAACAGCGTATAACAATACGACCAGGGAAATTGAAAACGTCTATCAACAAGGTTTTTTCCCCATGTTTTTATACCGGATCACTTTTTAATTCCGGTTGAATATTTTATAGAAAGTAGGCCATAAGGCATTTAATTCTTCACATCCCGATAAAACAATGTCTGCGCCAGCTTCGCTTAAGATCGTTGAAGTTAAGGGTCCTGTATTGACCGCAATGGTAAATAATCCGGCTGCTTTTGCTGATTGTACACCAAGTGGCGCATTTTCAACTACGATGGAAGAATGTTTCCTATAGCCTGATTTATTCATGGCATTTAAATAGGGCTCGGGATGTGGTTTGCCGTGCTTCACATCGTGTGCTGTGAGTATTTTATTCAGCTGCAGCGAGTGTTGAAACTCCTCGACCAAACGATGAGTTAAGGCCTTTTGTGCCGAACCGGTGACTACCCAACAATCAATATTTTGTGAACTTATGAATTTCAATAACTTTGGCATGGGCTGCAGTACATCGGGCTTTGGCATTTCAGACATCACCTGATGTTTCCTGTTTTTAATTTGCTCGCAAATTTCGTTACTGGCCTCCTGATTCAGGTATTTCTTAAACATACGTTGAACGGTAAAAAAGGCAGTACTTCCTTCGTTCATATATGGTTCAATTTCCGGCAAGGTCAATCCGAATTCGGCAAATGTTTGAATCCATGATTTGGCATGTAGGGGCATTGAGTTGTACAATACTCCATCCATATCAAAAAAAATCCCCTTCAATTGAAAGGGTTCATTCAACTCATGGGCATATTTATCGAAAGCTTTTTGAATATCTTGTTCCTGAATCATAGTTTTTATTTGAGTTCAAATGTAAGTATGAAAATGAATTTCAGGACAAGAATGATCCTTTCAATAGTTAATGATAATCATAGTTTAATGCTTTTTACTGAATGGCACCTATAATCACCCCCATTACGGTATAAACAAGAATGTCATATCCAAAATGCAGCAACCAGAGTTTTTTACTTTGACGTTCGTAAGTCACATTATTGAATTTTGAGGTTCCGATCCAGAAAAAGGCAGTTGCAAATCCGGCAAAAGCGCCAAATGAAACACCCGGTTCTTCGCCCAGATACATGCTTAAACCAAAAGAGGCAATCAGGTACATACTGGCCGTCACCAGAATCGGTTTCCACATTGGTCCGGCAGCTTTTATTTCTTCTTGAGTCGTGTTGTTCAATTTCATCCATTGTTTTCCAAGGATTGGCCCATACCACAAACTGCCTAATATCATTGCAGCGACTGTGGCAGCGAGCACTGCTAAATAACTAATATGTAATTCCATCGTACTTAAGTTTTGTTTAGTAATCTAGAAACACGAAATGGGTCCAATTAGTTTGATCGAAATAGTAAAGGTGTTGTAGAATAGGTATTTTACATGGCTCAGATATTTTATTTTATTCGACAAAAGAATTCAAACAACAGTTGCTTTAGTTGCTGATTAGCTAGTAGGGAACAAGTATAGTGTAATAAAAGTTACCGGCTTAAGCCTGAAATGTTTTATCTTCGAACCTTGAAATCCTGATATTTATAAGTGTTTATTAAATATTAAGGGGTTTAATTTGAAGAATATTTTGAATCTATGGGTGAACTGGAGTCTTATTTCGAAAAATTTAGAACTAACATTGTAGGAATTGATGAAACATTTCAATCTCCTTTTGGTGAAAAAAATATTCGTTATGCCGATTGGTTGGCCAGTGGTAGATTGTATCAGCCAATAGAAGACCGCATCAGTAAGGTGCTTGGTCCGTTTGTAGCCAATACACATACCGAAACCAGTGAAACAGGCACACGAATGACCATGGCTTATCATTGGGCACATCAGTACATTAAAAAACATGTGAATGCCGGCCCCAATGATGTGATTATAACTGCTGGCTTTGGTATGACCACTGTTGTGAACAAGTTCCAACGAATTTTAGGTTTAAAATATTGTACTAAAATTTCGAACAAGGGTTGTCAGGCCGATAGGATAAAACCTGTTGTTTTTCTTACCCACATGGAACATCATTCGAACCAAACATCGTGGTACGAAACCAATTCTGATGTGGTGGTATTGCCTCCGGGAGATGGACTTTTGGTCGATCCTCAGATTTTGCGCGATGAGTTGGAAAAATATAAGGACAGGGAGTTTAAAATTGGTTCGTTTACCGCTTGTTCAAATGTAACCGGAATTCGCACCCCCATTCATGAGTTGGCTGCCATAATGCATGAATTTGGCGGGGTGATTTTTGTAGATTATGCTGCATCGGCTCCTTATGACCTGATTGATATGCATCCTGAAAATCCTATGGAAAAACTGGATGCCGTTATGTTTTCTCCGCACAAATTTTTGGGAGGACCCGGATCTTCAGGAGTATTGGTTTTTGATGCTTCGATGTATAAAAATGCTGCACCTGACAATCCGGGAGGAGGAACGGTGGACTGGACCAACCGCTGGGGAAAATATAAATATGTCGATGACATTGAAGTCAGAGAAGATGGAGGAACACCCGGCTTCTTGCAAAGTATACGCACGGCCTTCTGTTTTCAACTCAAAGATCAAATGGGTATTGAAAACATTAAAGCCCGGGAAGAAGAACTAATTGATTTGGTATTTAGCGGCTTAGACTCTATTCCAGAAGTGATTGTTTTAGCTAATGAACATCGCGATAGGTTGGGTGTCATTTCTTTTTATGTCGATGGTATTCATTACAATTTGTTGGTAAAATTGCTCAACGATTTGTACGGCATTCAAACGCGTGGCGGTTGTGCCTGTGCCGGAACTTATGGCCATTTTTTATTGGAAATGCAGGAAGCTCAATCGGATGAAATTACCGAAAAAATTACGCACGGCGATCTTTCCGTTAAACCGGGATGGGTGCGTTGGTCCTTGCATCCTACCACTTCAAATGCTGAAGTGGAATTGTTGATTAAAGCTTTGAAGGACATCGTTTCGAATTATAAAACATTTGAATTGGATTATGTTTACGATCGGCGTAAAAATCACTTTAAACATATCAATGAAAAATTCGACACCGATGCTTTTGAAGCTTGGTTAACCGGTGATTTACTTTAAAATTGTTTAAAGCTGTTTTGATTTGTACTTTTACTTTCTTGAAAACTGAAATCAAAATGGACGTAAAAATTGAAGCGAGCTGGCAAAAAGTACTGAATGAGGAATTTGAAAAACCTTATTTTAAGGATCTTACTGATTTTGTAAAAAAAGAATATCAGGAACATACCATCTTTCCTCCCGGGAATAAAATTTTTAATGCATTCGAACTTTGCCCTTTCGATCAGCTTAAAGTGTTGATTATAGGACAAGATCCTTATCATGGCCCAGGTCAGGCTCATGGACTTTGCTTTTCGGTAGGTGAGGATGTTCGTTTTCCTCCTTCGTTGCGAAATATTTTTAAAGAAATTAATGCCGATTTAGGTTCAGCAATTCCACCCAATGGTGATTTAACGCGGTGGGCACAACAAGGCGTTTTGCTTTTAAATGCCACATTAACGGTTCGGGCACATGAGGCAGGTTCTCATCAGAAAAAGGGCTGGGAAACTTTTACCGATGCTGTGATCCAAACTGTTTCGGCACAAAAGGGAAATGTAGTTTTTTTGCTTTGGGGAGCATATGCGCAACGGAAAGCTGATCTCATTGATCGAACCAAACACCTAATTCTAGAATCGGTGCATCCTTCTCCTCTTTCAGCATCAAGAGGATTTTTTGGAAATCATCATTTTAGCAGGACGAACGAGTTTTTAATAACTAAAAATTTGAAACCTATAGAATGGTAGGTTTTAAGTCGTTTATTAAGTTTTGTTAACCCCGGATGAACTTTCCAGTCATGGTCATCAGTGAATTTCAACTATATTTGTACCCAATCCAAAAGAACCTTAACCAATGAAGTACATCCTTTTATTATTGTTCGTGATCAATTTTTCATCAGCAGCATTTTCTAAAAAGAAGGAAGAAAATACAAAGTTCGATGAAATTTATCGTGCACAATATCATTTTTCTCCCAATATCAATAAAATGGGGAATCCTATTTCGGTGTGGTTCAGCGATTCCACCTATAAAATGGTTTTTCAGCAAAATCCATATAACCTGCTACCAGGTTTCATCAATTGGGGATTAGCAAGTAGCAGTGATCTGTTGTTGTGGGATGAAAAAGGTTTGGTCATCGAACAGCCCGGCGAATTGGGTGATTCGATGTTGCAAGTTCCCTGGTTTGGTTCGGTCTGTAAGAATAAGGATGGGCTCATTGCCTGGGTGAATCGGTGGAACGATGGTATTTATCAAACAAAAAGTGCAGATGGAATGACCTGGTCGGACGAAGTGAAAACGAAAGGAACTGAAAAATTGGCTAATAGTGAGCCGCAGGTTTTTTGGTACGAAGCCACTCAAAAATGGGTTATGGTCGTTTTTGAGCGTGAAACCACGACCATGTTTATCCTAAATTCTTCCGATGGAATTGATTGGGAACAAACTTCTACCTTTAATTTTACCCTTGGGTTTCCACAATTATTTGAGCTACCGGTTGATCGAAAAGCCGATGATACCCGTTGGGTTTTGGCCACAGAAAAAGGCACGTATATGCTGGGTAAATTCGATGGTAAAGTGTTTAATTTGGAGACCTCTATTCGCAAATTTAACAATAGCACCAAAATTGGTGCAAGTACTTTTTTTAAGGATCCTAAAACAGGAAATACCATTGGATTTTCGTCCCTTATAGGAGCTCAAATGGCCGACTTGCCCTCAAATGGACAATTATCATTTCCTATGAATTTTGCGCTTCACCAATTTGAACATGGAATAGAACTGTTACAAACTCCGATAGGAGCATTGGAAAGCCTGCATGGAAAGCCAGATAGTTGGGAGGCCAAAAAAATCTATCCGGGATTAAAAAATAATCTTTTAAAGGGGGTGAAAGGAAAGTCCCTCCACATGAAAGCAGTAATTGATATTTTGAGTTGCGACCAATTTGGATTTTTGATTCGGAGCAATAAAATGCAGGAAGGAACCGAAATCTCCTATAATGTGAAAAAAGCTCAGTTTAATTTCTTGGGAACACAATTAGACTATCAACCGGTCAATAAAAAAATTGAAATAGAACTCTTAATTGATCGTTCATCCATTGAAGTTTTGATCGATGGAGGACGTTATGTAATGAGTTATCCTTTTGAACCAAGTCCCGAAGCTTTACAATACGAACTTTTCACTGTTGGTGGTGAAATTATGGTCGATCATTTGGACGTTTTCCCTCTTAAATCAGTTTGGAGAACGGAATAATTTTTAGACGTTTTTCAGCCCAAAAACCAGTTTGTTGTTTACCTCACGCAATACCCTTTTGTGCAGAATTTCCCGATGTGTTTCGATATAATCTCTAACCAATTGTGGTTCTTGTTTCGAGAGTTCACGCAAAGCCCACGAAAGGGCTTTCACTACCATATCGGCATAATCGGCTAATACTAAATCGCAGATCATGAAGGTTCGTTCTGGATCGGCTTTCTGGCCTTTCACTTTTCGGTTCAGAGGAATGGTTGATACTACAGCAATGCGACGTTGCCAAACATCTTCACTTTTCACTAGCTGCAAAAGATCGTTATCACTTAGAATTCCCAGTTTCCAGGCTTTTCCATGGAGATACACTGAAAAAGCATCAACACTGGCCCAGTTGTCCAGCTTGTGATTCAGGCGGTGCAAATCATCTTTGGTCACTTCGGCAAGAAGGGTTTTATTGAATCCGATAAATTCGTAGGCCATTTGCCCAAAGTCATGTACGTCAGTTTGAACCCATTCAACGGCCAATTCAATTTTTTCACGATTGCTGAGCTTCTGTGTGGCTTCTTTCAAATCGGTGAGAATAATTCTCAGTTGAGGCGCTTTTATCCCAAGTACCTCCTTTTGGGATGGCACCATTTTTTTAAGAAACTCTTGATGTGAGGGATTGGCTAAGGAACGGAGTTTGTTCAGTGTTTCAAGGGTAAGTGCGTTCATATGCTGCTGAGTTGATAAGTTTAGTAATGATATCGGCATTGAGCAATGTATAAAACATTAGTATAAGCTCAATTACAATTTTACGTACAATTTTACGTACAAAAAGTGGGTTTTTAAAGTGTTATTGGTTTTTTATATCTACCTATGAATTAGAAAATAAAATTGAGTTATTCATCGTAACGAGTGGTAATACTTTTCTTCCAAATGAAAGTCATGTTTTAGTTTGTTTAAAGTCTCGAACTTGTGAACGAAAATTTGAACAAATTATGAAAGCAATTGTAAAAGCAAAACCCGAACGTGGACTTTGGATGCAAGACGTTCCCATGCCAAAAGTTGGAGCCAACGAAGTATTGTTGAAAATACGAAAGGCAGCCATTTGCGGCACCGATTTACACATTTATAAATGGGACGACTGGGCGCAGAAGACCATAAAAACACCATTGGTTATTGGCCATGAATATGTGGGTGAAATTGTTGAACTGGGTTCAGAGGTGAATCAATATAGTATTGGCGACCGGGTTACTGCTGAAGGTCATATTGCTTGTGGTCATTGTCGCAATTGTCGTCGCGGGAGGCAGCACATTTGCAACCATACCGTTGGAATTGGGGTGAATCGTGATGGTGGTTTTGCCGAATACGTTGCAGTTCCGGTAAGCAATGTCATTAAGGTGGATGCGCGCATTCCCGACGAAATCGTGTCAATTATGGATCCGCTCGGAAATGCTTGTCACACCGCTTTATCATTTCCGTTAATTGGAGAAGATGTGATGATTACTGGTATCGGTGGTCCAATTGGTTCAATGGCAGCTACCATTTGCAAGTTTGCAGGTGCCCGAAATGTAATGGGAACTGATCTTAGTCCATACCGCAGAGCACTCGCCAAAACAATGGGAGCCGATCAGGTAATTGATCCCCGAACGGATTCATTTGAAAAAGCGATGTTGGATATGGGTATGGTAAGCGGATTCGACATTGGATTGGAATGTTCAGGCTCGTCAGTGGCGTTTAATCAACTCATCGATAACATGTACAATGGAGGTAAAGTATCTTTATTGGGAATTCTGCCTCCAAATACAACAGTGGATTGGACGAAAGTTATATTTAAGGGTTTGACGCTTAAAGGCATCTATGGAAGAGAAATGTTCGAAACCTGGTACCAAATGGAAATGATGCTTACACGTGGACTTAACATTGCACCAATTATTACTCACAGAATGAAGTTCGATGATTTCCAACATGCCTTCGATATTATGGAAGAGGGCAATTGTGGAAAGATAATTCTGCAATGGGAATAAAAAAGTCGTTATTTTTTGTTTGCCAAATGTTTAAAATGACTTTCGTCGGCAGCTGTAGTCACAGTTAGCGATGCAGGTAGTTGTCCCATTTCTTTATATTTTTGTTGCATTTCGGTGCTCAGTTCTAGTGCTTTTCCCGGATTTTCAGAAAGGATATTAACTTGTTCACCAATGTCTTTTCTCAGGTTGATCAGCAATGAATCGTGCGCATCTTCCTGATTTTTCCATTCGCTACCTTTGTATCCCTCGAAAGGTAATTTTAATTTGTAAGCTCCTTTCCGATATCCGGTTAGTTTTTCCATTTCAAAAAACAGGTAATCGTCAGTTGCACGTTTTCCTGTTCCCAGAAGCAAAGGGCTAATGTCTTTCCCGTCAATTGGATTTTCATTGGCTGGTTCTATCCCGGCTAGTTTCGCAAAAGTGGGAAACCAGTCCATTTGGGTGGCCAAATCGTTCACTTCAACATTTGAGAGAATTTTACCTTTCCACATGGCTATGGTGGGTACGCGCATGCCTCCTTCGAAGGAGTACATTTTGCCACTTCGCAATGGAGCAGCCGAGCCTGCATGATCTTCCATTACCAGCCAGGGACCATTGTCGCTTGAAAAAACAATCAGGGTGTTTTCCAGCAATCCGAGCTCTTCAAGTTGGGCTATAATCTGGCCAACACTCCAATCGAGTTCCTGAATCACATCGCCATACAAACCTCGATTAGAGCTACCTTCAAATTTGGGTGAGGCATAAATGGGAACGTGTGGCATGTTATGCGCCAGGTATAAAAAGAAGGGTTCCTTCTGATGTTTTTTAATAAACGCTTTGGCTTTTTGAGTATAGGTTTGAGTAATGTAATGTTGATTTACTTTTAGGCTATCCACTTTGTTACCGTCCATATAAACCACACTTTTCATGTCGTTGCTGTAGGGTATTCCATAGTAATAATCAAAGCCTTGTTGTAGGGGAAGAAATTCATGACGGTGTCCTAGGTGCCATTTTCCCACAATACCGGTGGCGTAGTTTTTGGCTTTTAACATTTCCGCAATCGTTACTTCCGAATCAGGCATGCCGGTATAACTTTCAGGAAAGAACACGGCATTGATCCCCATTCTCTGAGGCATTCTTCCGGTTAACAAGCCTGCTCTTGATGGTGAACATACCGACGAAGCCGAATAGAAGTCGGTAAAACGAATGCCATTTTCTGCCATCAGGTCGATATTCGGAGTTTTAATATCGGAAGCACCAAAGCAAGCAATATCTCCGTAACCCATATCGTCACAAAAAATATGAATGAAATTTGGTAGTGGTGCTTTGACTTCCTTTTTAGCACAACTTATCAGGGATATCGCAAAAATAATGAGAAGAGAATTCCAGACTTTCATTTTATAATAATTGGTTATATACGGATAAGAAAAAGGATTTTGAATCTAATGCACCTTAAAGATAAGGCAAATTATGCCAAAACGAAGCTGAAAGCCAAAAGCAAGGGCATTAATTCAATTCATTTCGTTAACTTTGTCAACAATTTTTGAAAAGATGTATACAATTCGACAAAATAAAGTTTCACGCTTAATACAGAAGGAGCTGGCCGATTTTTTTCAACAAGAAAGTCGTTCACTATTCAAGGGTAAATTGATATCGGTTACTGTTGTCAGGGTCTCTAAAGACTTGTCTGTAGCAAAAATATACCTTAGTATTTTCCCTTCCGAAGGTTCGGCCGAATTCATTTCGGTGGTTAAACAAGTTTCAGGACAGGTGAGGGGATATTTGGGACAAAAGGTAGGAAAACAACTGCGGATTGTACCCCATCTCGATTTTTTTATTGATGATAGCCTGGACTATATCGATAACATTTCTAAAGCATTAAAAGATTAAATTTTACTATGCAATACGATCCAATTAAACGCAGTCTGGGAAGTGTTTTCAACAAGTCCATTTTTCTACGTAAACTATTTTACCGATTACTCGATTTACTTTTGTTACGCTCGTGGCATGTACGCCGTGAACTAAAAAAATGGAAAGCTCCTGATGCTCCACAAATATTGGACGCTGGTTCCGGTTTTGGTCAGTACACTTATCGAATGTCGCAATATTTTCCAAAATCAACAATAAAAGCGGTTGATGTGAAGGACGAGCAGGTACTTGATTGCAATCAGTTTTTTCAGAAAATGGAACTGAATTCCAGGGTGAATTTTGAAATTGCTGATTTAACGAAATATGTAGCACCGAATCAGTTCGATTTAGTTCTTTCGGTTGATGTAATGGAACACATTGAAGAAGATGTGTTGGTTTTCAAAAACTTTTATCAATCGATGAAAGAAAATGCAATGCTGCTAATTTCAACTCCTTCCGATCAGGGCGGTTCCGATACAGACCATCACGATCATGATCATGATGAAGTGACTGGATTTATCGACGAGCACGTTCGCGATGGTTATAACATTGAAGAAATTAAAGATAAATTACGGAGCGTAGGATTTCGTGAAGTATATGTCAGGTATCAATACGGCAAACCAGGTAGTTTTTCCTGGAAATTGTCGATGAAATATCCCATTAAATTGTTAGGTGTGAGTAAACTATTTTTTATTATTCTACCGTTCTATTACCTTGTTGCTTATCCGGTTTCAGCACTTTTAAACTGGCTCGATTGCATTATAGAGCATAAAAAAGGAACCGGCCTAATTGTTACAGCTTATAAATAATTGAACTTCTCGTTCTACATAGCCCGCAGGTATTTGCTGTCGAAAAAGTCGAAAAATGTAGTGAACATTATTTCTGCGATTGCAATGCTTGGCGTTATTGTGGGAACTATGGCACTTGTGGTGGTGCTTTCTATCTTCAACGGCATTGAACTGCTTATTCAGAATTTTCTTAGCGTTTTTGATGCTGAACTAAAAATTACACTTGTAGAAGGGAAACAATTTGATCCGAACAATGCCGCTTTTGAACAACTAAAGAACGACGAATCGGTGGTTTACTATTGCGAGGTGGTGGAAGAAATTGCCCATTTCCGTTTTGAGGATCGACAATACATTGCTAAAATTAAAGGCATAACCGACGATTTTCTGGCGATGAGCGGTTTAGATCAATACTTGTACGATGGCGATTTGTTGCTGAACGATGGGAACATCGATTATGCCATTATTGGTGGAGGGGTTGCGCAGAATTTGGGAGCTGCCACTAATTTCGTTCAACCCATTTGGATTTCAGTTCCTAAAAAAGGAAGGAACACCTCGTTAAATCCATTTCGGCAAACGCACGTTTTTTTATCAGGAATTTATGCCGTTGGACAACAGGAGGTTGACGAAGAGTATGTGCTCATTCCCCTGGATTTGGCGCAAAATTTACTCGAAATGAAGAATAACGTAACCTCAGTCGAACTTGCATTGGCCGATGGAACTGATGTGGATAAATTTCAGAAGAAATTGCAAACGTTGTTTGGAGAGAAATATAAAGTTCAAAACCGTTATCAGCAACACGAATCTTATTATCGGGTTACAAAAAGCGAACGGTTTTTTATCTTCCTGACCTTATCTTTCATTTTAATTATCGCTTCTTTTAATTTGGCCAGTTCCATTGCCATGTTGATTCTTGACAAAAGGAAAGACATCCAAATTCTCTCCGGATTGGGTCTCACAAAAAATAAAATAGGGCTTATATTTTTGTATGAAGGCTGGTTGGTTACGGCAGTAGGCGCGGCAATTGGTTTGACACTAGGCGTTCTGATTTGCCTGGGTCAAATGCATTACGGCTGGTTAAAATTTCCAGGTTCTTTTGCCATTGAGAATTACCCGGTTGAGTTGCGTTGGCCCAATCTGGTAGTGATTGCCATTACTGTTTTAATCATTGGAGCGGGTGCTTCGTGGTTGCCACTTAAGTTACTTCCGAAACGATTCTTTCAGGTGGAGCAGGAATAGTACATATTAACTTCAAGCTTCGTCTTTCTATTTAAAGAACTTATAGTCAATTGAATTTAACACTGGACGATTTCTTCTGGCTAATTCATCATGTTTTGAATTATAACTCTATTTTTGCGCCTTCAAAATAACTAGTAGAAGATGATTTCAGTTGATGGCTTGACGGTTGAATTTGGAGGAACCACTTTGTTTCAGGATATTTCGTTTGTAATTAACGATACCGATCGGATTGCGCTGATGGGAAAAAATGGCGCAGGAAAATCGACCTTATTAAAAATAATAGCTAAAGTTAAAACCGCCAACCGTGGTAAAGTTTCAGCTCCTAACGATGCGGTAATTGCTTATCTCCCTCAACACTTGATGACTGAAGATAATCGCACGGTATTTGAAGAGGCTTCGCAGGCATTTGCGCATATTTTTGAAATGCGCGATCAGATTGAGGAACTCAACAAGCAACTGACTACACGTACCGATTACGAGTCGGATAGCTATTTTCAATTGATCGAACAGGTTTCTGCTCTGAGTGAGAAATTTTATTCCATTGAAGAGATTAATTTTGATGCTGAAGTTGAAAAAATATTGATTGGACTTGGGTTTTTGCGAAGTGATTTTACACGGGCTACAAGTGAATTTAGCGGAGGATGGCGCATGCGCATAGAGTTGGCTAAAATTCTGTTGAAAAAACCCGATTTAATTTTACTGGATGAGCCGACTAACCATATGGACATTGAATCCATTCAGTGGCTCGAAGAATTTTTAATTAATTCAGCAAAGGCCGTGATGATCATTTCACACGACCGTGCATTTGTCGACAGGGTGACCAATAGGACCATTGAAGTGACGATGGGCCGTATTTACGATTACAAGGTAAATTTTACCCATTATCAAACCCTGCGTGCCGAACGTCGCGTACATCAGCAAAAAGCCTTTGATGAGCAGCAGAAGATGATTGCCGACAATACCGATTTCATTGAACGTTTTAAAGGCACTTATTCCAAAACCAATCAGGTTCAATCCAGGGTTCGGATGCTCGAAAAATTGGTAAAGGTTGAGGTGGATGAAGAAGATAATTCAGCACTACGTCTGAGGTTCCCACCTTCGCCACGATCGGGCAATTACCCGGTTATTTTGAACGACGTGTCGAAAAAATATGATGAGCATATCGTATACGAAAAAGCTTCGCTCACCTTGGAACGGGGAGAAAAAGTGGCTTTTGTTGGACGAAACGGTGAAGGAAAGTCGACCCTGGTGAAATCCATCATGAATGAGATTGAATTCGGAGGTGAACTGCAATTGGGCCACAATGTGATGATTGGTTATTTTGCCCAAAATCAGGCTTCGATGCTTAACGAGGACTTAACAGTTTTTCAGACCATCGACGATGTGGCAGTTGGCGAAATTCGGACCAAAATCAAAGATATACTCGGTGCTTTTATGTTTGGTGGTGAGGAATGGGATAAAAAGGTGAAAGTGCTCTCGGGTGGTGAACGTACCCGACTGGCCATGGTGAAATTGCTGCTCGAACCGGTGAATTTGCTGATTTTGGATGAACCGACCAATCATTTGGACATGAAAACCAAGGACATACTCAAAACAGCTCTTAAGGATTTTGACGGAACCTTAATTGTTGTATCGCACGATCGCGACTTTCTGGATGGATTGGTTCAGAAGGTTTATGAGTTTGGAAACCAAAAAGTGAAAGAACATTTGGGTGATATTTACAGCTTCCTGGCTAAGAAAAAAATGGACAACCTAAAAGAGATTGAACGGAAAATTTAAACTAGATTGCCTTACGCTTCATTTTTTTAAATTGCTTTCTAAGTTGAACGACTTTCTTATTTACCATTTTAGTTTCGATGTCAGCATGGTAATCTTTGCCACTTGCAATATCCTTGTCGACTTTGAAATAGGAGACCATTTGAGTGAGGGAATGAGTTTGTATTTCCAATTCTTCGGTGCCTGACGCCATTTCCTCTGCCGCAGCAGCATTTTCCTGAATAATTGAATTTAAATTCATTATGGTACTGGTAACGTAATTGATAGAAATGTTTTGTTCCTGGCTGGAATCGGCAATTTGGCTAATCAATTCTGAGCTTGTTTCAATAAGCGGAAGAATTTTAAGGACCATACCCGTCACCTGTTCCGATTGATTAAGGTTATTTGAGGTATGTTTGTTGATTTCGGTAGCTGCATCCTGACTCACTTCAGCCAGGCGACCCACTTCTTCAGCAATGACCTGAAAACCGTATCCTGCAGAACCTGCGCGAGCAGCTTCCACTGCTGCATTTAATGCCAGAATTTTGGTTTGCTTGCTAATTTGAGTGATCATGGCCACCTTTTGTGCTATGGTTTTACATCCTTCCAACGACGATTCTGTTTCGTTTTTAATGTTACGGATTTCTTCCTGCACTTGTTCCGACAAGGCTCGTGTACGCAAAGCATTGCTGGCATTTTGCCCCGTATGCGCACTAATATTGGTCATTCGTGTCGAGATGTCTTCGATGTACGAGGCTTGTTCAATTGATACCTGAGAAATTTTATTTGATGTTATCGCAAAATTCTTACTCGCCATCGCAATGTGTTTCGAGTTATAATAAATGCCTGAGATGATTTGTTTTAGATTTTCTGCCATCATCAAAATGTATTTTATTAATCCTTCATGTTTCGTATGGTCGGCTAATTCGAAACGTAAGTCCCCATTGGAAATGTGTTGAGCTATTTGTGCAACTTCTTCAGGCTCGCCACCCATTAGTTTGGATATGCGTCGAAATACATATAAGCCAATTAGCAAAGTTAAGGTAGCAAAAATGGCAATAAATATGACCAGAATTATTTTTGTTCGTGAAATGTAAGACTTGGTTTTTTTTGAAATTATATGACTGAATTCGCCGATTGAATTGTTTAGATTGTTCCCCCTGATTTCAAGTTGGGCCAATAAACCTTCGTCTTTCCAATAGCCGGTGTAAATGTCTTTGTCGACAAAATTATTGAAGGTTTCACCATATTTTCGCAGGGCCAGGATTATTTTTTGCTTTTCAGTTGCACTATGTACATGGTTTGAAATGGTTTTGTACATGGCATACAACTGTTTGTCAAAATTGGCTTTTGACTTAAACTGGCGCTTAAATAAGTAGTCGTTTTCGTAACGCTTTAAGGTGAGCATTTGAATTTTAAGGCTGGAAATATTTTGCTTTTCAATAATAATTTCAATGTTTTCAGCAGATTGATTCATTTCACCAATAATTCCCCAAGTTTCAAAACCCAATTCAAGTTTGTTTTTTTCAACAATGGAAAACAATTGCTGATAGTCGGCATTCAATTTTTGTATTGCAGTAATATCTTCCAGCAACTGATTTTGTTTTGTGAAACCGGAAGATAAAAATTGAGTTATTTTTTCGTTTGAAAGTTGAACTTTTTTCTGAAATAGCTGATAAAAATGACTTTTCCCGGTACTGAAATAATCTTGATTTTTTAGGTCCCAGCTGAAATAATTACTTTCGTTTTGGCGCATCTCGAGCGATAGACTATACAAATTGTGAACGTCTTTATCGAATTCTGAAAGATGATTGATACGTCCAAGTGAAATGATCGTAAATACCGTTATCGCAGAGAAGGTAAAAAAGAGTACGATAAAAAGTAATTGGAACCTGGTCTTGAGTTTCATTTTGTTTATCAGTTTAAGCGGTAAACTTATCACTCAATCCGATAATTGAATCCAGGGCGAAATTATTAAATATTTAGGAAACCGTTAATTGTATCTAAAACAGTTAAACATCTAAAATGTAGATGTTGTTGTAATTCAATTGAATTACAGTTTTTGTAATTGTTCTTTAATCTTATTGTTAAATTTAGGTTTGTGCCTTTTGTTAGAAATACCATATTGTCAGTTGAATATTTAAAGCAAAAAAGAAAAATCATCCTTTGCTGTCAATTCCATTGGCTCTTCTCCTTTCTTAAAAATTCGTGCAGACAAATCACCTATCAAACTCAATTTCTCTTCGTTGAGGTGGAGCATTGTTCCTTCACGTAAGCCAAGCACATAGGTGTCCGGGTTAATTTCGATGAATTCCTGTATGCGTTGTTCGCGTGTTTCGCCGGCATGTCCAGCAGGATTTGCGTCGAGGTAATGCGGGTTAATCTGGAAAGGAATCAGATTGAGCACATCGAATCCAAGGGGATTGATAATGGGCATATCATTGGTGGTTCTGATGGTGGGGCAGGTAACATTTGAACCGGCACTCCAGCCAATGTATTTGCATCCTGCCCGAACTTTTTCCTGAATAGCATTCAGTACTTTGTTATCGCGCATAAGACGAACCAACTGCCAGGTATTTCCTCCACCTATTACGATTGCTTCGGCATCTTTTACGGCTTGAAGTGGATCCGAAAAATGATGGATACTTACAATGCTGTGTCCAATTTCAGTAAAACGTTCGTTGACCTTTGCTTCGTATTCATCGAATGAAAAGGTTACGGCCGCGT
The DNA here is from genome assembly GCA_041821245.1 of Prolixibacteraceae bacterium. GTDB lineage: Bacteria > Bacteroidota > Bacteroidia > Bacteroidales > Prolixibacteraceae > Roseimarinus. Next base: position 21,089 of record JBGUEP010000001.1, read on the forward strand.
AAGGGATGAATAAAGCAGTTACCTTTCGATCACCCAAGAACTTTTTAATTTGATTTTTCGGGTAGTCCAAATAAGGTTCTCCTGGCATGGTGGAATTGCTGATCAATAAAAGTTGCATATTTCTGAATTTATTTGTGCTAAAGATAAGGGTTGATGTAACAAATGGAAATGATTTTCATATCGAATGTTAAACTTTTTTCAGGGTAAAAAAGAATGTTGTTCCTTTTCCTTCTTCACTTTCCACCCAAATTCTACCGCCATTAAGTTGAACAAACTCTTTGCAGAGAATTAGTCCCAGGCCGGTTCCTTCTTCTCCTTTTGTTCCTGTACGGGATATAATTTTTTCAATTTTGAATAAGTCATTGCATTGAGCTTTGGTCATTCCAACCCCCTGATCACTAATTTTTATAATAATTTCATTTTCTTGTTCTTCAGCTTGAATGGTTATCTTGCTCCCTTGGTCGGAAAATTTGATGGCATTGGTGATCAGATTTCTTATGATGGTTTGAACAGATGGTAAATCGGCACTGACAATGAATTGAGTTTTGCGTGGGATCAATATACCAATGCCTTTGTTGAGTGCCAGGGATTCACATTGGTTAATTGATGTTTCAAAAAGGTCATCTATTCGAATGGGGCGCAAATTAATTTTGATACGGTTGGTTTGAGCTTTCGCCCAAACAATAATATCATCTAAAAGCTGAAGGGTTTGTGTAGACGTCTTTTTTAATATTTTGTAATAATTGAGTTGTGTTTCTTCTGAGATTTGTCCGTGTTCCAACAGCAATAATTCGTTAAATTGATCAATGGTACACAATGGATTTTTGAGGTCGTGACCGAGGATTGAAAAAAAGGTGTTTTTGGTTCTGTTCGCAACTTCGAGTTCGGTTTTTTGGTGTTCAATTTGTTCTTTTTGACCGAAGATCTCCGCAGTTCTTTTTTTGACGAGGGATTCCAGTTTTAATTTTGAACGAATCAAATCACGGCTTCTGAGATAAATGATTATGGCCGTTATTGAAAGGATCACCACAACAAGCAATATTTTAAATAGAATGGTCTGCCACCATGCAGGTAATACCACAATTTGAATGGAAGAATCGTTGGGATGAAATATTCCATCGTTATTGCAGGCTTTTACTTTAAAATTGTAAGTTCCGGGATCGAGGTTGGTATATTGTACACTGTTTTTAGAATACGAGGATTCTGTCCAATTGTCGTTCAGGCCCTCAAGTTGGTAATAGTAGCTGCTTTTAAATGATGGATTAAACTCCATGGAAGAAAAACCAATGGTAAAGTTGCGTTCTTCGTGTTTTAATCGAATGGTGGAACACAATTCCAGTGAACCGTTTGTTACTTTTGATCGGTGAATATCAATTTTTTCTCCATTGATCCAAAGGTGATTTATGACGACTTGATTGGTATGCCGATTAATTGCTATTTCGTCGGGATTACAATAATTTAGCCCCTTGGGAGAACCAATATATATGCGGTTCATGTTACGGTCGAAATAGGCTGCAGATTTATTAAGATGATTGATAACTAGTCCATTGTGGCTATAGAATGAGGTTGATTCTTTTTTCGAAACGTCGTAAAAGGTAATTCCGGAAATGGTGCTGATCCATAAATTATTTTTATGGTCGGCAACAACTGCCTGAATGACATTGTTGTTTAAACCATTTTCTTCACCAAGCGTTTCGGCAGTATTGTTTACCGGATTATAGTGTATAAGTCCTGCACCTGCAGTGGATAGCCACAAGGTGTTATTCAGATCCAGAAAAATATCATTTATACTTTCTTTAATCTTTAATTGCAATGGTGAATCTGACTCGCGAAAATTAGTCATCTTTTCACTTGGGATATTAAATTTAAGCAAGCCTAAACCAATGTTTGCCAACCATAAATCTTCACCAACAATATGGCAATCAAATACACTATTGTTATACTGATCATTATTATCGAAACTATAAAATTTGTATTTCTCAGTCTGTTTATTCACTTTGATTACTCCGGCGCCCCAGCTTCCGCACCACAATACACTATCATTGTTAGCGATGCTGTACACTGAGCTCCATGAATCTTCGTGATAGTTGATGAACTTGAAATGATTTGCTTTTTCATCGAAAAATCCAATAAAGCTACCATCAGTTCCAAACCAAATTATCCCTTTTTTATCAATGGTGATGCAAAGAATGTTGTTGTTGAGTATTTCGGGATGATTGGTGGAATTAAAATTAAGGAGTTCTTCTGTTTTAGGATTAAATTTCCACAAACCCTGACCGCGACTTCCAATCCAAATGTTTCCGTTCGCATCACCACTAATGCAATGGGCATCTATGTTTCGGAATTTCGATACTGCTATTGTATTCAGGTTTTGAAACATTTTCTTATCCAATGACATTAAATCAATGCCTTGTTCGCGGTAGCAGATCCAAAGTTGATTATTTTCGAAATACAGGTAATTAATTGCGTTGGAATTTAATGAGTTAAGATTGGTTTCGTTTTTTCGGATGTTTTCGATGAATTCCAAATTTTTAGACAAATGGTAAAGACCATGCTCCCATGTTCCCACCCAAATGTTCTGATTTTGATCCAGGCTAATGCATGTGATATGCGAATTTTGGAAAAAATCAGGCTTGTGCACCAAACAAATTTGTGAATCGTAAGTTGGATTGTACTTGTAAAGACCGCCATTCCATACGGTGAAAAGCATTGTTCCATCCTGCATCTCTTCTATTCCCGTTACCTGTCCAATATTTGATGTGGGATTTCGATCATTTGTAAAGGGCATATAAGAAATGAGTTCAGTTTGAACATCTATTTTATACACGCCCAGTTGGTCATATCCAAATCCAATCCAGATGTTGCCCTTTGAATCGCACTTTATATTTTCAATGTTGGAATTGGCATGAATGTTGGGCTGGAAAAGTTCAATCCCGAAAAGTTTGAATTTTTCGGTTTCCGGATTAAACTTGCTAATTCCTTTACCGGTAATTCCAAGCCATAAATTACCTTCCTTATCTTCTGCTATTCCTGAAATGTTGAATCCTTGAATTGAATTGCTACTTTTTTCGGGCGAATACCTGATAAAGCAATCATTTTTATAATCGTAACGATTTAAACCTCCTCCAATGGAACCAATCCAAAGCCGATTTTTCGAATCGACAAATAAGTCTTTGATGTGATTGTTGCTGATTGAAGTAGAATCATCGGATTGGGTAATATAATTATGGGTGAGATAGCCATCGAGTTTATTCAGGCCATAGTTTGTTCCCACCCACAGGTATCCCATACTGTCGCGCACAACAGTTTCAACGGAGTTGTGCATGAGCATCTGATTCTCTGTATTGAATGAGAGAATAGAATATTGGATATTGTTACCAAACGAAAAAATGTATAGAAAAATGAAAATCGCTAACAACAGTTTCTTCATGCCCATTACCTATAGTTTTCAAATTAAATGTTCCTTATTCAATGAAAACGAAAAAGTACTACCTGCACCTTTTATACTTTCAACCCAAATCTCACTATTATTTAGGTGAAGAAATTCATGACAGAGTATTAACCCCAGTCCGGTTCCGGTTTCACCTGAAGTTCCATCTTTTGAGGTAAGGGTTTCAATTTTAAATAAATTAGTAATTTCCTTTGAAGTCATACCTATGCTTTGATCCATCACCTTAACGACTACGCGTTCCTCTTCATCATATACTTTTAACTCAACTTGGCTTCCCGGGGAGGAAAACTTTATGGCATTGGCGATTAAGTTTCTTAGCACCATCAAGATAGTGTTTTTATCAATATAAACTTTAATCTCATCAGATTGAGGAAAAATTAATTCAATTTTTTTCTTTTCGGCTATTGGATAACAGTTGCTTAGGGTGTGTAATTTGCTTTTCATTCGAACATAATGGAACTTTGTTTCACTATTGGTGGTATCAAAAGGTAAATAACGAATGAAACGATGGCTTGCTCTATCGTATCGGTTTAGGCCTCCCCCAATGGTTCCTATCCATATGTCATCGTTCGAATCGGTACATAAGGCTTTAATGATATTGCTTGAGAGTGTAAATTCGTCCTTAGGGTCGTGATTAAAGCAAATGGTTTGATAGCCATCGAGGCGATATAGTCCAAAATTGGTTCCTACCCAGATGTAACCCAATTGATCGCGTGTAAATGATTCAACGGAGTTGTGCTTTAGCATCCCATTGCTGGTGCTAAAACTCACAAAGTTTTCAAAGTTATTTTGTCCAAATGAATAAAACGAACAGAATAAGAGTATGAAAAACATCACTCTTTTCATGAATTGCCTCTTTTAAAATATCCCTTGGCAAATTAAGAAAAATATGGTGAGAACGGTCTCTTTAGTGGTTGGTTTTAGACAAACTTATAAAACATAAAAATCCAACCGGACTACCGATTGGATTTTATAGGATGTGTTTTGCTGCTATTAATAAGTGAACGTTAATCCAATCGTCAATGGAGTGGTAGAGGGTCCTTTGCCTTCCTGAAACAAGGGAACCTGATAGTAGGTGGCAAACAGGCCGACATCATCGAATCCGATACGGGCAGTATAACCCCAACGTAGAGGCGATATATTTAAGTCCCCTTTGTCCTTCGTTTTCTGGTTTCCAATTTTGTATTTGGTGTGTTCGCCCAATTTAATACCTCCAATAACCCCCCCGGCTACAAAAATGCGATCGTTACCATGATTTCCAGGAATCTGGAATTCGAACATGAGCGGTGCTGTAAGATACACCGTGCTTAATTTACTCTTTCTAAAGTCCGTTTCAGGGAGTTCAACTGGCTGAATCATGCCGTTGGCATCTTTTATTATGGTGTAACGGTTTTTAAATTGGTAATCGTTCCAGTTGATGCCTAATCCGGTTACAATGCCCATGTACGATCCAAAACCAAAACTGTACTCTGCAAAGTTCCAATTGAATTCAAATGACTTTTCGGGACGGGTCTCCAAAAATGCCGGATTTTCAGGATACAATGGGGCATAGTTGGTTTCAAATAGTTGGTTTCCGCCAAACTCAAATCCCTCCCAATGCCCATCGAAATTTCGTTTCCGATGTTTCTGAACGGTTTCAATGGGATGATCTTTTTCCCAATTGTTGTTTTCCCACTTGCTTTTGTAATCGTCAATGGTTTCCACATCAATGTGAGCGTTGTTTTGGCCGGTTACAATTTTCAGATTGGTATTGCCCACGCGAACTTTTAAGGTGTCCTGTTCTTTTTTATGAAAGTCTGTAGGGTCTTCTTTCACCATATCGATTTTTGAAATGGTATCGGTTTCCACCTTAATGTTTTTGATAAGCTGATTGAATTCAGGATTCGAATTGATTGAATCCTTTAGGGCAAATGTTTGGACCGATAGTCCCAGTGCAAATAGTAAAATGAATAGTGTTTTCATGTGCTTGTATTTATTTGTTTTCATGGCTATTTTCTTTAATGTTTTCGCCTCTATGACGGTAAGCTGTCTTAAAAAGTTACAAGCGCACAAAAAAATAATTATTCTTCCATCGATTAAAAGATTAATCATTCCTTCAGCAACTTTGCCGGCATACATTTGACCACTGCCCTGAATTTATCGGGAATGATTTTGGGCACGATGAGCTTCAGTATTTTAGGGAGTGCTTTTGAGCTGTACAAGGCTTTAACCTATCTAAATAAACCAACATTTCATCATCGTTAACTACCGACTTTTCGATAAATGTATCCAATAATTGTTTGGCTTTATCCCATTCCAGGAGTTCATTGTGGCAAAGAATGGTAATTCATTAACCGGACTAAAGCTAAAGTTATGTTCAAAGAAAGAATGATAATAAGTCCCCTTATTATTGAATTTCTGAAATATTATTTTTACTTTGAACATAATTTTGCAAAGCGATAGTAGAAATATCTAATCAACAATTTATACCAATAAAAGCTGATACAGACACAATATTGAGTAAATGGTATTGGGTCAGATAAAATAGCAAAATTAGAGGTGAATGCATCTAATGGACTTGCAATTTAATGAAAAAGACGAATCAAATTAAAGTGGAGTCCAGAATCCACTCAAAAAACGGGGCGTATTCTGAAAAGCCTTATGAGTAAGAATCTTAATTATCTATCCATGTTGAAAAAGATGAAGAAAATTACTGCTTTATTTGCAGTAGTGTTATTAATGGCAAGTTGTGCAGTAACATTGCCAGTGAATGCAACAAGTAATCCTGTTGGAAGCAAAGTTGGTTCAGCAACTGCAACAGGTTATTTTGGTCTATTGTTTTTCGATCAAGATGCGAGTATTCGCACTGCTGCAAAAAATGGTGGAATTACAAAAATTGCAACTGTTGACATTAAGCAAAGTAACGTTCTTAACATTATTATTACTTACGAAACAATTGTAACGGGAGAGTAAATCACTTTCTTACATGGTGAAAATTCTCAATTTTCACCATGTAATTCATTTTTAAAATACAAAATTTAATGAAGAGAATCGTATTAACATGGGTGATAATATCAATACTTTCCGTTTTACCCTCATGCCTGGAGACAAACAAGGAAATAAGTCTTTTTAATGGATTAAAATTTGAATTGAATAAGGGTGAAGTTGTAAATTACGTTGATATGCATGTTAACGATAAATATACTAGATATTTCAACAATAGGAAGATTCAAATCCCTTTATTTAAGTACATCAAAAATGCAGATTACGAAATATTTATTGGTGTACCCTTTAATACGACCATAGATGCTTTTATTCAGGATCAATTGAAGAATCAAGATTTTGCAACCACGAAAATTACGTACGATTCTATTTCATGCTACAAGAATTCAAAAATGGATAATTTTTATATCGTAGAATATGCAAGAAATTATTCAAATAAATCGTTATTATATATAGCTGCAATTAGCAATTCATTGGAACTTTCGGATTCCCTTTTTAGCATGTCGCAACTTTCAAATAGAATAATCTCACGATAGTATTAATGTATAAACATAATTTTTCTAAATTGAACTGTATAATTTTTCTAAGAAGGTACTTCGTTCTTAGTCTTCTATTTCTGTTATTTTCCTGTTTTAGCATTAAGCCGGGTGGAGTTAAAACGGCTAAAAAATTATATGAATCATTCTATATAGGAGAGGATGGTTCGCAGTATTTTATAAAACCACTAAACTTGCAGAATGATGCGAATGCAGAATTAAAAATAGATTTTACATTCCGTTATAAAAATGAAATTAAAGATTCAGTCATTATTAACATAACTTTTGTTGGATCTGAGAATTTTAAAGTTGCAGATAGTATAAGTATAGAAAATGAAAATATTAGTATTATTTCCAAGGAAATAAATTATTTGTTTTCAGAAAGAAAGAAACGAACCTATAATTCTCGGTTTTCGATTAAAACTAAACTGGACGGTATTCAGGAACTATTTGAAAGTAGCAACTGGAAGATGGTCCTATATGAAAATGGTAATCAACATCAATATGTTACGATAAGGTCGACTAAAAGGAAAATAGATCAACTGCGGTATGAAATATTCTCTCTTTTTTAAATTTCCAATACTATAATATGATAAGATCGTTTTGATAAACCGTCTTTAATGTTAGTAGCGTATTTTTTTGAGCTATTGAACTTTTCATTATTTTTGAATTCCATCAACTTTGACAATAAGCATGCATGCTAGCCGAACCGAGATAGAGCAGGTATTGAGCTCTATTTATTCAAAAGCCGAATACGATGTTCTTTTTGCCGAAACGGCTAAAAGTCGGGAACTGTTCAAGCTGCTTTGGGAAATGATTAAGGAGAAACCCGAAAGCGAATCATGGCGAATGATGTGGATTTTAGATCATGCTACCGAAAAAAAGAACGACTTTATTCTTCCCATTTTGGATGAACTTTATGAGCGTGTTCTGCTTACCAACAACGAAAGTTTTATTCGCCATGCCATGAAACTGATTTTGCGGTGCCCCATTAACGAAAACTATGCGGGAGAATTACTTGACCGATGCATTAAATGGATGAACGATCCCAAAGCAAAAATGTCGAGCCAGGGATTGGGTTTGGAGTTCTTTTACAGGGTTTGTCAATTATACCCTGAAATGTATCCGGAGCTGATGGCCCATATGGAAGATATGCTGGAACGTCATCCTTCAGCGGGTTTAGAGGTGCGTCTAAAGCAAATCCGGAGTAAGTTGGAATAAAAAAGGCCTGCTCAATCGAACAGGCCTCTATGGTTTTTGGGTTTATTGTTTACTACGATAAAGTAGTGTTTAACATCCACAATTTTTTCTCAGTGGAAGCTATCAGTTCACTGAATAAAGCGGCGGTACCTTCATCGTTGTTTTCTGTGGCAAGGCCTGATATTTCACGATAAGCGGCTAGTAAATGTTCGAAATTGGCCACTGCCACTTTCAGGCTTTCTTTCCCTTTTGGCACTTCGGCAATAGCTTGAATAGAAGTGTGCTTGAGGTATTCGCTAAATTGATGCAATGGAACTCCGCCCAACATTAAAATTCGTTCGGCTACTTCATCCACAATTTCGGCCGTTTCAGTATAAAATTCTTCGAACATTTTATGGAGCATGTAAAAATCCTGACCTTTTACCAGCCAATGCATTGTTCTTTGGTTTTGATATACCAACTGAAGGTCGGCTAAAACATGATTTAATTTCTCTACTGTGTTTACATTATTTGCTTTCATCATTTTCATTTTTAAAGGTGATTAATTTGTTTTTGATGACTCAAAGATAAGTTTGCTTATATTTATGGAAACAAATAAGTGTATAAGTAAAAGATTATATTATGACGCTTCTTCAATTGAGCTATGTGCTCGAATTAAGTCAACATCGTTCATTTTCTATAGCTGCCAAAAGGCTCGAAATTTCACAGCCGGCTTTGAGTTTGCAGATCAGTAAATTGGAAGAGGAATTGGGGATGTTGCTTTTTAAACGGACGCCCAATCAAATTTCTCCAACGATTGAAGGCGAATTGTTTATTGAAAAAACCAGAGAATTGCTTCAAATGGCCGAATACCTGAAAGACCTTCCTTTTGAATTGGAAAACACACCGGAAGGTATACTGCGCATTGGCATTATCCCAACATTGGCCCCTTATTGGGCTCCTATGTATATGAATGACTTCGTTTTGGCGTATCCTAAAATTCAGCTGAGCATTAAAGAATTAAAAACAGAAGAAATCATTAGCGAATTGCGAAATGGTCATCTTGATGCCGGATTTATTTCAACCCCGGTTGAAGCAAAAGGAATGGATTTTCGTTTATTGTTTTACGAACGGTTTTTCCTCTATGTTTCTGAAAAACATGAATTGTTTAAGTATGACTCTATTGATTTGGATAAGGTGGATTTAAAGGAAATGTGGTATTTGGAGGAAGGAAATTGTTTTCAAAACCAGGTCGATTCCGTTTGTATGTATGCCCGTCAGCCTCACCAAACACAGAATATGGTTTACCTGTCCAACTCCATCGAGTCCTTATGCCGGGTGGTGGAAAATAGCAATGGCCTTACGTTTATTCCTGAATTGGCTACCCTTTCGGTTGATCCCGCTAAGGAAGATATGATAAAAGAGATCGCCGGTACTGCGCCGGTTCGTGAGATCAGTTTGGTGACCACTAAGATTAACAAGAGCGATCGTTTGATCAACTTATTGCTTGAAAAGGCTTTGGAGGTAATTCCAAAAAGGATGAAACAAAATAAATTTGGTCGGCCCTTGTCTCCCGGTCTTAAATTTTAGAACCCTTCAAAATCGTTAAAGTGGATGGTGAAAATTGTGAATCGGTTCATTAAGGCTTTATTCTCTTTTTCCCTTCTGTATCTTACATTAAATTCGTACGAAATGCTCCAGCAACTGCAATTAGTTGTGTTTGGCATTAATAGGCACAGAAAAAGCAAACAACCTGGAATTGAATTCAATTTTTCGCACACCACCATCGGTATCAGTATTGAAGCTAAGTTTATCGTCAGTAATGTCTGTAAGTTTGTCCAATGCCAATTGGCCAACTTTTTTAACTTCAGCTTTCACATCAATTTTATTTACTTCTTCAGCAATTAACTCAGGTACAGTAGGATAGTAGTCTGTGTTTTGCACCCGTGGTTTTACCGGAACAGCAGCTAAAACAAAATTGTCATCCAACGGATTTTCAACTATCGAAACCGATAAATTGGTTTTTAGTGGTTCAATGTATTCATCTGTTCTGTTTGGCATTGTTTGAATGGATGCCAATTTTACGGGATTGGAATTTTTTGCCTTGTTTTCCAGTTCAGCGAAACTACCTTTTTGGGGCTCAATTAAAATCGAAGGGATGGGCTTGTCTTGAATTACAGGAACTGATTGAGCGACTGTTTCAATTGTTGCATCTTGAGGTAAACTAAACCAAAAAACAATGCCAAGTAGAACAACAGCAGCGGTAGCCAACCAAAATGGCATGATTTTATGTTGGTGCATCAAATTGTTTTTGTCGGGATAAACCACCAGCAAATCGGGCTCCGAAATGGTCGACTTAAATGTGGAGTATTCGGTTTGAGCTGCCTTGTGGTTTTTCAAATAATGTTGAAATTCTTTTTCTTCCGTATTTGATAAATCATTTTCGATGGATCGTATACAAGTTTCATTGAAGACATCAGCTTGATCGTAGCCTGATTTCAGTAAGGATTGATAGGGGTATTTCGTTAATTCTTCAACAGGCAAATGAATGGATTCCATGCCTTTTAATTCTTTGGCAAGATCAGGATTTACGCGCAAAAAATCGAGCAATTCATCCACCATTTCGTTGGAAAGAGTTCCATCGAGCAGGTCGATAAAAAAGGGTTCGTAATTTTCGCGGTTAATTTTCATTTCTTTTTTTGTATTGAGTAAGTGAGTAGTGATATTTTAGACTTTGACTATGATCTAAACATCTCAGTACTCATATCTAAAATCTATTAAATTACTTTTTCAATTTGTCCTATATAATTTTTTAAAAATAGCCTGGCCCGGTAAATGTAAACCTTCACCTGTGATTCGTTGAGGCTGCAAATTTCACCTATTTCTTCGTAGCTGTAACCTTCATAATCGCGGAGCAAAATCACCGATCGTTGTATTTCGGGCAACTTCTTCAGTGCTTCATCCAATATTTCTTTAATATCGGAATATTGTCTCGAATGCGAAGCTTCCGGCATTTCAGATGTATCGGTTACGATTTGCCGGTTCTCCTTCCGAATCATATCCACCATGGTATTGTGGGCAATACTAAACAGATAGGACTTTGCCTTTGAATAACTGATCTCGGCACAATTTCGCCATAGTTTTTCGAAGCTGTCCTGCACTAAATCGTGAGCGCGTTCGCTGTCCCTAATGGTTTTTACCAAGTAGCGATATACACGGTCGGCATAGTTTTCCACAATAAGGTTGTACTCTTTGGTCGTCATCGAACTGGTTGCTTACGCATATAAGACGGCCTGCCTAAAAAAAAGTTACAGGAGAAGTTTAATAAAATGAAAGCAGATCGATATCGAAGATAAGAACAGAGTTGGCAGGAATTGGATCCATGACGGTTTCGCCATAGCCATACACCGATGGCAGGTACAAAATAATTTTACCGCCTGCACCAATTTTCGGGATTCCAACTTGCCACCCGGATATCAGATTACCCAACATAAATTGGGCTGTGGTGGAATCTGCGGTTTCATCAAAAACAGTTCCATCAAGCAAGGTGCCTTTGTATTGGAAGGTGATTGATGAATAAAGATTAGGATGAGCTTCTGATCCCGGTTTTAGGATGTTATAAAAAATGCCATATATACTATCGAAAGCAGCAATTGAATCGTTGGCTTCAAGATAATCAACAATCAGCAGCGAATCAGTTAGAAATTGCTGGTATACTTTCTGTTGATGAGCTGCTTGTTCTTCCAGATATTTTTGGTATTCGTCGTCGTTATTGCCGATGCAGCCCGTGATTGAAAAGCTAGTCAATAGGACCAAAATGGAGTAAACAAGATATTTTTGTTTCATAATATTTTTTTGTCAGATGAAAAAGGAGCAAGCAAGGTTGCCTGTGTAAGCTTACTTAGTGCGAAAATAAGAGAAACTTGCGATTTTTCCTTTAGTTCGGCTGCATTAAATTTTTTTATAAATTTGGGAATCAACCCCAAAACCCAACAAAATGGCCGGTGAAGGATCAATGTTTGCTGCAATTGCAAGCCTCAAAAACAACAGAAGACAATTGAAGGATAAAAATCCTTTCAGAAAAAGAGTAAAGGACTTGCATGTTCATCACATCGAAAGTCATGACACCAAACATTTTTCTGCTGAGCAAATGCGGAAATTCAAAAAACAACTTCGAAGACAAAGAATACAAGATCAGCGGGTCACCATCATTACTTTTGTTGTTTTGATCGTTGCACTTATTGCTGTTTTAATTTTGATTAAATCGCTCTCGATTTTTTAATCGGAGTAAGGTCCGGATGTGACTAAAAAAAACAGCTGTCAGTATAAATTGACAGCTGCTTTTATAGCTTGGAAAGCTTCTTTACAATTTTGTTTTGATGTAGTCGCTGATGTTTTTTTCAATACGAGTAGCAACATCCTGAATGTCGGCCTTGACGAACTGGTCGCCTGTAATTTTCTCAAACAATTCGATGTAACGTTCGCTAACGCTTGCCACAAATTCATCGCTCATAAAAGGCACCTGTTGGCCATCTTTTCCCTGAAATCCGTTTTCGATTAGCCATTGGCGTACAAACTCTTTTGAAAGTTGCTTTTGTCCTTCACCTTTAGCTTGTCGATCTTCGTAACCATCGGCATAGAAATAGCGTGATGAATCGGGGGTGTGAATTTCGTCAATCAAGTAAATTTGACCGTCTTTTTTACCAAATTCATATTTGGTATCAACCAGGATTAATCCTTTATCTGCAGCCATTTCTGTTCCACGTTGGAAAAGTGCAAAGGTGTATTTTTCCAACATTTCATAATCTTTTTTTGAAACCAATCCGGTGGATATAATTTCTTCTTTTGAAATGTCTTCATCGTGGCCAACATCGGCTTTGGTTGTTGGAGTAATCAATGCTTTTGGAAATTGCTGATTTTCGATCATACCATCGGGCATGGCATTGCCACAGAGGGTACGTTTGCCTTCGCGGTATTCGCGCCATGCATGGCCGGTTAAATAACCGCGAATGACCATTTCAACTTTGAATGGTTCGCATTTGTGTCCAACGGTTACCATTGGATCAGGAGTGGCTATTTTCCAGTTGGGAACAATGTCGCTGGTTGCGTCGAGGAACTTTGCCGCAATCTGATTCAACACTTGTCCTTTGTAGGGAATTCCTTCGGGTAAAACAACATCAAACGCTGAAATCCGGTCTGAAACTATCATTACCAAATATTCATCGTTAATGTCGTATACTTCGCGCACTTTTCCGTGGTAAACACTTTTTTGACCCGGAAAATTAAAATCTGTTCTAACAATTGCGTTACTCATTATTATTTGCGTTTAAAGGTGTTTCAAAAAAAATAAATTGAGATATGGTCGATGAAATGTTCCATAGGTCAAAGATAATCAACTTTTTTCTTCTTTAGAGTTGACTGATTTATTGATCCTTTCCTGATCTCTTTGATCTTGATCTTTGTCGTAAGCCTTCACAATGTCGCGAACCAGTTTATGACGAACAATATCGCTTTGATTGAGCCGGATAATTGAAATGTCTTTAATATCATTTAAAATGTTCATCGCCTGAATGAGCCCTGAATCGGATTTTCGCGGTAGGTCAATTTGCGTAATGTCTCCGGTAATGATGAATTTTGTATTCAATCCCATTCGGGTAAGAAACATTTTTAATTGATTGTTTGTGGTGTTTTGCGCTTCGTCGAGTATTACAAAAGCATTGCTCAGTGTTCGTCCTCGCATAAAAGCCAGAGGTGCAATTTCAATGACTTTATCTTTCATAAAATCTTCCAGTTTTTTTGGAGGAATCATGTCTTCCAAAGCATCGTACAAAGGTTGCAGGTAAGGGTCTATTTTTTCTTTCAAGTCGCCGGGAAGAAATCCCAGGCGTTCACCGGCTTCAACGGCAGGCCTGCTTAAGATGATTTTGCGAATTTCACGGTTCTTTAATGCTCGAACAGCTAAAGCAATTGCGGTATACGTTTTTCCGGTTCCGGCAGGCCCAACGGCAAAAATAAGATCTGATTCGTCGCAAGCTTCCACTAATTTTCGCTGGTTGGGTGTACGTGCCCGAATGGGTTTTCCACTATTTCCAAAAACCAGTACATCTGAATTTTCAGGAGCTGTTTCATGCTGCTCCAATTCTTCATTGATAATCATTCCAATGGTTTCCAAACTTAACTTATGAAATTCATGGTATTGATCCAACAAGGCCTCAGCTTTTGTTCCGAATCTGTCAATTTCCGTTTCGTCGCCCATGGCTTTAAGTGTACTTCCACGTGCAATAATCTTCAATTTTGGAAAGTACGATCGTATTTTATCTAATTTGCTGTTATGAGCACCATAAAATTCAAGGAGGTCAACTCCTTCGAGATGAAATGATTTTTCGAACATTCAGTATGTTTAGAAATGAGTTTCAAAAATAACGACTTTTTGGGAATAATGTTCTGATGCTTAAAAAGTCTTCGACAGTACATAAACATGATGCATAACATAATTAATTGGTATACTATACCAGATAGAGCATGCGTTTGATTTATTATATTTACAATGATTTAATAGTTAACCCTTTAAACTAATCAAATTATGAAACGCTTCTCCTTATTCATTTTATTGTTATGTATCTCTTCCGTTTTATTTTCACAGAAAAGAATTGAAAATCCCAAACATGGGCTAACTACAGCCCCAAATTTGAAAATTACAGAAATTGTATTAGCAGACTCCATAACAAGCTTGTCATTTAAGATAACCGGGAATCCCGGCGCGTGGATACTTATTCCGGGAGGGAGTTGTATTCAAGCTGTAGGATCCGATGAGCGATACTATGTAAAAAGAACTGAAGGCATCCCTCTTGGGAAAAAATACACCTTCGATAATTTAGGTGAAATTGAGTATAAAGTGATATTTCCGGCCATTGATAGGGAAACTGCCCGAATTGATTTTTTGGAAGACAATGACGGAGGCAGCTGGTTTATATACGATATACGTTTGAAAGAGGATGAAAAGGTTGGAAAAATAAGTGCTGATTTACAAAACATTTGGTTCGATAGCTCGGGAAGCAAACAAATGACCATTGCTCTTTACGATACGGTAGCTGTTTATCAAAGCCAACTTTGGAAATACGGTAAAGTGGAACAAAAAGGTAAAACAACTAAGGTTGAATTGATGAACGATAAAGGCAGACACACCTTATATTTTGAAAGCACCAATGAGCACATTTGTAAGATGGGAACCGGTAAAAAGAAGCTGCTTGAATTGTACGATTGGCCCATGCACATTGAAGGCTACAAATTGCCGGGAGATGATCCTTATTCTTTACCCATTTTGAAAAATGGTATGGCTACTTTTTCGGGATACATTAGAGATTTTACCACCAGAGCAGGTTTTACCACTGGTTTAATTCATATGAACAATGCAGTTGTTGGGAAACAAGAATCGTATTCTATAAAAATTCAAGACAATGGATATTTTACGGTTTCTATTCCAATGATTAATCCTGAAGAAGTTTATTTGGATATACCCCTTTTGCACCGGACTGTTTTTTTAGAACCCGGGAAGGAAACTTTTCAGTTGGTTGATGGCGCAAGTGTATATAACGGTTTGCTTTTTCAAGGCGAAATGGCTCCGGTAAATAACGGCTTGTTTGAATTGAAAGACATCAGGTATTTGAACTATCAGGAACTTAGGGATTCCATTCTGAATATGAGTGCAGAACAATATAAAGCCTACATCTACAAGATACGTGATCGTGAAATGGAAGCACTCAATGATACGGTAGCGAAAAAGTTTATTTCGGTAAAGGCTCGCCAGGTGAAAGAAATGAATATCAAATACAGCTGTATTGAAAATCTGCTAAGTTACAGTATGACTTATCGTGGAGCTTTGCAGCGTAAAAACGGAAATAAAAGTCGTGTTAAAATGGATGACATTCCCCAACCAGAGCTGTCGTATTATGATTTTTTGACCTCCGATCTGTTGAACGATGAATTGGGAATGCTTTCAATTGACTATTATATTTTTACGAACCGTTTGAAGTATGCTGATATTTTGAGAGCTGAATACAGAACACAAATGTTGGACCATTCAAAATTAGCTGAATTCATTCAATCAAAAGGAGTAGAATTTACTCCTGAGGAAGAACGATTCATTGAAACACAAATAAAATTAGATGAACAAAGGATGGATTGGGAGTCATTTAACGAAAAATATAGCGAGGTTCGGAGTGAATTTTTCAAGAAGTATGGCGATACAATTAAGGAATTGAGTGAGGATCCCAACTTTGTATTGTGGTACGATATTGAGGATGTGGTGTTAAAAAGTGGCGGGGAAATCTCTGCTATCCAAAAGGAAATGTTATTGGCTGTCCAAAAGCAACAGAGCAGAACTGAAATGTTGGATATAAAAAACATTCAACTTGAAAACAGGGATGCGTTGAATGAATTCAACACCAAATATCGATCGTACCAAAGTGATTATTTTAATGAAATGAGAGAGAATGCAAGAGCTGTAGCATTGAAGGAAAAACTAGGAGTTGAAGGAGGTCTTGTGGTGGATGTAATGTATGCCCAAGATCAACTCAGAGGCATTGTGGAAGAATTGACTCCCGTTTCTAATGAGGAGCTTGTACAAATTGCCAAAAAAGTGAATACCCCTTTTATTGCCGATTACATTGGATATCGTAACGGTCAAACCATAAAGCGAGTTGCTGAACTGAAAGAAATGTCGGGATATGTTGTGAATCAAACTCCTTCGGTTGATTCCGATCTATTGTTTGAAAAGATGATGGAAAAATTCAAAGGGAAAGTGGTTTTTGTTGATTTCTGGGCCACCTGGTGCGGACCTTGCCGTAGTGGCATGCAAAGGATGAAACCTTTAAAAGCCGATTTGGCTGATCGGGACATTGTTTTTGTTTATATTACCAATGATACGTCGCCCGAAACGGCCTGGAGCAATATGGTTGCTGAAATTGGTGGTGAGCATTACAAACTGTCAAAAGATGAATGGAATATATTAAGTGAACGATTTGGTATATCGGGCATACCACATTATGTGCTGGTGGATAAAGAAGGTGAAGTGGCTAAAAATAATGGTATGCCAACATACAATGAAAAAGAGATGCGAAAACTTTTCGAAGAGTTTTTGGCTAAATAAAATAACTTGAAATGTCGCTTCATTTTTAAATTGTTACTTTCGCATCCCTGAAGCAAAAGAACAAGTCAGTATGATGTTGAGTAGTTGTTTTGTGAGTTTCCAGTAACAAGAGATAAAAATTTCTCGATGAATCTAAAAAAATTAACACCTGAATTGGTGGCAGGAATTACCGATGCCGGCTTAAACCTGGAGCCAAGAGAAATACAAGAGGTGAGTATTCCGACCATTAAATCGGGAGCAAATGTAATATTTGTTGCTCCTGAAGGTGCAGGAAAATCCACTGCCTTGGTAATTGCCGTTATTCAGCTATTGAAAAAAGCAGTGAATGATCCTCCTCGTGCTTTGGTTCTGGTGGAAACAAAAGAAAAGGCCTTTGACTTGGAAGAGCAATTTAAGCTGATTGGCAAACACACCGATTTGAGAATTTTTACGGCATTTGATCAAGGTGACCTATTGTACCAAAAAGATACCATTTACGCCGGAACGGATGTTTTAATTGGAACACCACGCCGGATGAATGAATTAATGCAGTCAGCAGGTTTCCCTTTTAATCAGGTGAAATATTTTGTGGTTGATGATGCAGAAAAATTTTACTACATCCAACAGCATCATGTTATTTATCGAATTGCCGAAAGTATTCCAAAATCGCAAATTGTGCTCTTTGCCAACACGTGGATCGATAAATTTGATTTGTTGTCGGATCGGCTGATGAAAAATCCTCAAATCATTGAGTTGGAATAAAAGAGAATGAAAACCCATATAAAAGAATACCAGCTCAATAACTTGGGCTGGTATTCTTTTTATACAATTTGAACACTTAATCTTCCCGATCAATGATTTCGGTTTGTTGACGTACTGAGTCTTCATGAACCAACTGAAAAAGGATCTTAATGAAAGTTTCATTCAGGTGAAGTTTTTCAGCAACTCCCAAACGAGTGCTCATCATTTGCGACCAACGGTTAATTTGTAAGGCCATTACGTTATTCGCTTTTTTATATTCTGCAATTTGGGTGACTATTTCGGTACGGGCCGAAAGAAGTTCCATCATTTCGGTATCTAAAGCATCAATGCGACTGCGCAATTGATCCAATTTGTTACCAAATTCCAGATCGTCGGTGTTTTGTTGGCGAATGACCAACTTGTCGATCAGTTTGACCAAATCGGCGGGTGTGAATTGCTGTGCGGCATCGCTTAAAGCACACGAAGGATCGATGTGTGATTCAATCATTAAACCATCGAAGCCCATGTCGAATGCTTTCTGTGAAATTTCTCCGACAAATTCCCTTTTTCCTGCAATATGACTGGGATCGCAAATAATAGGGAGGTTCGGCATACTTCGGCGCAATTCAAAGTAGGTTTTCCATCCCGGGTAGTTGCGGTATTTTGTTTCCTGGTAAGGAGTAAAACCACGGTGAATACCCACTAATTTTTTTAACCCAACGGCACTTAAGCGCTCCAGTGCACCCATCCATAAAGAGAGATCCGGGTTCATTGGATTTTTCACCATCACTACTTTATCACTACCTTTCAATACATCGGCAATTTCCTGAATAACGAAAGGGCTTGTGGTTGAACGTGCTCCAATCCAAAGCACATCAATATCGGCTTTTAAGGCTTCTTCGGCGTGTAATGCATTGGCCACTTCGGTGCCCACCATCAATCCGGTTTCGGCTTTAATTTTTTGTAACCATTCCAGGCCAATACTTCCAATTCCTTCAAAAGTTCCGGGACGGGTTCTTGGTTTCCAAACTCCACCGCGAATCACATGTACGCGTGGATCTTGTGCCAATAATCTGGCTGTACTAAGTGCTTGTTCTTCGGTCTCTAAACTACAGGGGCCTGCAATGAGCAGCGGATATGGTGTTTCCGGCATCCAGCTGCTTAATGGTAAAATGTCTAATTCTAAAGTCATATCTTTATATTTATTATTTTCTGTTTTCGAATTAAAATTATTTGGTATACATTTTTGTGGTTGTTGATTTTTTTCTTACCAAATTTTGACTTTCGCCATTTAAAATTTCACGAATTTTATTGGCATTTTTCATCAACGCATACATGGTGCTTTCATCGTTGTTGAGCAAACTTTGTTTAAATTCTTCCAGGTGTTTCATGTATACATTTAAAGATTCAACCACGTAATCTTGATTTTGTTTGAAAATTGGTCCCCACATTGCCGGTGAACTTTTTGCCAACCTGGCCGTAGACTGAAAACCACCGCTTGCTAAATCAAAAATAATGTTGCGGTCGTTAATAGCAAGCACAGCATTGGCCAGTGCAAATGCAGTAATGTGTGGTAAGTGCGAAACGTGTGCAGAGGTATGATCTTGTTCATCGGAACTCATAAAGGCAATGTCCATTCCAATAGCATGGTAGAGTTTTTCGATGAGTGCAATGTGTTGAGGACGGCTCTTATCTTGATCGCAAATAATACAAATTTTACTTTCGAATAAACCTTCAATGGCCGCATCAGGGCCCGAATTTTCTGTACCCGACATGGGATGGGCTGCAACGTAGTTTCCCCTACGTGGATGATTTTCAACGGCTTTGCCAATGAGTTTTTTAGTGGAGCCCACATCAGTAACAGACGTGGAAGGATCAATTTTATCGAGAATGGAAGGTAAAAGCTGTTCAATTTTATCAACCGGAATAGCTACCACCACCACATCGGCCTGTTGAACTCCGTCTTCAAGTGTTGCACCTCTGTCGGCAATACCTAGCTCCAGCGCACGTTTTAAATGTTCCGGGTTGCTGTCAACGCCAATAATTTCAGTGGCAAATTCCGCTTTTCGGAGATCTTTGGCAATTGATCCGCCAATTAATCCAAGTCCAATAATTGTAACTTTCATTTCATCAGTTTACATCAAAAAAATAGGGTTCCGTTTTTGGAACCCTATAAATTGTATCTTTTTTAGCCAACACAGATCTACACGATTCCTACTTTGGATCCGAAATAATAATAGAAGTAAAAATATGTGTTGTGCAATGCTTTCATATCAAATTGTAATTCAAGTGCAAATATATGTTTTAATCTGAAGGTAACTATAACAGAAATCGTATAAAATTGTTTGATAATGTTGGGTTAACATTTTAGTACTTTGAGTTCAATGCAAAAAATCAAACTGAAAAAATGACGTAATTGACTGAATAGGAGTGCCAAAGATTCATGGTTTGGTCAAATTAAAAGAATCAAAACTGACATCATTTCATTTTCCTTTGAATGGCATTTTATTTGAAGTAAGCTAAAATGTGTTTAAAAAATTAAAGTAAAATTTTAAATAGGAGGGTTTAACCATGACAATTGTAAAAAGAAGTAATCAGTATTCACCATCGTTTCCTTCCCTTTTTGACAACTTTTTCTCAAGGGATTGGATGGATTGGAATAACCTTAATTTTTCAAATACCGATACTACAATTCCGGCAGTGAATGTAAAAGAAGATGTAGATAAATTTGAAATTGAGGTTGCTTCACCAGGAATGACAAAAGATGATTTTAAAGTAAAATTGGAGAATAATTTACTGAGCATTTCATCGGAGTTAAGAAAAGAACATAAGGAAAGTAAAGGGAACTATAATCGAAAAGAATTCAGTTACCAATCCTTTCATCGTTCTTTTAATCTGCCCGAAGGCCATATTCAAAGTGAAAACATCACGGCAAAATACGAAAATGGCATTCTTTTTATTGAACTTCCCAAAAGAGAAGAAGTCAAACCACTTCCTCCCAAGGAAATTCACATTAATTAAAACTACAATTAAAAATAGGAGTCGTCCAAATTTGGGCGACTCTTTGTTTTATACAGCTTCGGCTAAATGTTTCGACAAAGCAAAAACTGCTTCATCTTTCGAATTGCATATGGTAACATTTCGACCTGTGATTTTTACGAAACCCTTGTAAAAGATCTGCATCATCCCTTTTAATCCAATTACAGCACTTTCTTTCACATGTGGAGTGTTGGATTTTACGTAAGCCGTAAATCTATTGTACACTTCTGTGTTGAAATACATTTCGTTCAAATTGGTCAATGTCACAACTGATTGAAAAGGTTGCTGGCGAATGTAGTTTCCAAAATATTCCATTTGGGCTAAAACTTCATCTTTCTTTTTAATGCCGGAATAATCTAAATATAGAATTTCAATAGCACCGGATCGGATCATTTCAGGTTGTCGCATCTGTACTGGTATTTATGGTTTAATTGACTTTTATTCCCTAATTCTTGAATTGGAAAACTAATTTACAAGAACAAATTTGATTTATCCAATCAAATTGTGTGAATGGACGGTTTTATTGAGTGAATGGCACGATTCATTGAGTAAATGAATATTTGGACCTTTTGTATATTCTTAGCTAAATTATTAGTAATTTTTAGCGGATATTTAGAAAAGGGCACAATTGTGTTTGTTTTTTGTTTTAAAACAGGTAGCTGAAAGTTATGGTAATAGACCTTAAGACTCTATTTGTACTATATGCAATATTGAATATTTTTATAATTTTCATATTCAGCCTATTTCTTTTTTCGATCAAAGAAAGAGGAGATGCATTAATTGTTTATATCGTTGCATGTGCAATTCTCGGTTTTGAGTGGTTTTTTGCAAAAGTGGTATATGCTGATGAGCTGAAAGATTTAAATCATATTCGCTACGTTATTTCAAATTTTATTGTATTTACCGGAATTGTCTATATCTTTTATAGTTTGATTATTGCCAACAGTAAATTCATCTTAAAAGAGTTTATATATGCCAACCTGCTTATTGTTATTGCCACAATAATCTTCTCTTTTTTCAAATCGAGTACGGAAACAATTCGTATTTGTATGGCTTCAATTCTAATGGGAGTGCTTTATCTGATTGGCTCAATTATGCTCATTCGTAGGTTTAAGGTGTCTGTTTTGCAGGGGAATGTGGGGATATTTGCCTTATTGCTCTCGTTGGTGCAGTTTTACAGAGCATATTATTCCATTTATATTGATCCGGAATTAACGCTTTTTAAACCTGTTCCCATAAATTCAATCACATTTATTCTGTTTTTTATTGAAAACTTTGCGGTTGGTATTATCATTCTGATGATTCATTATGAAAAGAGCAAGAAAAAAATCGAAAGCCATAACCGAATGCTGGTTGAGGTAAATACTACGAAGGATAAAATTTTGTCAGTTATTGCCCATGATCTGAAAAACTACTTTAACTCAATTTTAGGTTTGACCGATTATCTGAATATGGCGGATGATGAGACCACAATAGGCACGCAACGAAAGAAAATACAATTAATTAAAAGTTCATCGAATAGTGCTTATCTTTTAATGTCGAACCTGCTGGAATGGGCCAATGCGAAAACTGAAAATGTAGTATTTGAACCGAGTGAATTTTATTTGGATGCTGTTATTGCCAGTGTGATTGAAACCTGCAAACCAGAGGCCGATATCAAGGAAATTAGTCTGAATGTTCAGTTTCAGAAGGATGTTAAGGTTTGTGCCGATCAAAATATGGTTCGAACCATTGTGAGGAATCTTTTACTAAATGCCATAAAATACTCCTATAAATACAATGAAGTAATGGTTCAAATTGAACAGCTGCATGAAAAAGTTGAAATTAAAGTGATTGATCGTGGTGTAGGTATGGCACCCGAGGAGGTGGAGCGCCTGGCTTGTCAATCAAATTATGTGTCAAAACCAGGAACGCAAAAAGAAAAAGGAAATGGCTTGGGCTTACAAATTTGCAAGGAGTTCATCAAACTTCATAAGAGTCAGCTAAACATCAATAGTCAACTTCAAAAAGGTAGTGTGTTTTCATTTTTACTGGCTCAGAATTGTAGCGATTAAATTATTTTTTTTGAAAGAGAAAATTCCTTGAAAACGGATTTTTTCCTTTTCAATTAGTGGCAGCGTGGTTATTTTTTCCTTTACAATCAATTCGTAGGTTTAAATTTGAAATAGGAATTGACTATTTGGTTTCAAAAGGGAGTGAATACCGTCGAAGAATTTTTCTATTTCGCCATGCTTTGTTAAATGAACTAAGGTGTTTCTATAACAGAAAATTCCATCAAAAGAATTGCCACAAAAGGTTTGTGCAATACTTAACATGTTCATTACCTGTAAATCAACAGAACTATTTTTGTATTTCACTCTGGCTTGATGAATCATAGCTGCATCCAAATCGATGGCCTTAATATCGAAGCCTTTTGACTCCAATTAAAAAGCCAGATTCCCGGTTGCACAACCTACATCTAAGAGCCTTGAATTTGGTGCAGAAATCTGTTTTTCAGTAAATAAGACCTGATCGGTATTCAGAGGAAAAATATTATCGTAACTTGAGTGAATTGAAGTATAAAAATCCATTTTATTGTTTTAGTTGTCAAACAAATCCATCTACTCAATAAAAGACAAATTGTAACATAGGTGACAATTTAACTTAAATTAATAGTCGAATTTTATTTTCGATTAAATTCTTTACAAAGTAGAGCATTAACCATTTGTTAAAAAAACCAGTATTATGAAATTTCTTCGAAACCTAATTCCACCTGACCAATGGAAAATTCCCGTAATGATTCTTCTGGCTGTATTTGTGGGATTATCTGGCTTTGTTTTTAAAATTTCAAAAGCTTACTCTTATTTATCCGATGACCCAAAAACCTGCATGAATTGTCACATTATGGCTCCTCAATATGCCACTTGGAATCATAGCAGTCATCGGGAACGTGCTACGTGTAACGATTGTCATGTTCCACACAACAATGTGTTCAATAAGTATTATTTTAAAGCAAAAGACGGGCTTCGACATTCCTCCATGTTTGCCTTAAGGCTAGAACCCCAAGTCATTCACATTAAGGAAGCCGGGAAAGAAGTGGTTCATACGAATTGCATACGATGTCACGAGCATTTGCTCACCGACAGTAAAATGAATCAAAAGGATGAATTTTTTACAGTTCACCGCACCGATAGGATCTGTTGGGAATGCCATAGGGAAGTTCCTCATGGAAGGGTAAATAGTATATCGAGTGTTCCCTATGCACGTGTTCCGGTTCCTGAAAGTCCCGTTCCCGGATGGTTGAAAGATCTCATGAAAAAATAAAACTAAAATAGACTACATTATGAAACCAGTTACCAAAATTATTAAAGATAACCCAGTTGTTGGATGGCTTTTATTTTTTGCCACAATAGCCTTGGTTTTTGTCGTTGGCTTATTAGCTTCTTCAATTGTTGAACGACGGGCTGAATCTGTATTTGTTTATACTCCACAAGTCGAATACGGGCAATTTGAACCTCGAAATGAAATTTGGGGTCAAAATTTCCCAAGAGAATATCAGTCTTTTCGGCAAACCGATGATACCACCTTTCGAAGTATGTTTAACGGTTCAGCCACCATCGATATGCTTGAAATTGATCCAAAACTTGTGGTGCTGTGGGCCGGTTATGGTTTTTCGAAAGACTACAAACAATCGCGTGGCCATGCTTATGCCATAAAGGATATTCGAAATACCTTGCGAACAGGTGCTCCGATGGAAGGCTCCATAAGTCCGATGCCAAACACCTGTTGGACATGTAAAAGCCCCGATGTGCCGCGCATGATGAACGAAGGGGGAATTGCTGAATTTTATAAGGGTTCATGGGAGGAAAAAGGTGAACAAATTGTGAATTCAATTGGATGTGGCGATTGCCACGATGCCCTTACCATGAATTTGCACATCTCACGTCCTGCATTAATTGAAGCCTTCGAAAGACAGGGGAAAGACATTACAAAAGCATCTCATCAGGAAATGCGCTCATTGGTTTGTGCACAATGCCATGTTGAGTATTACTTCGATAAACACAAAGTGGAAGGTGTTCCTTATTTAACTTTCCCCTGGGATTATGGAATGACCGTTGAAGGAGCTGAGCAATATTACGATGAAATAGATTTTTCCGATTGGACGCATCAATTAAGTAAAGCTCCTATGTTAAAAGCACAACATCCGGGTTATGAGTTGCATATGACAGGCATACATGCCAAAAGGGGCGTTTCGTGCGCCGACTGCCATATGCCATATATGAGTGAAGGAGGACAAAAATTTACCGATCATCACATTCAAAGTCCATTAAACAATGTGGCCAATTCGTGTCAGGTATGTCACCGGGAGGAAACCCAACAGTTGGTTCGCGACGTTTATGAACGACAGATTAAGATTATCCAGAATCGTGATAAATTGGAAGAACTGATAGTAAGAGCGCACGTTGAGGCAAAAACAGCCTGGGATAAAGGCGCCAGTGATGATCAGATGGAAGCTATTCTAATTGATATTCGACATGCGCAATGGCGTTGGGATTATGCAGCTGCCAGCCATGGAGCTTCTTTTCATTCCCCTGTAGAGGTGAGCCGCATTATATCAACAGGAATTGTTACCGCTCAGGATGCTCGAATTAAATTGTCGCGTCTACTGGCCACTTTGGGATACAACCAGGAAGTGCCATATCCCGATATTGCTACAAAAGCTAAAGCACAGGAATATATTGGATTGCCAATGAACAAGCTGAATAGCGACAAGCAGGAATTTATTAAAAAAGTAATCCCCGAATGGACAAAGAAAGCATCGGAACGAGAAAAAACGTACGATTCTAAAAAATTATAAAACAGGAGATCATGTTTCTTTTTCAGCCTAAGTTTATAAAATAGAATACTGCAGAGGACTCAACTGCACAAGATATTCAAACCCAAAGGTGTTTCATTTTTGGGTTTGAATTAAAATGAAGAAGGAAAGTTCGATGAGATTCCAATTCATTTCGGTGTCGGCTGCATCAACGCATTGTTTAAAAGCGGATTTAGACCATATTATTTTTCAAAAACCATTTGTTTTTCCAAAAAAAGAAAATACTTTTGCAGTCCCGATTAATGAACGATCTCGCGGAGTGGTAAATTATTGAATTAGAAGAGTTAGACGACAGTTATTAACAAATTGACGCTTAGTGACTTTTCCGCAATAAGATACAGGCGACACCCCGTAATAAAGCGAGACGATATTATTTTAGGAATTTAAAACATGTAGTTCAAGTGGACACATTAAGTTATAAAACCGTATCAGCCAACCGTGCTACCGTACAAAAGGAGTGGGTTGTTGTAGATGCTGAAGGACAAGTATTAGGTCGTTTAGCAAGCAAAGTTGCACAGATCATCAGAGGAAAACACAAGGTAAATTATACCCCTCACGTTGATTGTGGTGACAATGTAATCGTGATTAATGCAGAAAAAGTGAAGTTAACCGGTAATAAAATGGCCAATAAAGAATATGTTCGCCATTCGGGTTACCCAGGAGGTCAAACTTTTCAAACTGCAGGAGATATTCTGGCTAAATACCCTGAGCGCTTAGTTGAAAAAGCAGTAAAAGGGATGTTGCCGAAAAGCATTTTAGGTAGCGCTTTATTCAGAAATTTGAAAGTAGTTATTGGCCCCGATCACAAACATGAGGCTCAAAAACCAAAAGTAATTGACTTAAACAGCATTAAATAATGGAAGTAGTAAACGCATTAGGAAGAAGGAAAGCTGCCATCGCCCGCATCTATTTAAAGGATGGTAAAGGTGATATCACAATCAACGATCGTGATTTAAAAGTATATTTTCCACAAGAGACACTTCAGTATGTAGTGCTTCAACCGCTTAATTTGCTAAAAGTTGCCGATCAGTACGACATTAAAGTTAATCTTAATGGTGGTGGTTTCAACGGACAAGCAGAAGCACTTCGCTTAGCTATTTCACGTGCATTGGTGAAAATCGATGCAGAAAGCAAAAGCGAATTGAAAAAAGCTGGATTTATGACACGTGACCCACGTGAAGTAGAACGTAAAAAACCTGGTCAACCAAAAGCACGTAAACGCTTCCAGTTCTCAAAACGTTAATATTTTATTTTTTTATAAACCAATTTTGTTTAGTATCTAAATTTACCGGACTCCCTCCCGATATGTATCTGGATTGTGGGCTACCGGTGAATTGATCGTACAGAATGTAAACAAGTATTTGTATGTCTAAAGTACAATTTGAAGAATTATTAGAGGCCGGTGTACATTTCGGACACCTTAAGCGCAAGTGGAATCCACACATGGCTCCATATATTTTTATGGAAAAAAATGGTATTCATATCATTGATTTGCAGAAAACTGCAGTTAAAATGGATGAAGCCGGTGCAGCCTTAAAACAAATTGCGAAATCAGGTCGCAAAATCTTATTCGTAGCTACCAAAAAACAAGCGAAACAAATTGTTTCTGATTTGGTGGGTGAAATTGGTATGCCTTATGTTAGCGAACGCTGGCCCGGTGGTATGTTAACCAACTTCCCAACCATTCGTAAAGCTGTGAAGAAAATGTCTTCCATCGATAAAATGCAAAAAGATGGTAGTTGGGACAACCTTTCAAAACGTGAAAAATTGCAAATCACTCGTCAACGTGCTAAATTGGAAAAAGTGTTAGGTTCAATTTCTGACCTTACCCGTTTACCTGCAGCCTTATTTATTATTGACGTAATGAAAGAAAAAATTGCGGTTCGTGAAGCTCAACGTTTGGGTATTCCAATTTTCGCAATGGTTGATACCAATTCGGATCCTAATGGCCTTGATTTTATAATTCCTGCCAACGACGATGCATCAGAATCAATCAAGTTAATTCTTGGTGAAATGTGTGATGCCATCAAAGAAGGTTTGGGTGAACGTAAATCGGAACGCGAAAAAGAAACCGAAGATAAAAAAGAAGTGAAGCCAAAAGTTAAAAAAGCTTCTGCTAAAAGATCAGACTCAGCAAGGAAATCAGAAGTAGTTGAAGACGTTGCTGGCGACGAAGAAAAATAATTTTTGTCTATTCATCTAGAAAAAACGAAATATATTATGGCTATTTCTGCTGCAGATGTAATGAAGTTACGCAAAGTAACTGGTGCCGGAATGATGGACTGTAAAGGAGCCCTCACCGACGCAAACGGAGATTTTGATGCTGCCATCCAAATCATCCGCGAAAAAGGTAAAGCAATTGCAAACAAACGTGCCGATCGTGACGCCTCTGAAGGTGTTTGTTTAGGTCGTGTTTCCGGCAACAAAGCTGGGATCATTGTTTTGAATTGCGAAACTGATTTTGTGGCCAAAAACGAAAATTTCATTAACCTGACTTCAAGTATGCTTGATGTTGCTTTAGCAAGTGATGCTAAGGATCTTGAAGGTGCAAAAGCGTTAATGTTAGATGGTCGTTCTTTGGCTGATCATGTAATTGAACAAACAGGTATTATTGGAGAAAAACTTCAGTTAAGTTATTTTGAAGCTATCGAAGCAGAAACCGTTATCGCTTATATCCATCCGGGTAATATGGTGGCAACTGTTGTTGGTTTTAATAAAACCGGTTTCGATGTTCAAGTGGCTAAAGACGTTGCAATGCAAGTTGCTGCTATGAAACCTGTTGCTGTTGACAAAGGCGATGTTCCTGCTAAAACAGTGGCATTGGAGTTGGAGATTGCAAAAGAAAAGTATCGTCAGGAAGGCAAACCTGAAGATATGTTGGATAAAATTGCTCAGGGTGCTTTAAATAAGTTTTATAATGAAAGTACTTTGTTGAACCAATCTTTTGTAAAAGACAGCAAAATTACCATTCGTCAATACCTGCAAAGTGTTGATAAAGATTTGACCGTAACTGCATTCTTGCGTTACGCGATCACCGACTAAGTATTATTTTTGCTACAAAATAATGTACCGCTCAGCTTTTTAAGCTGGGCGGTTTTTTTTAAAAGTATTCATGATATTATTGTTTAATGAACTTGGATCTGTACAGGCTTCCATCTATACCAATCACACGAATGGTATACACTCCTGGCAACAATTCGTGGACATCAATTCTTGAATTTCCAGCTACCTCCATGACCTTCATTCCTGAGAGATTGATAATTTGCACCTTATGAATATTTGCAAGGTTCACAGGTACATTTAGAACGTTTTTGACAGGATTGGGATAAACACTAAGTTCATTTTCGGAGATTTCCTTTATGCCGGTTGGAATAAATTGTGTGCTACCTGATTCAATTCCGTTAATACAAGTTCCGATCACAGTTGATTCTATAGCAATGGGCTCCGTTACCTCAAATTCAAGCATTTCATCTCCTCCGGTGGCGCTATAAATTAGGCCTGCCGGAGTTGCATAGACTTCAAGTGCAAATCCTGCATCTATAAATTGAAAAATGCTATCGTTATAAATACCAAAAGGAGCCCAAACATACTCTAAATTCGTCGTTGTATCTACTCCATTAATGCTTTGATAAATCTGTGTAACGGCAAAAAATCCATTATCGAAACCATTCCAGGAGGCATGATTAAAACTTTGAGGCTGTCCATTGATACAAACCCCTTCCTTTGCACTGATAAAAGATTCAGTAAGCGTTTCCTCCGCTTGGTAATTGAAGTTGGCATCGTAATGTTGCCGTGCAATGGTATACATCACTTCATCGTTATTCCGAAGCACTTTGACAATGGAATCTTTTCGATAAAGATAGCCGTAGGTGGATTCGGCAACAATGGAGTAATCTTTCCAATACTTAACATCTCCCGGATTCAAATTAAAATAATCGGGAAAATCGGGAGTTTGATAAGCGGTTTGTTTTCCTTCTCGGGTGAGGCCAATTAACTCATAATATTTATCAGCGGGCATTTTCGCATTATCCCAGGCCAAACGATCAAGCGGCACGAATTTAAGCAAACCATAGTTTTTAGATAGAGTGATTTCGGACAATGAACCATCGTTGTATTCAACAGTAAATGTTTTTAATGAATCGGCTTTTCCCAATACTTCGCCCCAATAAATTTTTGTACAGCTAATTTTACTCGACTCGGTTTCCCAAGATTCACCAGGTTGGGTGAATGGCATAAATTCATACACCTTTTCAATGATAACGTCGTCAATGTTATATTGATAAAAATTCATAGTATCCCCTTTCCAATCATAATAAGCAAACAATCCTTTTTGATTGACATCTTTCATGAGGAAGAATTCAATGGAATATTTCGTTACCTTAAATGCCTCTTCAAAATCTATTTTTTTAACAATGGTATCGTTATAAAAATAGACCATTCTATCTTGGTAAGTTGAAGAGTCGAGGTGAAATTTATTAATGATTATTTTGTCGCCAATATCGTATTTAAAAACCGATTCCTGATTTTTTGGAAACAGGGTCCAATTTTGAGAATAAAGCCCTGACGCAAATAAAATTAAAATAAATATAAGGATTGTCTTTTTCATGGTGATGAATTTAGATATACTTTATTCAAAGGTATAAATTTGATTTTTTATTTCCAAAAGAAAAGATGGGTGTTTCTGGAATCATTCAACGGTTTGTTCTTAAGTGGTTAGAGGTATGTATTCATTTGAGTGGTAGAATTGTAAATGGATAGCCTATTGGCACGATTTTGTTTACGAATGAACCCTTTCATATGAAAATCGAATTGGACTGGATTGAATTTTTCCTGAACCTATCCCTGTTTTGCGTCTTTTTCCTGTTGAATAATGGCCTATGACTTTCCACTTTATTTCTATCTTCGCATAATAGAATGAAAATGGAAACCAGAAATACTTTTACAAAAGAGGAACGACTTTGCAGCAGAATAGAGCTGGAACGTTTATTTGCTGAAGGCTTAGCTGTTTTTGAGTATCCCTTTAAGTGGATTTATATGGTTTCGGAGGCTACAACAAGTTATCCGGCACAAGTAGTGTTCTCGGTCCCTAAAAGAGCTTTTAAAAGGGCTGTAAAGCGAAATTTGATCAGGCGCCGTATGCGAGAAGCTTTTCGTTTATCTAAACAACAACTTTATCAACCTTTAACTGATATGAATCTTTCCGTATCGGTAATGATCATTTACATCGAAAAGGAAGTAAAAGATTATGCCCTTATAGAAAAGGGCATTCTTAAAGGAATGAAAAAATTAATAAAAAAGTTGGAAAATAGGAAAAAGCTTGAAATTGATGATCAAAAATTACCTCCAAATTGAATTTGTTTGATCAGCAAACAGCTCGTTTTTTCTTTTTCCCGATGTAACCTTTGTTCTCCACCTTTTCGATATATGCTCTGATTTGTGGAACTTTACACGATGTGCCGCCCATATCAACTTTTACCTTCCCCAGCAAATCGCCATAGACCTTACATGCTTCGGTTAAAGACGGAATATAAACACCAGCAGCAATAACAAATGAATTCATGGAATAACGAACCCTATTTGGCGCTTCGTTAATGTGATCGATGACATATTCAAGTAACTCTTTAATTTCGGATAAATCGAGCTCTGAATTTGGTGTAATGGCCAGTACTGATGAATAGGTGGACCATCCGGCTGAAGCAACAAATTCTTTATCGGATAAAATCCATTTTTTAGCCATCATTATTCCATATTTACTTTCGGCACTTATCCAGGCAACGGTATAATCGCTTAACATGTACCAATAGGCTTGTTTGGCCCAGTTATCCAATACATCGGGCGTTAATTTTGAGGGGTCGGCCAGAAGTGCAGCCAAATACATGGCATCAGAGTTGCCGGTTTGATAAAGCATAAGTGCCA
Organism: Prolixibacteraceae bacterium; assembly: GCA_041821245.1. GTDB lineage: Bacteria > Bacteroidota > Bacteroidia > Bacteroidales > Prolixibacteraceae > Roseimarinus. Next base: position 52,915 of record JBGUEP010000001.1, read on the forward strand.
GTTGATGATCTTTTTTTATTTTCTTCTGAAGCACTTTTAAATCGGATACTTTAACGCCAAAAAAAGGTTCTTTTGCGCCATGCCTTTTTAATACTTTTTTGTTTTGTTCGCTTCCTTTTTCTTTCAGGAAGGCCATTACTTCAGCTAGATTCATGGTTATATCAGTTATGATGATTTAAGTAAGAAACATATGTTGGAGTTAAAAAGTTTAATGAAAGGAATAAGCCAATTGTAAAGCCGAAAAATAGCTCATAAAAGGTTTTGAAGGAAGTATTGCGGCGATGTCAATACTGAAATTTTGAATATTTACCCCGGCAGAGGCGATGAAACTTTTAGCACTTCGCATTTTAATCCCAGCTCGATAAGTATTTTTGAAGGTAGTGTTTAAGCCATAAAATAATACATACTGATTGTATTGTTCCTCGAATAGCAGTATAACATCCGGACGAAGTTGAAAATTTGAACGCTTAACAACTTTGGCTGATAAATAAGCGGTGTAACGCTTATTAAATGTAAATCCTGAGGTAGCTTGATTGTACTGATGAAGGTTTCCGTAAAAACTCACCCCAGCATCGAGCCAACTGTTCTTAAACCAGGTTCCAAGTGAATAACGTACAGCATTGACCCTGTAATTTTTTGGTAGGACAGGGTCCTCAACAAGCCCTCCACCGGGTATGAACCAATTGGCATCGAGATGCTGACTTGCATAAATTAAAGCCGCACCTATGGACCATTTATAGTTGGGTTTATCGATGATTAAATACCGAATATGGCCTTCCAGATATTCTTCATCCAAATTACCAATATGGTCGTACAAAGCGAGAAAGCCAAAACCCCAGGCACTTGAATCAATCGATTTTTCATAGTTGATTTGGGCTGTAACAGGAGGCTTGTCGAATCCCAGTAAGATTTCTTCTGAGGTGGCAATGCGATGCTTGTACACCAAGCCTGTTGCCGCCGGATTAAATTGCATAGGATTTTGAAGATTATTGAGCAAATGAATATCCTGGGCAAACAATAAAATTGGTAAAAATAGAAATGAAAAGAGGAAGGCATTTTTTTTCATTGTGAAGTCATTGGTTTTATACAAAGATAAAAAGCCGGACGAAAACCAAGGCTAATAATTTTAATGATTTTAGAAAACCAATTTCAAAAACAGGATGGGCGTAAAAGGAACTGCGTTTGAATAAATTTTAACTGTACCGATATCCTGGCTGATATGAATGTTTTTAAGGTTGGCATATTTCAGGTTTTGAGTATCGAAAATGTTTAAAACTGAAAGTCCGGTTTCGCCTGAAAGGTGTTTTAGATTAAATGTATAGGTAATGGCTGCATCAAATCGTTGGTAGCTAACATCATCGGTTTGGTCTTCAAAAACTTTTCGCAATATTTCCATACCTGAGCCATACACATAATTGCCCGACAGGTAGAAATCTTTAATATTGAAAATACCTGCCAATTTGAATTCGTGTCGTTGATCGTGAGGGGCCAATTCATAATCGGGTAATTGTTTTCCTATAGGAGCAAGGCTTTCGAGTGTTTTGCTTAAGGTGTAGGAAGCCCAAATGGAATGTCGGCCAAAATCTTTTTTGATATAGGAATCAATGCCATAGGTTTTTGCATTGCCCTGATAAAGAAAATACCTGTTGATTTGTTTCCCGTTCAGCTCTCGATTTTCAAAAACGCGTTGGGAAATGTTCTGTATGGTTTTATAATAACCTTCGATATTAATGGTAAAATTATTGTTGAAATAGTTAAATCCACTTACCCAATGGGTGGCACTTAAGGCAGGTGTATTCGCGTTGCTGGTTACCCACAAATAGGTGTAATTTTGATTCTGGTCAACATTGGCAATTTTGTACATGAACTGATTGTACAAACCCCACGAAGCATTAAATTTTAGCTTTTCATTCAATTGATACGACAAACCCAGTCTGGGTTCGAGTAAATAACGATTGATATCGTTCATGAGATTTAATCGTAAGCCGGTTTTAAGTGATAAACGACCTCTTATCTGACGATTATCCTGCAAATAGATATAGGCGCGTTGATGCTCATATTCGAAGAGTGAATTGGCTGATATTGAATCAGAAGTGTTTGAGTTGTTACTGATATTGGCGCGGTTTTCGTAAATTCCTCCTCCAAAATCTAACTGGCTTCCATTTTTTAAGGGCAGTATATTTTCAATTCTAAGATTATTTTCGAAGGCCTCATTTTGTATGGTGTCCAGATCGGATTTGATACTATTTTTATTCTCAAGGTCCTCTGTGTGTATTTCATCAGTCAATGCTCTTGAAAAATCGGAATGTGATAGAATGAGCTTTGAGTTCAGACCATTTTTCCAGGTTTTCCCATAAAATGTGGATAAGCCTTTCTGTGTATTTTTTTCATTGTTTAGATATAAAATCTCCAGGGGAACAATATTATTCATTCCAAAGCGACCTTTAGTTTTAGACTCTGCGTTGATTTCGGCAGTGGTCGATAAGCTAAACAAGTCACCTCCACCATAAGCACTTACATAGAAAAAGTCGCCATTGTTCAATTGTAGGGAGTATTTCAGATTCAAATCACGAAACTGATAATCGTCGGGATAAACATTGATGTCAAAATCAATGTTTCTGCTTTTCATTGCTCCGGTAGTTGATTTGGGTGTTGCACGCGTTGGTGCATAAATGTTAAAATCCTCCGAATTGTACAAATTGTAATAGGTTTGGCGGTAAGCCAGCATTAAGGATGATTTTTTCAATATGGGTATTTCAAGTAAGCCATTAACTGTTGTTGGGTTAATGTTAAAACTAAAGGAGGGTTTGTTTATGTTCCCGTTTTTTCCTGAAATATTAACGAGGCCACCAACCCGGTTTCCGTATTTGGCTTCGTATCCGCCCTTATATATTTCAATGTTTTTTACCAAAAACGGGTTGACAACGCTGATGTTATCGTTGTAATTTTTTAGTCCAAAAATGGTGAATTCGTCAAATGTAATTTGGCTTTGGCCTTCGTAGCTGCCCCAAATGAGCAGGTCTGTTGATTGTTCGCCTGCAGCTTGAATGCCAGGCATCAAACGTAAAAGATTGAAGACCGAATTGTCGCCTTGTCCCGGAAGGAAGCGTGAAATAGTATGGTTGATCTTAATTTTTCCTGATTTTTCGCCAATCATGGTGGCTTTTTCAACCACATTGTTTCGAACGGTAATTTCCTGAATGTTTTCAGAGGAAGGAGTGAGCTTGAATTTTTGTTGGGTATTAGCCACTAATACCGTATCGTAAATGTAATATCCTAAATGCGAAATTTGCACGTGAAAGCTACTATCAGTTGAAGCCGTATAGTTGAAACTGCCCATAACATCAGAAACCATTTGATGGTTGTTGATCAGAATATGAGAAAATGGCAGGGGTTCAAAAGATCCTGCTTCAACAATTTGTCCGCCAATCCGAGTTGTGGACGTTTGTTTTTCTTCTTTTTCTTTCTTTTTTTGAGGAATAATGATGAAAACATCGCCTGTCTTTTTAAGTACAAATGGGAGATCCTTTAAAAGAAATTTTATGGCTTCTTCTTTGTTGTTAAAGGTTTGATGCAAAGTTACATAGAATTTGGCGAGTTCATTGTCGCTATAGGAAAATTGAATATTGTATTGGTTGCGAAGTTGAAGCAAAACACTGTTTAATGCTTGATGATTGGCTTCAATTTTAATGGATTTTGTTTGAGCCAGTCCAAGCAATGAATACAAAAGAATTAAAAGTATAATCGCTGTTTTTTTGCTCATTCTTTTACCTGAAAAATAACAAACTCTTTTGCCGATTTACGTGTATAATCTAATCCTAAAGCAGGACACACATAACTTAAAACGTCTTCAACATCCAAATCGCGCGAGAAATTACCTGTATATAACGCATAAGTGTTCATGTTGGTTTTGATGGTGATTCCAAATTGGCGTTCAATTTCGTAGAAAACTTCACGTATTGGAACGGCAGTAAAAAGAAATAAGTTGTTTTTCCAAGATATCTCGGGATAAGTTTCAATATCATGAAGAACGGCAATGGTTCCATTGGAATGAATTTGAGCCTTGCTATTGGGCTTCAGCACCACGATTTCGTCGGTAGTGGAGCGGACTTTTACGCTACCCGTAATGCAGGTTACTTTATAAATTTCGTTGCGGGCGAAAATATTGAAACTGGTTCCTAAAACCTGCACGATTCCTTTTTCTGAAATCACACTGAATTTTTTACCTTTTTCGACTTCAAAATAAGCTTCACCTTCGAAATGAATTTCCCGTTTAAACTTCCACCAATAGGGATTGTATTTGAGTGTTGACTCGGCGTTTAAGTTTATGGTAGAACCGTCGGGGAGTTGTGCCAACTGATGTTCACCAACAGGAGTTTTAATGGTAATCTGATAAAAACGAAGGAAGGATCCTACTCCAATTAAAAGTAAAAAGGCGGCAGCAATGGCGAACGATACTTTACGAAAATTGAAGCTCAAGGAACGGCCTGCAGGTTTTACGTCTACAATGGCTTCGATATTCGACCACACCTCAGCTTCACTTTTTTTCCAGTTGAATTTTCCTCCTGTGAAAAAAGCTTTGCTGTGTGTATCAACACTCAATTTTTTATGTTCCTTATTTGTGGTCACTTTGTTTTTATTTTATGCTTTTCAAGCCAAACAGAAATAGAATGATACCGTTTATTTTATCCTTTAAATGTATTCTAAGGTGATCGAGTGCCTGACTCATTCGTTTTTCGATGGCTTTAACACTTAAGCCAAGTTGATCGGCAATTTCTTTGTATTTCAGTTCATCAATCCGGTTCATCAGGAAAACTACCCTTTGTTTTTCCGGCATCGATTTTAAAGCTGCTTCATATGCTTTTGTTAATTCATTGTAATTTAGTTCATCTTCGGGGGTTAAGCTTTTTTCGTTTGCTTGAAAATTATTCATGAAATTAAAAGCTACTTTTTCCCGACGGTATTTCGATATAAATAAATCGGATGCAATTTTAAAGAGAAGGCCTTTTGCTGTTTTAGGATTGATTTCGATTTGTTTTTCCCAAATACGTAAAAAGGTGTCTTGAGCAATATCGGTGGCTGTATCATCGTCACCCGACCGGTAAAACACGTATCTTCTAACATCTTCGAAATACATGTTGAACAATTCTTTGAACTCCTCCTTTTTCAATTTTATAAATTTTCGTCTGTTATTTTGTTTGACGAAAATACAAAAAGGAAATTAAAGAGAGCTTGCTTTATTAGCTCTCTTTGTCATATTTCCTTTCATTAGATTAATGTTTGCCTTTATTTTTTTCCTGCGTTTTATGTTTATCTAATTTTGCTTCCGGTTTTTTTCCTGTCAATTCAATTTCAACGTCTTCACCATCGGATGTTAATATGGCCAGGTTGTCGCATTCGCCGTCACCAAAATTCAAAGTTGAAATAACCACACCATTTGAACTGAACTGAACAATACCTTGAACATTGTAGCGGCAATCGCCCAAACGAACCAAAGGTTCAATGATCAAACGTTCCCAATTTTCACCGGTTGAGGAGCTGGCAGTTGTTGATCCTGTACTTACAATTTGGTCGTCGTCGCGTTCCATTGGAGTATCCATTCCGGCCACCCATTCGCGAACGTGAGTCCCTACGCGATCGATTACAGTGCCGTCGGCCAGTGTAAATGATACGTCGCTTGTTCGTGTGATGACACGTGTTGTGATGTTATCGCCGTTAAATACTTCAATTGCAGTTCCGGCTATGCTTATAGAATCAATTACACAATTGTCGTAGCTAATGGTACGTGTACTTCCATCGGTTCCTTTAGGTGCCGATATTTCAATGCTTACAATGCCACTGATTGTTCGTCCATTCTTTAGAACAGTGCTTTCGCCGTAATCCAATGTAATGATGATTGGATAGCTCACATCAGCAGTATCAATTGATACATTTGGACAATTATCTTTTAAATAATGCATACCATCACGGCCACCCAAAATATTTTTTGTGCCTTTAAAATGGGTAAGTTGACGAAGAAGTTTTTCTGAATTCGCAAAAAAATCAGCTTCCAGATTGGCTTCATCCATTACACTTTCGGTGGATAAATCGCTTACAGCAATGTTGGCCGATTTTAACACAAGGTCTTCTCCGGTGTTGCTGTTGTTTATGCCATTAAAATCCTGACAGGAGAATAGCGCCATGCTGGCCAGGGTAATTAATATTAGAATTTGAGTTTTCATAATTGTTTTCATTTTAATGATTATAAGTACTGTCTACCCTTTATCCGATTGAAGTTGGTGTTACCCTACTTTTTTATGGATTTTATTCTAAATTTTTCGTTCCTGCAGAACTCACTTCAGCTGTTGTTACCGATTTCCCCGGATTGAAATCCGGCCTTATAAAATTATTCGTTCCTACGGAACTTGGTAAAAACCTACAAATAACTGTCGTCTTGAACGTAACAATGTGAATGATCTAAAACTCACTTTCTGGTTTTTATCGGACACCAATGTAAAATTATATTGGAAATTACTTCCCCACAACAATGTCACATGATCCGAAAATTTCTCAGGACGTCCTATAGCAGATAACAGAAAAGGCATCCTTTGGATAAAAGATGCCTTTTTATTTGTGTTATGTAAATGCCTTTAGATAAGGTAAAAAGAATTGATGCTATTCAAAATAAGGAATGTACCAATTGTTTTCATCAAGCAATCGATTGTAAATGTTGGTCTTCATTGAACCGGAATATTTTTCTGAAACAATTTTCGCCAGATAGCTTGGATCGTGCCTGCGTTTGGCTACACGAATTAAATCGTAAAAACGTTCTCCTTCGAAAGCCAGTTCTCGAGCTCTTTCCTCCATAATTTGGTTTTCAAAAGTGTATTGTTTCTCCAGCAATTTACCTGTTAAATCACGATGGCCAATTACTTTATTGGTGAATGGATCGAACAAAAAGGTGATGTTGCTGATTTTGAAAGCAGCTTCACCACTCCCCAATCCAACGCGACCACGAACACCCAGCTGACTTCTATTTAGACTCTGATCGTAATTGCTTCCGTTGTTGATGATGTTCAGGGCATTAATGGTGTACGATTGAACGTCGCCATTGGAATTTTCATAGTTCCAGTAATTGTAAATTTCAGCAAGGTACAAATTGATACTACCGGCACGATAAATAATAAAGTTGGCATCCAAATCGAAGCGATCTTTACCAATGGAATACTTATATACAACTGTATCTATATTTTCCATGATGCTTTCGACACTGCGCTGATCCTGTAGTCGTTTAAATTCAAGCATATCAAGGTAGTCCATCTCTGAAAGCGATGTGTTATTTCGCGCATACAAGTAGGAAGTACCGTATCCCCGAGAGAAATCACTCGGTTGTCCTGGGAAAATGGTTTTGGAACTATCTGGTGTAGTATAGTCGTATGCTACAATGGCGCCTCGCCATTGAGTTTCCCACTTGTGAATGGCTGTTTTTGTAGGCTTTAACATGTATTCGTTAGCCCCCCATGGTTCAAATAAACGTTGGAAATTATTTTGTTGTTGGTTCGCTTTGCTAAAACTTAAGGTAAAGATGTGTTCTCTGCTATCGATATTTAAAAAGATATTTTGCCATTGTCCAAAAGCAAAAGCATCGTCCAACTGATAACGTCGATTGGTGGAATTGTTGTACACAATTTTTTCGAAGTAACGAACGCTTTGGGTAAGGTCGCCAAGCGTAAGGTACATTTGCCCCAGTAAGGCGTTATAGCTCCAGTCGCTCCAAATGGTTACTTCCCAGGAATTATCATTATTATCGATGTAGTGGTTCACTCCAACTGCTTTTACTTTTTCTTCCAATTCCTGAGTAAAGTGTAAAATCACTCGTTCAGTGTCAAAATATTGTTTGTCTAAAACAATTACACGTGGTTCGGGGAGTGTATCGTTGTAGTATCCATCAATACTGTATTGGATGTAAATACTGTCGACGTATGTTTCGGAGGAAGCAATGAAAGTGTTAATTTGTTCGATGGTTGAAAGATTTTGATCAATAAAGGGGACTTTACCATAAATGCGCACGGCATTAAAATAAGCCCAGGCGCGCATGCTTAATGCTTCGCCATACAGGCGGTCGTAATTATTAATGGCTACAGTAGCGTCAAGTACATCTGGATGTTCATGTTCCAGAATAGAAATAAATCGGTTGGTAGCTGCAATCAATTTAAAAAAGTTACTGGGCGATGCATATTTATTGGTTTTCGAAATGGCAAAATTGTTGATTTCCACCAAATCGGCATCTGCATTGGGTGTAACGGTTAATAAATCGCCACGAAGTTCACCCAGCACAACAATCTGTTCAACCAAATCTTGTTGAAGGGCGTAAAGTCCCATTGCAGCTGCTCTATATTCATACCAATCGTTGTATAAATTATCTTCGGTAATGTTTAAATCTTGCGAAGGATTAAAAAAATCCTGGCACGAGTTTAATGCCCCCAGAGCGAGTACCGTTGTTAGGAATAGTATTGTTGATTTGAAAATTTTGTTCATCATTGCTTTATCTGTTTTTTATAAACCAATTTTAATACCAATTAAAAACTGACGGGGATTGGGTGATTGACCATAATCAATTCCTTGATCCATCAGGTTGTAGGAATACGCAAATTCGGGATCGTAACCCAGGTAATTCGAAAAGGTAATTACATTTGAGGCCGAGATGTAAAATTCGGCATATTTAAAGGCTAAAAATTCACGAGGAATTTTATAGCTTATCGAAACATTCTTCAAACGCAAATATGAACCATCTTCGATCCAACGAGTTGAAAATGCACTGTTGCCAATGGGGTCGCCCCACATTGCTGCGGGTACATTGGTAATTTGACCTTCATATTGCCAACGGTTTAGTACGTCGGTGCTTTGATTGGCAAAGTCCACCATCGATTCGTTTTTGTAACGCAAATAATTAAATACTTCATTGCCTGAAACAAAATTTACGAAGGCACTCACGGAAAAATTACCATAGGTAAAGGTATTGGTAATTCCTCCAATTAAGTCAGGTAACATGGATCCGATGGTTGTTTTATCGTAATCGTTTATCATGTGGTCGGGAACCCCATCGGGACCAGAAATGTCTTCATATATTGAATTCCCTGCTTTGTAGGCAACGCCTTTCGCATTGACCAAGCCTGCTTCCTGAGCATCGCCGGTTGTAGCATAAACACCCTTAAAGGTATAACCATAGAAGCTATTTGCCGGAGAACCCACCTTATTGGCTACGCTGTAACTATTCAAATCAGTTACAAAAATATCGTTTTCGATCTCCAGTATCTGGTTTTGTGCTTTGGATAGGTTCGCTTCAATGTCCCATTTGAATTTATGGCCATTAACGATGCGAATAAATGCATAGGCATCCCAGCCTTTGTTTTCCATTTTTCCACCATTTTCAGGTCGATAAGCATATCCAAAATAAGGTTCGAGAGGTTTATAAATTAACATGTTGGTGGTTGTCGATTTAAACAAGTCGAAATTTAAGCGTAAGCGGTTTCCAAACAAGGCCAAGTCCAGGCCGGCATTGAGTTGATCAATTGTTTCATAGGATAGTTCCGGGTTGGGAATAGTTGCCGGGAATACACCTGTTGTTTCGCGATACTTAACGGTTTTGTAATAGTTGGTTGAATTGGACTCTCCGATGTCATCGTTTCCTAAGCGGCCAAGCGAAATCCTAAGTTTTAATTCTTCGAGCCACGACGCATCATGCAAAAAGGCTTCGTTGGAAACACGCCATCCCAGACCGGTAGAATAAAAAACGCCAAATGGGTTTCCGAATACATTTAAGGTATTGGCGGCATTTTTACCTACACGCGAAGAACCGTCGAGTGATACAATTGCTGTGGCAAGGTACTTATCCTGGTAGGTGTAAGATACTTTTTCGTAAAGCGATAACCAGTTCCAGTTTCGGTTTTGTCCACCAATTTCACGAAGGTTATCAATTCCGTCGTTCAACATACGATATTCGTCATTTTCGTGGGCATTTTTCGCAATTCCATAATCGTATTGGAATTTGTTACTCATTACATTGACGCCGGTTGTGGAATTGAATACATGGTTGGAACCCAGTTTTTTATTATAAACTAACATCGAATTGTTGCTAAAACCATTAAAGGTATTGGTTGAAGCCTTAGCGACGTTATGAGCCTCGTTGTTGTAATACAATTCCATTCCTCTGTTGGGCATAAATAACTTCTCCTTTAAGGCGTTATAGGTTATTCCAAAATTGGTACGGAACAAAAATTCTTTGGGTAAATCGATTTCGAATCCCAAAGAGGTGATAATGTGATAGTTTTTATTGTTGGCTTCGAAATTTTGAATGGTCGCCAGCGGATTACTCACGCCCATTTCATCCACTTCCGATAACATGGTGGTTTCTCTACCATCGGTATCGTACTGGTAAGGATAGAGTAAGGGGGATTTTGCCAAACTGGTTAGAATGGGACTGGTTTCCTTTACTCTTGCCGATTCTTTTAAGCTTGAATTGCTGGTATTAAACGATACACTGGCATTCATGCGCAGCCAGGTATATATATTCACCAAGCTTACAAAACGAAGATTATAGCCGTCGTAGCTGGTATTCTTCAGAATTCCATTGTTGTTGTAATAGCCAAACGAAAGGCCGTATCGGGCAATTTCGTCACCACCCTTAACTTTAATGTTGAAGTTGTTAAAAATGGCATTGTCAAATATGGTTTGTTGCCAATCTGTATCGTGCTGGTAGTCAATATATCGTTCGTCATCAGGTTCCAGAAATAAGTTAGGCAGAATTTCATACAAATCTTCTTCTAAAACTCCGGCAGTATAACTCAATTCATTGGCCAATGTTTTGTGTTGCATGGCGTTGAGTTGGGAAATGTAACGTTCAGGTTTTAGGGATATTCCTGTTCTGAAATCGATGTCGAAGGACGTTTCGGTTGCACTTGGATCCAGAGTGGTAATCATCACCAGGCCATTCGATGCTTTTGAACCATAGGCTGCTGCATATACGGCATCCTTTAAAACTGTTGCATTCGAAATGTCGAAAGGATTGATAGAAAGCAATGGATTATAGGAATAACCATCGATAACAGAGCCAAACAGCCCTTGAGATTCCATAATAATTCCATCGACGATATATAGTGGTTGTGTTGATGCATTTAGTGAGTTTACTCCGCGCAGAAACGAAACAGATCCAGCTCCGGGTGTTCCGGATTGATTAATGACATGTAGTCCCGCAATGCGTCCTTGCATGTAGCGGTCGATGGATGGACTTATAATGTTATTTATATTGCTTAAGTCCAAATCGGTATAAGCCGACGACATGTTTTTCATTTTAACGGATTGGCTCAACAGTACCAATTCATCTTCACCACTTGAGATTCCAATTGGTGTAACAACAATGGTCAGACTTGAACGACCGCCAATGAATAAACGTTTACGTTTGTAATCAGCTGCCGGTGCAATAATCAACCATTCATTTCCGCTAAGGATTTTAACTGAAAACTCACCCGCTTCATTCGTAAATGCCGGTAATTCGCGCGAACCTTCCACACTAACCGAAACATTGGCCACCGGATGGTATTCTGGTGAAACGATTGTTCCGCTGATTAAAATTGAGTCGGAACTTGATTGTTGATTAAGAGAAGCGACACCCTTTAGGGTAGACTCAAATTGGTCCGAATCGGTAATAACTTCCTCACTTTGATTGTCTTGACGAAGATTTGTTTTATGCTCAGTATTGCTGTCAGTAACAGCATCAGACGAATATGATTTCAGTGCACTTGTAAAAAGGAACAGTACGACAATTCCTTTTAATAAGTTAGAATATATTTTCGCTTTACTCATTTCCAATTTATTTTAGAATAGTTAAAGATCTTTGTATAAGGATTATGGGTTCTTTGTAATGTCATCAGTTTGTCCTTCCGGAACACAGTCGAGGTAATCCAACATAAATCCATTGTACCTGGCCGAACTGGGTCCTTTATATTCAAATCTGACTTTAGCCTTGCCATAGCTGGTAATGTTATCAACCCAAAAGTCGAATTTGTTGTATCGGCCATCGGCAATAAAACGTTTCCCTGTAACAGCACTTGGAACCACTCCTTTTAAGCGGATAAAATCGTAATAATCGAATGTTTTTACCAATTCGTCGTTCACATAAATTTCATAAAGGCCACCAAAATCCATGTGGGTTCTCACCACCATTAGGTAGCGACGAGGAAATAGTGGTTTGGTCAAAAACTCGACTGAAAACTGTCCTTCGTATTTACTTGGAAACTCGACTTTCAGAATGGAATCGTTAGACGCAGTATTTACATAATCGGCATTGGGGACAAAAGTTTGATCGCTCTTGACAATGACCTCCTCTTTCCATGTAAATCGGTCTTTCCCAATCACTTTCAATAAGGTTTCTCCTTCGTTTCGTAAGGGACTCATGAACAGTGAATCGAGAATTTCAAAATTACTGTAATCGTAGGCATAACCGTTGCTACATAATGTTCGGTCGGTCACAAAAAATTTAGGTTTAACATAGTCACCCAGTATATTTTGAATGGAATCTCTTCGGAACACATCAGGTTCGAGCATGTTGGCAAACATTCCTTCTTCAATTAAATAAGGAATAAGTACTTCTTCCTGCCATTCTTCAGAGATGTCGGCATAGGTTTCGTAGCCGGCTCCAATTTTAAGTGCCATTTGGGTCAAGGCCTGTTGGTACAACTCCTTTTTTGGGAAAACCAATGTGGCTGTTTTTAGTCTGAATTCTTCCGACACTTTAAAATATTCTTCTTCAAAAAGATTGATGATGGTAATCACGGAATCGTAAACTGTATTTCCATTCTCATCAAACCCGAGTGGTTTACTCAATTCTTTATCTAAAACAATTGAGTCCTGCAGATCGATAAAGCGTTTGAGTGCAGGATTGTTTTCAGCAATGTATTCGTATAAACTTGGTTTCGGGCTTGCGACCTCATCGATGATAAAGAATCTTCCATTTGAATAGAGTGGACTGGTAAAGCTTACAGGTATTTCATCGTAGGTATAGCTCCCGTTATTGTTTTCAAATTGGGCGAATTTTAGCATCAGGGTTTGAATCTTTCTTTTCCCTGTAATATCATTGGGTTGAATAAAATACCTTAAAATATGGTAATCGAGCACTTCTTCACTGATAGAATTGTTTGTCAAATAAGTTTCAAAAGCTTGATTTGTTGGGACAAACAGCGTATAGGCATTGTTGTATTCGAACAATGAATCGAGGTGATAGCTTTCAATTAATTCTACAAATTTAGATGCATCAGCATTCTCTTTTAAGGCGTCCCAAAAGTTAACATCAACCGTTGCTGGTTTGGTCATGTAGTGTTCATTCCAATTATCCTCGCATCCATAAATGCCGGCAAAAAGAAGAATAACAATAGAAATATATAGTTGTTTTTTCATTCGATTCTAATATTATATGGGTTTAAAATGAACATTGTCCCAATTGAATATTCCGGGAATTAATGAACGGATAGTTATGGAATGGGGCTCGTAGTTGATTAAAGTAACGGTTCCCAGATTAACTTCAACGTATGGATAGTTTGAATTCCCTCCAGTGGTCAGGTCAACTAATCCACCAACCTTAACGTTGTCGAAGAAAACTTCAACCAACGCATTGGTTGAGCTGTATGCATGAGCTCTGATTCCCAGTTCATAGTTTCCCTGAACTATTTTAGGTAGGGTATAGGTGATGGAAAAATCGCCTTCCATTAGAATATAATCCTTGCCCCATGCCGTGACTGATTCATCATCGGATTTTACGAATACCAGTTGATCATTTCCTCCGGTCCAGGTGATGGTATTGAGCAATGCCGGATCTTCAACAAGGAAAACCCCGCCTTCGTCACGGTATTGGTTGAACAAAGGCTCTTCGTAGAATTCGAAATATTGTTCGGCACGACTGGCTATTTGAGGGAACATGACCTGATTGATAAAATGCATGGCTCCACTTTGGGTGAGTACATTACTCAAATCGTAATAGAACGTGGTAGTTAAGTAGGTATAAGTGGTATCGTTGCCAGCTGAAACAATGGTATCTAATTTCACCTTATCTTTGTTGATTAACAGATCAATTCCAAGACCATTCACATTTACGGGCCGATCACCAAAGGTGCTATAATTGGTGACTTCTTCTTCGAAATCGGAAAGGAACCAACTTCCACTTAAAATATGATAGCCTACGAAGTTATATACCTCGTTGTACGGATCGGTATAATTGGTATTTAATGGTTTAATGCGGGCAACTAAATCGGTAAAACTGAAAATATTGTTGCGCTCATATACCGAGTCGGGTTCAATAAAGGTGGTTATTGGAGTTAAACTTATTGTATCGCGCATTATGATGCGACTCAAAACTTCCTCGAATCCGGTGGCATTCACGGCTTCAAGAAATATGGAATATTCAGGATTTTGTTGCAGCCATTGGTAGGTATTGAAAGTTACCGGCGTCAGCATTTTAGTGATCACATGAATGTACCCGTTGGAAACTTCGATGTTTCCAATGGAAAGCGGTGCCGTATTGTTGATTTTGTAGTAGGAACTATCGGCTCCAATTTCAAATCCAACGGTAAGGTACTGGCCACTGAGGTTTAACTCAGGAAGAGCTCCAAAGGGGAAATCGTTGGTTATGATTCCCAAATTAACAACGTGGTAGCGGGCCAAAGCAGAAACGTATTTTTTATCCTTCAATAAGTCGTCGAAGGAAGCAAATAAGCTGCTTTCATTAATGAAATCGTCAACAGCATCATTGTTGGGCAGGAACAGGGTATAATCATTGCCGTTCGGATTGTAGGCACTCATTGTTTTTGCCAAATCACCAGCTTCGAGAATCTGTTTAAATTTCGAATAAAGGGAGTCGTTTTCAACAATGTAATCAAATACGGTTAATCGCTCCATGTCTTCAAATCCAACAAGTGTCGGTTCCTCGCTGTTACACGAATGCAAGGCCAGCAAGCTGATGAGTACGATTGAAAGATATAGTAATTTTTTCATTGCTCTATCGGTTGTAATATGGATTTTGTTCCAGGTTTAAATTGCGTTCTAACTCATCCTTATAAATGGGCATATACCAGCCAAGTGGATTGGTTAATTTAGATCCTAAAATTCTTTTTTGCGTTGAAGGAACATTTCGGATGATAATCTCCACCAATTTGTCTTTTCTGGCAAAATTGTTGCGTCTTCCCATGCGAACCAAATCGAACCAACGTTTACCTTCAAAGGCCAATTCAAGTGCACGTTCATCGAGAATTGCGTCCTCAAAAGCATTGGCTGAATTTTGTATGGACAATGGTGAAATACCGGCGCGTTCACGAATAAGATTGATTATATCGGACGCTTCGTTATAGTTTCCTAATTGAGATAGGGCTTCCGCTTTCATCAATAATACATCGGCATAACGATAGATGATCCAGTTGGCACTCGATTGAAGATTACTTGGACGGGTAGTACTACCGTCGGGAGCTAAGCCAACATATTTCCAAATGGTATAATCATTTTCGCTGTTTTTTTTGATTGAAATGTCTTCACCACGGAAGGGTTCACTGGTGTATTTACGGGCAAATAACTGAATGGCTGTTTCACTGGGGTCAAAACTACGCGCATTGACATTGGTTAGCCCGTATACATTGTTTTTTTGATTTTGGCGATCATCAAACTGAAATTCAAAAATACTTTCCAGTGAATTACCCGGATAGAAAATTTCGAACCACCGGGCACTGGGCATTAATTCAATTTTATCGGTTAATATTATATTGTTTACATGCTCTATCACAGCATTGTAATCGAAATTCCATAGGGAAATGTCGGCCAATAAAGCTTCGCAGGCTTCTTTTGAGGCGCGGCCTTTGATTTCGTATAGCGACAGGTAATTGTCTGAAAGGTATTTTCGGGCCTCCAATAAATCTACTGTAATGGCGGCAAGTATTACATCGCCATCGGTTTTTGCCACATAAAAATCAGTGTTATCTGTTTCACTGGGAGAAGTGATAAAAGGTACATCTTTGTAAATTCTCACCAGGTAGAAATAGGCTAAACTACGCAAGAAATAGGCTTCGGACATAAATCCTTGCAATTGGTAATCGGTAAAGGTTTTATCGATATCCTGGACTCCGGGAGCATTGTCAATTACTTCGTTACAATAATTGATCACTTTATAAAAATTTTCCCAGTTGCACAGCCAATTATCAGGGTAGATGTTACTGTTCATGATGTTTCGGATGTTTCCATCAATGTTGATGTCGTCGGTTACCATATCGGCCCGTGCTTCACCATGAATAAACATGAGGTTATCGAGGGTTGAAAATGAACCGTAAGCTCCCATTAAAGTAGCCTCAACATCCTCCTTGGTTTGCCAAAATTCCTCGCGGGTCAATCCGCTGGGCGGAATCAGCTCAAGCCATTTGTTGCAGGACGTTTGCACAAATAACGCAACTACAATTAGTATATATTTGAATTTAAGTTTCATCCTTTTATTCTTTTTCAATTTTTTTAGGTCAACATTTTCATTGAACTGATTTTTCATCTTTTTAATGCATTAGAAGAAGATGGATAAACTGGCGGTAAACATTTTTGACGGAGGTGTACGCGCCTTATCGACTCCAATCCAGAATGGATCACTGGCATCCTGTGATATTTCAGGATCCTGACCCGAATATTGTGTGAGGGTTAGCAGCTTTCTGGCACTAAAGGCCAGGTTTATGCGGCTTAGATGCAATGCACTACAGATTTCTTGTGGCACTTTATAACCAACCTTAATGTTGTTTAATCTTAAAAAGTCACCTTTTTCGACATAACGATCGGAACCGAGGTTGTTGGCCGGATGGTTTTCGTAAGCCCGTGGTAACATGTTTGGTTCGTCTTGGCCCTGAATTCTCCACCGACTTAAAACCGCCTTGCTTTGGTTGTTTTTGTTGTTCATTCCTTCGGTTTCAATGGCAATACCATTAATGATGTCAAAACCTACACGGTAGTGGAATCCTAAAGCGATATCCAGATCCTTGTATTTGAAGGAGGTTCCAAAACCACCGGTGTAATTAGGGTTAGAATCACCAATGGGAACTACGTCATTTAAATCGATTTTACCATCGTGGTTCTGGTCACGGTATTTGGCGTCACCACCTTTAAAGGTATAAGTGCCCATGTAGGTCATTGGAATTATTTTACCGTCGGCATCGTAAAGGGTGTTGCCATCGGCATCGGTAGCCATTACGTCTTCATCCCTTGAATAAACGCCTAAATATTCGAATCCAAAAAATGAACCGATTGGTTCGCCCGCAACCACTCTTCTTGGATATTCACCGTTTGCAATTGAGGTCGAATTTTCGTTGTTAAAGTTATCGGGTAAGCTGGTAAATTCGTTAACGTTATGTGAAGTATTAAAGTAAACGGTAAGTAAATAGTCTTTCTTTTGAATTACCTTGGCATTAATCATTAATTCCCAACCGTTGTTTTTCATTTCACCACCATTAAAGTAGGCAAGTTGATTATAGCCCGATGAATAGGGAATGTCGTAGTTGCTAAATAAAATGTCGGTGGTTAATTTAGAGTAGATATCCGATTCGATATAAATTCTGTCTTTAAATAAATTAATGTTGAACCCACCGTTAATTTGAGATACACTTTCCCACTTCAAATTGTCCAATTGAATTCGTGAAGGTGCAATGGCAGGATTACCAACGTAATTCCCCGATCCGGATGTTTGATAAAGCGCATAACGGGCATAGGAATCATTTGGTTGACGACCGGAAGTACCCCAGCTTAAGCGCAACTTGCTTTCACCCAGCCAATCGGCTCCGTCAAAAAAGGATTCATCGGAAAAACGCCAGGCACCCGAAAATCCTTTAAAAAGTCCCCATCGATTGTTGATACCAAAAGATGAACTGGCGTCGGCACGGGCATTTACCTGAACCATATATTTGTCCATGTATTTGTAATTGATGTTAAATACAGCTCCCAGATCTCTTGATTCGCCTGATCCTGAACCAATCCAGTTGATTTGTGGATTAACTGCCGGGTCCTGAACATCAACTGAAGGAGTACGGTTAGCTTGCAGGTTCATCCATTCATAGCTCGATTGATTGGTAATCCATGAGACCGCACCAGACAGGTCATGTACTTTAACATTAAAAGGTGCATTAAATACAAATTGTGTTTCGGTACGAATGGAAGAGCTGATGTTATTTGATTCTTCGGCCTTATTAACTTGCCAATCGATCCAATCAATACCCAATGCGTTATAAGGTAGAAAGTTATTTGATTTCTGACCGTTAAACTGGAAGGAAACCGATTCGCGAAACCGCAACCAATCTGTAATGGTATAGCGTAATTTAAAGGTATTTTCCAGGCTATATTCTTTTCGGTCGTTTCGGCCCAATTCGCCTACTGCAACCGGGTTAAAATAATTCGTACCATCTCCCTGGTAGCTGTTAATGGGGGTAAAATATTCTCCGGTTGGATTTCCATTTTCGTCGTATTCAAAAATGCTCATGTTCGGAGCTTTTGTATAGGCCATTTTTCGAATATTTCTTTCGTTAGGAGAACCAGCATCCCACACAAAATTTCGGTTATAATCGTTGGTGGTATAACTGAACAATACCGTGTACATTAACTTTTTGGATAGTATGTAGTCGAGATTAATACGGGTTGAAAAACGTTTGGCACGGGTATTAATAGTTGTACCTCCTTCGTCGACATAACTGAACGACGCAGAATAACGGGTTTTATCCCCTCCACCACTCAGCGCAAAGTAGTGGTCCATAGTAGTTCCGTTTTTTGTTATGGCATCAAGCCAATCGGTGTTTGCCGAATAATTGTAAAAATCTTTATAATCGCGGTCGTAGGCTATTTCGCTGGGTAATTGAAATACTCCACGGGCATTGTGCAATTCTTCCAATTGGAGCATAATGTATTCATCACCATTCAGCATGGGAATTGGAGGAGGTTGTACATTTAAACTGTGTTTATACTGGTATTCAAATTTAACAGCCCCCATTTTTCCTTTTCGGGTTTCAATCAATAAAACGCCGTCGGCACCTTGCGAACCATAAATGGCGGTTGCCCCGGCATCTTTGAGAACTTCAATGGATTTGATATCCTGAAGGGCAATGTTAATCATGTTACTAACGTCTTCCTGATCGGCAGAACTAAGGTCGATGTTTGCTTTGCTCTGAGGAACACCGTCAATTACGATCAATGGTTTGTTGTTGCCAATTGAACTCAATCCACGAATTACAATTTGAGAACCAGAGCCGGGATCACCTGATGAGCTGATGATGTCGAGACCGGAAATTTGTCCCTGGAGGGCATCGGCAGCTGACGTGACGCCAACTTCCTGCATTTCGATTAAATCAATTTTAACGGATGCAGATGCTTTGTCGCGATCCTCGATATTGGTTAATCCGGACGATTGCCGCTCGGCAGTAACCGTGACGGCATCGAGTTGGATGTCATTCGATTCCAGCGAAATGCTCATTGCCTGGTTAAAGGATGGTTTCATATCGCGGCCGTGATACCCGATTACGCTAATACGAAGCATATTGACTGAACTGCGCATGTTGTAAATAAAGTCACCGTTAATGTCAGTGGCCGTTCCGCCAATAATCCGGTTATCGTTATCGATTTCCGCTATGGTTGCTCCAATAATTGGTTCTTTGCTGCTTTTATCGAAAACCCTACCTCGAATGACCTCGCGGTTCTGAGCCATTCCATCTGCAAAGCAGAAGAGTGCCAGTACTAGAATCAGGATGATGGATTTATTTATTTTTTTCATTACGTATAAACGCCTTAGATTCATTATTAAATTAGCTGATCAAGTTATTGCACATCTAGCAGGTTGAGCTGGAATGCTTTGTCGATTTGATGAATAACACCAGTTGCCATAATGTTCGGGTAATTGGTTTCAATGTTAACATTTAAGTTTCTTGAGGTAATAAAATTGGTTGAAATGGATTCTTCCAGTTTTAAAAAGTCGTTCCCATTTTTAGCTTTCACAACAATTTCATCGATACCAGTTTCAAGGTATATTTCTGCATTTTTGGTACGCGAGCTTCCGGGTACAGGCAATTCGCAAGCCGTTTTATAATAACCCGACGCTAATTTGCCATCGGTAAAAATCATCTGTTCCTGAACAAAGTGCAGTTTGACAAAGTTTTCAAGATTTTTACCGCTTAAGGTATCGGCCTGAATATCGATCAGAGCTTGGTCCGATGGTGCAAAGATGGTGTAAATCTTATTGCTCGACAGGAATTTATAACGGTATTCCTTGGTTAGTGCATAGCCTGCTTTAGTTAAAAGACTATGGAACATTGGAAACTTGGTGGAGATCTGCTGGAAAATCAGATCGGTGGTAAAATCAAACCAGGCATCTACGTTATAGGTGTTTCCATTATCAGTGTCGGTGCTAATCTGAAGTGGTTTTAATACTACTGCAGTTGATCCCCTGTATCCATACTTTGAAGGAGAAGTGCCTTTAACTGTGCCATTTATATTATCCCAAATGAGATAGTTGCCGGCCAAAGTTTTCAGAAATTCTTTCCGGGCTATTCCTGTTGGAGATTCAACAGCCACTTGATTCAATAATAACAAGCGAATGTCGTTTTTATTCAGGTAAAATGTTTTTGGAGGTGTGGTGCTTTGTATGGCTGTAAAACTCTCAAAAACTGTATTTTCTATTTTTCGTGAGTTGTAAAATAAGGAGGAGTCCAGGCGCAAACGGGAATCGGGTACAGCAAAAAGCAAATTATCTTCACCTTCACGTTTGAGAGCCGACAATAATCCGGAAAATTCAATGGCATTCATCATTACTGAATACCCTGGCTGACGATAAATTGGGCCTGTTATACTTTTAAATGCGCGTGGAACAACCGCTTTATTAACACCCAAAAAAGTACAGTTGCTGCCATATTCTTTTTGTACAATATCGCTTAAGTTGATGCGGACAATATCTTCTTCGCCATTGTAGAAACCTTCGTCAATATCGGTTTCATAAATGGGATTGGTTGAAAAATAGGTATTGGTAATGATTTTTTTGATCCGCTGTGGCATGGCATCGATACTTCCCCATTGTTTGTTGCCTGAAACGTATTGTTCAACAAAACTATCGAAGGCATCGTTGGTGGGAGCAATTAGCCCATGGTGGAAGCGAATGGTAACTTCACTGGGTAAGCCCGAACCACTTGCAGGTGCTTTTGTTTTTTCGCTGGTGATGTTAAAGACCAAATTGGGAAAGGTTAGGTCGAAAAGAGAATCCACCGCTAAACCAAGGTCAGCACCTGGCTGATCAAATGTTTTTGTTTCGTTATAAACTAAGGTGGGAAATTTCTCAACCAGGGTCAAAAATTTTGAATAGGTATTGGTATTCTCTTTTGAACTTAAAATTTCAAACGCATTTTGCAGAGGGTCCACTACACGATCAATTTTATAGACAAATCCGTTTTCGGCAAAAATTTCATCTCCTTCAACCCGACCGTTGACGTAGTAGATGTCTTCGTTGTTCTCAAAAGTACGGTCGAAATAGAAACTATAATCAGAAAGTTTAAGGTTATAAATACCGAAGTACTCTTGAAAGAATATGGGGGCAAATTTACGCGAGTCGGTAGCCACTTTTCTGTGCCACGAACTTTGTGTGGTGTCCACAATCATCAGTTCATCAATATCGCCGTATATTGTTTTTATGCCGTATTTGGCATCTTTTCCAAGCAAGAGAGTTTCTCTTTTATAACCGCGAGGTTTATCATTGAACTCATCTTCGGGATCGATCCATCCGTTTACGTCTAATGAACGCAATTGATCGCGACTCCATGGGTTTTGAACGATGTGGTATTTTACCAGTGCTAACAACTCCGCTTCTGGAATATCATCTACCGATTTGTATTTGGTGTGCTGGCTGAAATACAGTTGAAATGCTTCGTCGGTGGGAGCAAATACGGTATAGCTGCCCGAAACATCGATCACCTGACTGTATTCAGTTAATTCAAGGCATTTGGTAAAGGTGCTAAGGTTTTCTTCGGCTTTAATTTGCGAATATACCTTTCCAGCGAGCCAATCGGGCCTCTCGTATTTGTCAAAATCATTTTTGTTGCATGAATAAAAAATGACAGCAAATAAAATTGTGCCCAAAAAATATTTTCCTTTGGTCATTGCAGTTTGCATTTATAAATGGAAAAAATATGTTAATAATTGTCAAAAGTATTAAAATGTAGCTTAAGTATCGTGGTCAAATCTTGCGTTTTGGGTTAAGATTTATATCATTGGCATCATTTGGGGGAGTTTATTGCAAATTTGTATGATATGTGATACTTTTCTTTTCGTATAAACTAAGCATCGCCATTGTCGCGATAATTTGCCGGTGTAACACCAAAGTATTCTCTGAAACATTTTACAAAATAGGAGAAATTATTGAATCCTGTTTGATAACAAACTTCTTTTATGCTACAGTTTTTTTGAGCCAACAAATCGTGGGCCCGATGCAATCGGGTAATTCTCATAAATTCAACCGGAGAATAATTGGTGAGGCTTTTAATTTTTCGATACAATTGGGTTGTACTCATCTGCATTTCCTCCGATAGTTCTGAAACATTAAAATTTGGATTGGTAATGTTTTTTTCGAGCTGTTTTTTCACATTGTTTAAAAATATATCATCGCGCGATAAGTTGTGCGAGCTAATTTCCACCATAAAATTTTGTTGTTTGTATTTTTGGTGAATAAGCGCTCTGTTTTTAATTAGTCGTGAAAGCTGTGCAAGGAGAACATTGGTGTCAAACGGTTTTGTAATATAAGCATCCACACCCGCTTCGTATCCTGAGATTATTTGGTCGTTGGTGTGTTTGGCGGTGAGCATAATGATGGGGATATGGCAGGTTTTAATGTTGTCTTTTACTTTTTGAACAAAGGTATAACCATTAACATTGGGCATAATAGCGTCGGTAATAATGACATCAGGCATGCTACTCAGTACCATTTTAATTCCTTTTTCACCGTCGGTGGCTTCAAAGCACTGGTACGTTCGCGATAAAAGATCGATCAAATATTCACGAAGGTCGGTATTGTCTTCAACAATTAATACTTTGGTTTTCTTTTCTATTTCTTCATCGGATTCATCGTTTACGAGAATTTTTGATTTCGCAGCTGGTGTTTTATTCTCCTGATCAACGAAAGAACTTTGAATGATATCTTCTTCCAAAGTATTGGCTAAAAGCAATGGTAAGGTAATCCAGAATTTGACTCCCTTTGATTCAATGTTTTCGAATCCTATTTTTCCTTCATGCATTTCGATTAACGATTTAGCAAATGAAAGACCGATGCCGGCTCCTTCGGCTTTTTCATTGGCTTTAAAAAACCGTTCAAAAATTCTATCCTTATCTGTTTCCGGTATCTCATCGCCTTCGTTAAATACCGAAATGTAGAGATATTCCAAGTCCGTATTGTTTGCATGTTCATACTTTGGTCGGTGCGGAATCGAAATAACAATAGTGTGGCCTTCGGGTGTATGTTTAAATGCGTTCGACAATAAATTGTACAGCACTTCTTCCACTTTTTGGCCATCAATATTAATGTTAAGCGGAGTATCAGGCAGATCCAATACCAACTTTACATTTTGTTTGTTTTCGAATGCTTTAAAGTTAAATGCTACTTCTTTAATTATCTGTACAATATCATAGTTGTGTTTAACGAGTTTTAATTTCCCCGCGTCCAGTTTTCTAAAATCGATGATTTGATCAATTAATTTTAAGATATAGTTTGAATTTCGATGAATGAGTTGAATGTGATTGTGCCATCGTTTCCGAACTTCATTTTTATTAATAATCATATCCTCGATCGGCGAAATAATTAAACTTAAAGGGGTTCTGAGTTCATGTGCAATGTTCGCCAGGTACATCATCTTTGATTCATTGTTTTCGATGTTTAAATTGTAAAGGCGTTGCAAGTAAAGCTGTTTTTGACGATTAACCATTGCTGCTATAATTAAAGTAATTATTGCCAGGGAAAGAATAAGGTAGATAACAATCATGAATGTGGTCATGTACCAGGGGGGCAATATGGTAATATCGATTGTTTTAATTTGTTCAGCTGGAATGTTATCTGAACTTATGGCATAAGCTTTTAATTGATAATGGCCCGATGGTAATTTGGTAAATACAATACTTTTCTCCGATGCAGCAATTATTTTCCAATCGGGCTGATAGCCCAGGAGTTGATAAGCTATTTTATTGCCTTCAGTATTTTGAAAATGAATGGCAGCTACTCCAATTGAAAAAGTGTTTTTATTGTAGGGAAGCGACAGTTGAGTTGTTTCATTTAATGATTGAGTTAAAACATTATTATTGGCAATAGTGTCTCCTATCGAATATGTTTTGTTTAAGATTTTAAGCTTGGTGAATATCGTTTTTGGCGCAATGGTGTTGGGTATAATTTTCTCGGGGTAAAAGGTGGTAAATCCATTTTCGCCGCCAAAAAAGAGCCTTCCGTCATACGATTTATGATAAGAATTAATGAGGAAAACGTTGCTTTGGATGCCGTCACTACTTCTATATACCTTTATTTTGGGACTTTGGGTAGTTTGATCGTAAACGGCCAAACCTTGTTCCGTACTTATCCATAAATTATTCTTATTGTCGGCCAAAATTCCGAATACATCGTTTCCCGGCAAACCTTCTGTTTTGCTTAGATGTGAAAATTTTCCGGTGGAAGGTTCATAAAGGTTTATTCCACCACCTTGAGTGGCGATCCATATTTTTCCATTTTGATTTTCAACAATACAATTTATCTCATTATTGTTGATGTAATCATGTTTTTGTGTTGTTCCAACAAAACGTTCGAATGACAAATTTGGTCTGGTGAGACCGCTAAGATCCAAATTGTAGAATTTGCCTTTTACACAGTTAAGGCCATTGTTTGTACCAATCCAAAGTCTTTCGTTGGAATCTAAAAAGATATCGATAATGACATTATCGGATAGTGACGTTGTATCTTCCTTTATGTTTGTAAATTGATAATACTTATGTTGATCGTTCTTCTCCGGATTTGGAATGAAGAGCAAGCCGTTTTTTAAGGTTCCACACCATAAATTCTGATACTTGTCAATGAATATAGATCTCACATAATTGTTGATATTGGAAGGTAACTGCAAGGGTTTTAATTGCCATGAATGTTTGGTTTTTGTTAAACGATGTATTCCCTGATTATGGCCGATCCAAAATACAGAATCGTTCTGACGCGAAATTTCCCAAATGCCGTTGTCGTTCGCTGTTTGTTGCTCGTTTCCTTTTATTGGAATGACTTCAAATTCAACATTTGAATTGGTTAGATCAGTGAATTTGGCTATGTTGATACCACCTGTTCTGCAACCAACCAACAAGTAGTCCTTATTGCTGTCGAAACACATAATGGTGTTCGAGCTTAGTGGCTTAGCAGATAATGGATTACGTCGTATGGTCAGAAATTCTTTTCTGGTTAAATCAAGTAAACTAATCCCTTGTCCTTGGTGTCCTACCCAAAGTGTTCCCGAAAAATCTTCAAAAATGGTTAATACTTTGCTATTAAGGATGGATTTGGCTTGATTGGGATTAGCCAAATAACGACCAGAACTATTTGTCCCTAAATTGTAATAATAAAGGCCTGGTTGATCGTCGGAGGCAAAAAGGAAATTGTTTTCAGTAACAATAACATTTTGTGTATTAATGCCTTGAAAAATTACCTGTTTCGAGAATGTCTCCAAAAGAGGATGATAGGTGTAAACGCCATTATTGGTCGCAAAATAGAGCTCATTCGTATTTTTGCTTTCCGATACATTATATACTATGCCTTTTATATTTTCTGAACGGTCCACGGATAAAATAGTATCCTTATCCCGGTATCTGATTTTCATAAAATAGACAGTTGATGAATTTTGTCCGCCGGAATTGGCGGCACCAAGGAGGACCTGATTGCTGATGCTTGCCGTTAAATGTAAATATGGTTGAATGATTTGCTCTTTGTTGTACAGCTGAATTTTTTTGACTCTTTTGTCCTTCGCATTTTTCACATCAACTGGAATTTCAAAAAGGCCTTCTACGGTATGCACAATAATTAAAGAAGATAGTTCAGAAATTTTTAGAATATTAATGGGATTATTGGATGAACGATCGAAGGAAAATGTTTCAACCTGAAAGTTTTTTAAATTCATCCGGGCCAAATTCTTTTCAGTTGCTATCCATAAATGATCCTTGGAATCAATAAAGAGTTGTTTGATTTTTTTATCCGGAAGACTGTTTTCGTCGCCTAATATTGGTCGAAAGTTGGAAAATTCATAGGCATCATAAGATACTAAACCTGTCCAGGTAGCCAGCCATATGCGTCCTTCTTTATCCTGGGCAATATGATTGATCTCACCGGAGCTTAAGCCATCGTTTGGTTGTAAATACCGAAATGAATTCTCATTTGCAAAAAGCAATGTTTGTATGATCAGAAACGCAAGCAGAAACGCAGCTTTCATAATGGTGCTATTTTTTACTAAATTATAGATTCCCAATATAATAATAAAGCAGTGATGAATACCACATTCCATGCAGGAATATGAGTTAGAAAGAGGATGAAAGTATTTTTTTGGCTTAAAAGTTGGTCAATTTCAGCTTGTTGTATATGTACGAATTGTGTTAGTGAATTAAGGATAGATTTTAAATCTTTAGGTGAAAGAATAAATTTTGGTTAAGGAATATAATTTCTTCAATTTGTGGATATTTAAAGTGTGATTAGGATAGAACACCGGACCTTTTTTGTAGTGGAAGACTATTTAAGCTGAAATATGGGTGTGAAAAGCATGAAAGGGGGTTAACTGTTACTGGCTGGGGGTGTAAATAAGGCACGAGCAATGATCAATGTAATATATGATTCACAAATGAGCGATATGTTGCATTATTGCACTTTAACTTTAATTGCAGTATCTTCAAATAATTTACAATTTTAAAGTTGAATTGTTTTTTGAAAATAATGACGAGAATATTAACATAAACTATGAAACTATGAAAATTAAACTTTTACTGTTTATTTTACTGTTTACTTCAATTCTTCTTAATGCGCAATCGCCATATAAGAACTTGATTATAACAGAGATTCGGATTGATCGCCCGGATTTTGCCTACGTTGAATTGACCAACATGGGCAGCACAACCGTTGATTTGGCTCAATTTTCCGTTGGTAACGTTAACCCCTGGTCTTATGCTCCATGGGATACCATTCCGGATCATACCTTTTCAACCACGATCAACGATTACATCAACTTACCATCAAAAATGTTAAGTCCGGGCGAATCATTTGTGATTGCCAACGTTAGTGATTGGGTGAAAGAAATGGAACCAATCAATGATGAGAAGTATACGGCAAAAACAAAAAATGATACCTGGCGATTAGCCGATATGCAAATTCATGTGCCCGAGGCACCAAACCGGATGTTAATTCCTAATTATACAGGAACGGATAGTGTAACGGTTGGCTATAATACCCTGACCAGTTGGTTCGGATCAGCATGTATCTATGTATGTCACCACTATACTGCAACAGACTCTGCTTTTGTTGATGCGGTGAATGGTATTTTTACAAATGAAGGACAACGTCCAGGCGGGCAATCGGCAAGTGATGTTGCCGGAGTTCCGGATGGTACCGGTAATTCCATTTTAGTTCGTAAGCACACGGTAACCAATGGTACTTTAGATTGGGAACAAGCCCGTGGAGTAGACATCACCGATTCAGAATGGTTACCAATTCCTATATTGGTTCCGGGAGGTTGGGAAGTTGGAAGAAAAGAATATTGGACTTTCGGCAATCACGGTGATTATACGTTGAATGCAAGCTCAATAAAGTCTTCAAAAGTTCAGGTGGATTGGACAAAACTTAGCATGAAAGTGCAATGGGGTGTTCGCAATATCGATTCCATCATGAATGCATTTGATTATGTTCCCGGTATTGCCTGGAAATATACCATGTCTCCAAGTAAACTCGATTCAGCGTATACTTCAGTTCGTACTGGTGATTCTTTAACGCTTTATGCTTGTGGTAATCAATTAACCATCATGAAATTTGGACTGGAACTACTTGCTCCAACTAATTCGGAAGCTCGTGTGATGCCAAAAAATGCCAATGGAGGAGGTAACTGGTATACTCCTTATATTGTCACCAATCGTGCAGATGGTAAGGACACCATTCGTAATGTACCTTTTGCTACCCGTGTTGACTCATTGTTTAAGTACCTGGAAAAACCAGCTAAAGCCACCTGGAAAATACTTTATTCCGATAACGTGGAACGCCCCGACCTCATTAATGGTGATAAGCTGAAAATTACAGCGGAGAATGGAACTTCAACAAAAGAATATTACATTAAGGTAACCAAATACAGACCAGGCCATAATGCCACTCTTGCCTCTATTACATGGCCTGATATTCCGGAATATTATAAAGGCATTTTTGGATGGATGGGAGATACCATTCCAGCCTTTTCACCAACAAAATACAATTATAATCTGTCGGTGCCTTATGATGCCAATGGAATTCCTGCTCTAATTGCAAAAGCGCAGGATCCTGATACCAGAATTGAAGTGACCAGAGCCACCTCGCTCTATTCAACTGAAGAAGCAAAAACCATGACTATATATACTGTTGCTGAAGATGATACTTCAGATGCAACCTATTATATCAGAATGGAAAAAGAAAAGGATTTAGTAAATGTTCAACCTTATTCAGCCGAACCATTCTTCTCTCAGTTTACATTCAGGGCAGACTGGCGGCAATCATTTATAGAAATCTGTAATCCGGGCAATCAACCACTTGACTTGAGTCATTATTGTATTGTTCGTTCAAATAGCACAGATCCTTATCAAGCCATAACAACAGCTTCTACTGATGCGGACTGGGCCAATAGATTTAATCGCTATGTTCCCGGTTATATTTGGCAAGATGAAGCCAATTGGCAGGTACAACCCGGTATACTTGAACAGGATTTTGCCGTTAACCCTATTGTTGAAGGCGGCGATGTGTTTGTATTGGCATGGGCCTTTGACAGATACAAGGATGTGGCAACTGCCTATCCCGAATTTGATCAAATAGATGTGAACTTCAAAAACGGATTTAATCCCTGGGGAATTGAATTTGCCGAAGAAGCTTCAGGATTGGCAAGTACTGCTGGTGTAATGGGTGGATGGTTAAATAGTGACTGGATCTTATATAAAATTGTGAATGATTCAGTTCTTGATGGCACTAAACCTTTAATTGATCCTTATGATATCGAAGTGATTGACGTTATTGGAAGATGCAACGGACAGGATCCTGGTTTAATGGTTGCCCCATCGACTAATTTTAACCAAAATTCAGGACTTAAACGTTTGCCTCAGTATTATAAAGGAAATCCTGAACCGGCTGGCTCTTTTCTAGATACTTTGAATAATAAGCCTTCGGAATGGTTATACACCAACGATACCTATTGGTCAACAAGAGGATACGGATGGCCACAGACCAATTCCATGAACAGCAGTGGTTTAGGATCACATGAAATGAAACCTATTACAGAGTTTATCTCAACCGTTGCTTCAGGTTCATATACCGTTAGCAAGGGCTATTCATTGAAAGAAACCATTGGTGGTGGAGTACAAACAGGGATTACTGTAGACGAATTCATGCAAAGTATTATTGTTGCTGACGCAGCCCAAAAGTTAACTTTCATGCATGGAACTACTGAAATAAGTGGAAGTGACGTGTTGCTCAACGGTGATGTACTTACTGTGGTTTCTGCTAATGGTGAGAATACAACTAAATATACCATCAATGTAACTACTGCAGGTTTGAGTAACAATGCCTTATTGACATCGACACTATATACCGTTAAGGTAAATGGTAATACAGGAACCGTCGAAGGTTTTGCAAAAGGAACCAAATTGAAAACAGTATTTGACGGTGTTAAGGCTCCAACTACAGCTTCCTTGTTTGGCATGTTTAAAGCCGATGGCTCGTACGCTTCATTTAAACAAATGAAATATGACTCGACGTATGCCGATGTTATAGCAACTGATAAAATTTATTTCGAAGTTATTGCACAGGATGGGATTACAAAAATAGATTATCAGTTGAAACCAACAAGTGCTACAACTGATGCTTATGTTCTTTCCGATGTTTATCAAATCGATCAGGATGCAGCAGTTATCGCACTTTTACTTGACGGTACTAACGTAAATGCTTTCTTCAAATATCTGATTCCAGCACCTGGGGCAACCATCCAATTGCAGAACAAAGCCGGTCAGGTAAGAGATTTTGGTACCATTTACAAAGACGATAAGCTAATTGTAACGGCAGCCGACGGAACCACTAAAAAGGTCTATACCTTAGAATTGTGGAGTCAATTTGCTCTTCGTTACGAGGCAATTATGGCTTCAGATGTGTACACGGTCAATCAACAAACCTTCAAAGTGACTGGTGTGATTAAAGGTACTACAGTTGCCCAATTCCTCGATAGCGTTATTTTCTCGCTTGGAGCCACTTATGAATTGAAAGATAAAGCAGGTGTTGCTAAAACTTCAACAGTGTTAGTTGATGGCGACATGGTTGTAGTAACTTCTGAAAACGGTATTGTTGTTCGCAAGTATTCAATTGTATTATTGAAAGTTTCAGTGAACGAAGTATTTAATGGCAACATTAAAGCTTATCCAAACCCAACAACAGGCATGATCAATATTGATGGTCTTGAAGATGGGAATGTCATTCGTATTTTTAATGTGGTGGGTAATAATGTATTGACCATTACTGCAGGTTCGATGAAGGAAAAAGCTTCTTTACAAAATCAACCCAATGGTTTATATGTGGTTGTGGTGAACGATGGCGCTCAGCAAATTGCACGCTTTAAAGTGATTAAAAAATAGACGTAACTAATTTATAACAATAAAAAAGGCTACCGGGAGGTAGCCTTTTTTATTTCTTAGAACTTGGATGTAAAATTTCTTTGTTGATAAAATACCCAAGCACTAATTCAACTGATCCGACTGCCAGGTAAAGTGGCTGAAACCAACTGGCATAACCCAGATAATACAGCTGAACGATCATCCAAATGATTAAGGCAGTACCAAAGATCATCCCTAAAACTCCAGTTTCCTTTTTAAATTTTAAACTGAAATACGACGCCACCAAATTACCCAATCCATTCACTGTGAATAAGAGAATTCCCGGTATTAGGTAAGTGGTGAAGGGAGTGTTATTCAAAATTTCAGCGCTCAGGCCCGAACTCGATCCGTCAGGTGTTAAAATCATGGGTAAACCACCCGCTAAGGCACCCATTCCAATAAAAATTTGCAGGTAACCCAAATATTGATATCGTTTTATGGACATAACTTTTCTATATTTCTTCAAAGTTAATGATCCATTTTAATTTTGATAATATTCTTGACCATCTCGACGGAAGCCTTCTCTTTCCAGTGAGGAAAGCTTTGTGGTAATAGCGCTTCAACATCGGCCAGGCGGGGTTGAATGGCTTTGTCCATAAATATTGGAGGTTTAGGCATTACAGATTGTTTTGAAGATTTTCATCTGTATGGTAATACTCCTAAATGTTAACACTAAGTCAACAGGTCGAAATTTTTTATTTTTTCAAATTCAGTGGTTCGGTATCGATGGTCTTTTTGGATTCGTCCATTTTTACACCGCATGTACCTAAGCCCACCATAGAGTAAATTGGGCAGCACCTTTTTAAGGAGGTCATCACCAACATAAATGCCAGAAAAAGGAAAAACTTCGATTCAACAACTTGTGTGAAATATAAAATTCCCAGAAGTGCAGCTATACTTATCCGAATAATTCGATCAATTTTTCCTACGTTATGCATATATGGTGGTTTAATGAAGCGCAAATGTATGCTTTGCTTTCATTACTTTTGGTGACTGTTATTACATACCAAATAAAAAATGAAACGTTCAATTCCAATAGTAATGAAAGCCATCAGGCAAGACGAAGCCAATGGAACTCTATATATTGCTGAAGTTCCGGTCCCTCAACCTGCCAAAGGCGAGGTGCTGGTTAAAATGGCGGCATCACCATTAAATCCTTCGGATTTTAGTTTTCTTCGGGGAACCTATGTGCATTTGCCGAATTATCCGGTTATCCCCGGAATTGAGGGAAGTGGAACAGTGGTAGCATCAGGCGGTGGAATGCTGGCCAATTATAGAATGGGAAAGAGGGTGACCTGCTCGGCCAGCGAAAACCATGGAGGAACCTGGGCAGAGTATATGGTTACCTCTGCAATGCGGGTTATTCCCTTGAAAAAACAGCTCACTATGGAGCAGGGTTCGATGTTAATTGTAAATCCGATGACTGCCCTTGCTTTTATCAACATTGCCCAAAAAGGTCATCACAAGGCAATTGTGAATAATGCAGCAGCAAGTGTTCTGGGACAAATGATGGTGAAACTTTGTCAGAAGGAAACTTTGCCTTTAATTAATATTGTTCGCCGGCAGGAACAAGTTGATTTGCTTACATCGATGGGTGCACAATATGTGCTCAATTCATCGGACTTAAATTTCGAAATTCAATTGAAATCTTTGTCTGAGCAATTGAAGGCAACACTTTTTTTGGATGCAGTAACCGGCGAGCAAACACAGGTATTGCTTCGAGCAGCTCCTTTCGGCAGTAAAATTCTGATTTATTCCAATATGTCGGGCGATCAGATTCAGGTTGAGCCGCGTCTTTTAATTCAAGGAAATAAAAGTATTGAAAGTTTTTATTTGGGAATTTGGGCATCAAAAAGAAGCATTTTTCAAACTTTAAAAGCTGCAGGGCAAGCTCAAAAATTGGTGAACAATGAATTGGTGAGTGGTATTCAAAAGCGTTTTGCTTTGGAAAATGCACAGGATGCTCTGGAATATTATTCTGAGCACATGACCGGTGGAAAAGTGCTGTTGAAAATGGAATAATTTAGCTTTAATTGTTCTGATTGAACAACTGGTTCCGAAGGTTTTTTAAAGTAATCCAAGGAGACTCTACTGCCACCATATTTGCAAACCAGCCAGGAATAAACCCACCCGGATCGGCATGAACCTGAAACTTGATTTGTGTTTTTTCATCCGCAATTGGAGTTAGTTCCCAGCGCCCGTCTGAAAATTCAATTCTGATAAAACCATCTGGCACTGGTTCATCAGCAGGATAGGTTTTAATGGTTATAATTACTTCTCCAGTGGCAGGATTTCGGAATAGCTGATTACAAAAGTAGGCTTCTCTATTTTTAATGATTGGGGGAGTATCCGTTGTTGTACGGTAAAATGTTTGATTATTTTCTTGTTTGATGAGTTCAATAGATGAAGTGCGATAGGTCCATTCCGGAAATCGGGCGATGTCGGTTAAAATTGAAATGATGGCATTGATTGAGGTATCCATGATCATTTCACCTTTAAATGCTTTGAGGGAATAACCTTCCACTTCTCTGGTAAATACAGTAATTCCATCACGTTCAAATTCTTTTTCCCAGTTTTGGCATAGTACAATGCTGGAAACGAAAAGAAGGCCTATAGTAAGATGGATACCTTTCATTTGATTTATTTTGAATTTAAATGCTTCTATTCGTTTATTTGCAATAAGGTATTTATAGAGCAAGTTTTGAATGATATTTATGCTTGCACAACAGTACTCCGCTCAATATTTTTTATTTCCCGAGAACTATGTTGATCCGCATATCATACAATAGATCAAAAGAAATGTCGTCAAATTCTGGAGGAAAACTCATTTTTTCCTGATAGGAGAAGCCCCATGGTTCAAGCGGTCCAAACAACCATTTATCGAGTTTGTGATTGCCATTTACATCCTGATAAGCCCTGATGGCATACCTTCCGGCAGGAACATTCTTAAATTCGTAAGTCACCTGGGTTTTATCATAGTTCACCCAAAATTCAAGCGTATCGATTCCGCTAAATGGGATGTTAAATATGGAATCGTTACAGAGGAATACATAAATTTTTCCTTTCGGGTTTGCGGCATTAATACGTCCTGCAACGTTATACGTTTCTTTTTGAGCCATTCCCAATATCGATAAAAACAGTAAAACCGATGTAATTATATGTTTCATTCGTGTCTCTAATTTAAGTTGCTGAATACCTGTTGGATCGAAAATATAATCATTGAAGATTAATTTACCCACTCATGGAACTCGCAGAGTTTGTACATTTCCTTTTTTGGTATTTTCTGTCCTGCTCATTTCATTCCTAAGGTTTTTAAAAGTTATGGAATTCCAGCTGAATCTTCATTAATATTCAAATATAAGGATGATCGTTCAACTGACCATCAAAATTAGCAAAGAATCAACGCCGTTCTTCTTTTTCAAGGCATCTTATCGGCTGATAAAATGTGATTTGCTTTTTTTGAGCTTAAAGAATAAGGGGTAAAAATGCTCTATATTGTCAAAACTGTATAAATTTGATCGATGGATGTCACACTTGAAAATGTAGATAAACCAATAATTATACAGCTATGAAAACTCAACTTATTTTTTTTGTACTTTTTATTTCCATGTTAACTTCTTATGGCCAAACCCGTGTTGTATTCGGTGAAGTGAGTGTTTTTGAAAATATGCGACTTGGTAATATCCTTGTTGAAGCGAAACGTTCCGGTGCAAATGCCATGTCTGACTCCCTTGGTCACTTTGGAATTGTATGTGAGAAAAATGATGTGCTGGTTTTTAAAGCGAAGGCATTTAAACCTAAAAAGGTAAAAATACGCCCTGAAACTGACAGTGTTTTTGTAGGCCTGAAGTTTAAAGATGTTCCTGAAGTTGTAGAAATAGCACTGGAAAGTGGATATATTACACCCAATAATGCAGCAGGAGCTAAGGCTCAAATGGAAAAGGAGGATGTTGATTTTTGTAAATACAACGATATCTACGAAGCCATTCAGGGGCGTGTGCCTGGTGTTAGGATAATGGCCAACAATGACATTCTTATTCGAGGAAATACTTCACTAAGTGGAAACAACCCTGCCTTATTGGTTGTGGATGGTAGAATTGTTTCAAGTTTTTCGGACACTTCGCCATGCGATGTGAAAGCAATTAAATTTCTGAAGGGTGGCGCAGCATCAATTTATGGTAGCCGCGGAGCCGCAGGTGTAGTGGTTATTGAAACCAAAAAAGCTAGTGGAAATAACTAGCAGTTCCATCTATTTTACTAAATTGGTGACTTTGTAAGAAGTATTATGAGCAAATTTTCATTACGTAAACGAATACAAAGTTTTCGATTCGCCTTTAGAGGAATTGGTCTTGTTCTGCGATATGAACACAACGCCTGGATTCATCTGTTCGCAACTATTGTGGTGATTGGTTTTGGCTTGTGGTTAAAGATTTCGCGTCCCGAATGGTTATTTCTCATTTTGTGCATAGGGATGGTTTTTATGGCCGAGGGTTTTAATACAGCCATCGAACATTTGTCGAATGCTGTTACACGAGAAGAAAACAGTTCAATCAAAAAAGCTAAAGATGTGGCTGCCGGAGCAGTATTAATGGCCGCCATTGTTTCTGCTTCAATTGGCCTACTAATATTTATTCCACATTTACTGCTGAAATTCAATGGCTAAGCTTTTATAAAATTAAAAACATGGATATTTTCTCAAGAGACCTTACATTAGTGTTGGTTTAAGAATCAGTCTTGAACCAATCAATTCGGTAAATAAAACAATGGCAGTAATTTTAAGATTGCTGCCATTTGTTTTTGTACTCTTTTAAACTTTTTGAAGCTTGTATTCTGCAATAATTTCTTCTACTGTTAGAACACTGTTAGGTAAAATGTTTCCCGGACAAACTCCTGTAGCCTTATGTACCAGATAACGTTTGCATGTGATATGATTCTCCGAGTCACAGAAAAAATGAATATAAGCTTTACTTGTTAAGGTTTTACCTTTTAAAATTCCATTGTAAATGGGACATTTTTCGTAATTTGGACACTTATTGCTCATAATGGTAAGGGTTTATTGGTTGCATACAATTTAGTGAAAACAGCGTATCTTTTTACTATTATGTTAGAAAATTTAACAAATTTAATACATATAAAACTCTAGATATCAGTATATGAAACGCAGAAGTTTTTTTAAAACAGCCGCTCTTGGTAGCAGTATTGCAGTGATTTCGCCTTTGGCTGCCTGCTCTCCGGAGGAAAATCAGACCAATGTTATTTCCTTTGTTGATTTTGATTTAAATGAAATAACTGTTCTTCAGTTGCAGAAAATGATGAAGAACGAAGAGATCACTTCAGTTAAAATTGTTCAAAAATATTTGAAGCGAATAGCCGAAGTCGACCCGTATTTAAAGGCAATGATTGAAATAAATCCGGATGCAGAAACTATAGCTGCCCATATGGACGAAGAACGCAGAGCTGGAAAAGTGCGTGGCCCATTGCACGGAATCCCTATTGTGATTAAGGATAACATCGACTCAGGTGATAAAATGATGACTACAGCCGGATCAATGGCCTTGAATGGTTTTAAGGCGGAAAATGATGCTTTTATCGTTTCCAAACTTCGCGAAGCAGGGGCTGTTCTCTTAGGTAAAACAAATTTAAGCGAGTGGGCCAACATTCGTTCTACCAATTCAAGTAGTGGTTGGAGCGGGCGAGGTGGTCAGGTTCGCAATCCATATGTATTGGATCGAACTCCCTGCGGATCAAGTGCCGGAACGGGTGCAGCCATAGCTGCTAATTTATGTACCATCGGAATTGGTACCGAAACCGATGGGTCCATTGTTTGTCCTTCGGGGACCAACGGGATTGTAGGAATTAAACCTACATTGGGAAGTTGGTCACGTCACGGGATCATTCCTATATCTCATAGTCAGGATACCGCAGGACCAATGGCCCGAACCGTTGCCGACGCAGCAATTCTTCTGGGCGCACTTTCGGCACCTCACAATTACGACGAAGCCACCTTGGATTCCAATCGATTGAATATTACGGACTATACTCAGTTTTTGGATCCTGATGGGTTAAAAGGAAAGAGGATTGGCATTGCCCGTCAGCTTTTTGGATTTAATGCTCAGGTGGACGAACAGCTCAATAAGTCGCTGGAAATACTAAAAAAACAGGGAGCAGTGCTGGTCGATGATCTTGAATTTAAGGAGCGCAGCGAGTGGAACAATGCCGAATGGGAAGTGCTGTTATATGAACTCAAAGCCGACCTGAACAACTACCTGGCAGAGCATCCCAATGCACCGGTAAAAACACTCGAAGAAATTATTCAGTATAACATTGAGCATGCCGACGTGGAGATGCCCTGGTTTGGACAGGAAATTTTTGTCGAGGCTCAGCAGAAAGGTGATTTGAACGAAGAAGAATACCTTAGTGCATTAAAAACTTCAAAAGAGTTGAGTCGGAATGCCATAAATAAAACCATGGATGAAAATCAACTTGATGCCATTATAGCTCCGACCAACGGTCCGGCATGGACCATCGATTGGGTGAACGGGGATAATTATGGTGGTGGAAGTTCTGATTTTGCTGCCATTTCAGGTTATCCAAATATTACGGTGCCTGCCGGTTATGTGCATGAAATCCCCCTTGGTCTGTCCTTTTTCGGAAGGGCTTGGAGCGAACCGGTGCTCATTGAAATTGCTTATGCCTATGAACAAGCTTCTAAATTCAGAAAATCACCGAAGTTCATTTCGTCATTGCTTGCTTATACAGCTGATGAGTAATAGCGAATAATATTTTTTAAGGCTATAATTTAAACTGCAAGATATGTTGGTTGAAGTTTTTTATTCGCAGTAGCTCGCTATTCCTTAAAAAAATGCCTTGTATATCAGGTTTTTATTTCAATCTGAATTCGAAAATTTAAATCGAACTCAGCTTAGTAAGTGAAGGCCTTCGATATTTACTTTACTAAAGGCATTCCAGGTAAGCTCAGTGCAATAAATTTCATTGTTGTTGTGCTGAAAAACTTGAAAGCCATACTTTAAAAGTATTTCTGAAGACTTTGCAGAAATAAACAATTCATACCCCAATTCCCAGGCAAGCATGGTAGCTTGTTTGATGAATTGTTGTGCGACTATTTCTTCCTCAATATTGAGGTTCTGAAGAATCGCCACCTTGATTCCTTCAAAAGTATATCCTGCAAATTCAAGCTCATAGTTTGAAGACTCGTTTTGTAAAATGTATTTCGCTCCTTGATTTTTAAATTGAGACAAACTTTCTTCAACCATTATATTAATGTTGCCGTTATACAATGCTGCATTTTTCATCTTCTGCTATGTTTAATTCGAGATCAAAGCTATGAGGAAGACACACGCGCGTCGTCCCACTTTTCGAAAGTGAGCCCAATACACGCAAAAATAGGTGTCAATTTAATGAAACTGCCCGGAATGTTAGGCGTTTTTTCGAAATTCGCCGGGTGTTGTTCCTGTGTATTCCTTAAAAATTCGGTTAAACGAAGCTTTAGAGTTGAACCCACATTCGTAAGCAATGGCTAAAATGGTGTAGTGTTGGTAGTGAGGTAAATTCGCAATTTCTTTGAAATAATTCACCCGATAACGGTTTACAAATTCGAAGAAATTCATTCCAAAATCGCGGTGGATCACCTTGGATAGTTGATGTGGTGGAATACTGGTTTCATTGGTCAAATCGTGAAGGCTTAAACTTTGATTCAGAAATAGCTTGCGGTCACTCATAATTGACTCCAACATTTTCCCTTCTTCTGATTTTTTTTGAGTGTTAAAGCTGTTGGCTTGACTTTCGATTACAAGGCTTTCCTTTTCTGCAGTTTCTAAAAATCCGTTTTCGTAGCTAAAAATAGTCCCCTGTTGCCAACCCCAATATCCTAAAAAAAAGATAAAAACGACCAGCAAGCTATAGAAAACGAAATCGCTTAGGTAAAGTGGTGTTCCGATAAAATAGAATACAATTGCCAAAGTTATCACAATTGCATAAATGATTGAAAAAGTAATGAGTAGCTTCCACAACCAATAAAGATCAATATTATCGCGGTAAGAGAATAGTTGCAGTACTTTACGTTTATGTTTTCTCAATTTGATAAAAGATAAACCCAGATATATTTCAAGGCACGATAAGATTCCAATAAAAGCGCCCCAAATTTTCAATGGCATAGCTAAATTGGCTTGAAAAAGTTGGACTCTTTCTTTGTGGGTGAGTGAAATTAAAACCACAATAAAATATATGGTTAATATAAACGCAGGAAGGAAATTCCGAAAAATTCGTTTTCTTGGACATCTTTCGCCGGTAATTAAAATAATGTAATTGAAAAGAAATATGGCGTGATAGGCCATGAGAATACTTTCATAACCGGCCAATCTGAGCGTTTTCGATTCATCCATTAAATAGAAAAATGGAATAAAAAGTTGTGCTGAAAGTACCAGCAACCAAATGCCCAGCATAACATCGGCCCGTGAGCGTTTTGCTTTTTTGAAAATCAAAATGGAAAAGAAGACAGCGTTCACTGCTCCCAATAAATAGATAAATCTAAAAAACTGAGCGTATTCCATTTTTGTTAGTTTGACCTTCAAATGTAATAGAAAACTTTTTTAAACGGGAAAAGTAAGGGTAAAACACTGAATAGGCATCTATATTGTAAAGTTGTAAATGAATGCCCGAAATATTTTAGTTATTTTGGCACAACTAAACTTGAAAACCTGCGTATTGATGTTGCTTAAATTCACTACAAAATTCATTCTCCTGATGTTTGTTCTTGTTGGGATGCAAGAGCCATTATTGTCGCAAAATCCCGAAGAATTTTCAAAAGTAATCTTTAGTCATAAAGCAGGATTTTATGACCAGGTTTTCTCTTTAACCTTGAGTACCCCCGACCAGAAATACGACATTCTTTATACCATTGATGGAAGTAATCCTCAGAATTCTTCAACAGTAAAGAATGGGGGAAAGAGCACTTCGATAAATATCAATCCAACTTCTGGCACAGGCAGGCCTCGTACCCCTTGTTATTTGGTGCGGGCCTCACTGAAAAAACCGGGCGAAACCACATTGCTGCCAACGTCCCGAACTTTTATCTTTTTACCTGAAGTGGTGAATCAGAAAGCTCCGGGCGGTGGATGGCCCACAAGCAATGTAAATGGCCAGATTATCGACATGGAAATGGACGCTAAGGTGACCAATAGTAGCGCCTACCAATGGCAAATGGAAGATGCACTGAAGGCCATTCCATCCATTTCAATTGTTAGCGACATTGATGGCTTGTTTGGTTCGGCCAAAGGAATTTATGTGAATGCCGATCGTCATGGAGAAGAGTGGGAGCGCTTTTGTTCGGTGGAATTAATTGATCCGAAGCAAGAAAATGAATTTAATGTCAATGCAGGACTTCGTATTCGGGGAGGGTGGAGTCGTCACGATAATTATCCAAAGCATGCCTTTCGTTTGTTTTTTAATGCCAATTATGGCTATTCGAAATTGAATTTTCCCTTATTCGACGATGAAGGAGTTGATCAGTTCGACAAAATTGATTTGAGAACTGCAGAGAATTATGGATGGAACAACGGCCAAGATCACAACACTTTTGTTCGCGAAGTTTTTTCAAGAGATTCGCAACGCGATATGGGACAACCCTATACCCGCAGTCGTTACTATCATTTGTATCTGAATGGGATGTATTGGGGGCTTTATCAAACTCAGGAACGTTCCGAAGCACGTTATGCTGCTGATTATTTTGGAGGTAGCGACGAAGATTACGATGTAGTTAAAGTAAACACTGAAGATTTTAATTACCGTGTTGAAGCAACAGACGGTAATCTGGATAGCTGGGAAACCGTCTGGAATTATTGCAAAACAGATTTAGGAAACGATAGATTTTATTTTGAGCTGGAAGGAAAAAATAGTAGTGGCAAAGTGGCACCCGGAAAACAGAAATGGGTCGACATTGACAACCTGATCGATTATATGATGACCATTTTTTATACCGGCAATTTCGATGCACCTACTACCGCTTTTGGTGGGAATCAGGGACCAAATAATTTTTATGCCATCAATAAGCGCGATGATAAAACCAAATGTTTTGTATTCTTTGCCCACGATGCAGAACACAGTATGATGATTGATCCCATATCGCCTGGAATTGGTATTCAGGAAAACAGGGTGGAAATTTCCAACATGAGGGTGAATGGTTTCTCTGCTTTTCATCCGCAATGGCTTCATGAAAAATTGACAGCGAATGTGGAATACCGTCAACGTTTTGCCGACAGAGCTTACATGCATTTGTTTAACGATGGGGTGTTTACTTCCGAAAATGCGGAAGCTCGTTTTGTAAAGCGGGCTAAAGAAATTGATGTGGCAATTATCGCCGAATCGGCACGCTGGGGCGATACTTTTCGGGACGTGGCGCACACCCGTGACGACGATTGGTTGCCTGAAATAGATAACATGAAATATTACTTCTTTCCTTATCGAACCGACATTGTAATTGATCAGTTGATTGAAGCGAACTTATTAACTTATCTCGTTCCTCCAAAATTTACGGTGGATGGAAAAACGTTGTTCACACGTAAAAAGCAGTTTGATAATACCACCAAAGTGGTGATTTCTTCAACAAATACAAAAGGTGATATTTACATGACTACCGATGGAACCGACCCTCGTGAAATAGGAGGAAAAGTAAGTTCTACTGCACATTTGGTTGAAAATGGGAAAGAGTTTAATTTAATTGAAACCGCCTGGTTTAAAACGAGGGTGAAAAATGGAAATGAATGGAGTCCCTTACGCGAAGTGAAATTTGTGCTGGGCTGGGAAAATTATTTTAATTTAACAGCTACAGAATTAAATTACCATCCGCTCGATTCTATCATTGGAGGCGATACGGTTTCGGAAAGTAAATTTGAATTTATTGAAATAAAAAATATTGGGTCGCATCCTGTAGAGCTCTCAAGGTTGAAATTTAATTCGGCCATTGAATTTCATTTTGGACCGAAAGAAATGCTTGCACCCGGAAAATTTTATGTTATTGCGGCTTCTTCAAAATGGTTTTTTGAACGTTATGGCAAGCTGCCTTCTGATGTCTACAAAAAATCATTTTCGAATTCGGGAGAACTGGTCAGTATCATTTCGGACAATAACCGGGAGGTGATATCTTTTCAGTATTCCGATCAGCCGCCCTGGCCAAGTGAAGCCGATGGTGAGGGGGGATCGCTTACCTGCAAAAGTGTATATCCGCTGGATGATCCCAATAATGCCGATTATTGGAAAAATGCGACATTTGTTCATGGTTCTCCTTTTTACGACGATATGGGCTGGAAGTTGGATGTGGAAGAAGCAATAGATTTGGACCAGGTGGTGAAGGTATTTCCTAATCCAACGGCCGATTTCCTATTTGTGAAACTTACCGATGAAAAAGCACTATTACTGGAATTGTATACTATATCGGGTCGTTTGATTCATCAGCAACGTTTGTTTCAGGATACCATGTTCGATTTGAATGAACTAAACGTGAAACCTGGTTTATTATTGATAAAACTATCGGAAAATGGGAGTTCTATGGTAAAGAAGATAGTGTATCAACCATAAATAATTTACTTTAAACTTACATCGGAATAATCGATCACTACATCGTGGTAACGTTCTGCAATGACATCCAAAATCCGAATTACGTCGTTGTAGCTTTCGGAACGAAGCAGTTCAATTCTGAGTTCCCTGAAGTTAGGTAGGGAAGGAAAGTATTTGGCAAAGTGACGACGCATTTCAAATATGGCCCGGGTAGTATCGTCTTTCCATTCCGCGGCTATATTAAGCTGATCTTTTACGTTTTGAATCACTTCAGGCACCGTAGGAGGAGGTAAAATTTCTCCGGTTTCAAAATAATGTTTGATCTCTTTAAAGATCCAGGGGCGACCAATTGCCCCACGGCCAATCATCAAAGCATCTACTCCGGTTTGTTCATAAAACTGTTTCGCCTTGAGGGGACCGTTAATGTCGCCGTTGCCAATTATAGGGATGTGCATCCGGGG
Organism: Prolixibacteraceae bacterium; assembly: GCA_041821245.1. GTDB lineage: Bacteria > Bacteroidota > Bacteroidia > Bacteroidales > Prolixibacteraceae > Roseimarinus. The sequence continues at coordinate 95,868 of JBGUEP010000001.1, forward strand.
ATTGTTTTTGACGTCACCAATTAAAGTCCAATCTGCTTCTCCTGTATAAAGTTGAGCACGGGTACGTCCATGAATAGCCAATGCTTTTATGCCAACATCTTGCAATCGTTCAGCAACATCAACAATTTGTTTGGAGTTTTCGTCCCAGCCCAATCGTGTTTTTGCCGTTACCGGAAGGTTGACTGCATTTACGATTTGTCGGGTCATTTCCACCATGTTAGGTACATCGCGTAACATACCAGCCCCGGCTCCTTTTTTCACAATTTTTTTCATGGGGCAACCAAAGTTGATGTCGATAAAATCGGGTTGAAATTCTTCAGCAACCTTGGCCGCTTGCACCATCGATTCGATGTTATGTCCAAAAATTTGAATGGCCACCGGACGGTCAAAATCGAACAAGGTCATTTTTATCTTTGTTTTTTTCACATCGCGAATGAGTGCTTCGCTCGATACAAATTCGGTATACATAACATCGGCTCCGTACTTTTTGCACATGTACCGGAACGATTTGTAGGTTACGTCTTCCATGGGAGCCAGGAAGAGGGGCAGTTTGCCTAAATCAATGTTGCCTATTTGCATGGCGCAAAAATAAGGAAAATTACGAAGTGCCAATACCTTCTTTTTAATGTGTGATCTTGATTAGAAAATGCCCTCTTTTTTAGGGAAATAGAAAATTTGGTAAGTGAACGATATGTAATTATGTTGAACCAGCTATTCGTTCAACATGAAGTTTATGATATTATTATTTATATTTACACCAGATTTTAATAATCCCTAAAATGAAACCTAAGCAACCTAAAATGCACCTACTGCCATTGCTTGTATTTGGTAGTTTACTTCTATCCGGTTGTCTCAAACTAGTTACCGATGAGTTTCCTAAGATGGAACCTATTCCCACTGTGAATGCCTATTTAAGAACCGGTGATACCTTAAAACTTCACCTGTCACTTGCAGGAACAATTGACACTTCTGAAATAAAAAATGTTAACAATGCTGACGTGCAGCTTTTGGTGAACGGAAATTTTATTGAGAAGATGGCATACCTGAGTGAAGGAAATTATACTTCCCATGTACTTATCGAATCTGGTAAAGAATACGAATGCATTATTACCATACCAGGACTCGACACGGTTCGTTGCAAACAATACATTCCGAAAGTGAGCCCCATTATCAATATTGAGCACATCGATACTTCTGGATTTGATGAAGAGGGCCATCCGTATGCTGCTTTCGAGTTGACCTTTTCAAATGACCAGGATCTGGACAATTACTATGAATTGGTATTGTATAAATTGAGTTTAGATCGGGAAACCAATGCATACACCAGCTATTGGTCCAGTTGGATGATTCAGGTTGAAGATCCCGTGTTTTTGAATGAAGGGATTGAAAAACCTGTTTTTTCAGATGAGCTGATTTCCGATTCAACTTACACCATTCATTACAACTACTATCGTCATTTCAATACATGGAAATGCGGTGATAATGGTTGCACCGCTTACAGTCAGCCCGAAATCGTTGAACTCCGATCGGTAAGTGAAGCCTACTACCTGTACAAAAAACAACTCGATTTGTATGAACTGGGCCGGTATACAGGTTTTGAGGGTACACTGGCTACCTTCCCCTTGTATTCCAACATTGAAAATGGCTATGGAATATTTGCTGGTTATTCTTTTGCACAAACCGATACAATAATTGCGAGCTATGTTGAATAAAGCGATTCTACTTCTGTTTGTTGCCTGCCTGATTTCTTTTTCCGCGTTCGCAAAAATACACGTGGCTGGTTATGTTAAAGATGAATTGACGGGTGAAAAACTGATTGGTGCTTACGTAATTGAAACTGGCACATCCAATGGTACCAGTACCGATAATAACGGTTATTTCAGTTTGGTCCTGGCCGGAAATGAACTGCGTACATCTTTTATTGGCTATAAAACCAAATACATGCGAGTGGAACAGGACACACTTCTCATCATTAACCTGGAAAGTGGTCATGAGATTGAAACAATAACTGTTGAAGGGCAACGCTTTCAAAAGTTCAATGTGACGTCTTTAAATGCCAAGGAAATCATTTCGATTCCGGCCATAGGTGGGAAGCCCGACGTGATTAAAACCTTGCAATTACTTCCCGGTATTCAAACGCAAAGTGAAGGAACCAGTTTAATGAATGTCCGTGGAGGAAATCCTGGTGAAAATTTGTATTTGATCGACAATGTTCCCCTTATTTATATGAATCATTTGGGTGGTTTTACTTCTGTATTTAACCCCGATATGATCAATAGTATTGAAGTGTACAAAGGGGGATTCCCGGCAAGATATGGAGGAAAGCTTTCATCTGTGGTCGCCATTTCACAACGTGAAGGGAATAAGGATCGCATAAAAGGTTCCTTTGGCATTGGTGTTACCGATGTTTCCATAAGTTTGGAAGGCCCCATTAACGATAAAGTTAGTTTTATAGTGAATGGTCGTAAAACTTTAACGGATGGTTTGTTTCTTATCGCCAGTAATTTGGCCGATCAGGATTTTTTAGTTCGTTATGGATTTCACGATATCAATGCGAAAGTCACTTGGCGTCCCAATGTAAAAAACTCAGTATCTTTTAACGTGTATCAGGGCGACGATTATTTGCACTACATGAATAAGTACAAGCTTCATAAAGAAGACGGTCGTAACGAGTTACAAAATATTTGGGGAAATTGGTTAGCATCAGCCCGCTGGAGCAGTACCCTTTCACCTAAATTGTTCGTGGATAATTCCGTCTCGTTTTGCCGTTATCGTTTAAAAATGAACTGGGATTATAAAAACGAAAAAGACTCGGTCGATTTTCATCAGGAAAATATTTCATCGGTTCAGGACGTAAGGCTAAGTTCTGATTGGAAGTATAAAATGAATAAAGCCTGGTCGTTGAACTTTGGTCTTCAAAGCTCAAGTTTGAGGTACGTACCCAATAAATATTACCGAACATATGCCACTGCAATACAGGATTTTGAAATAATAAATACCAACGAAACAGCCCTGTATTTGAGCAATATAATCCTTCTATTCAATAAAATTGAGGCGAACATTGGTGGACGTTTTGTGGGATACATCAATGCCGATTATTCTGATTTCTCCTTTGAACCTCGTTTTTCACTGAATGCACAAATCACAAAAAATCATGCCATTAACCTGTCGTATCAACGGGTAAAACAGTATTCACACCTTATTTTCTCGGCCGCGAATATTCTGAATAACGAAGTCTGGGTGCCTGCAAGTGGCCGATTTAAGCCGTCGCAATCGAATCAATTCAGTGTAGGAATCAAAGGAAGTTTTAACAAGCAGATGTTTGAGCACGAAATAAGTGTGTATTATAAGGACATGCTCAACCTTTCGACTTACAAAGAAGGATATCAGAATTTCCTGGGTGATGGTGGCTGGCGTTCAAAAATTGAAACTGACGGGAAGGGCGTTTCATACGGCGCCGAATTTTTACTGAAAAAGGTGGCAGGGGATTGGACTGGATTTGCTGCTTATACCTATTCAAAAACAACGCGCCAATTTCCGGGTATTAACCGGGGCATTGAGTTTCTATTCGACTACGATCGGCCGCATGCAATTGCAGTTAATATCAATAAAAAACTAAACCACAAATGGGATTTTGGCATGAATTGGGTGTATCAGACCGGCTTGCCTTACACCCCTGTTTTGGGCCGACAGATGGCTTTGCAGGACAATGGCCTTGGTGAAGCGCTGATCTATGGTGAACGAAATAGTGGAAGAATTAATGATTATCACCGGCTGGATTTAGGACTTACCTTACACTCTTATACCAAACGAGGCAGAAGCAGTGAGTGGGTGTTCTCCGTTTACAATGCTTACAACCGTAAAAATGCCTACAACTACCTGTACCTGTACAGTAAGGATGCTGATCGCGGCTACCGGAAGAGAAGTCCGGAAGAGTCATTAAAGTTGTATCAGCAAAGTATGTTCCCTATTCTACCAACTGTGGCTTACAAGGTGTATTTCGATAAAGAAATCAATCCACAACAAATGTTTTTCAAGAAGAATGCTAAGACAATTAAAAAAGAAGAAATAGCTAATTATACCCGAAAAGGTCGTTGGAATTTGAAGGTTGGAAGTACGTTTTCACCAGTTTTGAAAAGTAGCTATGGTCACATGTACAGCCTACAATACGACCCATTCAATAGGCTGAATGTTTCCTGCGGTATTTCCGAATATTTAGAAACCGGAGTATACTTGGGTCAGGAGAAGTATTTGGCAATGGTCCCGGCAAATGTGGATGGGCAATTTTTCGGTTCGAAAGAAAAGTCGTTGCATTACGGTGTGCTGTCCAATGTACATCTTGCACCCTTATTGCCGGTGGTGAATCATTTTATGGACATTTATGTAACGGGTAGTCTGGGTGTACAGCGTTATAACCCTCCTTACGGCTATCAACCAAATGGAACACAGTTCAGGTATGGTTTAGCTTTGGGTACTTCGGTTTTCATTACGAAACACATTGGAGCATTTGCCGAATATGGTATTCGAAAAGCAAGTTGGAGGAATATTGCCGAAGTGAACTATGGTTTAAACATTAGGTTTTAATGGTGCGACCATCCATTATTTATAATAAACCACAATGGTGATGCAAAAATAGATTTTTATTTTATTGGAATAACCATTGAAATTCCAGCGCCTTTCGGAACAAAAGTTGGATAGAATTTTATCGATTTCTTTTCCCATTGTTTGCACAATAAAATTCCGGTAGCAGTTCCTACTGCAGCTCCCATAAAAACATCGCTGGCCCAGTGGCGATTGTCGTATATTCGCTGCATACCGCAAAGTGTGGCCAAACTATAGGATAAAATGGGTACCCAGGTGGTTTCCTTGTATCGATAGGCAAAAACGGAAGCCACAGAAAAAGCGGTTGAGGTGTGGCCCGAAAAGAAGGAATTACCATGGAAAAATGGGCCGGTCCATTCATCCGGATGAGTAGTGCCCTCATCGTTGGGGCGATTACGTCCGGCAGTACTTTTTACAACTTGTGCAAGCATCCCTGTAAGCAAGTAACTTTCAGCAGCAATTAAGGAGGTTTCGACGGAATAATTGTCCTTGTATACTATTCCTTTCAAAAGCAGAGCACCAGCGATTATTGCAGGGTAGGTATGTCCGAAAGGTTCCACATTTTTGAAAAAAACATCTTTTCCCGGACTATGTTGGGTATTGGCAAAGTTATAAACGGCCTGGTCACCAAAGAGGATGAGTGCGCCTGTGGCAGCACCAACTCCGCCTGCTATGGCCCAATCCTTTTTGTCCCATTTTATAGGGGAAATTACCAGTTCTTTTGTATCGTTGAGGCCATGTTGGAACACTTTTAGTAGCAGCAAAGAATCTCTTTCCTGTGCTTTTATGCTGTTGACAATGAAAAGAAGTGCAAGCAGAAAAAAAACTGACTGCTTCCATTTATCTATTTTCCATTTTTTAATTGTCATTCTCATTTATCAAATCTTTTTGCTTCTTCCCAAATCACATTCATGTCGTCAAGGCTCATGTCGTGCAACGATTGTCCTTTCATCATGGTGTTTTCCTCCAGATAGTTAAACCGTTTTATAAATTTCAGATTGGTGCGTTCCAGTGCGGCTTCCGGGTCAACGTTATAGAGTCGTGCAGCGTTCACCATTGAAAAGAAAAGGTCGCCAAACTCTTTTTCCATATCAATTTGATTACCGGCTTTCATTTCGGTTTCCAATTCGGCCAATTCTTCTTTTACTTTGTCCCAAACCTGTTCTTTTTTTTCCCAGTCGAAACCTACACCGCGCACTTTATCCTGAATTCGATGGGCTTTCACTATTGAAGGAAGCGATTGAGGAACACCTTCCAGCACACGTTTGTTTCGTCCTTTTTCTTTCAATTTTAAAGCTTCCCAATTTTCGAGAACATTGTTGGAATCGGTAACGGTGGCATCACCAAAAACATGGGGATGGCGGAAAATTAATTTTTCGCACAATGAATCAATGACTTCGGCCATGCCGAATGCTTGTTTTTCTTCGGCAATTTTAGCGTAAAAGACAATGTGGAGCAGGAGATCTCCCAATTCTTTTTTTATTTCAGGGAGATCGTTGTTCAGAATGGCTTCTCCCAATTCGTAAGTTTCTTCAATGGTTAAATGGCGTAGACTTTCGAGTGTTTGTTCTCTGTCCCAGGGACATTTTACCCTAAGTTCGTCCATAATGTTGAGCAGGCGCTCGAACTGTTCCAGTTTTTTTTGCATGATATCAGCTTATAACAAAAAAATCCTGTCAAAGTTGGACAGGACAGCTTTGTTGATGGTAGTATATAGTTTAAAACAGGCCATGTAATTCGGCATCGATGCGATCGATAATTTTGCTCAAATCTTCCATGTTGGTATGAAAGCTTAAATCATCGACGTTCACGATTAAAAGTTTACTGTCCTTGTATCGACTCACCCACAATTCGTAGCGTTCGTTCAGCATTTTAAGGTAATCGAGACGAATTGATTCTTCATATTCCCGTCCACGAGCTTGTATTTGACTGACCAGTGTAGGGACCGATGCTCTCAAGTAAATCATTAAATCGGGTGGCTCAATTAAATCGACCATTAAATTAAAAAGCGAACGGTAGTTTTCGAAATCACGGGTTGACATGAGTCTCATGTCGTGTAAATTGGGGGCAAATATTTCGGCATCTTCGTAAATGGTGCGATCCTGAATAACAGTTTGTCCTGATTTTCGAATGTCGACTACTTGTTTAAACCGACTGTTTAAAAAGAAGATCTGAAGATTAAACGACCAGCGTTGCATGTCGTTGTAAAAATCATTCAGATATGGATTATCATCGACGATTTCATAATTGGGTATCCATCCATAGTGTTTTGAAAGCAAGGTGGTTAACGTGGTTTTACCAGCCCCAATATTTCCGGCTATAGCAATGTGCATTTCAACTAAGTTTTTATAAAATTGGAGGTACTAAGGTAATAAATCAATGCTTTTTTGATTGCTTTTGTTTGTACTAAATTGAAATGAATGCAATTTAGTTCTGAAACACTTGCTGTACCAGCATTTTAGTCTGCTTCAATAATTTCAAGTAGTGAATCGAGGTATTCCCGGTCGTTGGCCAAACGAGGTATTTTATTTTGGCCTCCCACTTTCCCGCGTTTTTTCATCCATTTGTAAAAGGTGTCTTTTGGTGCATTCACCACTTCAAGATGTGTTAAAGCCATGTTTTTATATCGTTTGGCTTCATAATCAGAATTGAGCGACTGTAATTCTTTATCCAAAATTTGAGTGAAATTTTCCAGATTATCAGGTTCCTTTTCAAATTCAATAATCCACTGATGGCAACCCTTACTTTCGGCATTCATAAATACTGGTCCGGCCGAATATTCACTGATAATTGCATTGGTTGCTTTGCACGCTACCTGTAATCCTTTATTGGCATTATCAATGATGAGTTCTTCACCAAAAGCATTAATGAAATGTTTGGTTCGGCCGGTAATTTTGAATTTGAACGGGTACTTTTTGGTGAACTTTACGGTATCACCAATCACATAGCGCCATAAACCACCATTGGTACTAATCACCATGGCGTAGTTAATGCCGGTTTCCACCTCGCTAAGCGGAATGGCTTTTTTGTCATCCTTCAAAAACTCATCCATGGCAATAAATTCGTAATAAATACCATTATCGAGCATAAGGAGCAGGTCGTCCTGATTCAAATCATTTTGAAGGCCAAAAAATCCTTCGGATGCATTGTAGGTATTCATGTAATGCATGTTTGGCGAAGGAATCAGTTTTTCGTATTGTTCGCGATAGGGTTCGAAATTGATTCCACCATGCGCAAATACTTCGAGATTTGGCCATACTTCCAGCAAGTTTTCCTTACCAGTTACCTCTAGTACTTTTTTAATCATTACTAAAAACCACGAAGGCACTCCTGAAAAGCTGGTAATATTTTCGTTAATGGTAGTTTGTATGATTTTATCAATCTTTTCCTCGAAGTCGGGAAGTAAGGCAATTTCTGAAGATGGGGCATTTAAGAACTTCGATAAATAGGGCAAGTTCTGCAACATAACGGCTGAAAGGTCACCCGTGCGCGTAGAAGTGCTTAAAGTGCTAACCTTATGACTTCCGCCAATGGTCAGGTTTTTACCTTTCAATATTTTGGTGTCAGGATTACTCTTAATGTAATGGGCAAAAACATCAATCGAGGCTTTGTAGTGGCACTTGTGTAAAGATTCATCACTAACCGGGATGTATTTGCTTTTATCGTTGGTGGTCCCTGATGATTTGGCGAACCATTTTACTTTACCCGGCCAGAGTATATTTTTTTCACCGGCAATCATTCTTTCAATCCATGATTTTAAGACCTCGTAATCGGTTAGAGGAACTTTACGCGCGAATTCAGCAGACGAATGTATATGCGAAAAATCATACTGAATTCCCCATTCGGTTTTCCTTGCTGCACGAATTAAATCTTTCAAGACCTGTTCTTGTTGTTCCACAGGATATTTACTGAAATATTCAAACTTCTTGTAGCGAAGGGTAAAAATTTTTTGAATGCTCTGATTAAACAATCGGATCATGCTCGGTTCTGGTTTTCAAAAGTGGTTTTCTAATCCTGAATATAACGTTTCGCTTTTATGGCCATCAACGTTCAACGCAAATCTAGCTATTTTTTCCTTCAGAAAATTACTTTTAAGGATTATCAAAGTCAACGCAAAATAATAAAAAAAAACACTCAAAAGGTGTTCGTTCTAAGTTTAGCTTATATTTTTGTATTGAACTCAACATCACTTGCTATGAATTACATTGATTACATTATTGTTATACTTGTTGTTATCTCGGCCATTAAAGGGGCAACCAAGGGTTTAATCTATGAATTGGCTTCATTACTGGCCTTAATTGGTGGGTTATGGGGAGCCATTAAATTTTCACATGCGACAAAAACATTTCTGATTGAACGATTGGATTTTAACAACAATTACATTCATATTATTGCTTTTGTGATCACTTTTGTGATCATTATTGTTTTGGTCCATTTAATCGCAAAAGCCATTGAAAAAGCTTTGGAATCGGTTTCACTTGGTGTGGCGAATCGTATTTTGGGTTTTGTATTCGCCGGATTTAAAACTTTATTTATACTTGGCATTCTGATGATTTTGGTTGAAAAAATTGATGAATCACTTCCTTTTATTCCTGAAAATGACGTTCAGGAGTCTAAATTTTATCAACCCATTAGAGCCATTACTGTAAGTACTTTCCCTTTGGTTCAGGGCCTTTTTGAAAGTGAAAAGAGAAAAAGAGAGAACAAATAGGATGATAAAATTTCTGAAGAATCGTAAAGCAGCAATGCTGTTCAGCCTTCAAAATAGTCGTATTTTTCAGGGAGATATTCTGCAAACAATCATGGCTGTTAACAATTGGCAAATTTTTCATTTTAACAACGTTATATAATTTTGTACTTTTGGCCGCTCTTGTAATTGTTTTCATGTTTACTTTAGGTGCTTTTTTAGTTTGTCTAAAATGGCATAGGTAGGACGAAACAAACCAATTGATCGATATTTTGGAACAATTTTGTTCGCGGTTTTTTGGAAAGGAGCAGTTAAATAGTCAATGTTACATAGTAATATAGAAGAATGAATTTTATTGAAGAATTGAAATGGAGGGGCATGATCCACGATGTGATGCCAGGTACCGAAGAGCAATTGGCCAAAGAAGTTACTACAGCTTATATAGGTTTTGACCCCACTGCAGATTCACTTCATGTGGGAAGTTTTGCCCAAATCATGTTGTTAAAACGGTTTCAACTCGCTGGTCATAAGCCTTTGGCTTTAATTGGTGGAGCTACCGGAATGATTGGCGACCCATCGGGAAAATCACAGGAACGTAACTTGCTCACCGAGGATGGCTTAAATAAAAACCTGGAAGGCATTAAAAATCAATTGTCGAAATTCCTCGATTTTGATGCTAGTCAAGAAAACGGCGCCGAATTGGTGAACAATTACGATTGGATGAAAAATTATTCCTTTTTGGAATTCATTCGCGATATTGGGAAACATCTTACGGTGAATTACATGATGTCCAAGGATTCGGTAAAAAAACGTTTGGGCAGTGAATCAAAAGCGGGTATGTCCTTCACTGAATTCTCCTACCAATTGGTGCAGGGATTCGACTTCTATTGGTTAAATGTGAACAAAAACTGCAAATTGCAGATGGGTGGTTCCGACCAGTGGGGCAACATTACCACCGGTACTGAATTGATACGACGTAAAAATGGAGGCGATGCATTTGCCTTAACCATTCCATTGATCACAAAAGCCGATGGCGGTAAATTCGGAAAAACCGAACAGGGAAATGTTTGGCTCGATCCGGAGCGTACTTCACCATATGCCTTTTACCAGTTCTGGTTAAATACATCCGATGGCGATGCCGAACGTTACATTAAAGTATTCACTCTTTTAGGAAAGGAAGAAATTGAAACTTTAATTTCGAAACATCTGGAGGCGCCTCATCTTCGTTTACTTCAAAAATGTTTAGCTGAGGAGGTCACCGCTATGGTTCATTCAAAGGACGAGTTGGATGCTGCAATTGAGGCTTCTCAAATTTTATTTGGAAACGGAACAGCCGATCAATTAAAAAAGCTCAACGAAAGAACATTCCTGGCAGTTTTTGAAGGCGTTCCTCAGTTTAAAATAGCAAAAGAAGAGCTGGAGGCAGGCATAAACATTATGGATTTGTTGGCCGAAAAAACGGCTGTTTTTCCTTCAAAAGGTGAATTGCGAAGAACCATACAGGGTAATGGCTTGAGTTTAAATAAAGAAAAAGTGGGCGACATGAATTTAAGTGTAGATCAAAGCTTTTTAATTGGACAAAAGTACCTTTTGGTGCAAAAAGGAAAGAAGAACTATTTTTTAATTGTTGCTGAATAATAATTTCATGTTTTAAACGTTGAACAGCTTAGACTAACGAAACGAAACTTATGGATAATTTTTTTGATAATAAGCGAATTCTAAATTCAATTTGGAAATGGAAGTTGCACATTGTAATTGTGATTTTCATCTCTATTGTGCTTTCTGCAATTATTTCGGGTCCCTATTTTATTGAACCTAAATATAAGTCGGTTACACGCATTTATCCGGTGAATATTTCCGAAGCCAGTAAGGAATCGGAAAGCGAACATTTACTGGAAAACCTTCAATCAACCGACATCAAATTCAGAGTGATTGATGCGTTTCATTTAGATGAAGTTTATAAAATAAGTAAGGACGAAAAGTTGTATCAAACGTACATGCTCGCCGAATATGATCTCAACATTAGCTATAAAAAGACAGAATTCGAAACGGTCGAAATTAAAGTACTCGATCCGGATCCCAAAAGGGCTTGTGTGATTTGTGATTCGATTGTAGTTTATCTCAATCAATCCATTCAGGAGCAACGTGCTGTTAAGTATCGTGAATTTGCCGAAGTAAATAAAAAACGTTTAGATCAAAAAAGTAACGAAATTGATTCTCTATTTGAAAAAATTGAAGCCTTAAGAAAAGAAACCGGATTGATCGATTATTTTACTCAGGCCGAAACAGCTACAAGAGGTTTGATGGATGCTGCAGCCTATAAGGGGGACAAGAATCCTTCGAACGAAATGATTGGCAAACTGGTAAACAATGGTGGTATGTTACGAAAATATCAGGAGTTGTTGGAAAACTACGAAGTGGCTGCTGATACACTCAAATTACGTTACGATTACAACATGGCCATGGCTGATCAAAAACTATCATATTCAAAAGTGGTTGAACATCCCTTTGTTGCGGATAAAAAGTCATATCCAATCAGGTGGTTAATTGTATTTTTGGCGGCTGTTGCTGCAACCATTGTTTCATTCATAACCGTATCGTTGATCGATTATATTCGTGAGGCTAAATCAACTTTATAAAAACGTGCCTGAAAAGTCGATCAGAATTATTCTGTTCTACGGTTTTTCATTTGCATTTGTATTGCTCAATGCCTGGTTGCTTTTAAAAAAAGATACCATGCTGGGTGTGCTGATACCTGCAGTGCTTGTGATTTTGCTTACTGCAATTTTCGAGTATCAGAAATTGATTTGGCTCGTTGTTTTTCTAACTCCCTTATCGGTTCCCTTGCATGAGCTTTATTTCGGGCTTCCTGTTGACATGTTTATACCTACCGAACCCTTATTGTTTGGGATCCTGATTTTGTTTCTTTTTTCATTTTTCAGAGGTAAGCGCATCGATAAAAATATTACCAAACATCCGGTCTCAATAGTCATTTATGTCTATTTGGGATGGATGATATTCACCACCTTTTTTAGTACTTTACCTCTTGTTTCAATTAAGTTTGTACTTACACGAATTTGGTATGTTTTAATTTTCTTTTTTCTAATGACCTACCTGTTCAAAGATCAAAAGAAAATAGAACAATTCGTTTGGTTATATACCATTGCTTTTGTTCCGGTAATTGGATACACCATAACCCGACACATCATGTTTGGTTTATACGACGATCAGGTTGCACATTGGGTAATGTCTCCCTTTTTTAACGACCACACTTCGTATGGGGCTGTTCTGGCCATGTTTATTCCTTTTTTATTGGGTTTATCGTTGGCAAAATGGATGAAACCGAAGCAAAGAATTTGGTTGTGGGCATTATTGCTAATACTTGTTGTGGCCGAACTATTGTCTTATACAAGGGCAGCTTGGCTCAGTTTGATCATTTCGTTCGGCGTTTGGGCAATTTTAAAGTTGAAGATTAAATTTAAAACACTCGCCATAACGGTCGTATCCATCGTATTGGTTCTGCTTCTTTTTCAGAATCAGATTTTGCAAAAACTGGAGCAGAATTCGACTGATTCATCGGCTAATTTGACGGACCATATCACCTCAATGACGAACATATCCACCGATGCTTCAAATGTGGAAAGGATCAATCGCTGGCAATGTGCCCTTCAAATGTTTAAAGAAAAACCAGTGTTTGGATGGGGCCCTGGGACTTATGCTTTTAACTATGCTCCTTATCAACTGACGAGTCAACGTACCATCATTAGTACCAATTCAGGCGATGGGGGAAATGCTCACAGTGAATATTTTGGATCGCTGGCTGAAGCGGGTTTGTTGGGAATGCTTAATTTTATTGTCTTGATTATTGTGGTGCTTTTTACCGGTGTGACGGCCTATTCACGTACCAACGACAAACGGATTAAAACTATTTTAATGTCTGCAATAATGGGTTTGGTGACCTATTACATTCATAGTTTATTAAATAATTTTCTGGATACCGATAAAGCTTCTGTACCATTCTGGGGGTTTACCGCCATGATTGTGGCCCTGGACATTTATACGCGCGGGGAGCAAAAGAAAACTCCGACTGAACAACAGACGGAGTTATAAATAAGTGGTTTTGTATTCTTTTATTAATAGACCAAGGTTCCTATTTTACTTCCAGTAAGTACCTTTTTAAGATTTCCCGGGGTATCCATGTCGAAAACAATGATTGGCATGTTATTTTCTTTGCACATGGTAGTAGCCGTGAGATCCATAATTTTTAATCCTAGCTGGTAGACTTCATCGTAGGTAATTTTATCAAATTTTTTGGCATTTGGATTTTTTTCCGGATCATCGTCGTAGATACCATCAACACGAGTGCCTTTTAACATAACATCGGCACCAATCTCAATGGCACGAAGTGCTGAGGCGGTATCGGTTGTGAAAAAAGGATTGCCTGTACCTGCGGCCATAATGGCCACTTCGCTTTGTTTAAAAGCATCGATCGCTTTTTGTTTGGAATACATTTCCCCAATGGGTTCCATATTAATGGCGGTGAATAAACGTGCAATGACGCCCTTTTTTTCTAATTCGGATTGAAGGGCAAGACTATTAATTACTGTTGCCAACATTCCCATTTGATCGCCTTTTACACGGTCGAAACCCACAGTGGCACCACTTAATCCCCGAAAGATGTTTCCTCCTCCAATCACAATTCCCACACGAATTCCTGCGTCAACTATTTCTTTAATTTGAATGGCGTAGCTATTAAGCTGTTTGCTGTCGAGGCCATATCCTTTATCGCCCATTAATGACTCGCCTGAGAGTTTTAGCAATATTTTTTTGTACGGAGTAATCATTGATTTATTTTTCAAGTTCTAGGTAAAGATAAAAAATTGAAGCGAATAAATTGTCTTTGTTAAAGTACTCCTTTCACTTTTTGAGTATTGTTTCAACGTGATTGAGGATAAAAAAAGGCTGTCGTAAATTTGACAGCCTTAATTGGTTTATTCTTTTTCTTCTTTTATTTCAACGGCATCTTGAGTTGTTTCCTGCTCCTTTTGTTTGCCTTTCAAATAGTCGGGCAGTTCCATTCCTGCCATTTTAAATAAGTCCTCCATTGGAGGAATTGCACCTAACATTCCGGAAAGGAAGTTGGCAGTAGCAGGTGATTTACCATCTTTTCCACTGCTCATGGTATCCCAAACGGTAACCTTATCAATTTTAAGGTTTTTCACTGCCTCAACCTGTGTTCTTACCAGTTCTGGCAGTTTATCGGCAATCATCATCATTACCGCACTGTTTGGATCTTTCGTGGCGCCCACCAATTGTTTGAATCCTTCGGCTTGTTTACTCAAAATTTCATAAATACCTTTTCCTTCAGCTTCCATTTTCATAAAAATAGCATCGGCTTCACCCTTCGCATGACGGCGGGTTTGTTCTGCGATGGCTTCAGCAGCAATCTCGATTTTTTCTTTATCGATCATGGCTGGAATTACGATGTCGGCTTTTTGACTTGAGCGGTCTCTTTCAGCACGTGCGTCTTCAGCAAGACGTTCAGCAGCATAGGCTTCCTCCAAGGCTTTGGCCTGAGTTACTTTTTCAGCAGCTACAGCTTTTCGTTCGGCTTCGGCTTCGCGCTCTCTACGTGTGGCATTCGAGTTGGCAATGGTAATTTTCGCTGTGTTTTCTCCTTCAACAGCAGTTGCATCGGCGCTAGCAACCTGAACCCGTTGATCCTGGTGCGCGTTGGCCTCTCCAATAGAACCATCGCGATTTTTTTCGGCAACAGTTTTTTTGGCATCGTTAATGGCTTTGGCGGCTGCTTCTTTTCCTAATGCTTCAATATAGCCCGATTCATCATTAATATCGGTTACGTTAACGTTGATGAGTTTTAAACCAATTTTTTTCAATTCTTGCTCAACATTGCTCGATACAGCTGCTAAAAATTTGTCGCGGTTGCTATTGATTTCTTCAATGTCCATGGTGGCAACCACTAAACGTAATTGACCGAAAATAATGTCTTTGGCTAAATTACTGATGTCGGTCTGTGTTAAACCCAGCAGACGTTCCGCTGCATTGGTCATGATTCCAGGTTCAGTTGAAATACCAACAGTAAACCGTGAAGGTACATCTACACGAATGTTCTGCTTACTCAAAGCATTGGTTAAATTGATTTCGATGGACAGAGGTGTTAAATCCAAAAAGGAATAATCCTGAATGATTGGCCAAATAAAAGCCGCACCTCCGTGGATGCACTTGGCCGAAACCGATTCATTGTCGGAGCTATGTCCAACTTTGCCATATACTACTAAAATACGGTCCGAGGGACAACGTTTGTAACGGCGAAAAAAGGAAATAATTAGAATAAAAACGAAAACTACAGCTACTGCAATTATCATTACAATGTATTCACCCATAAGTTTTTAAAATTTGAAGGTTTTTGATTTATTGGCCACTGGCTTTTACCAGTAGAATGTTGTTGTTTATTATTTCGAGTACTTCAACAATGGCTCCTGTTGGTATAGCATCACCATCGGTCATGGCATCAAGAGTTTGGAATCCTTGCACTTTAATTTGCACCTGACCCATGCCTGCTCTTTTTCCGGGTATAGGCAAATATACCGTACCTGTTTTTCCTTTGGCATTGTTTAATACCAGTGTGCCGTCCTCTGCCAGCTTACTCATGTAATACATGATGGTAGCCATGATCAACATCATCAATAAACCGGAAACGGTTGCGATGACTGATGAAATAAAAGGATGTAGATTGGCATGCAGAGTTAAAATGCCAACCCATCCAAAAATGGTAAAAAAGGCAATAAGGTTTTTTATGGAAAGGAACTGGAAATCGATTCCTCCATCGCCATCCACCGCCATGTCAGCATTTCCATCTGCTTCGCCACTTTCAAAATCACCACCAAAAAAGGTGAGAATCATTTGAATAACAAAAAGAAGAGAAAAAGGAAGTGCTATACACCAAAATATTTTGAGTAGTGTATCCATGGATTCCCACCAGGTAGAAATATTCATGATCATAATTTCAAGGTTTAGTTCTATCTAAAAGTATAGATAAACATGCGAAAATTACAGTTGAAGCTTATGTTTTGTAAAACTTTTTTAAATAATTTGCCAATTCTACGTTTTTCACAAATGTAAAAACGGTTTCATGCGAGCTATTGTGCATGAAACCGTTTGCATTTGGCAAAGCCAATGTGGTTCTATTTTCGTATGAATTGATCGAAATACAAGTTTCCTGAATCATCTTTTATTTCCAGCAAATAGTTGCCTTTTTGCAAGCCAGATACATTCACTGTTGATGAAGTGCTCTTTTGTATCAGTGCTCCGTTTAAACTATAAACAGTTAAACCTGAAATGTTGAAATCGGCTTTCACCTGAAGCATATTTTCAACAGGGTTTGGATAGATGGTAATGTTGGTTTTTTTGTTTAATGATGTTATTCCATTTGACCCTACGGTTACATAAATGGTTGCAACTGCCGATAGTGAGACATCGGTTTGATAGCTAATGCGATATTGAATACTATCTAATCCGGTGAAATCATTTTGAGCCTGATAGGCAATTACGTTGGGATTGGTGAACGGAATGTATGAACGTCCATTGACAGCTTCTTTTTCAATGGATAAATCAACACTTGATTGAATTTGGTCGTTGTCCAAAACATTGATGGTTACGGTGCCATTTTTTACAACGGTAGCTTCGTCGTTTATTGCCATTGGCGCGTTGTCTATTTCAACAAAACTACCTTTATTGTCGGTAAAAATTTTGACAAATTGTTGATAGTAGATATTGGCAATGGTTTCGTCGTGAACGATCAAGGTGTTTTCATCATTCCGATCATTAGCCGAGGCGCTCCAGTTGTGGCTTCCGGTAATTAGGGTTGGATCGGAAGAGGGTAAATCCTGATCGATTACAGCATATTTGTGGTGCATGATTCCAGGAACAAATTCGTTGTATACATAGTGTTGAACTCCAATGGCTGCAATAATGGTTTCGTTAACCAAATCGGTGTTGTTGCCGGCTTGGTTAGTCAGGATATTTACGGCTACGCCTCTTTCTTTGGCATCTCTTATACTGTACGCCAGGTCGGACCTGGTGATCAGCATAGTGGCAATGCTCAAATCATGATCGGCACCATTAAGGGCTTCAATCAATTTTTGGTTGGTTCCGTCCGAAGGACTAAAGTAACATTCAACGCGTTTTCCTCCAATAATAAATTCATGCGGAGTATTGTCCTGTTTGAATAGTCCGTAGCGAGCATTTGCCGCATCCGGAACGTCTGTTTTGGAACCCCACATTTCAATAAATTCCAATTCGTAGGCCAAGGCTAAACTTTGATCCTGCAGAATAATCACGTTATTGGGATCAGTATTGATCTGCCCGTCGGTAAAATTGGTGGCACCGGTCCAAACAACAGGAACGTTGGGATTAGTAGAATGTGCGTCGAAAATCACAAATTTATTGTGCATGATGCCATCGCGGTTGTTGCTGTCCGGGCTTTTCAAATAAGGTACACCTGCAGCAAGATCGTCGATACCAAAATTGTTGGCCGTTCCGCAGCTAATAATTCGAACTTTTACTCCGCGTACAAATGCCGCATTTAGGGCAGTGCTAATGTTGCTGATGTTATCGTTGTTGAAATTGTAAATGGTGAAATCGATGGATTCCTGAGCCCTGTTAATGTAGGCAATCAATGTATCGTCAATGGCTTTATTGAGGTAAATAGCATCAACTCCTTTAGAAACGGAATGGTCCACTTCGGTATTGAAATAGACCTTGATGTCGCCCGACGAATTCGATTGAGTGGCGTAGGCATTGATGTTTGATTTTGCTGAATCGATACCCGAAACAGTATATGACCTGGCAAAAATGATTGATCCTGCATTTAGCTTGCTTAGGTTCACAACATTCAGAAAGTCATCGCCATCGGCTGTAACTGTGCCGACAATTTTTTGGGTTAAGGCTTGATTTTCGTCTTCAAATCCATAGCTTACTTCAGCATTTCCAGTGGTATTTGTTCTCCAGCTCAAAGTAAATCCTTCTTTTGTTAAATTTGAAATTGAAATGGGTGATGTAAAATGGATGCTACTTTCACGAATGAAATCAGCCATTGTGCGGGGCAACAATTGATAGCCGGTTTGGGTATCGTCTGCATTGTATGAAAACTGAGAACAGATGGTCACCAGATCGATCATCCCTGACGGTACTATTTGTCCGATAATGCCATCAGAGTCTTTGTTAATTCTAATAACACCGGTTTCTCCATTGGCACTGAAGTTATAATTTTTATTTCCTTCGAAAACACTACCGGCATTGTCGAATACAACGTTTTTAATTTTAATGAGTTGAGCCTCGTATGCTTCGCCTACTTCACCAATGGTGACTACTTTGGCCTCATGCAATGGATTTCCACTGGAAATAACGCTTACCGAAGTGAGTGGTGAAATTTCCAAGAGGTTGTTGTAAACCACCAATTTGCCGGTAACAACGATAGAGTCTCCGGGAACAACGGCCAACAAGTCGGTGTATCCATATACGGCCAGACCACCGGTTCCGTCTTGAAAATAGCGAATGCCACCCAGCTCCAGACCATTGGTTACAATGCCACCAACCGTGATGGTTTGATTCACTTTTAATCGCGCTGTGGCGATGGTCTCCTGTGAAAAGGAATGAAATGACACTATTACAAGTATGAATAGTGTAACAATTGAATTCTTCATAATTGATATCATCTGTTGTTTTAAAATCTAATTCCGATAGAAGTTGAAATGTTGCGTGGTGCTCCAAAAAATACCGTAGCCGATTTTGCATCGAAATCCTGATAGGGTAAGGCACTATATGAATCGTTGTTGACTGCATCCGAAATATATTCGGTATTCAAGGCATTTAACACATTCACCCGCCAATTGAAATGCACCTTTTTCATCTTTTTGAATCTGAATTTATAGCCGGCATGCAAATCAACTAGTGTATAGGATGGCAATTTCCATGAATCAACAGGATTTCCATCTTCATCGGTTGTTGATTCAGGTGAGAAATCGGCATAATAGCGATCAAAGTAAGTCATCCGTCCACTTAGGTAAAAGTCTTTAATGGGTTCGTATCTCAAGGCAAGACCAAATTGTGTTTGTGCTGCATCGCCAACATGGATTCCTGTTGCATCAAAATCAATTTGATGTGTTGGTTGATGAGTGTCATCGTTATAAAATTGCAAACCTTGAATGGCTTTGTCCCATGTCCAATCTCCAACAGAAAGTAAACCTTGTAAATCCAGATTGTGCAAAATTTTATAGGCAAAATCAAATTCGATACCCATGTGCAAAGCATCCATTCCCGGCATGTCGGCAAAGGTTCTAATGTTGTTTTTTTCTAAGTCATCGGTATTAAAACCAACATCGCCGGGTTTTAAAATATAAGTGGAGTAAACGCGGTTGGTCGGTTTATTTTGCCACTGGGTAAAATAGCCGTTTACATTGGCCGAAAAGCGCGATGAAGAGTAATGGTAGCCTAATTCAATGGCCTTTACTTTTTCGTTTTCTGTATCGCTGCTCAGTTCAGCGGTATATCCCAGGAAGAAGTATTTGAAATCGCGAGTTTTTGACAGATAACCCAGGTTGAAGAATACGTTTGAATGTTTGGAAATGTTAAAATTAGCTCCTGTTTTAAAAGTAAAACTAGGTGTAAAAACCCAGGGCGAATTTAAGTTCCCATAATAGTCTTCTTTTTTATATCCGGTATAAGCTGTACTGATATTGATGAAGGTGGAAATAAAGTCAGTGGTATATTCTGCCTGTCCAAACAGACCAGCCCATCGCACCAATCCTTTATCGTAAAAATAAACAGTGTCGCCAACATATCGCATTGCTTCCAGTGGAGTTTCAGTGTAATCGATTCGACTATCGTTTTGATCAACCGCATAATCTCCGCCAAACAAATCTTTAATTGTTTGATAATGAGTTCCATTATAATACCTGGCGTCGACACCACCTGAAATGGTTAGCATGTCGTTCACTTTATAGGTTCCTGTTCCCAAATAACCCACCCAGAAGTGATCGTTATTTGATCGCACTAAATAATTATCTGATTCATAAAGTGAATCACTATAATCATCGTTAATGGGTGGAATATATCCAAATGCTGTTTTGGTGGGTTTACTATTGGTATCGTATATTTTTTGCCAATTGATCTGGCCGTAATCGTCCCTTGTTGGATCACTCACCAATTGCGTTTCTTTGATACTTGAACGGGTTCCATCGCCCCCTCCTGTTCCGATTGACATGTAAAGAATGTTGGAAATGGAGAACTGATCACCAATGCTCCAAAAATCGCGGATACTAAATTGAGGTTTGTGATAAACATTAACTTTTTCATGAACAACTTCACGGGGAGCATTTTCGTCATAGCGGTTGCGGTTTACGTATCCCCAATGTTGATTGTATCCAATACCTAAATTATTAATTGGTGTGAATTGCTCAACGCCTAATTCCTTTGCATAGTCAGTGTCGTATTTGCCAATTGATCGTTTATACGACCGTTGTGAATGCTCCTGTGGAGCCCCCATGGCACTCATTGATGTGACGTGGTTTTTCCAACGTTTGTCTATTTTAAGGTAATAGAAAAAACCTTCTGTGTACAATTGATCGACCCATCCTTTTCCATTCTTATAAGCGAAAGCACCGGTAATTCCCCATCCATGGTTCAACATTCCGGTGGTAAAACCAACGCTGGTTTGTACTTTACCATATTGATCAATGGATTGATCGATGTTGTTTTCCGCTTTACTTTCTACTCCTTTGGTAATGATATTTAGAGTGCCTCCCACTGAAGGCAGAGCCAATTTTGAAGCACTTAATCCACGTTGTACCTGAATGTTGCGGGTTACGCCGTCAAGACCAAACCAATTGCTCCAGTATACCCAACCGTTTTCCATATCATTTACAGGAATTCCGTCGAGCATTACAGCTACATTTCTTTGGTTAAATCCACGAATGGTAATTCGGGCATCACCGTCTCCACCGCCCTGTGCTGTGGCATATACTCCCGGTGTTGAATTTAAAATCATGGGGATATCCTGTCCGGATAATTCTTCCTGAATTTTGGCTGGTAATATATTGGTAAAGGCAACAGGTGTTTCCCTGTTTTTGGCTATGTCTGATGTGATTAAAACCTCATCTATTAGTAGGTCTGGCGTTAGAGAGAAGTCCAGATAAAGGGTTTTTATGTCTACGATGATGGATTGTTCGATGGTTTTATACCCTACATAAGAGACCTGCAATTCATAAGTTCCTTTTTGAAGTTTAAAACTATAATTTCCATCCAGATCGGATACAGTGCCTATTGTGGTGCCTTTGACCAAAATGTTTGCTCCAATAAGGGTTTCACCGCTATTGATATCTTTAATCGTTCCGTTAATTAAGGTCTGTCCAAAAGCAAAATAGTGGAAGAAAACCATCAGGATGAATGATGTGATTTTAAGTCTCATTTTTTAGTTGTTACGGCATAAGACAAAAACAGGTACTCAGATGAGTACCTGTATAAAAATTATGTTGTTTTGTTATTGAATGGCAATACGAGTGATACGTCGCGCATTTTTATCGGTGGTTGTTTTAACCACATAAATACCTTTATTTAATGGAGGCAATTGAACTTGGACACGATGATCGGCCTGGAAATTTTGAATGAAAACCTGTTCTCCTCTTAAATTAAACAGCGTTACCTGATGAATTAATTCGCTTGTTGATGTAATGGTAAAAGATTGTTTCACCAGTGTTGGGAAAATATTTATACCTTGATCTATAAGGTTTTCAACTGCATTTCCGCCATTGGTTTCTGCAACACAAGCATGTTTGCCTAAATCATTCCAAATATCTTTGTAACTACGGTAAGTGTATGGTTCTCCTGTAAGTTCATCAACACCTTGCAGGGCAACTGAAACGGTATCCCATTCTGCACTCACATTAAATTGTGCGGGATTTTCTTTAACGCCGTCAACGACATCGTATTTTCTACGTAAAGTATGGTCTTGTGTCCAGGCCAACCAATAAGGTCCGTAGGCTGCCGCTTTGGTATCGTCGGTAGATTTAATGATGTAATCGGTAATGGTATGTTTGTATTCCACTTCACCAATTTTGTAGGTGATAATGGTATCGGTAAAAGGTGCCCACCCGGCTTCTGCTTTAATTTTAGAACCCAGACCAATGTTGCCGATCAGGTCAACGGGCAAAGCATCGGCTGCATCACCTGTTTCGCTTTTCAATAAAGCAATGGCATCATTTCCATTCATATAGGTTGCAGCCGGATAAGGATTATCCATTTGCGTGGCCAGTGCTTGCAATGCAGCGTCAGGTGCAGGTGAAGATTCGGTTGACGTTGTTTGCCCGTTTACCAAAACAAAAGTTTTATAGGGTTCCAATGTGCCGGTAAGTTGAACAATACCACCGGTTGAATAATCGGTACTCCCATTGCTAAAACGAGCAACATAATATTTCGTCATATCGATGGTCTGATTGGTTGGATTATATATTTCAACAGCTTTGTTGTTTCCTGTGCCTTCAACATATTCTGAGAAAAACAAATCGGTTTGGGCTAGTGCTCCAAAGGACAAGAGCAAGCCGGCTAAAAAGGGTAAAAATTTAATCATATAATTCGCAATTTTAATTAGTAAAGATCTCAAATTTATAACAAATCTTTGAATACTTTACTGTTATTCCTCATCAATAAGCATCATTAAACTAAACAATAAAGATAAATTGAGGAGAATTTAATACAAGGGCGAATACTTATTAAGCCTTTTTATCAAAGTTTTAATGAATTTGTGATTTGAAAAGCTGAACTTTGGATAAATCAAAACTCTTAAAAAAATGAGAAGTTTAATGATGAATTGTATATTCTTATTTATCACGACACTAGCTTTAGCGCAGGAAAAGACCGATACCTTAGATCTTTACTCTGTGCCTCCAAAAGCTAATATTAGCCAATTTTTATTCGACAACAGTTTTGAAATAGAATATCCTTTAAGTAGTCCGTTTATGGTTAACCAGCAAATGCTTTATCAACTATTTAATTACGACGGTCAGAATAGTAATGGATATGAATACGTTATTTATCCATTTAATGTTTTTTATTCGTTTTCAAAAAATGGATATACCTTCTGGCAAAACAATAATCCTTTAGTTATGGGATTCTCATACCATTTAAACAGGGCGATGGGTTGGAAAAAGTTAGATATTTTTATGGACGGCCAAGGTGGAATGTACAATGAATACAAGGTGGAAGATGAAGTGTTTGTCCCTACCGACAAGAAAAAATTCGACTGGAATGCAGGAGTAGGAGTGGGCTACAAAGTTTCAAAAGGGAATACCATCTTTATTAAAAGCTCGGTCTCTTTCCAGAATATATCTCCCGTTGGTAATAGAAGTTTTGGTGGAGTGAACATGAAATTTTAATTTTTCGCCATGCGCGATGCAATGAATATGAGTTTTTAGCAAGCTGTGTTTTAATTTATTTTACCAAATATTCTGGTTTCTTCACATAAATAATATTGAACTTTAAGGGTGTTATTTATCTCCAACCCTTATGATAAAAATTTACCTTTTCGTCTGCTTTTCATTTATTTTTTTTAAGCTCGCTTTTTCTCAGGAAAAACCTGATACCCTCAGTGTTCTATCGCATCATTCCGAATTCGTAATCGATCGGTTGAATTTCGATAATGCTTTTTTCAACGAATTCTATCCACTATCTGGTAACCTAAATCTTAAAAACAGAATGAATAGTATTGTTTTCACAGAACTTAAGAATGTTTCAAAAAATCAATCTTTCAGCTATTGAACAAGAAATGAACCCCAACGGACAACAAATGCTTATGTGGGATGCAGGCCTGGGAGTGAGTTATGAAATTGTGCCTAATGTTTATCTGTTTATGCAAACACGTTCTGTTTTTGCAGGAAAGAAATATCTGGGACAATCGAATGAAGGTGGGGTAAAAATGAAATTTTGATGTAGCAATTACAATGAGCATTTATTAAAGATGGAAATCTCTTTATATTATCAGCAATTTATAAGGATGGTTTTTTTAAATTTGCGCCCAATCATTTAAGAAGGAGGAAAGATGGTGTCCAATTTTACAACTATAGCTTTGCAGTTGGATCGTGATGGTTTTCTGGATGAAAATATCCCGAAAGGAATAAACCTGGTCGAGGAAATAGCTCGTTTGAAGAAAGAGAAAAATGCAGTAATTCTTGGCCATTATTACATCGATGCCGAATTACAGGATATTTCTGATTTTGTGGGCGATAGTCTGGCTTTAGCACAGGAAGCAGCTCGTACCGAAGCCGATATTATCGTGTTTGTGGGGGTCCATTTTATGGCCGAAACAGCCAAGATAATTAATCCTTCGAAGAAAGTTCTGCTTCCCGATTTAAAGGCTGGTTGTTCATTGGCTGAATCTGCTCCTATTGACGAGTTTCGAATTTTTAAGGCGAAATATCCCGATCATAAGGTAATTAGTTACATCAATTGTACAGCCGATTTAAAAACAGAAACGGATATTGTTTGTACTTCATCGAATGCCGTAAAAATAGTCAACAGTTTTCCTCAGAATGAAAAACTTATTTTCGGCCCCGATAAAAATTTAGGCAATTACATTAACTCTTTAACCGGGCGCAACATGGTGTTGTGGAACGGAGCCTGCATGGTGCATGAGCAGTATTCTGTTGAAAAGATTGTTGACCTGATGAATGCGCATGCCGATGCCGAAACCATTGCTCATCCCGAGTGTGAAACACCGGTATTGTTACTATCAAAGTACATTGGTTCAACGGCAGCTTTGTTAAGTTATGTTCAGGAAAGTAAAACTCAGAAATTTATTGTGGCTACCGAAAGTGGAATTCTCCACCAGATGAAAAAAGTTTGTCCTGAGAAAATCTTTATCCCAGCTCCTTCAAACGACTCCACCTGTGCCTGCAACGACTGTTCGTACATGAAGTTGAATTCCATACGCAAGTTATATCTGTGTTTAAAAAACGAATTGCCTGAAGTTGCTTTAAGTGCTGATGTAATTGAAAAAGCCCGAAAGCCTATTGAGCGAATGTTGGCGCTTTCGTAATCGAGCAAGGTTATAAGTAATTGACAAAACTTAAACTATTATTCCGTTGTTAATGAACTATTATTTTTCCTGATACAATTGACTGGTTTTCAAATTCGACCTTATAAAACAATAGTTTACTCGTTGTTTTTAGTTCCGAACGGTTAACTTGTATGCGGCTGTTTCCTGAAATGTAATAATCAGTGTGCCCGTAAATTTTTTGCCCTGTTACAGTTGAAATGCTTATGTTGATGTTTTGATCCACTTCAGAATAAAACTGGATGTAAAACTGATCAATTGCAGGATTGGGGTATACTTTAACCAAATTATCCATCGTAAAGCTTTCAGTTGAAGTACTATTCAATACCGTCACCTTCACTTTATTTGAATCGGTCAATTTCCCATCGTTAACGGTTAGTTTAAAGGTGAACGTGCTAT
This sequence comes from Prolixibacteraceae bacterium, assembly GCA_041821245.1. Lineage (GTDB taxonomy): Bacteria > Bacteroidota > Bacteroidia > Bacteroidales > Prolixibacteraceae > Roseimarinus. The sequence continues at coordinate 121,682 of JBGUEP010000001.1, forward strand.
CAGTATCAACTTCCGGAGCCATGAACTGTATCTCAGCATTGAATGGATCATTAATGGGTACGCCTTCCGGACCTTCCCATTTATACGTTAATTCATCTCCATCTGGATCGTCACCAGTCCCCGTTAATGTTACGAGGGTATTCTCTTTTACTGAAAAATCGCTGCCTGCATGAGCCGTTGGTGCATTATTATACTCAAAGGCGGGAACAATTTGTTCAAATTGCTCATCCAGCCATTCCATACGTTGCAATACCCAATTTCGCAAGAACTCAACATGTTCTTCATAGGTGCCATTACTAAAAACATTGGGCCACACATAGGAGTTTAAAATATTCCACTGATTAAAATTACGATTAGCCGGAACCATCAAATCGTTGTAACATGAATCGATAAATGTATTTATTGAATGGTTACTTAATGCTGCCTGACGCAGATCTTCCCAGCGGTATTTTAAGGTGGTTTGCCAGTAAGGATCTTCTTTAAATTTATCCCACCAAAATGGAATTTCATTTCCCTGATCGCCTGCGCCAATTCCATCAGCAGCCCAGCCTACAGTATTGCCTCCCTGATAGAAATTGGCATTTCCAAAGCAAAGGTTGTAATCCCAAAATGGAGTCATAGTTAATTTGCCGCCATTACTGTCTTTATCTTTATGAAAGAAAACACTAACTCTGTATCCGTCAATATCGCGACTGATTTCAGTGATAAAGAAGTAATCAATGAATGATTCAACATCGATATAGTTTCGATATCCCAATTCCGGATCTATAAAATTATTACCATGTAAAGCATCTTCAAAACTGAAAATGTAGTTTTTGATATATTCTCTTTGTTGAACGTTTAATTCATCATACTTCGGATCAATATAAGAGAATGTCATCTGATAAGTTCCGGTTCTTCCAGGGTAAGGTGAATTAAAACTACCTTCTTGTTGCCGATCGATACTCATAATATAACCACCTGTAAGTTCATCACCTTCTATATCTTCTTCTTTTAAGGTCGCAATATCAACTCGGTTTTGATCAATTTTGATTTTCTCAACAAACAGATAAACTCCTCGGTATTCGCTGTTGATAACCACCTCGACAAATTGCGTTCGTGGATGCCACCCACTCATATTGTTTCCAAAATAATAGGCCAGCGCGTTGCGCATCAGTGATTTGTCAGCATATGGACCATGTAGTACCCAGTCGTTCTCTGCAGGCATTCCAAAAAGTGAAACATTGTTATTCGACTCATCTTCATTTCTGGTTTCAACTGTATAGCTTTTCTTAGGATACGTCTGGGCTGTATTCCCCCTAATTTCTATCCCAATAAACCCGTCATAGGCTAATGAGTCGTTTTTGTCAACATTAAAATAATTTATCTTGTTTTCATTGTCAACAACTTTCATTTTAGCCATTATCTTGGGCTCGTCAGGAATGGATTTACCTTCAGTATCAATTACAATAATTGGCAAAGAAGAATATTCAATTTCCACGGGTTCCTGAAACCAATTGGGTATTTCATTGAATTCAATTGTTGTTCCTTCAATTTGAGCATTTAAGAACACTCTTCCCGATAGATCAGAAGAATTGCTTGAAATGTTAATTATCTGAACAGCAAGGATGTTGTTGCCCTCAACTAAAAGTGTTGGATCAATTCCAATACGTTCCGGGTTTCCACCACTGTACATTATTGCTTCGTGATCGGCAGATACAGAAGGAGTTAATCCTACCTCTCCGGCAGCTAAATTCAATGAGCGTGCAACTTCATCTCCATTTAAGTACGCCACAAATGCATCGTCGTAGTCAATATCCAGCAACAAACTCATTATGTTTACCCCACTTCGGATATTAAATGTTTTGCGCATGTATACCGAAGATGTTCCTACAGGTACAGTGGTATTGTCGTCTTCGTCGGCATACCCAAAGCCACCAGGTCCCTGGAGCCAATTGTTATCATCAAAGGATATTGAGACCCAATCAGAAGAAGGTGCTTCGGTTGGTACAAAGTAGGTCCAGGTATTATCTTCAAGAATAATACTTTCCCAATGTGATTGTGCCCATAATTGGTTTGAAAATAGAAATAGAAGCAGGATGATATTATACTTTTTCATAATCGGAATATTGTAATTTGGCTGCCGTTTAATTAAAAAGCACTAAATGTAATGTAAAAAAGGCACAACTCGTTTTTAATGATAAACGAATAGAATTCAAAGAAGATAGAAAGCTGATCGTTTCGCTAGCTGTTTTGAATACATCCTGTTTTTATCGCTGGGACTTAAAAATCAAATATTTCAGCAAGGTATTTCTGCTCCTCAATTACTAAAATTGTTTTTACAATCATGTGTTTGTGTGTTGGGCTTACTAATTTGACCGAGTCAATTGTTTTAGCTATATCTCCGCCTTAAAAAACGAATTGCCTGAAGTTGCTTTAAGTGATGATGTAATTGAAAAAGCCCGAAAGCCCATTGAACGAATGTTGGCGCTTTCGTAAGGTATTCAATCGATAAACTAAAAAGTATCCGTTAAATCAGCAATTTTAAAAAGTTTTTGCGTATCTAAAACTATAATTTTTCGCCCTTTTTTTTCAATTAAATTTTCCTTTTCAAATGTGCTTAAGATGCGAACAAGGGTTTCAACCGCAATCCCAACAATGTTTGCAAAGTCTTCGCGGGTAAGCACAATTTGAATCTCATTGTCGTCATTTCTGTTTTGTCTGAAGTTTTCGTTGAGGATGAGTAGCGTAAGTGCCACCCTTTCTCTTACACTTTTTGTGGTAAAGGTAGCGATGAAGTTAACCATTACTCCAAATTCATGACTTAGCTTTTTAGTCAGCAGGTTGGATAGTTCTTCGTGTTTATCCAACAATCGATCTAGTTTATCTTTTGAAACAAAACCGATCAATGAATCGGTAATTGCGGCGGCCGAATCCTGATATTTTTCTTCTCCCAGAAATGCTGCGTATCCAATCATCTCACCTTCGTTACACAAATAAATTATTTGTTCCTTTCCTCCATTGAGACTTTTAAATTTTTTTACCTTTCCCTTCTTCACAAAATAAATGCCTAGTGGGTATGCCCCTTCTGTGAAAATATTTTGCCCCCGCTTAAATTGCTTGGCGATCATCTGGTTTTTGAAATCTAGCTGAACATTTTCAGGTAAGCTTTCAAAATCAAATTCCCGTTTCAGGTTAAATCGTTCCTTTATTTTATTTAAAAGACTATCCATATTCAAAATTCATGTTCAAAAATAGTCAAATATTGATTTCAATCAACTTTATTCCTGATTTAGATCAAGATTACGATTTCCAAATGAATTACTTTTGTCAATAATTAAGATTATATTTTTTGAATTATTTTATGTCATTTCCGTGTTGTCATTGTTAACTGTTTTGTTTCTGGTGTTGGGGATTATAGGAATTTTATTTGTTTAGGTAAAGAACAGAGCATTGGTTTCCATTACTGTTGTAACAACAAATGTAATAATTCCACATAATACATAGATATTTAGGTTGGTAAGTGTTGTTCCGACCATTCGGATACTTCACTATTTGAAATTCTTTTGATAAGAAAATTGCCATCTGAAATTACACAAATCTAAGTGCCAGGTCACAATTCGATGATGCCATCAAGGATAAGCAGATTCATTGTTTGGTATGTACTGACACTGAATTAGGTTTAATTATTTATGAACTAAAAAAGAGAATGGAAAAACATATTGTTGAAATATTAAATTTGTTGGCCATCTTGTCTTTGGCAATTTTCCCATTTTTGAAGGCACGAAAATTAGCTTTTACGGCACTTGTTTCAATTATCGTTCAAGTTCTTTTATCGTTCGTTCTGGTTTATCAGGTTTTTACCAATGGAAGCGTCGAATACAGCTATAGCGGGTCGTTAATCACAGGAAGTATTTCGGTGAAAATTGATTATTTGTCGGCATGGTTCATTCTGGTTATCGTGTTTACCTATTTCACAGGTGCCTGGTATGGAATACACTACATGAAAAAATACCGTGAACAAACAAGCAACCTAATTTTACATGCCATTGCTTACATATTCGTTTTTATAGGCTTGATTGATATTTGCATTGTGCAAAACAGCATTGTGTTTCTGGTTGTTTGGGAAATTATGGCTTTTAGTTCATTTATCGTGATCGTTTTTGAACACTATAACAAAGAAACCTTAAAGGCGGGATTAAATTTTTTGATTCAGTCGCACATCTCCATTCTGTTTTTAACCATCGCATTTATTTGGGCCAAAGTAAAAACAGGTTCTTTTGATTTTTCAGCCATTTCGGTTTATACCGCACTTCATCCACGCATGGGTTTAGGTTTGTTCGCCTTGTTTTTTATCGGATTTGCAATAAAAGCAGGATTCGTACCTTTTCATACCTGGCTACCCCATGCACACCCTGTTGCTCCTGCCCATATTTCAGGTGTAATGTCGGGAGTGATTATTAAAATCGGAATTTTTGGAATTTTACGAATGCTCACAATAATCAACGCCAATTATACCATCATTGGAGTTTGCATCCTGATCATTTCAATAGTTACTGGTTTATACGGGGTAATGATGGCCATTGTGCAAAATAACCTGAAACGTTTGCTAGCCTATAGTAGTATCGAAAACATTGGGATTATTGGTTTGGGAATTGGGTTGGGTTGTCTCGGAAAAGCATCGAATCATCAATGGCTGGTGATTGCCGGATTTGGAGGGGCATTGCTGCACACACTCAACCATTCACTTTTTAAATCGTTACTTTTTTATATTGCCGGAAATGTTTATCAGGCTACCCACACCTTGAATATTGATTCGTTGGGCGGGTTGCTGAAGAAAATACCACGCACTGCATACCTGTTTCTTATCGGATCGTTGGCTATTTGCGGCTTTCCGCCTTTCAATGGATTTGTGTCGGAGTTCTATATTTACAATGGATTTTTCAAAGGCCTTCAATCGAACCAGTCGATGTTTAACCTTGCCATGCTTTTTTCCATTTTTGCCTTGGTGCTTATTGGTGGATTGGCATTAATCACCTTTACCAAAGCTTTTGGTATTGTTTTTTTAGGCAAAAGCCGCGAACCTTTGCATGTTGATGAAACATTCGATAATCAGGCTGTGGTTTTCCCATTCTATCTCATTGCCTTGGCCATGTTGCTTGTGGGTTTATTTCCGATTCTGTTTTCGTCATCGCTATTAAAAACAAGTTCTCTTTTTTTCAATACAAGTGATTCATATTCTTTTGTATATCTTGACAAAATGGTAGGTGATATTTCTTCGATTGGATTTTATTCAATCGGTTTTATATTGCTGGCGGCTACTTTTTTCGTTTTACGAAAGATGATCACCAGCAAACGACCTTCGCAAACTTATGAAACCTGGGGTTGTGGTTATGTTGCCCCAATCCAAAAGGCACAATATTCAGGGAGATCATACACTCGAACTTATAGCCGTCTGTTTGCTCCTATAGTATATGAAGGGAAAGATTTTAAACGAATTAAAAAGACAAGTCTTTATCCGAATCATCGTAAATTCTCGACTTACTACGCCGACTTTTGGGAACAATACCTTGTACTTCCGCCTACACGATGGGTCTCTTTTATTTTGGATAAGTTTCAATTTATTCAAAATGGAAATGTTCAGTCGTATGTGATTTATGGTTTAGCTTTTATTCTTGTGATTGTGATCGTTTCGATGTTAAGTTCAATTAATCTGGGAGTTTAAGTTATGGGAAAAAACCTGATTGAAATAATTAACCTGCTCGCAATCATCACCATTGTGATTTTACCTTTTTTAAGTACAAAAAAAATGGGCATTGTCACGCTCACGGTAATTTCAGTTCAAGTTGTTTTGGCTTTTGTGGTTGCGTTTTTGGCTTTTTCAGACGGGTTTATTTCATTCACATACAAGGGTTCGCTGGCTACCGGCGAAATTCCTATCCGCATTGACTATTTATCGGCATGGTTTATCGGTATTATCAGTTTCACTTTTTTTACCGGGGCATGGTATGGTTTTCAGTATATGAAAATGTATCGTGATCAACACTCCAATTTAGTTTTACATGCAACTGCATTTATTCTGGCATACACCGCGCTAATCGACATTTGCATCGTTCAAAATGCTATCGTCTTTTTAGTGATGTGGGAAATAATGACCATTAGTTCGTTTATAACCATCATTTTTGAACACTATAAAAAAGAGACCTTAAAGGCTGGGATCAATTTTTTCATTCAATCGCATGTGGCCATTCTTTTTCTCACCATCGCCTTTATTTGGGTGAAAGTAAAAACCGGATCATTCGACTTTGCAGAAATATCAAAGCTCACAGCCATGCATCCTGCAATGGGAATCGGATTGTTTGTCTTTTTCTTTATTGGATTTGCCATCAAAGCCGGATTTGTTCCTTTTCATACCTGGCTCCCATTGGCCCACCCGGTAGCACCTGCCCATATCTCAGGAATCATGTCGGGCGTTATCATAAAAATTGGCATTTTTGGCATTCTGCGTATGATTGTTTTGATCAAAACCGATTACATGACCATTGGTTACTTCATTTTAATTGTTTCGGTAATTACCGGAGTGTACGGGGTTTCGCTGGCCATTATTCAACACAATCTGAAACGTTTACTAGCCTACCACAGCATCGAAAATATAGGGATCATTGGCATTGGCATTGGTCTGGGATGTCTGGGCATTGGGATGGAAAATCAGTTATTGCTTATGGCTGGATTTGGCGGGGCGCTGCTACACACCTTGAACCACTCACTTTTTAAATCGCTGTTGTTTTATAGTGCCGGAAATGTTTATCAGGCAACTCACACCTTAAATATTGAATCGTTGGGAGGACTAATCAAAAAGATTCCACAATCGACCTATCTGTTTTTGATTGGAGCTTTGGCCATTTGTGGTTTGCCTCCTTTTAATGGTTTTGTTTCCGAATTTCTGATTTACAATGGCTTGTTCAAAGGATTGTTGTCGAATCATTTTATGTTTATACTGGTGATGCTTTTTTCCATTTTAGCCATGGTTTTAATCGGAGGCCTTGCCCTTATTTGTTTTACCAAGGCTTTTGGAATAGTGTTTTTAGGCAAAGCCCGAAAAGAATTGCCATCGGATAAAATCATTGAAAAACCCTTACAAGTTGGCTCCTTATACTTAATTGCTTATGCGATAACCGTGATTGGGGTATTGCCGATTTTATTCACTTCGCCCCTAAGTAAAGCAGCACATCTTTTTCAAAAAAATCCAGACCTGTTTCTTGCTGATGGTCTCACCCAAAACCTAACTATTTTGACTCTTATCGGTTTGTATTCTTTGGGCTTTGTGGCACTTACAGTACTGGCTTTGTATATCCGACGATTGATTATAAAACGCCGATCGGTTTTAACTGACGCTACCTGGGGTTGTGCCTATGTGGGTGATGGAAAAAATATGCAGTACACCGCTTCATCTTTCATCCGTACTTTCAGGAAACTGGCTGAGCCGCTGTTTTTAATTAAAAAAACAAAAACAGTGGCAACCGGCCTTTACCCAACAACCATAAAACAAAGCACACACCCCTACGACAGATTGGAGTCGGCTTTGATTGACAAACCAATTTATTTTTTCAGAAAGGTGTTGAACCGCTTTGTTTTTTTGCAGAATGGTAACATTCAAGCCTACATTCTTTACGGATTTATTTTTATTTCAACGGCCATAATTTTGCCAATACTAATTTCTAAGTTCATGGTATTTATTCACTTCTTAAATCAATTGTAATATGCTTAGCTTTTTACTCATCATATTGTCGAGCTTTGTTTTTATGGGCATTGTTGTTCGCACCAAAAGCTTGTCATCGGGACGAAAAGGACCAGGTATATTTCAACCTATGAAAGATATTTTCAGACTTTGGAAAAAAGGATCGGTAATCAGCACCACAACAAGCCTGATCTTTCAAATTGCCCCAACCATTTATTTTGCTTCTATTGTAATGGCCATTTTAATGATCCCTCATGGAAAATTACCGGGAATTATTTCATTCGACGGCGATTTTGTAATGTTTGCCTATGTACTTGCCATTGGGAAATTTATGATGATTGTTTCGGCACTCGATACGGGAAGCAGCTTTGAAGGGATGGGAGCGAGCCGCGAGGCACTTTTCTCCATGTTGGTTGAACCTGCGTTTTTTATCATCATGGGATCGTTTGCGCTTTTCACCGGCCATACTTCATTTTACGAGATATTCAGTACGCTCAATTACGGACCTTACATTTCGTACCTGATTGGCGGCCTGGCCACTTTTGTGATCATACTAATTGCCATGGTCGAAAATAGCCGAATGCCCGTTGACGATCCGAAGACCCACCTGGAGCTTACCATGGTTCACGAAGTAATGATTTTGGACAATAGCGGTTTCGATTTGGGTTTGATCATGTATGCCACTCCCCTAAAATTTGCCATGTATGGCGCACTGATCTCAAACTTTTTTATTGGCGAAATCCCAATTCTGATATCGATTCCAATGTTTTTCGGGATTCAATTTGTAATTGCTGTTTTCGTTGGCTTACTTGAATCGTTTATGGCACGGTTCAGGATGAACCACAACCCTCAGTTTATATTTATTCTAACTTCGGTATCGCTGCTTATCTTTTTCGGAGTGTTACTGGTATTGGGTAAATTCATTTAAATTATACGACTATGACTGATATCTTGCTGATAACATTTACCATAACGCTACTCTTTATGAGTATTGCCAACCGGATTTATACCTACCTGAATATTCTGATTTTTCAGGGGATAATCCTTTTTGGCGCCACCTATCTTTCATTGACCGAAATTAACACGGCCAATCTGATATTCATCATGATTGAAACCATTGTGGTAAAAGCCATTGCTGTGCCCATGTTTATGAAATACATCATTAAACGAAATAAAATCACCAGAGAAACAGAACCCTTTCTGCCCAACTTCATTTCGTTGATTATTGTAACCGCGATCATCATCATTACAATTATTTTATCAAGTGCTGTTAGCGATGTAAATCTCGATAAGACTTATTTTGTTGTCGCTTTATCGAACCTTTTTACGGGTTTGTATTTAATTGTTTCACGTAAAAAAATCATTGTCCATGTTATCGGATATCTGGTTATTGAAAATGGAGTTTTTGTATTGGCACTTGCCGTTGGTAACGAAATGCCGATGCTGGTAAACATGGGAATTATGCTCGATATTTTTGCCAGTGTGTTAATTCTTGGGATCTTCTTCAATAAAATTGGCGATTATTTGAATAACCCTGATGTAACTCTTCTAAGCAATCTAAAAGATTAATAATATGATTGGTATTTTTTTAATAGGAACAATTGTCATTTCGGCCTGGCTGTTTTTTAACAAAAACAGAATTGTCAACTACTCTTTACTTGTGGGCTATACGATTCTACTTTGGGCATTGGGATTTTACGAGTACAATCATATTAACCTCATCGAACTTAGATTCTTTAAACCTGATGCTTTAGGAATTTTACTTCTTTTTGCCATGTGTATTGTTAGCATTCCCGCCTTTTACCATGGTTACAGGTATATTGTTACGCACGATGAAACGCCTCACACCCGAGGATTGTTCTTTGCCGCGATGGTATTGTTGATGTCGGCCTGCAGTATGGCATACCTGTCAAACCACATTGCAGTTACCTGGATTTTTGTTGAAATTACAACACTTAGTGCATCGGCACTAATCTACCATCACCGCAACATTAGGGCACTCGAAGGAGTTTGGAAATATGTTTTTATTTGTGCGCTCAGTATCACTTTTATCTACATTGGCATTCTGTTTTTGAGTTTATCGATGAAACAAGCGGGTATCGAAGGCATGTCGTTCGATTCAATTCTTCAAAATGTGGAAAAGCTTGATTTGTTTTGGTTGAAACTCGCCTTCCTTTTCATTTTCACCGGATTTACAGCAAAAATTGGTTTGGTACCCATGTATACTGCGGGTGTCGATGCCAAGGATAAAGCCCCGGCTCCGGCAGGTGCATTGCTCTCAAGTGTTTTAATGAACATGGGATTTGTGGGTATTTACAGGGTGTATGCAATTCTTACCCACACTGAGTTACAACATTGGGCATCAGTTATTATGATTATATCTGGCCTGTTATCAGTATTCGTAGCAACGGTTTACATGACCCATATCAAAAACATCAAACGCATGTTCGCCTATTCGAGCATCGAACACATGGGATTAGTGATGTTGGGCCTAGCCGTTGGTGGAATTGGTGTTTATGCCGCCATTTTACATCTCATTCTTCATACTTTTGTAAAATCCAGTTTATTTTTTCAATACAATCAAATTTTTCTGGTTTATAAAAGCAAAAGCATCTACGATTCAGGTCATTACTTTAAATACAACAAGATTGGTGCTATTGTAATCTTGTTGGCCTTTATTTCGGCCACGGCTATGCCTCCATCAGGTTTGTTCGTCTCCGAATTTTTAATTTTTCAGGCCCTGTTCGAAGCTCATTACATTGTTATTCTAATTGCACTTTTAATCCTATTGACCATGATTATCTGGGGATTTGGAACAAATATTTTCAAATTACTTTTTACGCCTCCATTGAAACTAGATGAAACCACTATTCCTAAGATAAATCCTTGGAATTCGTTCTCTCAATTTGCATTGTTGGCATTGTCGGTTTATTTAGCCTATAGCCCGCCACCAGTATTTGTGCAACTGATTCAGGATGCTGTAACCCTTGTTCAATAAAACGATATGAATACCATAAAACTACATAACAATCAGACGGTTAATTTGAAGGACATTCCCGAACTGAACTATCAAGAGTTCATGAATACGAACCTTGAATTACTGGCTAATAATCCCGAAAGGCATTGTGTTAACTATTTTGGTGTTGACGATGAAAACTGCCTGACACTCTACTGTTGTATTGCCGACGATGCAACGCACGAAATTTATGTTTCATGTTCTGTTTTGAAAGGAAAAACTGAATACCCATCGTTTTCGGCTCAGAATCATAATTTTGAAAAGTTTGAAAGGGAAATCCACGAAAACTTTGGAATTGCATATACCGATCATCCCTGGTTAAAACCTTTCAGGTACAGCCACAATCGATTCGATTCAGGAAAAACCATTCGCAACTATCCGTTTTATGGGGTTGAAAGTGATGAATTGCATGAAGTAGGTGTTGGTCCGATTCATGCAGGGATTATCGAACCCGGGCATTTCCGTTTTATTTGTAACGGAGAACAAATCATGCACCTCGAAATTCAACTGGGCTATCAGCACCGGGGCATTGAACAACTGTTTCTGCAAAAAACAAAAATATTAGAGCGCGCTACACTTGCCGAAAATATAACAGGTGATACCACGGTTGGACATTCTACCGCGTTCGCAAATCTTTGGGAAAGCTTGAGTGATTACACAGCCGATCCTTCCTTGCAATTTTCGCGTACCCTTGCTCTCGAATTGGAACGTATTGCCATACATACCGGAGATATGGCAGGTGTATGTGCCGACATTGCTTACCAATTGGGCAACTCGGTTTATGGGCGCTTGCGAACCCCAATCGTTAACTTTTTCCAGGAATGGGGAGGCAATCGTTTGGCCAAAGGCTTAATCAGGCCCGGCAAAATAAACTACCCCTTTTCACCCGAATTAGGAAATCGGCTCATTGAAATTTTTAAAGCTTACGAGCCCGACTTTAACGAAATGACCCATAAGTTCTTTTCCCTTCCCAGCGCTTTGTCGCGTATGGAAAGGACAGGAATTGTAACTTACGACGAGGCACTTGAAATCGGTGCTGTGGGCATGGCTGCCCGTGCAAGTGGATTAAACAGAGATATTAGATCATCCCATCCGCACAATTTATACAATCAGACAATTACTCATGAACCCGAAATTAAACATCATGGTGATGTGTATTCCAGGGTGCGGATTAGAAGGGAAGAAATTGTACAGTCTGTTTCCTATTGTAAAAAGCTGATAGAATCTATCCCTGAATTTGATTCGCCCAAAAATATTCCATTTAAACCTGGCAGTGACAAATTCACTATTGCATTGGTTGAAGGCTGGCGAGGCGAAATTTGTCATTGTGCCATTACCGATGCTGAAGGAAAGTTGAAAATCTATAAAATTAAAGATCCATCGCATCACAATTGGATGGCTTTAGCTCAATCGGTAAGGAACAACGAAATTTCTGATTTCCCAATCTGTAACAAGAGTTTTAACCTATCATACAGTGGTCACGATTTATAAAAAAGGAAGATTGAAATGTTAGATAATCTAAAAATATTATGGCATCAGGGGAAACAGTTTATTCCAGATGTTACCACCGCAAAAGTACCAGGCATCTTTAGAGGACGACCAATCATAACTAAAAATCAAGTGAATGAAGAGCTGCTGGTTGACTTATGTCCAACAAAAGCCATTTCAAGAAACCCATTGTGCATCGATTTGGGCAAGTGCACTTTTTGCGGCGAATGTGCGGTGCAATTTCCAGATAAGATTTCATTTACCAAGGATTATAAATTATCAACAAATATAAGGGAACGCTTAATAATTCATGAAGTTGAAGATGCGCCAATTATGGTTGATCCAACGCTTGTTCGAAAAGAAATTCATCGTTTGTTTGGACGTTCGCTTAAGTTGAGGCAGGTTTCAGCAGGTGGCGATAACAGTACTGAATGGGAATTGAACGCATCGAATAATGTTCAGTTCGACATAAGCCGCTTTGGGATCGATTTTGTAGCCTCGCCTCGCCATGCCGATGGAGTTGTAATTACAGGCCCCATTACCTCAAACATGGCCGAGTCCCTCGAACGATGCTACCATGCCATTCCCGAGCCTAAAATCATCATCCTTGCCGGTACTGATGCCATCAGCGGAGGTATTTTTGCCGACAGCCCGGCAATCGACCGGAGCTTTTTAACGAAATACCCAATCGACTTATATATTGCAGGTAACCCTGTTCATCCTTTAACATTTATCAATGGTGTATTAAATTTAACACGAACCAAATCTACCAGAAGATGAAGAATTTACGATTTGCTTTTGCCATAGGAGATGATAATCTAATTGCTGAAACGAAATTTAGTGATGCTTCTATGATCCGAATTTACGAGTATCTTTTTACTGAAAAATGTTTGAATTTTATTTCAGAAGAGATAAATCCTGTTTTTGAAATAAAAGATCATGATGAAAAAGTCAGCATTTTGATTGATTTCCTCAGCAGCAATAATATTGATTTGCTTGTCGCAAAAAAATATGGAATAATGATAGAAGTTGAAAATAAATATTTTGTTCCAATAGTTGTTTCAAATTCATCACCCCAAAGAGTGGTCGAATTAATCACAAAACAAATCAACTGGCTTTATGATGAACTTGAATTAGAAAAAAAAGAACACATGATTATTCGAATTGACAAAGGTGTTTTTAAGTATAAATTATAAGAAATGAATAAAATAAATGCTGCAATTACAGGAATCGAATCCTACTTGCCCGAGTATATTTTAACCAACGAAGAATTAAGCCAAATGGTTGATACCTCTGATGAGTGGATCATGCAACGAGTTGGAATTAAGGAAAGACGGATTCTTAAGGGCGATGGTTTGGCCACCTCGGATATGGGTGCCGCGGCGACTAAAAAATTATTGGCTAAAACGGGTACAAAACCAGAAGAAATTGATTTTGTAATAGTGGCAACAGCAACGCCCGACATGTCTTTCCCTTCTACTGCTTGTCTCATAGCTGAAAAATCAGGTATAAAAAACTCCTGGGGCTTTGATTTGAGTGCAGCTTGTTCCAGTTTTTTGTTTGCACTTGAAACTGCCAGTCATTTTATTGAATCAGGAAAATATAAAAAAATTCTGTTGGTTGCTGCCGATAAAATGTCATCGATTACAGATTATACAAATAGAAATACTTGCGTTTTGTTTGGCGATGCAGCTGTAGCTATGCTAATTGAACCTACAACGGAAGAAGTTGGCGTAATGGATTCCCTCTTGCAAATTGATGGTATTGGGAAAGACTTCCTTTATATGAAAGCGGGAGGATCATTGAAACCTGCTTCCCATGAAACGGTTGATGCAAAAGAGCATTTTATGTATCAGGATGGAAAAGCCGTATTTAAAGTGGCTGTATCTAAAATGTCTGATGTTTCGGTAGAAATAATGAGGCGAAATGAATTAAAGCCTGAAGACCTGGCCTGGTTTATTCCTCATCAGGCAAATTTAAGGATCATTGACGCTGTTGGTCGTCGTATGGGCATGACTGCAGATAAAGTGATGATAAACATTGAAAAATATGGAAATACAACCAATGCTACAATTCCATTATGCCTTTGGGAACTTGAGCATAAATTAAAGAAAGGTGATAATCTAATTTTATCTGCTTTTGGAGGAGGATATACGTGGGGATCGATCTATTTGAAATGGGCTTATTAATTAAGAAAAGATCTTTAAAAACAAACGATATGAAACTAAAAAGAGTTGTTATTACAGGATTAGGAGCTTTAACTCCCATTGGAAATAATGTTAATGATTTCTGGAAGAATCTTATTCAGGGTAAAAGTGGTATTGCCGAGATTACAAAATTTGATGCCTCTCCTTTTAAAACAAAATTTGCCGGAGAATTAAAAGGCTTCGATCCTTTGCTATTTATGGAAAAAGCACAAGCCCGCAAGATGGACTCCTATTCACAATATGCCGTTGCGGTTGTTGATGAATGCATCAAAGATTCAAATATTGATTTAAAAAATACCGATCTCAGCAAAGTTGGTGTAATATGGGGTACTGGTATTGGTGGCATCGAAACTTTCGAAAAGGAGATTATTGAATATGGAGCAAATTTAGATTCCCCTCGTTTCAGTCCTTTTTTTGCTACTAAAATGATTTCGAATATGGCTGCCGGTAATATTTCAATTCATTATGGTTTTCGTGGAGTCAGTTATGTTACTGCATCAGCCTGTGCTTCAAGCAACAATGCAATTATCAATGCATATAATAATATACAACTAGGTAAAGCTAATGTTATTTTTGCCGGAGGTTCTGAAGCAAGCATTACCCCTGCTGGAATTGGAGGGTTTAGTTCGATGAAAGCAATTTCGCAACGCAACGAATCCCCCGAAACAGCTTCTCGTCCCTTTGATGTTTCACGCGATGGTTTTGTATTGGCTGAAGGTGCCGGTGTAATTATGCTTGAGGAACTGGAGCACGCTAAAAACAGGGGAGCAAAAATATATGGCGAAATTGCAGGTGGCGGCTGTGCTTCTGATGCCTACCATATTGCTGCACCTCATCCCGAAGGCATTGGTGCCGTGGCGGCAATGACCGAAGCCATTAACGAAGCCGGTTTGTTGCCCGAAGATGTCGACTATGTAAGTACGCACGGCACGGCTACTCCTATTGGCGACTTAAGCGAATGTAAAGCTATCGTAACCGTTTTCGAAAACTCGCTCGATAAATTACACATTAGTGCAACAAAATCAATGACCGGACACTTATTGGGTGCTGCCGGGGCAATTGAAGCAATTGCTTGTATAAAATCCATAAACACTGGAATCGTACCTCCAACCAGCAATCTCAATGAAATTGATCCTGCCATTGATAAACGAATTAACTTAACGCCAAATGTAGCAGTAACGAAAACGGTGAATGTGGCTTTAAACAACACATTTGGTTTTGGTGGACATATTTTTGTTTCGCTTTTTAAGAAATACAAAGAATAGGTTTGTCCATAGGAATACGAAATCTTTTTTTGATGGGATTCGACCTGTAGATTACAGGTTTAAATAGAATGCTTTTACAAATTGAATAAAACCGGAAGTGTAAGTATGGCGGGTTTCAGTTTCTATTATCAATTCATCTTCTTTAAGGTTTAATGATTCAAATTGAAATTTAATTAATACTCTTTTTACCGGTTTTAATGGATTCGGTTTAACCTGTGTGATGCGTGAAGGGTAAAGCTTGAATTTCGAGGCAATTGTAATCATTTCAATTTTAGCTTCAATGGGCAAAATCACACAAAACCTGCCTGTATGTTTTAACAATTTTGCAACTCCATCAATCAATTCCTCGAAACTGAGGGTGTCGGTATGCCTTGCAAGTGACTTTTCCATTTGCTTCGATTTTAATGAATTAGAAAAGAAGGGGGGATTCGAAACAATACAATCGTAGAGCTTCGCAGTTTGACCAACATATTCCTGAATGGAACAATGAACTACGGTCATGCGTTCGGCCCAGGGAGATTGATTGAAATTAAATCCGGCATCTTTGATGGCGCCTTCTTCAATATCAATGGCATCGATTTGAGCATTTGAGCGTTGAGCCAGCATCAATGCGATTACACCGGTGCCCGTTCCTATATCCAGAATGGTCGTAGCTTTTTCTGCTTCGGCCCATGCACCAAGCAATACACCGTCGGTACCTACGCGCATGGCTGCATGGTTTTGCACGACTCTGAACTGCTTAAACTGAAAATAATTATTGGACATATTTAGTCAATGGTCAAAAGTCATTGGTCATTTGTTTTTCTCAGAAATGATCAATTCACAAAAATAGCAATTTACAAATCGTGATTGACTCCCAATCCAAACAAGGCAAAATCGTATTTCACAGGGTCGTTGGGATCAAGTTCGGATAGTTGGGCCGTAAGCTCTTCCACAGCTTGCCAATCGTTTTGAGTTCGATGGAGTAGCCCCAGTTTTCTTGAAATGTTGCCGGTATGTAAATCCAGTGGAAGCATCAGTGCAGAGGAAGGAATTTCGTTCCAAATGCCGAAATCTACTCCTCTTCCATCGTTTCGAACCATCCAGCGAAGGTACATGCAAAGTCGTTTCCCACTTGATTTTTTCAACACATTAGCCACATGTTTTTCGGTTCGGGTTTCGTGTTCTAGGCTGAAAAAAACCGTTCTGAAATTTTGAAGCGATGATTTTAAGCTAAGGTCTTTTTGATAGCCTTCAGCAAATACCTTTTCCAAACCTCCATAGTGCCGGTAAATGTTTTGTAATGCTTTGAGAAAATAAATCAAATCGGTTCCGTTAAAGGTGCGATGCACGAAGTTGGCAAAGGCCTTCAAATCGGAAGGACTGGCATTTAAAATAAATTCATGGGGGAAATAGCCCATTCCCTTCATCAGTTTTTCTGCATTCGTGATGATGGATTTGCGCATGCCCCACGCAATAGTGGCTGTTAAAAAACCCGCAATTTCAATGTCTTCCTTTCGATCGAATAGATGAGGTATGGAGATGGGATCGTTGGGAATAAACCCGGGCACATTGTATTTATCGTAACTCTGATCTAAAAAATCTTTCCACTCTTGTGGGTTCAGTTTATCCGTCATTGGTCAATTTTGAACAGGCACTTTTTAAGCAGTTTCCGTGCAATTGGTCTGCCATGGCCTGGAAGAAAAATAGTACATCCGGTATCGTACAATTTTTCCCATTGCTCAGAAAGCCGATGGGGCTGGTCAGCAAAAGGTGGAAAAACCGAACCGGGAATAACACCGAACAGCGTGTCACCAACAATTGCATATTGGTGATTCACCTGAATGCTGATTGAATCAGAGGAATGACCCGGTGTTGGAAACAATTCCAGACTTGTTGAACCTAGTTTCAAAATTGTTTCGGCATCGATGTATTCATTTGCCGAAAAGGGTTCAAATGAAATACCCTGCTCGCCAAGTCGGTTGGCCAATTCAATAAGCTTTCTATAATATGCGGTGGTTCCTTTTGGAAGAGGAGAAAATCCATCTGAAATCTGCCTTTTGGCATTTTTACTCACAATAATTGATGCTTTAAATTCCTTTTGGATATAAGCTGCATTTTGGCAATGATCGAAATGGGTATGGGTAAGAATTAGAAAATCGATTTGAACGATGCCCAGTTTCTTTAAATTTCTGGTCAACTTGGTTCTTACATTTTTTTTACCGGTATCTATTAAAACCGATTTAGATCCGGATTGCAGCAGATAGGCATTGCTGCGTCCTGATAATACTTGTATAAGTTTAGACTCTTTGTCGATGATCCATTTTTTCATACGTAAATAATTTGCTTTTTTAATTGTCGTATGGAACTTATATATCTAATTTTGGCTTAGGCCGATTTTTAATTCATTTGTGTTTGTGATTGCCTCTAAGCAAATTCATTTCATAATGAATTATTTTTTACTATAAAATCACACCATCTTTAATTTCCAAAATTTCATCACTCATTTTTGCAAATTCCCGATCGTGGGTTACTATAATTAAGGTTACTCCAAATTTGTCGCGAAGGGAGAAAAACAAGTCGTGCATTTCGTCCTGATTTTTACTATCGAGGTTTCCGGTAGGTTCATCGGCAAAAATTACCGAAGGATTGTTAATCAGTGCTCGTGCAACAGCAACACGTTGTTTTTCACCACCCGATAGTTCATTGGGTTTGTGAGTCAGCCGATCGCCAAGGCCTAGAAAGGTAAGCAATTCCTCTGCTCTTTTTTCTACCTCTGCTTTTGATTTGTTGGCAATAAATCCGGGAAGGCAAACATTTTCGAGCGCAGTAAATTCAGGCAAAAGATGATGAAATTGAAAAACAAAGCCAATGGTTTGGTTACGGAAAGCTGCCAATTCCTTTTCGTTCAGCTTTAAGGGATTTTTACCATCAATGGTAAGCTTTCCGGAATCGGGTTGGCTGAGTGTACCTAAAATTTGCAATAAGGTTGTTTTACCTGCCCCACTGGCACCTACTATGGAAACAACTTTTCCCTTGGCAATTTCCAGATCAATGTTTTTTAGTACCTGAAGTGATCCGAAGGATTTTGTGATGTTTTTGGCGGTTATCAAAAGTTTAACTTTTAAAAATGAGAATTATGTAACTAACGTACAAAAGTACAAAAATGCTGCCTTGTATCCTCGAAATTTTTCCTTGGGTTACAGCCCGGTATCGGCTGGCAAACGAAGTCCCATTATTCCTGAATAAAAACCCAAGGGGCATCATCGATAAGAGTAAAAGCAGATAGAAGATCATCATAAAAGTGAGGTCTATGCTGAATTCACTAAATTTTAAGGGAATTGATCGATAGCCGGCAGTAATACCAATTACAGCAAAAACATTAAAAATATTTGATCCGATGATGTTCCCTACAGAGATATCGGATTCCTTTCGAAAGGCAGCAATAATGGAGGTGGTCAATTCCGGGATACTGGTTCCAAAGGCTACAACAGTAATGGAAATAATTCGTTCGCTGATCCCCATGTTCAATGCCAAACCAGAGGCGCCATTCACCAGAAATTTGGAGCCAAAAGCCAAGCCGGCCGATGCAATAATTACCATCAGGACATAAAAGCCAATTTTATGTTCGTTTTTAGGTTTAGGAATTTTGATGTGTATCGGAAATTTATTGGCGCTTCTTATAGAGCTGATAATGAAAAGAATGAGTAAGGCAAATAAAGCAACTCCTTCAATTTGATCAATCAAATTGTTTGACATGAAAGCGAAAAGTAAGCCTCCCGAAAGGAACATGATTGGCCAGCTGCGTTTAATGGTTTGTTGGTTTACCGGCATGGGTAAAATTATAACGGTAAGGCCAAGAACCAGGGCAATGTTGGCAATGTTCGATCCAATTACATTCCCCAGAGCAATTTCGGGGTGACCGGTAAGCGCTGCATCGAAACTCACCATAAGTTCAGGTGCCGAGGTTCCAAATGCTACAACGGTAAGCCCAATCACAAGGGATGAAATTTTGAAATGATTGGCTATGGACACACTTCCCCGGACCAGAAATTCGCCACCTACAACAAGAAATAGTATGCCTAACAGAAGTTGGCCAATGTTGATTATGAAAGCCTGATCCATTAAGCGTTTAGGTTTTTATCGATGTTACCTTTTATATCACGGGCGTCACTTTCCAGTTTTTTATTCACTTCGTTAAGGTCCTTTTTAACATCGGATGTGGCATCGTTAAATTCGCGCTGAATTTCATTGGTCGCCTTCCGGAATTCCCGAACTCCTTTTCCCATCATTTTTGCAATTTCAGGTATCGATTTGGCACCAAAAAATATCAGCGCCAGCGCCAATACCATAATAATTTCCTGACCACTAATAAAAAGTATCATCATAAATGTGTGTTTTTTGCCAGGTGCAAATTTAGATGAAAACATTCGATTTATATAATTTGAAGGATTGATTGTTTCAGGGAAAAAAAATAGACTATTTCTTCCCGTCATTTTTGTAAATTTGAGCACAGTAAAACTAAACCAAATAAATACTATGAAAAACTTGAAAAGCCAGCTACTATTGGCATTTTTGTTTCTGCTATTTGTCAATGCAAAGGCCGGGGACTACCATGTCCGCTTTGCATTTATGGGCAATAGTATCACCATTGGATCAGGTCTTGGCAATGCCCCCGTTGAATGTTATCCGTCACAAATTCAACTTTTACTGAATCAGAAATATGGCGATACCTGTCTGGTGGAAAATTTTGCTGTTTCAGGCAGAACCATGTTAAAAAAAGGAGATTTCCCACTTTGGAACGAACCGCAATTTCAACAAAGTTTAGATTATGCCCCCGATATTGTTTTTATAATGCTGGGTACAAATGATACCAAACCCTACAATTGGGACGACTACGGTGATGAATTTATAGCCGATTATCAGTCGATGATTGATACCTTTAAGGTTCGAAATCCACGTTGTAAATTTATTCTGGCCTATCCTCCGCCTGCATTTGCTGTGAATTACGACATTCGTAATACCGTTATTGTGGATGGTGTATTGCCTGCTCTTGATTCTTTACTATTAATGAATGAAGCAGAATCTATTGATTTTTACCACCCATTGCTCGATAGTGCATACCTTTTTCCGGATGCAATTCATCCAAATGCTGCCGGAGCAAAAGTATTGGCACAAATGGCATTCAATAAGATTGTGGAGACTGATATCGTGCATCAGGTGGAAAGCGGTTATACGTATGTAACCGGAATTAGTTCGAGTAGTGCAATTATTGCACAAAACGGTGAAGTAACCATTTCGTGGACCAGCCGTAGTGCCGATTCGGTATACTTCAACGGTGAATTGGTCGATGTGGAAGGGAGCACAGTTTTTATTGTTGCTGAAAATACCACTTTTACTGTTCGGGCTGTTGGGTCTAAAAACAGCGATGAAAAGACCTTTTTCCAGGAAACGTATGTTCCTGAACTCGTGAAATTGAAGGCAGAACGTAAGCCCTTGAAAATTGCAGTGGGTGACAGTTCCTTCGTTACGATAAGTTTTTTCGATCAATACAACAAAGAAATTAAGGAGCGGGAATATGATTTGAAGTGGGAGTTTAATGAGGGCGAAGGAAATTTGGTGAACGAAACATTCAACTCTATAACGCTTGTTGGAACAAATCCGGGTACCGTAAAACTACAGGCAAGTGTTGGCGATTTG
Source organism: Prolixibacteraceae bacterium (assembly GCA_041821245.1). GTDB lineage: Bacteria > Bacteroidota > Bacteroidia > Bacteroidales > Prolixibacteraceae > Roseimarinus. Next base: position 143,054 of record JBGUEP010000001.1, read on the forward strand.
ATTGTCGAAGTTAGGATTAATGTTGTTGAAAAAACGGGGATTGATCTAGCTGATCAACGGGGATTGTTTGTTTTCCCAAATCCAGCAAACGAACAACTATTTATTCGTGGAATTGATGTAAAAGTTATAAATTACAGGCTGGTAAATGGGAGCGGAGAGATTATTCTAAATGATCAAACAAAACAAAATCAAATTCAATTAAATGGAGTGAGTCCCGGAATTTATTATTTAGAAATCAATTGCGATCGAACACGTTTTGTCAGGAAAGTAATCATTAACTAATTTTAGAAATTCAAAACTTTAAGCATGAAAGGGAACAAGAATAGTTTTAAGCAATTGTTGTGGCTGTTAGCGCTGGGAATGTTATTTTCCTGCGCCGTAAAACCTCCGGTTAAAATTGCCTTTTTGGGCGATAGCATTACCATAGGTTCGGGACTGGAAAATGCGAACGAGGAGTGTTATCCGTCGCAATTTAATGAACTGCTGCAAGAAAAGTTTGGCGATCAATATGTGGTGAATAATTTTGCGGTGTCGGGACGTACCATGTTACGTCATGGTGATCGACCTTTGTGGAATGAACCACAATTTACCTCGGCTTTAGAATTTAAACCCGATGTGGTATACATTATGCTGGGAACCAACGATACCAAACCACAAAATTGGGATGAATTTGGAAACGAGTTTGCCATCGATTATCAAGCCATGTTGGATACTTTTAAGGTAATTAATCCTGATGTTCAGTTTATTTTAGCTTTTCCTCCTCCAGCATTTAAGGTGCAATGGGGAATTCGCGATTCTGTAATTGTAAATGGAGTAAATCCGGCACTTGATGTGCTCATCAGGAAAAATAAGACGTATTCCATTGATTACTACCAGCCTTTAAAAAACAGCAGCAATTTATTTCCGGATGCCATTCATCCCAATACTGAGGGCGCCAAAGAAATGGCTACGCTGTTGTACGACTTTTTTATTCATTCAACTTTAAATAAATAAGATGGGAATTGAAGATAGTGGGAAGTATTATTTGGGTATCTTTTATTTTAATAAAAAAGATAAGCGGGCAATAGTTCCCAAGGTAAACAAGATGTTAGGTTGGACAATCAATTTTGCAAGTCCCCAAGCCTATCTAATTATTTTAATACTTGTATTAACAATCGTAGTTACAAGTCAACTATAAGGCCAAAACCCGCGAGCCATTGCTGGTTACGCGGGTTTTTTCTCCCTTAAATCATTCTTCTTAGCTCAAAATAATTTAACTTTCTCAAGCATTAGATTATTCCTTTATTCTAATATTTTTAGACCCATTCTTCGCTCAATATTTCTCCCTTAATGCTGACCACCAATGCTTTTATGGGAACCTTCCTGTTGGTCATGTGCTTGGCTTCATTTACCAGGCGAAGTAAACCCCCGCAACAAGGCACTTCCATCATCATTACAGTAATGGTATTCACCTTGGCATCGTCAATGAGCATGGCAATTTTGTTGATGTAGCTTTCGGCTCCGGAATCCAATTTTGGACAAGCGATAATCAGACTTTTATCTTTCAACCATTTGGAATGGAAATTTCCCATTGAAAAGGCTGTACAGTCAGCTGCTATTAATAAGTCGGATCCTTTAAAATAGGGTGCGTTTGGATTTATGAGGTGTAGCTGAACCGGCCATTGACGCAATTGTGAGGGCTGTTCCTGCATTCCTCCAGCCAGTTGAATTTGACTTGGAACAATGGTGACTGCCTTCGACCCGGGGCATCCTCCCGTGGCACAACCAGAATTTGCTTCGGGTTTATTGCCGTAAATTTCATCAATCAATTCATCCACATCAAAATCAAGCGTGGAGCGATTGGTTTTCAGGTAAGCTAATCCTTCCTGTAGAAAGGCTGTTTCGTTGTGATCGTTTAAATGTTTCAGGTGAGCAAGTACAGTATTGCGTCCTTTTAATACCATATCTTTTATTACTTCCGTTTCGTTGTAGGCAACTGCTTCACGTTTCTCAATGCTAATGGCTCCTTCAGGACAATGACCCAGGCAGGCGCCCAATCCGTCGCACATTAAATCACTGATTAGTCGGGCCTTGTTGTCGATAATTTGCAGGGCACCTTCGTGGCAATTCGGGATGCAAAGTCCACATCCATTGCACAAATCTTCATCTATTTTAACGATCTCTCTAATCATGTTTTCTCATATTTTCTAGCACAAAACTAGCTGTGTTCAATCTAATAAGTTGTCACAATTGTTACATTTGAAAAAAATAGTAGGGAATGGAAGTAAAATTGTCGTCCATCACAATATTTAAAGGTTTAGGTGATGAGGCCATCGAACAGATTCTTCAGCAAATTGTTTTTCAGCGGAAAACATTTTTTGAAGGTAACTTGGTGGTCAGTCAGGGCGAACTTTGCAACAGACTTTTAATTGTAACTGAAGGGAAGGTAAAAACAGAAATGATTGGACCGACAGGAAAAAGTCTTAAAATTGAAGAGTTGGAAGCACCTTCTGTTTTAGCCCCGGCCTTTATTTTTGGACAGATGAATCAGTTCCCGGTGGACGTGATCACTTTATGTGAATCAAAGTTTATTGTGATTCCGCAAACTGAATTACTGAAGTTATTCCAATTGAATGCACTAATTTTGCAGAACTTTTTATCGATGATTTCGTCACGTGCTCAGTTCTTGTCTGAAAAATTGCGCTTTCATTCGTTCAAATCGTTAAAGGCAAAACTTGCCTTTTATTTGCTCAACGAAGCCGGTGCATTGAATGCATTTAAATTGCGACATTCACAGAACGAATTGGCCGAATTGTTTGGCGTAGCCCGACCATCGATTGGGCGGGTTTTGCTTCAATTACAGGAGGAAGGCATCATTGATGTTCGCTACAAACAAGTTGAAATAAAGGATAAAAGAAATTTGTCATTGGCATGTAATGAATAATAGAATGAGAAAAATAAAACTGGTATTTGCCACCAACAATGAGCATAAATTATCGGAAGTACAGGAAATCTTAGGACAAGGTTTTGAACTTTTAAGTTTGGCGCAGATTGGTTGTGACGAAGACATTCCGGAAACCTGTGCCACGCTGGAAGGTAATGCCTCGCAGAAGGCACGTTACATTAGCGATAAGTATGGAATGAATTGTTTTGCCGACGATACGGGCCTCGAAGTGGAAGCCATCAACATGGAACCAGGTGTTTATTCTGCAAGGTATGCCGGCCCACAACGAAGTGCTCAGGATAATATGCAAAAATTACTTTTTGTCCTGGACAAAATAAAAAACAGAAATGCACGTTTTAGAACTGTAATTTCATTATTGATTGATGGCAACGAAACCCTTTTCGAAGGAACTGTTGAAGGCCAGATATTAACAAAACCGCAGGGAATTGAAGGCTTTGGATACGATCCAATTTTTCAGCCCAAGGGTTATTCCATTTCATTTGCTGAAATGAATAGGACGGAGAAAAATGAAATTAGTCATCGTGGGCGTGCGGTGACAAAACTAATTGAACATTTGCAACAACTCGAAAGCTAAACTATGAAACGTATTTACCTTATTTTTCTGCTTCTGATCATCACATCGCTATTGTGGGCTGAAAATGAACAATGGCAATATCACTTGTCAAAAATACATACCACCGAAGTTGTGCGCGGAAATAAAAAGATTTATTTCAGATCCGAAGGTGGAATTTTTTATTACAATCAAACCGATGATGCAGTGGTGACCTTGACTAAAATTGACGGCCTTTCCGGATCCGATTTCAGCGGTATGGAATACAGCCATAGCACCAATAGCCTTATTGTATTCTATAAAAATTCAATGATCGACATTATATCGGAAAATGACGAGATTCACCCGATATCTGATATCAAACGAAAAAACATATCGGGCGATAAGTCCATTTACAATGCCACCTGTGTCGACGACCTGTGTTACCTCTCCTGTGGTTTTGGTGTTGTGGTGCTGGATATAACGAACAAACAAATTAAAGATACCTTCATTATTGGCGATAACGGAAGTTACGAAATCGTGTACGATGTGGCCATTGACCAAAATACTATTTATGCCGGAACTGCTTCCGGGATTAAATATATAGCTAAGGATGCCCCCAATTTGCTCGATTATTCCTACTGGCAGCTGGTAGAACACAAAATTATAGAAGACTACGCCTACAATTTGGTGGAATATGGAGCCGATCGGATTTGGGCCGTTCATCAGGACGATAATTGGCATAGCGACCGCATTTTAAGTAAACATGGTGAAACGGAATGGTATTTTGAATACGAAGAAATAAAAGTAGTGAAAAGCATAAAAATGGAAGGTGATATGCTTGCATTTTGTGGTGAAGACAAGAATAGTGAAAAATTAATTAACATTTATCAAAAGAATGTTGGCTTAAAATATAGTATCAAAAAATATACTTTCGACGATCCCGAATCAACTCCCTTGGGAACCGATGCCATTGCCATTGATCCACGTTGTGCCATTATTGATGGGAATGGAGTCATTTGGATTGCCGATAACAACTACGGCGCCATACGTTATAAAGATGGCATTTTTACAATGATTAACCCTGGTGGTCCGGTGGATAATGGCGCCTTTGCCATGAGCTTTTCCAACAATAAACTTTGGGTGGCTGCCGGTGGAAGAAATTCATCATGGGATAACCTTTATAGACCTGCAGTATTTCAAAGTTATGTTTCTTCAGAAAATCGATGGGAAGCATTCAATTCATCCAGTCAACCGGTGCTCTCCGATTACCGTGATGTGGTAAGTATTGTGCCATCTCCAGGAAATCCGAATCACGTCTATGCCGGAACATGGGGAAATGGTATTTTGGAATTTGAAGATGGGAACTACATAAGCACCTATACCGAGAAAAATTCTACGCTCCAAAAGGTATATGATTATATTCGTATTGGGGGGATGGATTTTGATAGTAACGGAAATTTGTGGGTGAGTAATTCCGAAGTTGAAAATAACCTGCATGTGAGGAATGCTGTTGATGGAACATGGAAGGCTTTTTCCATTCCTGAAATCGCTTATGATTATAAGGTAGGTAAGTTGCTTGTTTCAAGTGACGGCAACATTTGGATGATCATACCCCGTGAAGCAACAAGTGGCCTTGTGGTTATGAGTAGCGATGGCAGCAGCAAGCGTTTGCTGGATGTGGTGAGCTATTTTTCAAATGCAGTAGATGCTCCCTGGATTTCCACCATGAACGATGTTTATGATATTGCTGAAGATAGAGAGGGTGATATTTGGGTAGGAACATCAAAAGGGGTAACGGTATTTAAAAATGCGGATCAGGTTTTCACCAAAGATCCTTTTTATGCCTCGCAGCCCAGTTCCGATGAAAACGATGGATTTTATCATCCTTTGTTGCAAACACAAACGGTAACAGCCATTGCAGTAGATGGTGGTAATCAAAAATATTTGGGTACAAAAAACGCAGGCATTTTCCTGGTCTCAGCCGATGGGACACAAGAAATAGAACACTTTACCGCCGAAGATAGTCCGTTAATTTCCAACGGAATTATCAGCCTGGAATATGATGGTAAAAATGGCATTCTATACGTTGGTACCGACCAAGGTCTGGTATCTTTACTTACCCCCTCAAAAGAGGCGTTTTCAACCTTTACGAATGTGTATGCCTATCCCAATCCGGTTCGTTCAGCCTACGAAGGCGACATATATATTACAGGTTTAATGGAGGATACCAATGTTAAAATTACCTCGGTAAGCGGACAATTAGTGAGCGAAATGACCTCTGTGGGCGGTCAGGCAGCCTGGGATGGTCGTGATTTGGCAGGCAATAAAGTACATACGGGAGTTTACCTTGTGATGTGTGCTTCCAGTGACGGGTTGGAACATGCCATTACAAAAATTTTGTTTATTCGTCCGAATCAATGATCGAAAAGTCCCGTGCCATTGTTTTACATCAGCTGAAGTATTCCGAAACAAGTGTAATTGTAAAACTTTACACTGAAAAATTGGGCCGGCAATCGTACATGGTGAATGGCATTCGAAGTTCCAAATCGAAAATAAAAATGGGCTTGCTTCAACCCCTTTTTTTATTGGAAATTGAAGCATATTACAAACCGGGCCGGGAAATGCAACGCATGAAGGAATTCAAGTTGGCTGCAGTGTACAAAAGCCTTCCTTTCGATGTAGTGAAAAGCACCATGGCGATGTTCCTTTCCGAATTGCTGAATAAGGTGCTTCGAAGCGAAGAGCCGGACAACTCTTTGTTCGATTTCATTTTTCACTCCCTGGCTTTCTTCGATTCCATGGAAAAAGGGGCAGCCAATTTTCATTTGTGGTTTATGATTAAACTATTGGGCTACCTAGGCTATCAACTCGAAAATAATTGGTCCGAAAAAAATGTATTCTTCGATATGAAAGCCGGAAGTTTTGTGCCACAGCGTCCGTCTTATCCAAAAACTCCTGATACCGAAGAGTCAAAAAGATTATCTACAATAATGGGGATGCAAGCCGATCAAATTCATACTTTAAATGTGAATGGAGCCATTCGTACTCGACTGTTGGAGGTTTTACTGGAATGCTATGCCATTCATTTCGATGGCATTGGGAATTTCAATTCACTAAGTATTTTGCACGAAATATATCATTAAACACCTTTTTTAATTGGTTCAAACTCGAACTAACTTTTGTGTAACGAGGCAGAACGTAGCGTAGCTCCTTCAGGAAATCTTAATAAATTAGTCGGACAGTAATGTTAGTTTTAATCATTAGTGTTTGGTCAAATGCGTATGAATTTTTGAAGAACCATAAAATATTCTTTCACCTTAATCGACTATAGAACTATAGCCACCGAAACACAGTAATGTCACCAAAAGAAAAACAGATAGCAGATACCTATTTGGCCGAACAAAAAAAGCTGAAAGGTTTTGTCCGGAAGCAGGTGAATACCAACGAAGATGCCGAAGACATTGTGCAGGAAGTTTTTATGAGCCTGACCGATGGTTTCGACGACATTCTGAATTTGGGCAGCATCATCAATTGGCTGTATTCAGTGGCGAAGTTTAAAATCATCGATTTTCAAAGGAAGAAGAAAACGCAACGACTCGACGATCAAAAAAGAGGAAACAACGACGAGGAGGAGACCTTAAGTTTAGCAGATATACTTCCAAGTTTTGAAAATTTGCCCGATCACCAAATGATGCAGGATTTGATTTGGGAGCAAGTAAAAGAAAGTTTGGAACTGCTACCATCCTTGCAGCGCGAAGTATTTGTTTTGCACGAACTGGAAGGATACAGCTTTAAACAAATTTCGGACATGACCGGATTGAGTGTCAATACTTTGTTAAGCCGAAAACGATATGCCCTACTTTTTTTAAGGGAACAATTAAAAGAATTATTTGAAATCATTAAAGAATAGGATCATGCAAACACACAAAAAAGGACGTTTTATCTTTCGTGCCATTGTTTTTGGTTTGGGAGGAGCAGCACTGATCACCTGGGTGGTGATGCTATTGTGGAATTGGTTAATGCCGGCACTGTTTAACCTATCGGTCATTACTTATTGGCAAGCATTGGGCGTACTGGTGCTTTCAAAGATATTGTTTGGAAGTCACGGGTCAAGCGGACATATACGCAGCTATCATCGCGACAAGTATTTTAAAGATCGGTTTAAGGAGAAATTCGATTTTGCCAAAAAGTATCACGGTGAACATTTCAAACCTGCAGCAGAAGAATAGAAATTCAATTCGCCCTGATTGAATCAGTAACTCTGACCGTTTTGAAAAAAAGGAACCGTTCTCTTTTTGAAAGAACGGTTCCTTATCCAGCAAAAAGCTGTCAGGTATTTTTTAATTAATATTTGCAATCTTCATCACTGTTACAATGGCATTTCCCTGTTCTTTCGCGCAATGCAATGCACATCATGTGGCCAATGTCGGCAGCTGTTTGAGCAACCAAAACTCCGGCATCTTCCAATGCTTTAATTTTGCTGGCTGCAGTGCCTTTTCCTCCACTGATGATGGCTCCGGCGTGTCCCATCCGTTTTCCTTTTGGGGCCGATGCTCCTGCAATAAATGCGGCAACCGGTTTGGTAACATACGATTTGATGAACTCGGCGGCTGCTTCCTCATCGGTACCGCCAATTTCGCCAATCAAGATAATGGCCTCGGTTTCCGGATCGTCCTGAAACATGCGAATCACATCAATGTGGTTCAATCCGTGAATAGGATCGCCACCAATTCCCACTGCTGTGGTTTGACCCAAGCCTTTCAGTGTGGTTTGGTGAACGGCCTCATAAGTTAAAGTGCCAGAACGGGAAACAATACCCACTTTACCTTTTTGATGAATAAATCCGGGGGCGATACCAATTTTAGCGACTCCTGCTGTGGTTATTCCCGGACAGTTAGGGCCTACCAAAATTGACTTGCTTTTTTTCATGTATTCGTGAACGTTCATCATATCGCGAACAGGAATCCCCTCGGTGATGGCAACAATCAGTTCAATTCCGGCGTCGGCTGCTTCAATAATGGCATCGGCAGCATAAGGCGCAGGAACAAAAATCATGGTAGCATTTGCTCCGGTTTCCTTCACCGCTTCTTTGGCACTGCCAAATACAGGAAATCCTTCAATAGTGGTTCCTGCTTTGCGTGGGTTGACACCACCTACTACGTTTGTTCCGTATTCGTGGCATTTCAGGGTATGAAACAAACCGGCTTTTCCGGTTATTCCCTGAGTGATTAATTTCGTATTGTGATCAACTAGTATGGCCATGTTTAATTGCTTTTTTGTATTACTGAAACTGCTTTACGAGCAGCATCATCCAAATCGTTTGCGCTGATGATGTTCAACCCTGAATCTTGAATGATTTTTTTACCTATTTCTACATTGGTTCCTTCCAGGCGAACCACCAATGGAAGTTTTAATCCGCTTTTTTCAACGGCAGCAATAATACCATTGGCAATGGTATCGCATTGCATAATTCCACCAAAAATATTCACCAGAATACATTCCACTCTTTTGTCCGATGAAATGATTTCGAAGGCTTTGGTAACAGCTTCTTCGGTGGCCGATCCGCCCACATCAAGGAAATTGGCAGGTTCTCCACCATTGTGTTTGATGGAATCCATTGTAGCCATGGCCAATCCTGCACCATTCACCATGCAGCCAATGTTACCATCGAGGCTGATATAGCTCATATCGTATTTGGTGGCTTCTATTTCCGATCCTGTTTTTTCAGCATTGGGATCGCCACCTGAATCCATTTGGCGGTATACGGCATTGTCATCGATGTCGAATTTACAATCGAGCACGGTTAATTTGTCATCCGGAGTAATCACCAGTGGATTAATTTCCAATAAGGTGGCATCTCTTTCGAGATAAACCTGATAAAGCTTAGTCAGTACATCGCCAAACTGGACTTTCAAATCACCTTCCAATCCAAGAAAAGCGGCTGCTTCATCAATTAAACTGCTGCTGATGTCTTTTCCAATTTCAGGATAAACATGCAATATGCGCTCTGGCGTTTTATCTGCAACTTCCTCAATGTCCATTCCTCCATCGGGCGATACCATGATCACCGGATTTACCTTGGTTCTATCGAGCAAAATGGACAAATACAATTCTTTTTTGATGTCGGTTTCTTCGGCCAATAATACCGAATGTATTTTAACGCCATCGGGGCCGGTTTGATGGGTAATCAGGGTCATGCCAATCATTTGTTCGGCATAAGCTGTTGCCTCCTCTGCATTGCGAAAAAATTTAATTCCGCCTGCTTTTCCTCTTCCGCCTGTAAAAGCCTGAGCCTTAATTACACCGCTTTCCATTTGTAATTTCTGAAGGGCCCCCGCTATTTGATCGGGCGTCTCAACATTCATTCCTTTGGGTGCAGGGATCCCTGCGGCTTGTAACAACGCTTTCGACTGAAATTCGTGTAACTTCATATTGGTTAGTTTACTTTTTGAATAAAATGAAAGATGACCTGTATACAGGTACACATCGACAATTTAACAATTATATTTTTTTAAAGTTCGGGAAATTTAACAGGAATAACGAAGAGTTTTACACAAGTGCCGGATAACATACAAATTGATGTGATGAAAGTCACAAAAGTATGCTTATTCATGGGTGACGAAATGTTGTTCCATAAAAAACCTCTTTGCGAATCAATAGAATAGTTATCTGGCGGCCTCGTGGGCTTTCCGCTTGTAGCCGGTTGCTTTCACCACGTGTTCACAAGTCGCAAACGGGGCTCATTTCAATTGCCCGTTTGCTCCTGTTCACACAGTGGTTCAACTGCACCGGGCTACCGCTACAATCCCGGGCCGGGCAGCTATACTTTTTCTCGATTGTTGTTGCAAGGTGACTACGAGTCATCCCAGTACTATTGTGATTTTTTCACTGCATTTAAAATTCCAAAAACACAACCATGACTTGCCCAAAGTTCAAATTACGAATTACCTTGATTCTTTTTACTTAAGTTTATTTCGTTTTTTAGCAAGCATCAACAACGTTTTAGTTCAATACACTATTGAAAATAATAACAAAGTGAGATCAATACTATTTTGGATGAGTTGTACTTCCTCAAGGCGATGTGATTTTGAATCCCAATTTGGGAGAGTAAGGAGGTGGGGTTTCCAAATCAAGCAGTGGTGCAGGCAATTCCTCCTTCCCGGTGAATCAGTGAGGATCTCGCAACCGTTTCAGACGAAGGGTCACCTTCTTTTTTTCTTCTGGTTTAAAAGCAAATTGCTTAAATAGAATTTCAGGCTCAATGCACTGCTGGCTCTTGAAATGATGTGCGTTGGTTCCCAAACAGGCTTACCAATTCCTCCAATATAAATTTTACCTGAAATCCCCCAATTTTTGAACATCCGATATTCCAGGCCGGCGGATATGCCGAGTTCTCTAAATGAATAATTTTGGAATTGGGGTTGTTCGTCGCTTGGTCCAATCTGAACCAACTTTAGTTCATATCCAGCAAATATTTCGAGACGGTTTGGTTGATAATAGGCCTGCAATGCAAACGATCGATAGCGTTCAATCCTTCGGTCGGGTGCAGGACTTTCAATGTTTGTCGAATTTGTGCTCCAATAATTAAAGGTCGAATTAAGCATCCCATCGTTTTGTTCATAGCCAAATGAAACGGCATAATTATTATTCTTGGCAGGAATTTTTACTTCAATTCCACTGTGGGTACCCATGAAAATGGATCGTACATAGTAGGGATTAGATTTGGTCCAATAGTGTGTGATCCCAGTATTGACACTTAATTCAGGTTGTGCTCCGACCGAAGTAAAGCCAAGTAAACTAATGGCAAGTAGGATGGTCGATTTTTTCATGAATTTTGTTTTCGGTTTAAGGTTTATACAAATTTAGAAAACAGTACTATAGCAAAAAACCTCACCAGCGATACAGCTGATAAGGTTTTGTCATGCAACAGTATATGTTTGTTTCAACTAATATCTTTGTCTAAATTTGGCGCAAATATAGTTTTTCTTTTCAAATCTTAACTGGCTTTTTTCACCGGTTTAATGATTCTTCTCTCTTTCTTTACCTCACGGGAAGTATTGTCGCTAACCATTTCAGCAAGTTTTTGAGCACTAAGCGACAATAAATTGACTGATTCGCTTAATTTTTCTGAAATGGCTGCATTGTTTTGTGCCCCAATGTTCACCTCCGAAATGGAAACGTTGATTTGTTCAGCACCTGATTTTTGTTCAGCCGAAGAACTTGAAATTCCATCCATAACCATTGATATGGAGTTAATGTCATTGGCAATGGTGTTTTGATAGGCTTCAGCATGATCACTGTCGGCAAGGGCTGCCTGAACCAGGGCTGTAATTTCTTTTGCTCCTTCGTTACTCTTGTCGGCCAGTTTTTTTACCTCTTGTGCCACAACCGAAAATCCACGACCGGCATCACCAGCCCTTGCTGCTTCAATGGCAGCATTTAAGGCCAAGATATTGGTTTGGAAAGCCAGATCCTTTATCATCTCAATTTTTTCGTTGATGTTGAGAATGGCTTGTCGTGTATTCGAAATGATTTTCCCGCTTTGTTGAACAAAGTTATTCGTATTGGATACCGTTTCGGATGTTGTTTGCGTGTGGCCCGAATTTTCCACTATAATGGAGGTCATTTCCTCAATGGTTGCGGTTATTTCTTCAATGTTCGAAGCTTGAGTAGCTGAGTTGTTGTTCAAATTATAGGCACTTTCACGAATTTCGGCAGACAGCTGATTCAAGCCCAATGTGGTTTCTTTTAGTAAACTGAACACATTGTTCAGTTTCTTGTTTTGCCCGGTCATGACTTCAGCATCGTCTTCCGCTTTTTGAATGGCCTTTTCTGTAAATATTTTGCTGGCAAACAATATGCCCGTAATGAATACAACGGCAAAGGTATGGTTGGTAAATGAATTGGTGATGAATTCTGTTGAATTGGGATATAACTCCGGAGCAAGCATAAATATTCGGGTTGTTGAAGCAATCACCAAGGCGGCATTCAACAGTAATACAAATTTCGATGCAAAAATGACCCCGACCACCAGGATGAGCAGAACAATGTAATACCCATCAACAAACTTTGAAACAATGTCGATGTCGGTATCTATTTGACCCATAGAGTATAACATGATCACCATCGTTCCAACAGATAAAATATTTCCGGAACGTTCAATACCATAGTATTTTAAAAAGAATAATATGGCAGTGATAAATCCGCCCATGATTAAGGTAATACTATCCATTTTTTGGGTTGTAATCAGTGTATTAACAAGGAAAAACAAGGATCCAAAAACGCCAAAAATACCGATGATAATTAAAGAATTGGTCTTCAATCGGTCAAACAGATCGTACTCAACATCTGGAGTGAAGAAGGCTAAAATTTTATTCATTTCATTGCATGATTAAGTGAATTCATCTATTTATACGGTTGCGGAGAAGGAGGGCCAAGCAATTATTCTTCCCTTTTTTTGATGCTTAATTCAAAACCAATTCCGACGGAGTAAAAGTAGATCAGTGAAGACAACCATTCTAAATGGGAAACCCTAAACGTGACGGGGGAAATCACCTGAAATTGGACAAGGGAAAACCCTTGAAATAATAAAAACTAACTTGTTTGTGTTAATTTGGGACTTAAAGCGATCTAAAGTTGAAAGTGCCTAAAGTGTAAAATGTGTAAATCTATCATTGGTAGCGAAATGAAGAAGGATCTGTTATTCTTCCTTGTAAAATCTGGCCTTTGGAGGGCCTTTTCGGAAAAGAGTGGAAAATAGGAAAGAGACTCCCTATGAGAGTAGATACAAAAAATCCTGCTCCATTTTTGGTGCAGGATTTTTTTGGAATAGATGCGAACTAACTTTTTGAGTCGCTTAAAACTCTAATCACTTCTTTGTTTTGTATGCTTATAAAATTGCTGTTTGTGCCTCACCTTTGTACTCAATTATGGTGTTGAAGTTTTTGGCGGGATCGATCCCTCCTCCATTTTGCGCATCAACTAAAACAACCTGAATAGTTCGGGTTTTCAGCATTCCGGGAAATTCGCCCTGGCGTTCACCAATGGTCAAAGTCCGTTTGGCATCGTCCCAATTGAAATCAATGGTACTGTAAATTCCTTTTTCGTAATTGTAGTTGTCGTTTTCATCTTCGTACAATTGGAAACTTCCGTCAGCACCGGTATAAATTCTTATCTCCAAAGGGTCGGCTGGTTTTTCAGTACTGTACTGAACGAATGGTCCCATGGGAATGATTGATCCCGCACTTACCAACAAAGGAATTTTATCTATTGGAGCATCAAAAATCACATTTTGTTCGCCTTCGTAGGTCTTTCCTGTCCAGAAATCATACCAGGTTGTTCCGGCTGGAAGATAGATCTCTTCGGTTTTTTCCACTTCAACAGGCTTCAGCTCTTCGGCAAAATCCGTTGGGGTTTTCCACAGGAGATTCATGCGTGCTGCACCGGTTTGTTTGTTTTCCACTTCGGCAACAAAGTCATAACTTTTACCTGCTTCCAGGTCCACGTAATCGGTGAATTTTTCGTTTCCATTCCACAATATGGCCACTTCTTTACCATCGATTTTAATGCGGCTGGTGTCGAAACTTTTCAGGTGAAACTGATGTTTGCCGGTTTCTGTCGGGACCAATTTGCCCACCCAGCGAATGGAATACATCGAATCGGTCACATAATCGGGCCGACCACCATACCAATCAATATCCACTCCCGGATCAATTTGCTCAAGACTAAGCGCTTTGTATTCGTTATCCTTGTAATAGCTGGCCTGCAAACCGGCTTTTCCGTCCTTGGTTTGAAAGAAATTCTGTGTAATTACATGACTGGCTGAAGAAGGACGGTGATACATAAATTGGGTCACCGGGCAAACCATCATCGATGGCCCAAACATAAACTGATCGTCAATGTTGTAGGTGTTTTTATCGGCTGAAAAATCCATGGGCAAACCGCGCATGATGGTGTAATCTTCGTTGGTGACTTTCCATGCTTGTGAATAAATGTAGGGCAGCAAGCGGTAGCGTAAGTTGTCGAATTTCACCAGAGTGGGCATAAATTTGCCCATTTCCCACATTTCGCGCGGAGTATCGGAACCATGCGAGCGGAAAATCGGACTAAAGGTTCCCAACTGGAACATGCGGGTATAAAATTCCTGATATGCAGGATCTTGTCCACCCTTGTTAAAAACCCCACCGTATGATCCTATCACAAAAGAACCAATGTCGAAGGTCCAATAGGGTATTCCTGCCATGCAGTGGTTCAAACCGGCTGAAATCTGGTTGCGGTAGATTTCCCAGTTGGCACCAATGTCGCCGCTCCAGGTGGTGGCTGCATTGCGTTGCTGACCTGCAAAGCACGAACGGGTTAAGATAAAAGCTCTTTTGTCGATGGTTTCGGCTCTCCAAAACTTATAAATATCGTCGGTCATGGCCAACGAAAAAGTGTTGAGATAACGCCCAAATGATCCCAAATGGTTGCTGCCCATTTTCTTCAGTTCGTAGTTGGTGGCCTCCTTCGATAAAGCATTGATTACATCGGGTTCGGTAGAATCTATCCACCAGCCGTCAAGCCCTTTGGAATAGATGCCTTCCTTAAGGTATTTCCAATACAACAAATTGGCGTCCGGATTGTATACATCGTAATATTTAAAACCTGCCCAACCCACCGGAGGATATAGAAATCCATGCTTATCCATGTCGCGGTAGATTTCGGTTTTGCTGCCCAGTGCCGGCCAAATTGAAATGATGGCGTGGTAATTCATGGCATGCAATTCCTCCATCATTTTTTCAGGTTCAGGAAATAAGGTACTGTCGAAAAACATTCCACTCCAGTTTTCAGCTCCGTTCCAATAATCCCAGTCCTGAATCATGTTGTCGATCGGGATTTTCAGTTTACGGTATTTGCGGGCCACTTCCAATAATTCCTCCTGAGTATCGTAATGCTCTTTACTTTGCCAATATCCATAGGCATATTTCCCATACATTGGTGCGGTGCCGGTTAAGTGGCGGTAGCCTGAAATCACCTGGTCCATATTATCGCCCAGGATAAAATAATAGTCGATGTTGTTTCCCATGTCCGAAGAAATGGAAGTACCTGTTTCATCATCGTTGAAAACGGTCATGGAATAGTTGTCCCATAAAATTCCGTAATTTTCTGTTGAAATCAGAAAGGGATTCACTGCATCGGTGTTGCTTTGAACCAATTTCACCTCTTTTCCACGGTAATTGAAATAGCCGTATTGGTGCTGGCCCAAACCGTAAACGCCTTCGTAGGCTTTCAGTTCGAAATGCTGTTTTACGGCAAAACCATGGTCTCCGTCAAATTCCGCTGGAGTAAATTCAGGCAAGCCGTTCTCTTTCAGTACTTCATATTCCGAGGAATAGGTGATGTTTCCGGTTTTTTTGTCGATGGAAACACTTAGCTTTTCAGTTGACAGTTCAAGCGCAGTGGAAGTTTCCTTCCTGTCGATTTTTAAGCTTGGAAGTTCATTTTCCAGTACCACCAAACTGATTTTTTGGTCAGTGCCATCTTTGCTCCACTTTGTCACGCGAACCATATTTTCGGCGTAAAACTGAGCTTTCACCTTGAATTCTCCCAAATTTAGTTCGGCACCATTCGGTACTTCTTTGATTTCGGTTTTACTACATGCGGCCAGTATGAATGTAAGGGCCAGTAATAGCAGGTTAATATTTTTCA
Organism: Prolixibacteraceae bacterium; assembly: GCA_041821245.1. Lineage (GTDB taxonomy): Bacteria > Bacteroidota > Bacteroidia > Bacteroidales > Prolixibacteraceae > Roseimarinus. The sequence goes on from JBGUEP010000001.1 coordinate 159,217, forward strand.
TCCGTATATTTTTTAATGACCAATTCTTCGCCCTTATACATCACTGTTTGATCGGGTTTCACGTCCAAATTGAAACCACTTTTTGTCTCAGGATTGATGAAGGTTATACTGATTTGACGCTCGGTAATCATTGAATCAAATTTCCCTTCTCGTTGGCCAAGAGTTAAGGTTCCTTCCTCTTCGTTGTATTTAAAAGGAATGAATGCATACGCCCCTTTTTCGTAATTATAGTTGATGTTTTCATCTTCATATAAGCTGAAAGAACCATCGGCACCGGTATACACCATCAGATGTATCGATCCGTCGGTGGGCTGAGTGGTATATTGAATTTCTGGTCCGTAAGGCACAATCGATCCGGCTTTAATGTATAGCGGAATTTTTTCAAGAGGAGCATCAGCCTTAAGGGTTTGACCTCCCTTGTAGAATTGATTGCTATAAAAGTCGTACCAACCTGCCGTTTGAGGAAGATAGACTTCACGGTTACGTTGACCGAATTCTCCTATAGGACACACCATAAAAGCTGGACCAAACAGGTATTGATCAGTAATATTTTCAACGTGACTGTCGCTGGCAAAATCCATTACCAAACCACGCATAATGGTCGAATTGTTATGAAAGGTTTCGCCAGCCAACGAATAAATATAGGGCATCATGCGGTAACGCAGTTCATCGTAATAAACCAGTGATTCATATTCTTTGGTGCCTTTGGGTGAAATGTTCCAGATTTCGCGGTAGGGAAACTGTCCATGGATGCGGAACAAGGGGCAGAAAGCACCAAATTGGTACCAGCGTACGTTCAGTTCTCTCCATTCTTTTTGATCGGCGGCATTCGGATGTTCGTAACGACGTTCTACTGCAAAACCACCTATGTCGGTTGTCCAGTAAGGAACGCCCGACAAACCTACGTTGATTCCGGCGGCCCATTGGTCACGCAGATCGTGCCAACGTGAAACAATATCGCCGCTCCAGGTAGCAGCTGAATAACGTTGCTGACCGGCAAACATGGAACGGGTAAGAATAAATACCCGTTTGTTGGGATCGGTTTCCCGTTGTCCTTCGTAAACACCTTTGGCCTGTTGTAGAGAAAAGGCATTGAAGAATTCAGTGCCTGAACCAAGGAAATTAGGTGTTAAAGTTGATTTTTTTTCTTTCAGCGATACATTGGAGTGAATGTCAGGTTCAGTAGCATCGAGCCACCAGGCGTCGAAACCTTTGCTGAACAATTTCTCATTCATGCTTTCCCAGTATGCCTCGCGAGCTTCGGGATTGTAGGCATCATAAAATGTTGAAAGGTAGCCTTTACCAATCCAGTCGAGGTTACCCAAATCCACATTTTTAGTAAACAACCAACCTTTTGGCGCCATTTTTTTATAATTTTCAGTACCCACATAAAATTTTGGCCATACCGAAATCATGATGTTGGCATTCATGTCGTGCACTTCCTTTGTCATTTGTGCGGCATCGGGGAAACGGTCGAGGTCGAAATTGTGATCGCCCCAATAATCCTGTGGCCAATAGTTCCAGTCCAAAACAATGTTGTCGAGCGGAATTTGTCGCTTACGGTATTCCTTTACAACATCAAGCAATTCATCCTGTGTTTTATAACGCTCGCGACTTTGCCACAAGCCCATTACCCATTTTGGCATGATGGGTGCTTTACCGGTAAGCAAACGATAACCCGAGATGACTTCGTCGGCACTTCCGCCTTTAATAAAATAGTAATCGATTTGTTTGCCTGCTTCCGAAGAGAGCGAAAGGTTTTGCTGATTCTCCGCATAAGCGTCATCCAAATAGGTTAAGCCAATGTATGAAATGTTGGCATCGGGTTTCCATTCAATTTTCAGGTGATGTTTTTCACCCGCTTGCATATCGATGTAAAACTTGTTGAACCAGGGATTCCAGCACTGACGCCATTTGTCGAAAATTAATTCACCGTCGATCCATAGTTTATAATAACCGGCCGCCCATAGTTTGAATTTGTGTTGGCCACTCATTACCGATTGTAATTCGCCTTCCCAAACAATGGTGCTTTTTTCATCCATTTTGAAGCCGTCAGGATAATTATTTTGTTCATCCAGGGTCGTATAATCGATGGTTTTTTCAATGCGGGTGGTGTACAAATGATCACCAAAGTCATAGTATTTCGCAGTTAAACCACCTTCATTCCCATCGGCATCGAATACTTTTAAACTTGAAATGGGTTCGTAGTCGCGAGGATCGCCAAAACGGGTTATGGAATAATTGTCCCAAAGAATACCATATTGTTTATTGGAATACAAAAATGGTACTACTGCAACTATGTTATTTTGTTGCAATTCAACATCCAGTCCTTTGTAATTTACTTCACCATTTTGGTGTTGACCCAAACCGTAAAAAGCTTCGTCGGAGGGTGATTCGAAAATTTCCTGCATGCTTGTTTCGGGCAGATTTTCGCCAATTTGTGTTCCATAGTTCCGCTTTGCCTCGGCTAAAATCACATTACCGTTTTGATCGAGGAATTGCACGTAACCGGTTTCTTTATTCACCCTGGCTGATAATGTATTAGTTGAAAGTTCCACTTCATCGGCTGATTCCTGAACTTTCCATTCGATGGTTGAATCGGGTTGGCCATTGACCATGAGGCTTTCGTCGTTTGAAAAAACGCTATCGGACTGAACCACCGAAACCCGGATAATTTTATTGCTATACACACTTAAACGAACCTGTTCTCCGGTTTTCGTTGCATTGACTATGATGCCATTATCTGTTTGTTTGTAGCCTGATTGACTGCATGCAAAAAGCACCAATACCAACATTAAATAAGGAAGTCTCTTCATTTTATATTCATCTTTAATTTTTTGGAATCACTTATAAGATCATACTTTTCTGAATTTACGAAAGTAGATAAGAACTGCCTTAAACAAGGGTATTTATTGTATGTTATCAGAGGGTGATATGTCAACTAAATTGATTGTTGTATCGCTTAAAGTAAGCTTTGCTCAGTGGGCTGAATGTGCTTTTTAATGTATTGCGATGGCGTCATATTGTATTCATGCTTAAAGTGTTTGGTGAAATACCGGGGGTCGTTAAAACCCACTTTATAGGCCACTTCCATTACCGTGAGCTGACTTTTCTCCAACAATTGTGCTGCCCGTCGGATGCGCATAATACGAATGTATTCGATGGGGGTTTTTCCGGTCAGTGCAAGTAACTTGTTGTACAAATGCGCCCGGCTTATACCAATTTCAAGGCTCAGTTTTTCAACAGAGAAATCGGGTTCCTGCATGTTCTTCTCGGTGAGGTCCTTCACCTTTTGAAGGAACTTCTCATCCAGAGAAGTCACATTGATTTCAGAAGGTTTTATTTCGAAATTTTTACTGTACAGGTTCCTCAGTTGCTGACGTTGTTCGATCAACTTCTGAATGCGAAGTTCCAGCATTTCGAAATTAAAGGGTTTGGTGATGTAATCATCGGCACCGGTTTCCAGCCCTTCGTATTTTTGCTGATCAGTGGTTCGTGCAGTGAGTAGGATCACCGGTATGTGTGAAGTTCGCTTATCACTTTTGATTTTCGTACACAACTCGATACCATCCATTTCGGGCATCATGATATCACTGACTACCAAATCGGGCATGTTTTCCAGAATGGCATTCCACGCTTTCCATCCATTATCAGCCTCTGTTATCTTGTAGTTCGATTTTAGATTGTCTTTCAAGTAAAAACGAATATCCGGATTATCTTCAACCAATAACAATTTGCACAATTTACTGTCCTGATTTGAGCGAGGTTCTGCGTCAGTTGTTTCGTCAATTGTAGGATTTAATGGCGCATTAATTACTTCTTCGACATAACCTTGCTGTTCGGCCTGTCCTTTCACCGGCAAAATCACCGTAAATTTGCTGCCTACACCAGGTACACTTTCCAATTTAATTTTGCCATTGTGCATTTGTACGAACTCGCGGGTGAGCGAGAGCCCTATTCCACTCCCTTTATTCACCATTGTTCCTGATGGAATATTTTGAACAAAACGCTCAAAAATGATTTCCTGTTTTTCTTCAGGTATTCCTATGCCGTTATCTTCCACTACAAGGTGTACGAAATTTTCTATTGTTTCCGTATCTTCAAAAAGTAGTGAAACACTGATGCTTCCGTTTTCATTTGTAAATTTGAAGGCGTTGGAAAGCAGGTTGAAAATAATTTTTTCAATTTTGTCGTAATCGAAAGCGGCATTCAACTCATTGATGTTTGAGGAGAAACTGAGTTTAATGTTGCGGGTTTCTGAAAGGTCGGAGAACGATTCGGTGGCATCCTTACAAAACGAAACCAACTCACCACTGCGAACATCGAGCGATAAACCCTGAACCTCTAAGCGGCGAAAATCCAGCAATTGATTCACCAGGTTTAATAAACGTTTTCCGTTGCGCTGAATCAGCTTCAACTGCTCCTTGCTTGAATTATTTTCAGAAGATTTAATCAAGCGATCCAAGGGAGCAAGAATCAAGGTAAGCGGTGTTCGAAATTCATGGCTAATGTTGGTGAAGAACTTCAATTTCATCAGATCCATTTCATGTACCTTCATGGTTTCCAATTTTTCCTGATGCCGTAAGAACTTATTCCTTTCGCGGGAAATAATGGTTTGTATGGTGTAGAAAATGATCAGTAAAACAACAATCAGGTAAGTCGAGTAGGCCCATTTGGTTTTCCAAAAAGGAGGCAGTACCACAATGGAAAGGCCAATTTCATCAGATTGCAATGAGTTTTCGAAATCTGAAGCATACACTCTGAATTTGTATTCCCCGGGATGAAGGTTGGTATAGGTTACTTCGCGTCCGGAGGCGTCAATTGTGGTCCAGTCATCGTTAAAACCATCCAGTTTATAGTGAAAATTAGTTTTCTCCGGATTGATGTAATTCAATGCGGCAAACGAAATGGCAAAGGTCTTCTCAAAATAACGTAAAGTAATAGTTTCAAGGTTATTTAAGGACTTTGGAAGCAACACACGATGGTTGATTTCTGCGCCAATTTCAACCTCCTTGTTTTGTACTTTCAAAGCGGAAAATACTACTTTGGGGTTCAATAAGCTTGAAGAAAGATTTGCCGGATTAAAAATGCTAAATCCATCGGATCCTCCAAAAATCAATTCTCCGTTTTTGGTTTTATAGGCTGCATGTTCATTGAATTCTTTGCCATGTAATCCGTCCTTCTCATCGTAATTTCTGGTAGTAAATACCATTTTTCCCAATGAGTCGGCTTCTACAATCAGATTCGTTAAGCCCCGTGGAGTAGCCAACCACATATTGCCATCATTTGCTTCCAAAATGGTTAATATATTATTGTCGAGTATTCCATTTTCTTCTCCCAAAGTCAAGAATTTTTTATTCAGAGGGTTGTACATATTGATCCCCTCTCGCGAGGCAATCCAAACCCAGCCACGACTGTCACAAAAAATATCGAGTGTTGAATTACTGCTTAATGTATTCAATGACTTTTCGTCCCTGGTGTACTGGATGAAACGACCCGTTTGTTTTTCATACTCCATAACGCCATTCGAGGTGGCAAACCAAATGTTCTTATCTAAGTTTTCAGAAATAGACATGATAAAATTGGAATTGTTTGAGGTACTATAGGGTGAAAAACGACTAAAGGTTTTGTTCTCAGGGTCAAATAAAGAGATGCCATCTCCCAGAGTGCCAATCCATAGCTTGTGATCGCGGTCTTCACAAATGGACCAAATACTGTTATTCGGTAAAGAACGTAGATTCGTTGGATCGTTTACATAGTGGGTAAACCGGTTGCCATCGAAATAATTTAAGCCTCCAATGTATGTGCCAATCCAAAGTCCTCCTTTGTGATCCATGCATAAATCAACAATCACATCGCTACTTAAACTGTTTGGATTACCGGGATCGTGCTTAAATGTTTTAAAGGTATTTTTTACCCGATCGAAGTAGACTAAGCCTCCTCCGTTGGTGCCAATCCATAAATTGCCTTTAGTGTCCTCGGCAAATGAATTCACATCTTCGTTGCTTAGCCAGTTTTTTCTCGATGAATTTAAGGTATAAGCATTAAATTTAAATAAATCGGGATGATAAAAATTAACCCCTTTTTTATAAGTGCCTATCCAGATGATGTTGTTATCGTCGCGCATCATTGAAGTGATGCTGTTTTGCGAAAGACTGTTTTTATCGCCAATTTCGTTTTCGTAGATGCTAATTTCTCCAGTTTTAATGTTGACCACATTCAAACCACCGTGATCGGTTCCAATTAGAACATTCCCGTTTTGATCCGTAATAATATTCGAAATATTGTCGTGACTCAAATGATTTTTTTGACTTTTGCTGCTGTAATGAGTAATGTTCAAGGTATTGGTATTGAATCGATAAACTCCTTTATCATCATTCACCATAAAAATCCAGGCTTGTTTTTGTTCGTCCACCATCAGCTGATAATCGTTGCTTGAAGCCGGCAACTGACCAAGCACCGTACTGTAGCGATTCACTACCTTGAACTTTTTGGGATTGAAAATTTCAATGGAGACTCCTCGGTTAAGTATCCAGAAATTGCCCTCCGATCCTATGGAAATATCACTAATATCATAGGGAGCTAATTCTTTGGAACACGCTGCATGGAAAACCGAATCCTTCTGTACATCGTATTTGTAAAGGCCTGTTTGGCGGTGAACCAACCATAAATTGTGATCATTATCGGTAAAGATATCAATGAAATTTTCCCTTGGGATGAATATGTTCTTGTGAAAAACAGGATGATCAGTGCTAAACTTTTCGCTTACAGGATCGAAAATCGTAAGGCCACTGGTGGTCATAAGCCACAGTTTTCCTGTGTGATCTTCGTAAATTTTATTGACTGTATTGTCAGGCAAGGAAGTGGAATCGCCCTTAATTTTACGAAACACTTTGCTGGTAAATCCATCGAAACGGTTCAATCCGTTAACCGTTCCTATCCAAATGTAACCACGACTGTCCTTGTAAATGGTTTTTACCTGATTACTTGATAGACCATTGTTCACATCCAAATGTTTAAAATGGAATAAACCATCTTGTGCCAGAATAGGCACAAAAGCTAACAATAAAACTACCTGAAGAACTGCCTTTCTCATTGAATTGGTTAAAGTTGATTGCACGCGATACACTATTTTTCCCAAAGATAAGCCGATATTTTATATGCTAAGGGGCTATTTTGTCTTCAATATTCTTTAAATGTTAAATTCACACCTAAGGCTCCTTTTTTATTGAAAATTTTAAGCAAAAGGTTTGAAATGCTTTATATCCTACTATATTTGTAGCATTAATTATATGAAATGAGATTTAACACTTCAAATATGACAATGGAAATGACTCACAACACAATGATGTGTATGTGTTGCGCCAATGTGATGTCGAAGGGTTATCTGCCAAGTTAGCAAGATATTAAATTATTATACCAAAGCCCTTCTGTACTTCAGAAGGGCTTTTTTGTTTTATACCATTTCGCAAAATGAAACGAGCCATGAGAAGTATCTCACAAACAAGGATGATTACCCCGATATCGGGGTGGCGAGTTCCATGAGATACCCAAAAATTTAAATCTAATCGAATGAAAGAAAGACCATACCGAAGCATTGTTAAATCAATTTCGTGGAGAGCCATTGGCACCATCGATACGATCATTTACCTTATAACATTATCGACCTATGAGCAACCAATTTAACCCCTTTCCGGCAGAGCAACAGCAGGTGCTGTCCAGCCTGTTGAACAATGCCACAACCGATCAGCTGTTTTGGCTGAGTGGCTATTTATCGGGCTTGTCGCAAGCGAAAAGCCAGGTAATTCCTTCAAAGGAAATCCAGCAACAACTAGCTGGCAGCGATCGGTCCATCCTGACCATATTATACGGTACACATACCGGGCACAGCGAGGAACTGGCCAATAAGCTGGCCGAAAAGGCCGGCAATAAAGGAATTCCATGCAAAATTTCGAGTCTTGACGATTATAAGGTGCGCGATTTAAACAAAGTAGAAAATCTGGCCCTTATTGTAAGCACTCATGGCGAAGGTGAGCCTCCGCTAATGGCCGAGGATTTGCACGAGTTTGTACAAAGTGGCAAAGCCAAACTGGATAAACTGAATTATGCTATTCTGGCGTTGGGCGATAGAAGTTACAAGCGTTTTTGCCAAACAGGAATCGATTTTGATGTGACCTTTAAAAAGTTTGGTGGCACAGAAATTCTCCCACTCGAAAAATGCGATGTAGACTTTGAGGTTCAAGCGGCCAAGTGGATCAACAACCTGGTATCTAAATACGAAAACAGTGAAGGGGCTATCCCCGCTTTGCAAAATGAGGAAGTTAAGCCAAAGTCGAAATACAATAAGTTGAATCCGTTTTATGCTGAAGTTTTGGATAAACGCAAAATTACAGGACGTTATTCCGATAAGGAAGTTTGGCACCTCGAACTTTCATTGGCCGGATCGGACCTCAGCTATGAACCGGGTGATACGCTGGGAATATTTCCCAATAATCCACCTGAATTGGTCAGGCAAATTCTCGATTTTAAAAAATTCCCGGACCACACCACCATTACCACAAAATACGACGATGTAACACTTTACGAGGCACTTTATCATCATTTTGAGATTACTGTGCTCAACCGTAAAGTATTGCAGGACTACAATGAACTCGTCAATGCCAAGCCATTAAACAAACTCCTGAAACATGAGGACCAACTGGAAGAATACCTGTACGGTCACGATTTATTAGATTTACTGCAAGATTTCCCGAGCGACATCAATGCCCATCAGCTGGTCGGTATTCTGCGTTACCTGCCGCCACGCATGTATTCCATTTCGTCGAGTTTAAACGCCAATCCCGAGGAAGTGCACATTACTGTTGCCAAAGTCGATTTTGAGCTTCGAAGTCGCAGCCGCAAAGGTGCTTGTTCAACTTTCATTTCCGATCGACTGGAGGATAACTGGAAGGTGCCTGTTTTTATCGAAAAGAACATCAACTTTCGTCTACCCAAAGAAGCGAATACTCCGCTGATCATGATTGGAGCAGGAACGGGAGTCGCACCATATCGCTCATTCCTTCAAGACCTGGAAGAGAAAGGAAGTGGAAATAACAGTTGGCTCTTCTTTGGAGACAGAACCTTTAATGAAGATTTTCTGTACCAAATAGAGTGGCAGAAATACTTACAAAATGGAGTGCTTGGACAATTGGATGTGGCCTTCTCGCGTGATCAGGTAGAAAAGGTTTACGTACAGCATAAGCTGAAAGAAAAAGCAGCAGAAATTTACGACTGGCTTCAAAAAGGTGCTCACATCTATATTTGCGGCGATCGTCGAAATATGTTTTCTGATGTGCAAAATACTTTATTGGAAATCATTAAAACACAAAGCGGAGTGAGCCTTGAAAAGGCCGAAGAATACCTGCACCAACTCAAACGAGAAAAACGCTATCAAACGGATGTGTACTAGGTGCTGGATCTCGATATCGGGTAGCGATTAAAATGAATGAACAACTAATAAAACAACGAATATGAGTAGCATTAACTGGACCTCTTTGTCGGAGGTGGAAAAAATAAAATATGAAAGCAATTATTTGCGTGGAACGCTTAAAGAAGGTCTGGCCGATGCAATTACCGGAGCCATTGCCCCGGACGATCGTCAGCTTTCAAAATTTCACGGGATCTACCTACAACATGATCGCGATCTGGAAAAAGAACGCAAAAGCCAGAAATTGGAGCCTGCCTATTCATTTCTGATTCGGGTGAGGATGCCAGGCGGTTCTGTCACCCCGAAACAGTGGTTGCAAATGGATGCCATTTCGGAGCAACATGCAAATCATACTTTAAAGCTGACCACACGTCAAGCCTTTCAGTTGCATGGTGTACTGAAACGAAACCTAAAAAGTACCATTCAGGAAATCAATCAATCCTTGCTCGATACCATTGCCGCATGTGGTGATGTGAACCGCAATGTAATGTGTCATCCCAACCCTTCGGAATCAGTTATTCACGCTGAAATCTTAAAAACCGCGAATGAAATATCAGCGCATTTAACGCCAAATACCACGGCGTATCACGAAATTTGGCTCGATAAAAATCTGATTGCGGGTGGCGAGGAAGATGCTGAGCCAATTTATGGAAGGACGTATTTGCCGCGTAAATTCAAAATTGGAATTGTTGTTCCACCTTACAACGATTGTGATGTCTTTTCACAGGATTTAGGTTTGATTGCCATTGTGGAGGATGAGCGACTGCTTGGTTATAATGTGCTGGTTGGTGGTGGAATGGGCTCTACCTTTGGAGAACCGGAAACTTATCCAAGAACTGCCGACTTAATTGGATTCATCACTCCTGAACAAGCCGTTGAAGTGGCTGAAAAAGTAGTGCTGGTGCAGCGTGAAAATGGTAACCGGAAAAAACGAAAAAAGGCCCGATTGAAATATACCATTGACCGTTTGGGACTTGATCAGTTTAAGGAATTACTGCACATCGAGTTGGGATATCAACTTCAAGCAGAAAAGCCTTTTGTTTTCACTAAAAATGGTGATCGTTTCGGGTGGAAAAAAGGAGTGGATAAAAAATGGAGTTACACGCTTTTTGTTGAAGGAGGACGTGTGAAAGACACCGAAAATTTTAAGTTAAAAACCGCATTGCAAGAAATTGCATCGTTCCACGATGGAGTCTTCATTTTGACTGGGAATCAGAATCTGATTTTAGCCAATGCTTCACTGGCAGCAAAGCTGAAAATCGAACTTGTTCTGAACAAGTATCAGGTGAAAAACGAAAACATTTCAGGCCTAAGAAAAAGTTCTATCGCTTGTGTGGCTTTAAATACATGTGGTTTGGCCTTTGCCGAAGCCGAACGCTATTTGCCGGATTTGATCGATCAATTGGAAACTATTCTGGAAAAATACGATCTACTGAAGGATGAAATTGTGATCCGAATGACCGGCTGTCCCAATGGTTGTGGTCGACCATATTTGGCTGAAATCGCATTCATTGGAAAAGCGTTGGGGCTATACAATGTATACCTTGGCGGTAATTTTATTGGTAGCCGGTTGAATACTTTATACAAAGAAACCCTTTCCGAAAAAGAAATCCTTCAAGTTTTGGAACCAATTTTTGCCAATTATTCGAAGATCAGAAACAAAGGCGAACATTTTGGTGATTTTGTTATTCGGCAGAATTACGTGAAAGCAACAGAAAAAGGAAGTGATTTCGTTCATTAAAAGGATTAACTTGCACGCATGATGAATCGTAAAACTATTTCGATATTAGGTTTAGGTTGGCTCGGTCTTCCTTTGGCTGAATTGTTTCTCTATAAAGGGTTTCAAGTTAAAGGAACAGTTACGGGTCATGACAAAGCCATCGCATTGGAGACAAAAGGAATAGAAGTTTCACTTTTAAAACTTCATAGCGATAAAATAGAAATCTCCAATCTGGAGTTTTTCAAAACGGATGTTTTAATTGTGAATTTTCCTCCGTCGAGAACTGCTGATATCGAAACGATTTATCCGGCGCAAGTGCAACAAATTCTTCCATATATTTATCAGTATAAGGTAAAAAAGGTCATCTTTATTTCGTCTACATCGGTTTACCCCGAAATAAACAGGATTGTTTCAGAAGATGAAGTTTGGTCGCCTGACAAACCAAGCGGGGTGGCCTGTTTAAAAGCTGAAAATGTATTGCGAAACGACAAACATTTTTCCACTACGATAATTCGTTTTGGTGGATTGATTGGTGCCGACCGAAATCCATACCGGTTTATGAAACGAGGTGTGAAAAATGGAGAAGGCAACAAACCGGTCAACCTTATTCACCTCGACGACTGCATAGGAATTATTGACCATGTACTTGAGCAAAATATTTGGAATGAAGTCATTAATGGCTGTTGCCCCGTTCATCCTACACGTGAAGAATTTTATCGAAAGGCTGCAATTGTAGCAGGCGTCGAACCACCTTCTTTTGATAATAGTACTGAATTCCAATTTAAGAAGGTGAGCAGTGATAAACTCACCAACCTATTGGGATATGCATTCAAATATGAAAGTCCGGTTGACTTTTTTTAAATGAACAGTTCCTCCTGAATTTCTTTTTAGTGGAATAATGCAGGAATGTGCATGCGAACCTACTTACAGGGTCTATTGAAGTCACCTTGAGGTAGCAATGAAAATAATCTTTAAAATAGTGGCTGAACGAAAGCCTTCCAATCGGGAGGTAAGAAAAGCTATTGAATAATATGAACCATCTTATTTCAATTACAGGAGCCGGACCTGGTGATCCAGGGCTGCTTACCGTTAAAGCGAAAGAACGCATTGTGAATGCTGAAGTGCTTATTTATGATGCCTTACCTGGTGATGCCATTTTAAAACTGGCTCCCAAAGACGCCCTGTTCATCTATGCAGGAAAACTGGCCAACGATGGACAGAATCAACAAATCAGGCAGGAGGCCATCAACCTGACCTTGCTTGAGATGGCCCGAAAAGGCAAACAAGTAGTTCGACTCAAAGGGGGAGATCCCATGATTTTTGGTCGTGGTGCAGAGGAAATAAGGTTTTGCCAGCAACAGGCATTAAATTATGAGGTAATACCGGGAATATCGGCTGCCATGGCTGCTTCATCGGAATTTGGGATCCCATTGACCGAACGAAATAAAAGTTCGATGGTACTCTTGTATACCGGTAGCAGAACCAATGGTCAGTTCGATAACCTGAAGAGTGTTTTGGAAGTTTTAAAAAGCGGTTCAACCGTATCGCTCTACATGGGTTTCTCAAAATTGGCCGACTTTGTAGAAACACTAATCAATTCAGGTATTCCAACGGAAACACACGTCAACATACTATCGAATGTTTCACAAGCCGAGCGTGAGTCCCTGTGTGGCAATTTGTTGAACATTCGTTATTTGATCGAACAAGCACAGCCAAAAACGCCCGCCATTATTCTTATTGGAAAATATGCCGAACAGATTTGCAATGAAAATAAAAATCAAAAGCCGGTTGAACTTTCATCTTTATTGAATATCAAAATACATCAGCAAGAAAAATTTCCTGATGCCGGGTAGAAGTCGGAAGGTTTCAATAAAAATGCGATCTATTTTTAAGTTTTAATGCAATTAGGCTGGCAATAAGCTTGGGATCAAATTCAAAATATTCTTTTTTAACTTAGAATTTTTTCTGGATGAATTGAATTTTATCGTTCATAAACTCAGCTTTTACTTTAATTTTATTTCAAAAAATAAACTACCTTGCTTTTTTCAAGGGTAGGGGTTTTATGGTAGAAAAGGGTGCCGGTATAGATCGAATTGTTTCAGAGCTACTTATAAACAGAGGTTTTGACTTTGCAGGTTATCGGCCTGACATGCTCGAACGCCGTATCCAAAAAAGAATTGATGAAACACGAACGAATAGCGTCATTCATTATCTTGAATTTTTACGAAACAACGAATGTGAATGGGACAGCTTAATTGACGTACTCACCATTAACGTAAGTCAATTTTTCCGCGATGTAGTACCATTTGAATTTCTGGCAAAAAAAATATTACCTGAATACTTGCTTCAAAGATCAACAGATAAGAATAATAATTTAAGAATATGGTCGGCCGGATGTGCTACAGGAGAGGAGCCTTACACCATGTCTATTATCCTGAATGAGTGGTTTCAGAAAAACAAAATGGCCATAACAGCCAGTATTTTTGCCACCGACATTGATCAAAAAGCGCTTCAAAAAGCACAGGAAGGGAAATTTACCTTACAGCAAATCGAGAAGGTTAGATTTGGATTGGTACAAAAGTACTTTTCGGAAGAAGAAGAGTGGTTTATAGTCGATCAAACCGTAAAAGAAATGGTCAATTTTTCTTCATTCGATTTACTTACCACCCAAAATTATTCTCCACCCGATAGTATTTACGGGGCATTCGATATTGTTTTGTGCCGAAACGTATTGATCTATTTTAACAAAAAATACCAAAAAAACATATTTAACAAATTATATAAATCATTAAATATCAACGGCTATTTGATTTTAGGCGAATCGGAAACCATCCCTGATGAATATGTTCACTGGTTTAAACGAGAAAATTCCTGTGTGAAAATATTCAAGAAAATTAAATAAGTTTTAAATTGAAAAACACAATACGACAACATGAATTAGCATTAGTTGAACTAGTTACTACTTAGGCATGGAAAAATTAAATGAACTCAGCAAAGAACAATTGATTGACAAAATCAGTGGGTTAAACGATCGTTTAGCACAATTGGAACATTTGCAAAGTAAGTGCAATCGATTGGAAGCTGAGTTGCAATTAAGTGAAGAGAAATACCGAGTATTTTTTGAAAATAACGATGCCATTATCTTGTTTGTGAACCCCGATAACGGAAAAATTATTTTTGCCAACCAGGCTGCCAGGCTTTTTTATGGGCACAACTCCGAAAAATGGGAAACCTTAACTGTTAACGATCTCAACACTTTGCCACCTGTTGAGATCAAGCTAAAAATGGCTGAGGCAAGGTCGAAAAAGCAAAACTATTTTGTTTTTAAACACAAACTGGCCGATGGTGAGATTCGCGATGTAGAAGTGTATCAATCTAAACTTCATTTAAATGGTCAGGACGTATTTTCAATCATCGTTCACGACATTACCGAGCGAAAATTGGCTGAAGGAGCGCTTTCCGAAAAAACCGCATTTCTAAATAAAATAATAAATAGTTCTGCACTAAGCACCTGGATATCCGATGCAAATGGGATAGCCATTCAAACGAACCCAGCTTGTTTAGATTTTTTTGGTGCAACGGAAAAGGAAGTTGTTGGAAAATACGATTTGCTGAAAGATGAAGTGATCGAAAAACAAGGCTTTATGCCACAAATTAAACGAGTATTTGAAAAAGGAGAAGTGGCCAATATTGTAATTGATTATAGCCTTGGAGAAGTGTATCATGTAGAAGTTAAAAATGCGACACATCGAATAATTAACTCAATATTCACCCCGGTATTTGATGATACAGGAAAACTTACCAACGTAATAATTCAGTCAATAGATCTTACTGAGATTAAACTAGCCGAAAAACATCTTCAGGAAACAAGTACACTTCTTTCTGAAATTTTAAATACAATTCCCATTCGTGTTTTCTGGAAAGATGTGGATTCGACTTATCTTGGCTGTAATTTACCTTTTGCGAAGGATGCAGGACTCGAAAGCCCCGAAGACGTTATTGGGAAAAACGATTTTGATTTATTCGTAAAAGTTCATGCTGAAAATTTTCGGGCCGACGACAAATTAGTTATTGATGGAGGCCTACCTAAAATTGGATTTGAAGAGCCACAGGAAAATTTTGAGGGTTTCGATCACTGGTTAAGAACCAGCAAAGTTCCGTTAAGGGATAAAAATGGGGGAATGATAGGGGTGTTAGGCACCTATGAGGATATTACTGAGAAAAAACAGGTGGAAGAGGAATTGAAAAAGTATCGCGAAGAATTGGAAGAATTGGTGCAACAGCGCACCTCCGAACTGGAAACCAAAAACAAGGAACTGAGTAATGCCTTGAAAGTTTTTGTTGGACGCGAATTAACCATAAGAAACTTACAGGAAAGGATTAAAGCTCTTGAGAGGCGTTAAAGAACAATTGAATAACAATACATAAATGATAATAAATGCCATCAGTCAATTAGCTTACAATTGACAATTGACAAAAGAAAATAATATGAAAAAAATTGCGTTTTCGAACATACGTAATGCCCTTACTTTCTGGTTTCTGATTTTGGCCTTAGGACCTTTGATTGTTGCAATCGTCATAACCTACAACGTAAGTTCAACAGCCTTTGAACAAAGAACTTTTGATAAGTTAACCGCGATCCGCGATCTGAAAGTGAGCCAAGTAGAAAACTGGATAATTGAACGAACCGGCGATTTCATAACATTTACACAAAACACTGATCCTAAACTTTTAAACGATGCAATAACTACACCCGACTCTGAATCCACCAATAAAGTACTCGAACAAAAAATTCGTGAAATATTGCATAACTATCAAAAGGCCTATTTGGTGTACGAAGAAATTTTCATCATCAATACAAAAACCGGACTCGTTGATATTTCAACCAATAGTGCCAATGAAGGACGTAATAAGAAAGGAGAGAGCTATTATTCCGAAGCCATTCGCACGGACAAGCTTTATATTAGTCCAATTTATTATTCCTCCGAAGCCAGGAAAAATTTATTGACTTTTTCTACACCACTATACAACGATTGGAACCTAAAACCGGGAATAATTGGAATACTGGTTGCCAATATTGATTTAAACAAATCTTTGTATCCGTTATTACTTAATCGCACCGGATTAGGGAATACAGGTGAAACCCTTATCGTAGATAAGGATGTTATGGCTTTAAACGAACTAAGTGGCTACCAAAATGCGCCATTACATCTTCAAATAAATGCGGAACCAGCGATCTATGCATCTCAGGGAAAAACCGGAATTATTAAAAGCACCGACTATAGGAATGTTGAAGTGCTTGCTGCCTATACATATATTCCTAAAACAGGATGGGGCTTCGTATGCAAACAAGACTTAGCTGAACTTAATCAACCCATAAAAAAGATGGGTAATGTATTAGTCCTCCTTTTATTATTTTCAGGATTAGCAGTTATGTTCATTGTCTATTTTGTGAGCAGATCCATTTCAAAGCCAATTGTTAACATGAATCTCATCGCTCAAAAAGTAAAAGCCGGGGATTTTTCGGTTCGAAACAGCATAAATTCTAACAATGAGTTGGGCACACTTGCTGCTGAATTTAACAACATGATTAGTATCACCGAGTCGAGGATTAAGACCTTAAATGGTGTTTCTGCCATTTCTAAAACCATGGTGGATAAAACCAACATGCACGATTTTGCTCTATCGCTAATTAAACAATTGATGAAAATTACCGGTGCCAATATAAGCGCATTTTATGTGCTCAACGATGGCAGCATGGAATATGAACATTTTTTGTCGATTGGTACAAATGCTGAAACATTAAAATCCTTTAATGCTGAAAATCCGGAAGGAAATTTTGGTAATGTTTTAATCGACAAAAGTATTCATGTTCTGCGTAATATCCCTGATAATACCATTTTTAATTACCGCACATTTGCAGGCGAAGCCATACCCAAAGAAATTGTTACCATCCCTTTGTTAATCGATAATACCGTTGTTGCAATTATTTCATTGGCCGGTATTCGACCTTTTAAATCTGATAGCCTTGAAATTATCAAACAATCGTGGAATAACATGAATGCCACTTATACAAGCCTAATCTCGAGCGAACGAACCCGAATATTTGCTGAATTACTTTCTCAAACGAACCAGCAATTGGAAGCCCAGGCCGAAGAATTGCAAGCCCAATCGGAAGAGTTAAAAAGCCAGTCAGAAGAATTACAACAAACAGCCAACGAATTACTAGAACAAAATTTGGAGCTTGATTTACAGAAAGAACAGGTAGAAACAGCCAATCAACTCAAAACAGAATTTCTATCGAACATGAGCCATGAACTGCGCACTCCGTTAAATTCCATCATGGCCTTATCGAGGGTACTCATTATGCAAGCTAACGACAAACTCGATGAGGAAGAAAACAACTACCTCGAAATTATTGAACGTAACGGGAAAAGACTATTAGCGCTAATCAATGATATTTTGGACTTATCGAAAATAGAGGCGGGAAAAATGGACATTAGCCCCGAATTTATTTCAGTGGCTAATCTTTTATCCATCATCAAAGACAGTATTCAATCCCTGGCCGATGAGAAAGGCCTCCAGCTAACACTTTCCTTACCCGATAATTTACCAAAGGTTGAAACGGATGAATCGAAACTGCATCAGGTTTTACTCAACATTGTTGGTAATGCAGTAAAATTTACCGAACAAGGTTCCGTAGTTATTACAGCAAAATACGACCAGCTGAATCTATTTATAGAAGTGAAGGATAGCGGCGTAGGAATATCGGCCGAAGACCTGCACTACATATTTGAAGAGTTCAGACAAGCCGATGGCAGCACATCGCGTCGTTTTGAAGGTACCGGCCTTGGCTTGGCCATTGCTCAAAAACTTACAGGAATTCTTGGTGGAACCATCGAAGTAATGAGTCAATCAGGAGTAGGAACCACCTTTGTTATTTCAATTCCTATCAATTGGTCAGGTTCACCTGTCAGGTCAACTTTAACGGAAACAGGAACCGGACGGGAAGTTCCCGGGCAATTTCCGAAGCCCGGGAGCAAAGAAAATTTTGAATATATTGCTCAACAGAATGATTCTGAAACAATGCCGAAAAACCTAAAAGGAAAGGACGAAACAAGGATCTTAATGGTGGAAGATAATCCTGAAGCAGTCATCCAGATTAAAAAAATTCTGGAGGGCGAAAATTACAGGGTTGATGTTGCTCCCGGAGGACGTGCAGCACTGGATTACATCCAACACACCATCCCCGATGGAATTATTCTTGATTTAATGATGCCGCACATTAATGGATTTGAGGTGCTGAACAGGATAAGAAATACCGTTCGCACGAAAAACATTCCGGTACTTATTTTAAGCGCAAAAGACCTTACAAAAGAAGAGTTAGCTGAATTAACCTCGAACAATATTCAACAGCTGGTGCAAAAAGGGAATATCGATATCGAAACCTTACGATTAAAGGTGAATAGTATGCTTGGGAAAAATGATCAGTTTGCACCTAATTCTCAGGCTTCGAAAAAAAAGAATGATTCTTTCATTCAACACGAACAAAAAATAGAAATTAGACAGGAATATTCTGCTAAAAACTTATTGCCTGAGCTGTTAATTTTAGAAGACAATAGCGATAATCTGACTACGATCAAGGCCATTTTGAAGGGCAAATTTAATTTGAACATTGCTTTTAGTGGAGATGAAGCCATAAGAATGGCGAGTGAAAACCCATTTCAACTTATTTTGTTTGACCTGTCCTTACCTGTTTCGCATAGTCAGAAGGTGATTCGCTGGCTGAAAAGTAATGAAAAAACCAGTCAGATACCAATTATTGTGTTAACGGCTCAAGCCATGAAAGGAGATCAAGAAAAGTTTCTTAAATTGGGCTTTAATGGGTACGTTTCAAAACCAATCAATCAGGAAGAATTATTTACCGAAATTCAAAAACTTTTGAATGACAAAATAATATGAAAAAAATACTCGCCATCGACGATCAACCAGACAACCTGATCACCATTAAAGCTGTGTTGAAGCAAAATATTCCGAACTGTACGGTGCTCCTAGCCAATTCAGGAAAGGAAGGTTTTGAGATGGCCAGTCAAGAGCAACCAGATACCATTTTGTTGGATATTATCATGCCCGGAATGGATGGCTATGCAACCTGTGAATTACTAAAATCAGATTCCCGCACAAAACATATTCCGGTAGTGCTGGTTACCGCCATAAAAACCGATGCAAAAAGCCGGGTGAAAGGTCTTAATCTTGGAGCCGATGCATTTCTTTCGAAACCAATCGATGCCACCGAACTTACAGCTCAGGTAAATGTAATGCTACGCATCAAAGCAGCCGAAGATGAACTTCGTGCTGAAAAATATGAATTGGAAGTTGACGTTGAAAAAAGAACCAATGAATTACGAGAAAGCGAAAAACGATACAAGTTATTGTATGAAAATGCACCGCTCCCGTTTCAGTCACTCAACAACGATGGCCGAATCATGGAAATCAACCCTGCCTGGTTAAAATTAATGGGATATAAAAGTGATGAAGTTATGGGAAAGTGGTATGGCGATTTTTTACACCCCGACTATCAACCCATATTTTTGAAAAGTTTCCCCATTCTTAAAACTTGTGGTTCAGTTCAGGATGTTCCCTTCAGGCTTCGTAAAAAAGACGGCACTTACATTTTTATTTCGTTGAATGGCCAGTCGAGTTATTTTCCCGATGGCACTTTTAAACAAACCTATTGTGTTTTTGAGGATATTACTGAACGTATTTTATCAGAAAGAGCGCTTATCGAAAGCGAACAGCGATATTCTTCTTTTGTAAATGCATTCACCGGTTTAGCATTTGTAAAAGACGAGAACTTCCGATATGTTATGGCAAATGAACCTACTGCACAATTTTTTGGAAAAAAAACCATTGCAGAATTAATCGGGAAAACCGATGCCGAGTTGGTAGACGAAGATATCATATATTCTTGCAATTCGTCCGACAAGAAGGCTTTAGAAAGCACAACGGCTTTTACAAATGAGGAAGTTCTTGGTGGAAGAATATTTGAAGCGACAAAATTCCCGTTAAAACTAAAAGACGACAAAAAAGGGATTGGCGGGATTATAAAAGACATTACTGAGCGTAAATTGGTTGAGCAGGCTTTAAAAGAAAGTGAGACAAAGTTCCGACTCATTTTCGAAAACTCTCCCATAGGTATTTATATGGGCGATACAAAAGGAAATATTCTCGACGCAAATACTTCATTAATACATATTTTGGGATCACCCTCGATTGAAGCTACCAAAGGAATTAACGTTTTGAAATTTCCTCCTTTGGTTCAAAATGGATATGCCGCTAAATACATGGAATGTATAAGTTCAGGTAGGTCAATTGAATTGGAAATGCCTTATCAAACAAAATGGGGTAAAGAAATATTTCTGAGAAGTTTTATTGTTCCGCTAAAGAACGCCAACGATAAGGTTGAGAAAGTGTATACCCTTATTGAAGACATTACCAACCGCAAAAGAGCCGAACAGGTACAGCAAATTTTGTTTAATATCTCAAATGCCGCCTTATCGTCCATCAGTTTAAAAAAGTTGTATCAGAAAATTCAAAAAGAGTTGGGTACAATCATCGACACAACAAATATTTTTATTGCCCTTTTAAATAATACTACCCAAAAGCTGGAAATGCAGTTTTTTGCCGATGAAAATGAACCCATCGATACATTACCCGAAGGAAAAACCATTTCTGCTTATGTATTAAAAACAAAAAAATCATTATTGGCTTCAAAAACTGATTTGGATAAAATGCATCAAGAAGGTATCATTGATCGTTTTGGAGAAGATTCTTTGGTCTGGCTTGGTGTTCCGCTTAAAATTGAAAACAAAGTTATTGGTGTGCTGGTGGTTCAAAGTTATCACAATGGAAATGCATTCAATCATAATGATAAAAAACTGCTGGAGTTTGTTTCCGATCAAATCAGTCAAGCCATTTACCGTAAAAAGACAGAAGCCGATTTAATGCAAGCATTGGAAAAAGCAACGGAATCGGACCGTTTAAAATCTACCTTTTTGGCAACCATGTCGCACGAATTAAGAACGCCTTTAAATGCAATTATTGGATTTTCAGACATTATTGATGAAACATTATCTGTTGATGAAATTGTAAACTACAATAAAATCATCAATACAAGCGGAAATCATTTACTCTCAATTGTAAATGATCTTTTCGATATTTCACTCATCGAAACAGGTGAAGTAAAAACAGTCAAACAAAATGTGCTGTTGGAAGATGTTATGGAAAATATTCTGCGTATTATAAAAATAGAACAACAGGATACCAATAAAAGCAACATTGAATTAAAGCTTATTTTGCCGGCAAACAACGCGCAGCAAACATTTAATACCGATGTGAATAAACTAAAGCAGATATTAATTAACCTCACTAAAAATGCTTTAAAGTTTACGACCACTGGTTTCGTTCATTTTGGATATACGATTCAATCCAAAACGAATAGTAAGAAGCTGATTTTTTATGTAAAAGATTCTGGGATAGGAATTACAAAAAGTAAGCAACATGTTATTTTTAATATGTTTGAGCAAATAGAAGATCCAAGGACCAGGGTTTATGGTGGCACGGGAATAGGCTTGTCGGTTGCCAAACGGCTTACCCATTTACTGGGAGGTGAAATATGGGTAGAATCGGATGCCGGAAAAGGCTCTCAATTTTTTATTTCATTCCCGCTCATTTAAAACAATTACTGTTTTTATGCCTATGGCCGGTATTGATCTATTGTAAATGTCGGGTTTAGATGATGTTTTTCGTCAAGTTGATTCATAGCTTCGATATCTTAGCTAAAATCAGCGGAAGTTTTAATAAATCGGACGTATTTTGATACACCAAATAACGGTCGGACCAAAGGGGTTCAAATTTTTCCTTGTAATCGTAAAGTCCCTTGAATCGCGAATTTTTCTTTAAATATTCTACAATGTAATAACTTGCTTGTTGTTTGATCGTATGTCCTTTTTGAAATCCCGCCAGTGGAGCCAGCCCCAAATTTACCTTTTCGTAGCCCAGCGCTTTAAAATGTTCAAACATTTTAATAAAAATGAAATCCATGATCCCGTTGGGGGTTTGTTGAATCTTTCGCATCAGATCGAGGGTGCCTTCTTTTTTAGTAGGATCAGTAATTAAGTTGAGGAAAGCAATCACCTTTTCATCGTTGTTTTCAATGGTAATTATGGTGGTAGAACGCAGTTCATCTTCATTAAAAACCCCTTGGGTAAATACAATTTCAGAACCATGATGTTCCTGTAGCCATTCGTGCGAAACTTGTTTCAATTTTTGTAATAAACCATCCTTTAACGGCGGTTCATAGGTTTTAGAAACGTAACCGGCACTTTGTATTCGTTTTATGGCATTTCGCAGCGGATGTTTTGCACTACCCGCCATGGTAAATGTTTCTAAATTTACAATAGCTTCCTGGCCAATTAATACAGTGCTGAAGCCTAATCGTTCATATTTTTCGAGACTCTCGGCAGGCACTCTGTAATAAACCACAATCAATCCTGAGGTACTGCAATATTGATTGAATTGTTCAATTAAGTTAAATTCTTCATTGGCGTCAGCAGCCACTGGATCCTCCAAAACTACCGCATAGTTTTCGGCAATACGATAACTTATAAAACCTGTTTTCTCCTGGTTAAAAAAGAAAAGCTTATCGAAATAGACTTTAAAATAATCTAGTCTTGAATGGCCATATGCTTGCATTAAATCGATGGCTAATTTTCTTTCATCCACATTTTGTGACGAATAAAACCGTCCCGGTTTAAATAGGTACCACAAAATATAAATAAAAATAGCTGCTCCCAGCACCCTTACTGAGATTAGAAAGTCATGCCCGAATTTTGTAATGGGAAGTATGGTGGTATCGTTATATATAACCAACGTTCGTATGAAATAGTGCAAACTTTCAGCAAAGTCAAATTCTTTTTTAAAGTGTACTTTATTGATGAGATAAAAGCCGGCAACAGAATACACCACGGCTATTAATACCGGGATGAACAATTGGTAAATTGATTTCCTACTGCTACTCAATTGCGACTTTAAGGTATAGGACTTTTTTGTTATCAGCAATGATATCAGGGCTGCAAAAGCCAATAATGCCTCTTCGTAATCGACGGCCTTTGTCAGGTGTCCGGCAATTGACATCGTCGTTAAAAACAGCGCAATTCTCCAGGCATTTTTTGAACCAAAAAACAAATAAACCGAAATGAGTATTAAGCCCAATCCAAAAATGAGAACGGTAAAGTTCGATATTTCGGTTATTTGTTGAGGAAGCCATTCGTGGATTAATGCCAAACGGGATGGAATTGCAGGTGATAACACCGAGATGATATTGGTAATTCCAAGTAGTAAAATAATTAAGGTAGGAAGAATTCGTGCCAGTAAACCATCACGTCGGAATACAAATACCAGTACGCCCGCCAATAAGGGCAACCAAAATTCAAAAAATCGAAACAGTAAGGTGATTGAAGCGGCCAGGGCTTTACTGTAGCCAAATTGAATGAGTAAATAGGTTAACGATATTTCGATGGCTCCCAAACCTTTTAAAAATGGCGAAATGGAAAGTAAAATAATCATCACCACATAACCGGTAAATGCCACTTCAAATGATGCTGTTGCATTTAAGGCAAGTAGTGAAATATACAAATGAACAACACCAATGATTTCAATGGCCACTGAAAGGAATAAGGTTTGAATTAGTTTTGAACGGCTAACTGTTTGTTCTGCTATTTCATCAAGCAAAATGAGCCATTCTGCTTTGTATTTTTTAATAAGCCGATATCCCCAACCTTGTTTTTTTTGAAGTAATGAATAAAGTAAGGTTCCAAATAGTACAATAACCAAGGCAATAATGATGAAGCCAACAATTTCCAATTTATTTAACTCGTTGCGTGCAAAGAGTAAAATAAAGGCAGGAATAGCTACGATAAGAATTGATGCAGTAGAAGCAAATGCAAATATGTACGATCCCAAATATTGTTGGGTTTTGCTGAGTTTCTGTTTATCCAGGTCTTTATTAAAAAAAGCAAGTGAACTGATGGTTCCTCCGGGAACAAATACCCCTATTAGATTTCGTTTCAGGAAAAGATCCATTGCCTGCCAAAAGGAGAGTTTTTGTTGGAGACTTTTAAAACTCCAGACATATAAGTAAGCCTGTAAGAAGAGGTAAAGAATAAAAACGGCAAAACCGGCCATCAAATACGGTAAATTAGCTCCTGCAATTGTTTTTTTGATTTGAATAAGTTCCACCTGTTCATTGCGAATGAAAAAAATCATAAAAATAACGGCAAGCAGAACCATGGAGCTTTGCCAAAAATATTTATTCCGAATAAATACCGGTATTTTTAACTTGTTACTCATCTCCTCATTTTTTATTTTCTTTTGAATTGATCATTTCTTGCATCAAATCAGTTTGAAATTGTTGAATTTCCAATAAACGTTCCCATTGTTTGGCCAGTAGAAAATCAATTTTTTCATTCAAATGTCTGATCTCCAATTCAGCCTTCATATTAACTTTGTATTCATTGTCCGATTTCAAACGATCCTTTTCACTATGCCTGTTCTGGCTCATCATGATAATAGGTGCCTGAATCGCTGCTAAACACGAAAGGATCAGATTCAGTAAAATGAAGGGATAAGGGTCGAATGGTTTATGTAAAAGTAGCCAGGTATTAATGGAAATCCAAAAGACCAGAACGGATCCAAAAATAATGATAAATTTCCAACTGCCTCCAAACGAGGCGATTTTGTCAGCCAAACGATCGCCAAATTTTAGTTTTTCATCGTAGGCTTTATTCATGTTTTCAGAAATCAGTTCGGCTTCTGAGAGGCTTTTTTGGAAATCATTTTCTAAGAGAGCCGTCTCTCCCTGCTCTGTTTTCATGAGGTTTTCAAGGTAAAGTGCACGATACCTGGTCAGTTCTGACATGCATATTTTACCGGAACTGTTCCAGTTGGGATTTTCACTTTTAATGAATGCAGCCACTGCAGGTCTTACCAATTCAGCTGGGAATAATGTTTCCACTTTATTTGATTTTCCACACAATTGGCAACTGGTATTTTTTTCCATCATGACTTGTTTGAAAAGATGCAATTTCACGATACTTTTAAAAGTGATACTATTTCCCTGTCATTAATTTCAGAAAGAACAGCTGAAATTAAGACAATTTTTCTAGAGCCATTTTTTTCTCCTAAAATAAATCAGCATAATAATCGCCAGGGTGAGCATTAAACCCAACATAATAAAGTAACTGTATTGGTAGTGCAATTCCGGAACATTATCGAAATTGGTTCCATATATTCCGGCAATGAAGGTGAGTGGAATAAAAATGGCGGCAAAAATGGTCAATACTTTCATCACATCATTTGCCCTGTTACTTTGATTGGTGTTGTATATGTTGAGCTGATCACTAATCATGGTATAATACATTTCAACCGATTCGAGCGCATGAACAAGCAAATCGTCTAAATCTTCAATGTAAGGCCAGGTAGTTTCTTTGATCAATTCGGTTTCGGTATTTTTCAATTTTTTCGTCACCTCTTTGGCAGGCCTTATGGCTTTACGGATGTAACTAATTTCTGTTTTATGGCTGAATATTTCTTCAACAAATTCTTTGTTCACATTCGACAAAACATACTCTTCGTTCCCTTCGACCAAATCACCAATTATTCCTATGCTCACCATGTAGTTATCGACAATTGTATCGATAAAACGGTAAAATAAATAATCGGATTTACTGCTTCGGACTTTGCCAATATTTTGAAGCATTCGTTCACGAATTGGATCGAAGGTGCTGCCTGTTTTTTCCTGAAAGGTCAAGACATAATTTTTGCCTAAAACCAGGGTGATTTGTTCGGCATGTATGCATTCATCTTCAGGAACGTAGGCCAGCTGTTTTAAAAATACCACAAGGTTATTATCGTCCTCAATCACTTTTGGACGCTGATCGGTATTTACAATATCTTCAAGCACCAATGGCGTTAATCCAAATTCATTGCCAATTTCCATAATGGCATTCTGATCGTGTACACCATCAATGTTTATCCAGTTCACATTTTCCGGTTTAAAATGTGCGAATAAATCTTTGGCGTTTTCTTCTTCGAAAACCTCAATTTCACCTTCATTGTACGTCATTAAGCGAAAGCGAGTTTTTGCCATTTTCTGACGGCCAATAAAAGTCATTGTGCCCGGGGCCTGTCCAACTATCTTTTCTCTGCTTTTTAGAAATCGTGCCATGCTTTAATATTTCATTTTGATAGTTCCACAAGTTCTTAAAAAATGCCGTAAAAAAGAAACAACAGGAAACATAGTTAAAAAATGTATTCCTGCTGCTCCATATGCAATCACTTATGCTTTGCTAATTGATCTCTTTTTGGGAGTGGGAATTTACAAATAGTACCGATCCCAATTGATCATATCCTTGAAACACTTTTTCTCTGTTGTGTTTTACCGTTTCAGCTCTTAATCCGATAATTGTTAAGGCTGCATCAACCGATTTTTCATTAATGATAGCTCTTACCGAAGATTCTTTGGGCTGTTTCACTATTTCAATGTTATGAATAGTAATGGGTAACCGGCCTGTAATCACTAAACGTTCTAACTCTTTGCGTACGCTTTTCTCTTCGTGTTCCTCACAAATGTTGAAGATTTTTATGCTTGATTTTTTCCAATCGGGATGTCCAAGAATAATGAAACTAAGCAGAATCATTAAATTTGAATTGTTGGTATCACTCGACTTGATCCAAACATGTATTCCATTATGATATTCAATGTGTTTACCTGCTTCAGCCAAAATGCAAATATCGAAATTACCGGAATGCACCAAGGCAAAGTTATCGACAATATTATCGAGGTTTTCTTCCGTGTTTTTGTCGTAATCGAAAATCACCATGTTGTTCTCCATTCCTGCAATACCGGGCATCTGAATGGCTTGTGCTATTGACGCGGTGTAGGAGGGAGAAATTACTGTATCGACATACACCTGGTTGTTGGTATGTCGGAATTTTTCAACAATTTTTCTAATATCATCTTTTGCTTTATCTGAGGTTGACTTAGAATAATATCCATCAATAAAATGCAGGTAGGTACCAAATCCATATTTATAGGAAATCCAATTCAATAATTTAAAAGCCTCAGTACGCTCAAAGGTGGCATCGGTAATACAAATGGCACTTGGACGCCATTCTTCCAGCGTTTTTGCGCTTCCTGACTTTTGCAAATAAACCTGAATGTTACGGTTCATTTGAAAAATGGCATTGGCGAAAATCGATTGCAGGCCTTTCCGTTCCTTGTTTTGATAACTGATATAAAGGTAAAGAAGCGCCATTAAAACAAAGGCAACAATGGCATAGGTGGAATCAATTTTGAACATTACCCAAACTGAAATCACAAAACCCATCAAGGAGATGTACCATTTCGACCTAAATGAAGGGCGATAGGAAGGTGATGCTCCAAAGTGGTTGAGGAAGGATATTAAACAAATTGCACCGTATGTGACCATAAAAAACATGGAAATAACACTTGCTACAGCATTTACATCGCCCAGGGCCACAAAGAAAATAGCAATTATTGCAGTAACAAGAGTTGCATTTCGAGGTTCGCCCTTTTCATTATTTGCTGATATCCATGTATTGATCTTTTTCCCGGGGAACGATTTGTCAACAGCCAATGCTTGCATGGTACGTGGGGCCACTAAAATGGATCCTAAGGCCGATGAGAATGTTGAAGCCGCCAACCCCAAGGGGACAATAACAATTCCAAAAATAGCAATCTTCGACATGATGAGTTGATCGCCCAGCATTTCTTCGGGTGATACTGAAATGGCTAATTTGTAGATCACGAAAAAATAAATGATCATACCAATTACTGTCGCCAAGGATGTACCCAAGGGAATTGATTTTGATGGATCTTTTAGATCACCGGAAAGTCCAACGCCCGCCGTCATTCCTGTAAAAGCAGGAAATATGATGGCAAATACGTTAAAAAAATCAGAGGTATTACGGAACTGTAAACCCTGGTACTCTAAATCGGGGTTGGCCGCAAATTCGCTTTGTCCAAGAAAAAACATGATCAAAGAGATGGCCAGAACGGCAACAACAATATACAAAGCCTTAACGCCCATGTCCGCGCCCTTCTTCAATATTAAAACACCTAATCCTACCATTACCGGCAAGCTGATGACTTGACGCGGCAAAATAAAATCGAATTGAGTGGCAACGTAATTGAACAGAAAAGTAAATGATTCGGTAAAGGCAATCACGTAAAACGCCACACTGATTGCTTGTGACAGAAAAAGCGTAAATCCGATGGTTGCACCAATGTTCAATCCAAACGATCGGGAAATAATAAAATACTCTCCTCCTCCCTGAACCCTTTTATTGGTGGCCAGTTCCGAAATGGCCAACGCCGTTGGAATGGTCACCATGTGTCCAAGTATTACAATGAATACAACTCCCCAAAACCCTAAGGTTCCTACAGCATATCCAAAACGGAGAAATAATATGGCTCCAAGAATTGTAGAGATAGCGGTAAAGAATACCGGTGCCGTCCCAAATTTTTTAGCATTTTCCATGGCTCAGTGTGATAATTATTTCATGCAATTTCTTAAAAAAATGAATACAAATTATTACTTCTTCGGATTATTGTATGTGATCTCGTAAACATCGGTTCTTCGATCCTTTAAATTGCGCACTGCACCGTAAGTATGCAGCTCTCGCAAGAGGTCAATATCCACGTCGGCTACCAAAATCATTTCAGTATTGGTTGTCGCTTCTGCTTTTATACCATTGGCAGGAAATGAGAAATCACAAGGAGTGAAAACAACCGACTGAGCATACTGTATATCCATATTGGCTACCTTGGGCAAATTGCCTACGCTACCGGCTATAGCAACATAACATTCGTTCTCGATGGCACGGGCACGGGCACAATAGCGAACTCGTGAGTAGCCGTTTTGTGTATCGGTCAAAAATGGAACAAAAAGTATATTCATCCCTTTTTTAGCCAGTATTCTGGAAAGTTCGGGGAATTCAACGTCGTAACAAATTAACACTCCAACCGGACCGCAATCGGTTTCGATCACCTCAACTAAATCTCCACCCTGTAAACCCCAACATTTGCGTTCATCGGGAGTAACGTGTACTTTTTTGTATGAATCGAAGGTTCCATTCCGGTGACACAAATAACCCACATTAAAAAGTTCATTGTCCTCGGTAAGTAAAGGCATACTTCCTGTAATAATGTTGACATTATAGGCCACAGCAAGTTGTACAAACTTATCCCTGATTTCAATGGTATATTCGGCTAATTTTCTGATTGCATCGGCCTCTGAAAGATGGTTGTAGCTGGCCATTAATGGCGCATTAAAAAATTCAGGGAAAAGGGCAAAGTCACTTTTATAGCTCGATACTGCATCCACAAAAAATTCTGCCTGATCGTACAATTCCTCCAAACTTTTGTATGGCCTCATTTGCCACTGTATCAATCCCAAACGAACAATTGGTTTAGTCGAAGAGAAAGAGCCGGATTGTTTTTCATAATAGATGTTATCCCACTGTAATAGAACAGCATAATCTTCCGATTCGACATCGCCGGGCAGGTAATTTTTCAGTACCTTTTTAACGTGAAAGTCATTCGACAATTGAAAACTTAATGTCGGATCATGGACTTCGCGATTGCGCACTTTCTCAATGTATTCCTTGGGTGAGAATTCCGCCGAATATTTATGATAATTTGGAATTCTGCCTCCAAATACGATGGCCTTCAGGTTCAAACTTTCACACAATTCTTTACGGGCATCGTAAAGTCTGCGACCTAGTCTAAGTCCCCTGTATCCCGGTTCAATAAAAACTTCAATACCATAAAGAATATCGCCAATCGAGGAATTGGTGCTAAAGGTGTAATTTCCTGTTATTTCCTGGAAGGTATGTGAGTCACCAAAAAGGTTATATTTAATTCGCAAACTTAAAGCACATCCTACTATCTTATCATCGACTAAAATCGCCAATTGCCCTTTCGGGAATATTTTCAATAATTTTGCAATACTTTCTTCTCTCCAGTGCGAACCTTGCCAATTTTCATATGCCGAAATCATCGACTTCTTTAGGCCTTCATAATCTTCAATGGTAAGGTGTCGCAATTCAATCTTTCCTACTTCATCCATAAACTTTTTTTTAAAATATACCAAAACTTATTAAACAATAAAAATAAATCAGTTAAAAAAGTGGCTTAACCTACAAAATAATATCATTCCCCGATTGCATATCTTCAAATTTATTTTTGGTCTTTACATTTGAAACTTGAAAACACTCTTTAATTAGTCACCACAAATTTTTGTCGTTAAAGAAACATGAAGAAAATGAATAAGTTTAGCTTGCCATGGTAAACTTATTCATCTTCTGAGTTTCGAAACCGTGTGGCAAACTAAAAAACAGGATGAATTGCTTGACCAGGCAGGCAGGGATGGGGAAAGGAAGGGCCTAATTCGGCCTAAGTGAAATAAAGTAGACTGGAATCACTCTGAAAGTATCAATTTATTGTTGATGTATACTTCATCGAAGGTAACATCTGCAGCATTGCGAATGGTATTTCCTTTGGCCACTCCGTTAAATTTTGATTGAGTAATGTGGATGCCGTAAATTGAATTATGGCTTTCAATACCTTCAAGCAAAATTCCATATTTAGAAGATTGGCAGTCAATTTCGCTTAAGTTTACATTTCGAATTGTGGGATAAAGGGTATCGGTTCCTTCTTTTTTGATATCGTAAACACAATTGATTCGAAGGATGGCTTCTTTAACCTGCCCAATTTTTACGTTTTTAACGTAAATGTTTTCCACTAAACCACCACGGTTAGAGTTGGTTTTTATGCGTATGGCCCTATCGAGTTCAGGACTATCCATACTGCAGTTTTCGACAAAAACATTACGCAC
The DNA here is from genome assembly GCA_041821245.1 of Prolixibacteraceae bacterium. Classification (GTDB taxonomy): domain Bacteria; phylum Bacteroidota; class Bacteroidia; order Bacteroidales; family Prolixibacteraceae; genus Roseimarinus. The sequence goes on from JBGUEP010000001.1 coordinate 190,382, forward strand.
TCCACCTGAAATTTCACTGCCCAGTACAACGCCACCATGTCCGTTTTCCATGTAACAATTGCGTACAATAATATTTTCAGACGGCAAATTCGCTTTTAATCCATCCCTGTTTCTACCCGATTTAATGGCGATACAGTCATCACCGGTATTGAAACGGCAATTTTCGATCAGTACATTTTTACATGATTCGGGATCGCAACCATCGTTATTCGGACCAAGACTATTGATGCGTACTCCTCGAACAGTGAGGTTCTCGACAAAAAGCGGATGTACTACCCAAAAGGGAGAATTCTCAATGGTAATGTCTTCGATTAAAACATTCTTACAATGAACAAAATTTACAAACTGAGGTCTTAAATAAAATCCATCACCCATACGGCGTTCTTCTACCGGCAGTTCATTGGCATTGTACTTCTCTAAAGCAGGTCGGGCATGTGGCAACAACTGACTGGGAAGTGACTCGTTCCAACCAAATTCTGTTTTACCTTTCCAGGGCCACCAATTGTTTTCTGTGGAATTCCCCTGTAGAGTTCCTTTGCCTGTTAAACCAATGTTTGTTTGGCCATTGGCATAAATTAAGGGTGAATAATTGTAACAATCGATTCCTTCCCATCGGGTATACACTAAAGGCAAATAATCCTGGGGATCTACTGAAAAAGATAAAACTGCTCCTTCAGCCAGGTTTAAATTCACATTAGAGAGCAAATGTATGGCACCGGTATAAAAGCTTCCTGCCGGAACATGAACTGTTCCTCCACCTTCGTCGTGACAGGCTTTTATCGCATTATTTATGGCCAGAGTAGAATTACTTCCATCTGATTTAGCTCCAAAGCTGGTGATATCAACTATTTTTTCAGGAAAAACAGGTGCTTTAATCTGGGCTAATATATGACTGGTATCAGGCCAGTTGGTTTTAGCTGCTGTGCAGCTTATAAATGGCATCAAAAAAATACCAATGTATAAAAACCATTCAATTTTTCTGCCCGTTTTCACCTTATTCATTCCATTCAATTTTGTAAGTTTTACTAATCATCTTCAACTTTTCAATTCTGGTATTAAAAGTATTCATTTCAAAAGAATGAAAAAGGAGGACAAGCATTTTGCCCTCCATGATCAATACTACGTTAAAAATCTGAAATACTGTTTATACTCATTCTCCTGCTTAAAAAAGAGTGAAAGAAGGCAGTTTATTTTCGTAAACCACCTCCGTCTTATGTTTACATACTCATTTAACTAATTCACTCATACTGTCTACTATTTTTTACTGTCTACTATTTTAACTCGATGGCAGCCATTATTAAAGGTGCAACCCCTTTGGGATCATTATCGATTTGTTGTTGATTGATGTAATATTCAAAGGAGCCATCGCGATGCAATTTTACGCCCAGGCCTGCGGGGCCACATATATGCGTCAAGGTTGGAAGCAAATCGGCATCTGTTTTAATGTATCGGGCAGTTAAACTGTTAAACGACTCCAGGGCAATTTCCTTATATTCTTCAGGCAGTACACCTAAATTGGCACCTTTGGCAAAAGTGTAAATGAACATGGAAGAACAGGAAGTTTCAATGTAATTGTATTCCCGATCGCCCTGATCTAAAATCTGAAACCAAAGTCCGGTATCTTTATCCCTTACCTTAAGGAGAGATATGGAAACCTCTGTAAGAATTTTTTTCAGCACCTTACGTTCAGGATGATCTACAGGTAAATATTCCAATACATCGACAAGTGCCATAGTATACCAGCCCATACCCCGTCCCCATTTGTTGGGTGATTTTCCTGTTTGGGGATTGGCCCATATTTGTTTATGGGTTTCGTCCCAGGCATGAAACATTAATCCATCTTTTTTATCGACAAGAATCTGGTAAGTATTTGTCAGCTGAAAGCATGCCGAATCGAACCATTGTGTCTGCTTAAAATCGCGTGCGTAGCGGGCCAGAAAAGGGTCCAGCATATAGGCACTGTTCAACCAGATCTGGTGCATGTAAATTTCTTTGTGGCAATAGCCTCCATTGCCGGTTCTTGGCTGGTAATGCAATTGATCTATCAATCGCTCAATGGCCAGTCGGTATTTTTTGTCGCTTGTTTGCTGATAAAGTTCCAGTAAACTTTTAGCTCCACTATAATTATCAAGGTTAAAATCTTCTTCCTTATAAGTGGCAACAGATCCATCCTCACGAATAAATAAGTCTACAAAATTTTTATTGTAATTGGAAAAGCGGACATCAGTAGAACCCAATTCTTCAATGGCCTGGCCCAGCATGGCTAAATCATAGTGAAAGTTAATGGATGAAGGATTATTGTAAATGGCCAAACTGTCGTTTCTGCTCATTACGGCATCAGCCAATTTTAGTGCCCAATCATCCTTGTTGGTTGTTTGACTGGACATTCCGGAAGAACAAGCGCCCAAAAAACCCAACCATACAAGTATAGTTAGTAACTTCATTTTCGATATTCCACAACAGATATTCATCCGTTTTTAATTCAATTAAGTTACCTTAGATTTTTGGGATCCAGGATGATTTATTTATGGCTCATAATTCCCATTTAGGTTATTTTCCCGGTTTTATTGGGCTCCTTATGCGTTTATGACTGCCTTGCTTTTACACCTTACAATTTTACAACGAAGCAACTAGTTTAACCCGCTACAAATAATTTTTAAAAGGGGGATATTTCATCTGTTTAATGTCTTCATAGTTATTGATATCAGCAGGCTGTTTGAGCCAAAAAGGCATGAGTTCTCCTTGATTGTTACTGCTTTGAAGTGCAGCTTCAGGAAATATCATTGTCCTAACCTGCTCAGGAATTCTTTCAAGTTTGTTTTTCATCTCTTATTATTACAAGACAATTGTTAATTTTAGCATTTTTAAAAGCTTAACTGATTTTAGTAAGAATATGATCCGACGTAAATCGTTTCTTCAACTCTTAATCTTCGTTTTGTTTAGCATGGCTGCACAGGCCATCGAAATTGAACGTTTCGAACAGATTGATACCAAACAAGGGCTTTCGCAGAACAATGTTTTAAGTATGTTTTGCGATCACGATGACTTTATGTGGTTTGGAACTATGGATGGTTTAAACCGCTACGATGGTTATTCTTTTAAAATTATAAAATCGGAGACGGGCAAAAAAAATGTGCTGACCAACAATCGCATCAGTAAAATTTGGGAGGATCAATTGCATTTTCTTTGGGTAAAAACCTACGATGGGTATTACCATTACTACCTACGTGAAACGGGCGATTTTATGAATTTTCCCGACTATCATGAAGTCATTGAGGAAAAAAACAGCATCATTAGTTGTTATCTTGAAGATGAAAAAGGTTCTATCTGGCTGGGAACAACTAATTCGGGTCTTTATCATTTAAAATTTGATGAAACCACGCAACGGTATCAATCCATTCGTTTCAACACCGAAAGTAAAAATATCCTGCGTAGCAATTCCATCACTTTTCTGATAAATGATGAAAATGGACGCGTTTGGGCGGGAACCAACAAGGGGCTGCATTTGATAAGTGCCGATGGAAACATACAATCTTTTTTACCTGAGCAAAACATCACTTGTGGTTCAATCCATGGCCATCAACTTTATTTAGGAACAGAAAGCAAGGGAATTATCATTTTCCATACCACGCAATTAAGCGGCGAAGAACTAGCTCCCTCCTTAAAAACCTTAAGTCAAACAGGTATTCTGTTTATAGAAAATATCGACAATGAGTTTTTGTTGTTCGGGACTCCCCATACGGGCCTGGCTGCCTATCAACTGAACGATCAGGAACTAAAGGTCTATCATCAATTCGGAAATGAAGCTCAGTACATTTTCAAGGACAATTATGGCCTCATCTGGTTAAAAACGGAACAATATGGTATTGTGAAAATTGAACTGCGCAGCGGTAAAGAAAAACATTTTGACCTAAGTAAAAAAGATCTTCGTTCTATCATCGACGATGAGCGACCCTTCCTTTACGAGGATCAAAATAAAAATCTATGGATAGGAACTCATGGAGGAGGATTAGCCTTATATGAGCGCACTTCCGATTCGTTTACCTTTTACCGAAACGATCCACTTTCAAACAATACGCTCAGTTCTGATTTTGTGCATTGTATTGGCGAAGATCGGTCTGGTTTGTTGTGGGTTGGTACCGGTCAAATTAACGGAGGTGCCAATAAGGTGATTTTATCGAATCCTTCGTTTACTCAAATTTCACCCAAAAAGAAACTCACTAATCTGTCAGACAATGCCATTCGCTGTGTCTTTGAAGACAGCAACAAAAATACCTGGATGGCCAGTAAGTCGGGGGCCATCTACATATACAACCAACAGAACGAGCTCATTACTTCCATTGACAATATTCACCTTTTGAAAAAAGACGTGCCAGGATACAATGTTTATTCCATTATCGAAGATCACGAAGGGTACATCTGGATGGGGTCAAAGGGTGGAGGTGTTTTGGTGAGCAAAACCCCGATCAAATCCGGTCAATCGTTTTACAAAAACCTGGCTTTTAATCTGTATCAGAATCAAGCGAATGTGGCAACTTCTTTATCGAGCAACAATGTATATTCATTACTGGAGGATCATTTGCATCAGATTTGGATTGGCACCTATGGTGGTGGTTTGAACAAAGTGATTTCGCGTAGTACGACCGAATTGGTATGTGCACACATCAACCAACAAAACAGCAGCCTTTCGAGTAATGATCTTCGTTACCTGTTTGAAGATGCCCAGGGCAATCTGTGGGTGGCTACTGTGTTTGGCTTGAACATTGCGCTGGCGAATGAAATCAGCAAAGAAAACCCACATTTTGATGTGTTTTTTTACGATCCTGCGGTGAAGACAAGCATTTGTTATAACGATATTATTCACATTTTCGAAGATTCGAAAAAGCAATTGTGGTTTGGAACCTTTGGAGGTGGCGTGAGTATTCTGAAAGAATTTAAAGGCATCGAATCTGAATTTGTTAGCCTGAAAACGAACAATGGCTTATCGAACGATGCGGTTTTTTCCATATTGGAAGACCGCAGCGGAAAAATATGGATGGGTACAGAAAATGGCATTTCAAGCTACCTGCCTGCGCGTTTGGTTTTTGAAAACTACGACGTTAACAGCGGATTGTACACCAACAATTACAGCGAAAATGCCTGTTGTCTTTCTTCCAGTGGAGACCTGCTGTTTGGAAGTGTTACCGGAACTTTAGTGATAAAGCCCGAAACCATTGAGAAAACACAATACGCACCCAAAATAGCCATTACCAATTTCCAGTTAAACAACCGCAACATTGATATTAACGATCCTAATTCACCCATTAAACAGGACATTGGAACTCTAAAGCACCTTGAATTGAATTACAATCAATCGAGTTTTAGCTTTGAATATTCAGCGCTCAGTTTTCTGGCGCCAAATCAGAACAATTACGCCTTCATATTGGAGAATTTCGAAAACGATTGGAATTATGTGGGCAATCAACGCAAAGCCACCTATACCAACCTTTCGCCGGGAACCTATATTTTCAGGGTTAAAGCGTCGAACTGGGACGGAACATGGAACGAGATTCCGAAACAAATCAGCATTACCATTCATCCTCCATGGTGGAAAAGCACCTGGGCATTGATTGTTTATTTTGTGGTTTCGCTGGTACTATTGGAAATAGCGCGTCGTATTTTTCTGAAGTATTATCGAATGCAGAACGACTTGCAGGTAGAGCGAAGGGTGAACGACATCAAACTACAATTTTTTACCAACATTTCGCACGAAATCAGAACACCGCTGACCTTGATTTTGGGGCCAATTGATGATATTAAAGCCAACAAACACTTGCCACCCGATGTACGCAACCGCATTAACATTATGGAGCGAAATGGACAACGTATGTTGAAGTTAATAAATCAATTGCTCGATTTTCGTAAGATCCAGAATAAGAAAATGGAACTCAAAATTGAAGAGCTCAATTTAGGTGAATTTGTACAGGAAATATGTGAGCATTTTACGCCTGTAGCACGGCACAAACAAATTGATTTTCAGATTAAAAAGACGGATAAAAACATTCTGGTATTTGCCGATCCGAATAAGTTCGATTCTGTTGTTTTTAATCTGCTTTCGAATGCCTTTAAATACAGCAAGCAAGGTAAAACTATTTTAGTGGAGATTTTTGAACCTACCGAGACTTACGTTGATATTCAGATAAGTGATGAAGGGACCGGAATTCCCGAAGAAAAGCTTAAATTCCTTTTTCAACGATTTACACCTTTATCAAGCGATGATCATCAACTCAATGGTACAGGAATAGGCCTTTCACTGGCCTACGAAATTATGCAACTGCACAAAGGCGATATTTTAGTGGAGAGTGTTGAAAACCAGGGATCACGTTTTACCATTCGAATGCTAATGGGCAATGCGCATTACGCCCCTGATCAAATTAAAACACAAACAAGCAATGCCGTTCACCATCATCAGAGTCCTGTTCAGGAAGAAAATTTCGATGAGGCTGAAAAGGTCATTGTTCAAATTCCACAGGATAATTCACCGCTTGCACTGGTAGTGGAAGATCATCCGGAAGTGCTGATGTATGTGTGCGATAGTTTGAAACCAAACTTCAAAGTTGAAACGGCCATTAATGGAAAAGAAGGGCTTGCCAAGCTGGAATACCTGCACCCCGATTTAATCATTACTGATGTAATGATGCCTGAAATGGACGGAATAGAAATGTGCAAATCCATTAAAGCCAATTTTAATACTTCGCACATTCCGGTGATTATGCTTACGGCAAAATCCAATATGGCCGACCAAATCGAAGGTGTTGAATCGGGAGCCGAAGCCTATATTTTGAAGCCATTCAACTCGGAATACCTTCGGGTAGTGGCCAACAATTTTATTAAGCAAAGAGAATTGGTGATTCGTAAATACCGCGATAAGCAGGTAGGGGATACTTTTGACACCAAAATCACCAACAAGGACGACCAATTCCTGAAAGAAATTTTTGGCATCATTGAACAGCATTTTACCGATTCGGAGTTTAACGTTGAACAACTCATTTCCATTTCGGTGTACAGCCGAACTGTGCTCTACAATAAGGTGAAAGGTTTACTGGGTGTTTCGCCGGTGGATCTTATCCGGCAGGTTCGATTGAAACATGCTGCCCGACTTATTTCCGAGGGAGGAAACAAAATCTCGGAAGCTGCATACGCCAGCGGATTTAACGATCCCAAATACTTCCGCAAATGTTTTAAGGCCATGTTTGGTGTAAATCCTACAGAGTATAAGCAGGGTGGGTAGCAGTTATGGTCTTTGAACACTATAAAAATGCCTGAATAGGTATAACTAAAAGCCCCATGCCCAACTATATCTACTTCCGATATAGATGAATCAAAAGATGGATACGGAAATCCTATTCCCTTTTTTGGGCAGTATCTTTTGCTATTTCAACACCAATCATAGACTTCTAATCACCTGAATCTTTGCAAAATCATTTTCTAATCGGTCTAAATCCATCCAATGGCTTGTCGCTTTTTTTTAATAACAGATTTGCAAATATTGTTGAAAATGTGCGCAGTGCTCCTTCCTTTTATATGCACCGTTTGACTACGTCGATCTTCGTTTCGTCCGAAATAAATTGTTCCTATGATCAAATTTATTCTGCGGACGATTTTAGTCTTGCTAATTCAAACCCCGAGTTGAAACTCGGGGCTATACATACCATTTCATACGGAAATGACTTTTATGCCTGGGACGTCTGATAAGTTCATGACTTTCAGCTGTTTGTTCCTCTTAAAATTTTTTCCATCTTTTTACCTTTTGCCAATTCGTCAACCAACTTGTCTAAATACCGTACTTGTTTTGTTAACAGATTTTCAATTTCTTCTATCCGATAGCCACAGATGACACCTGTTATAAGGTGAGCATTGCTGTTTAATGTGGCTCGCTTAAAGAATGTTTCAAATGTTGCATTTTCGTCAATCAGTTCTTGCAATTTTTTATCATCAAGACCAGTCAGCCATGCTATTACTTGATGGAGCTCCTCTTTTGTTCTGCCTTTGCGCTCAACTTTTTTGATGTAGAGCGGGTAAACTGAAGCGAATGTTAATACTGCAATTCGCGCGTTATGTTCGGGTGTTGTTTTCATACTCCTGATTTTTGTATGGCCTTACTGAGTTATTTGAGATGTGAAATTTCTTCTTCTCTTAAATCACCTGAAAACTCTTCCCGTTCGAAGTCCTCTTCATTGAGCCAATAATCTGAAGAAATAAGTTGGTACGTGTTTTCACCCATCGGTTTCAATTCCCAGATTATGCTGTTCGCATCTTTTAATTCCTTGTCTGAATCAAGTTGTTCACTAAATAATCTTTTTAACAAACTTTTTTCCGACAACAGATCACTTAGGGTGCGTAAAACAATCTCCTTTGTAATGTTCTGCTTGCTTGCAAAAGAGAGTTCAATGTCAATAATAGAAGCAAGTGTATTGGGGAACTTTCCATTGTACAATTCGACTAACAATTGATTGATGTTATACAGGGAATAGTGCAAAGAAATATCAGAATATTCCTCCGAAATTTTATCTAACAGCATTTCATGTGATAGATTGTTTATTTGACCTTTTTTTAGAATGCCTTCCAGTTTGTAGGTCAAAACAATTTCAGCGGCTTCTTCTGGCTCAAAATCTGAAACTGCCATTGATAGCATCTCTAACAACTCCGCTTCAGGTAGTTTGTTTGCATCGGGATAATCAAACAATTCCAACAAATTAACGTAATCTTCTTTTTTCCAGTATCCCTCAATCTTCTCGATTGTTCGTATTTCATTCAACTTTATGGTAAATTTCATTGCTTTATTGTTTTTCTAATTTCGTTTAAATCCATTCAGGATTAATAAAAATCAAGAACAGCGCATCCACAATTCTATTGGCCGAAATCGATACGCTTATTTCCTGTCCTAAAGCAACAATGGGTTGAGGCTATTGTTTAGTATTCATTTTTGTTAATACATGATTGAAAAAAGAAAAGTGTAGGTATAAATAATGGTATAAAATCCTCTTATTGCATGAGAATCATCAACATATCGTCAAAAACATGTTTCTGGATATCACGATCCTCTTGTGTAATTTGATCACGTCCGGCTAATCGGGTCACCACGTGGAGTTCTGAATCAATCATTTCGACGTCAATGTTTGAACCATCGCTGCTTTTAAGTCCTTTGTACATTAGAACAGAACTTACGGCATCAGCGCTGGGATCTTTGATCGACTTATACACTTTCATGTGGGTGCCTTTGGGTAAATTGTATCCTTTTTGAAGATCGTTGCGCACCTTATCAATCAGACTCAACAATTGTTTTAAGGTTTCCTGTGGTCGGAAATGATACCAATTCCCTTCTTCCGTTGGGGTATTCGTAGTTTCTAAATACCCTAACATCGGGCCAACCAGACCAATAAGGGTCAGCAGTTTATCGGAGGGAACAACTATCGGATCAATCATAAAAATATGTTTCAGGCCATTATCACCGATTTCACCTTTCTTAATGAGGTCCATCACCAATGGACATCCGGTAGACGATCCGGCAAAATTGATGTTCGTATATCCTTTAGCACGGAGCGCATTGTATTCAGTCATAATTGGTTCCTGCCAGTCCTCCCATGTTGAATTTTTAAATTCCTCATAGGTACGGCCATGTCCGCCCAGAAGCACTTGTGAAACCAAAATATCGGCATTTGCATCACAATACGATTTAAATTCATTCCATTCGAAAGTGGATGCTGAATATCCGTGGGCCACAATAATAACGGGTGTATTTTTTTGTGTCGTACTCGGATTTGTAATAGCTGCTGATACCAGGTACTCGGCCGGATTGTATAACGATGGATCAAAAATCTGATCCCCGTCCAACATCGTAGTATTGTCGATTTCAGGGCTGCTTGAACAGGCCGACAGGAAAAGTGTAAAAATGACCAGTAGTTTGAAAATGATATTTTTAGTTGTCATCTTATTTCTTTTTTAGGATGGTATAGAGGATACTCATTTGGTAAAAAACGGGATACAAAGTTCCGGGGCCGGCAGATCCGGTTCCGCTATTTAAGTTGTATCCGGCACTTAAATTGAGGGTAAACGGCACCTTAAATTCATAGGACAATCCGGCATCGATCGAGGAAAGGAAAGCCGTGTTGGGCAATACATCAAAAATATCTGACTCATAATTGGCGTGAAAATATCCCAGATTTAGCTGAGTAAAAGGCTGTAGTTTTTTTTGATGACGAAAATAGTATCCCAAACTCATCAGGAGTTTGTCCTGTTTAATGGCGTTAGTGCCCATTGCACTGCCAAGCCTTGAAGTCACATAGTTCATTCCAAGATGAATGCGGCTGTCCGCGATCTTAGTACTTGCGAAATCAAGCGCAAATCCATTTTCCCAATAGAGTTTTTGGGATTTTTGAATCCGCATACCACCCTTTAATTCACCAAGCCAAGGAAGTTCTGTGCCCGAGGTTTGGGCTTGCACGCCTATAAGGGAGGCAATGCTAAGAAAGGCCAGGACAAAATATTTTTTCATTTTTATCATTGATTAGGATAATTATAATTGTGTATGTCTTTTATCAATTTGTTTCGTTTACTATTCAAAACAGTATGAACCCATCGTAGATCGTAATGTTCATTAGGTCACCATAAAAAAGATGAGAACAATGGTCAATATCCCGACGATGGTGGTGAATCTCCCCAATTGTTTTGATTTGGTCCAACCCGACAGCGAAATCATGGTAATGAGGCAGATAATGCCCACTAAAAAAGTGGTTCCTCCTATTAGGGAGGTTGTTGATAATTCTCGTGCCGTCATTTTTAGTGGAAATCCATTTGTGGTCATCATCAATACTTTGGTCATCGCAAACACCGATACCAAAAAGAAACCGGCAGCCAAGACGGCAACTTTCATTATATTTCTCGACAAACGCGTATTGGTATCTGAAACCAAAAGATTAGCAATTACGGCAATGGAAAATCCACTCAACAAGGAACTGATCAGTATGGTTTGATCAGCAAGTTTATTCCAATATTCAAATGATATTTCTTCCATTTTAGTGATAAATATAGTTTACTGAATTATTTTTTGTTGCAGGAAATCCCAGGGAATTGTAGGTGTAATCATTTTCAGTGATTTGTACATTTTCAGTGTATTGGTCGACCTCGAAATGAAGGATATAGGTTTCCCTGATAATGTTATTTGTATTGGTATTTTGTCCGGGTATCATTAAAGAACTGAAGGCTTTGTAGGGATTCAATTTGTTGTCAAATTCATATTCAGTGGTCGTTTGAAGTTCTGAATCACCGGAGTCTAATATCCAATAGTGTTGTTTTCTGATTAAATTGTCATTTTCATCATAGCTAAAGTCAAGATATCCTGTTCGCTCATTTTCATGAAAGAAGGTTTGGCGGTTTATCCTGTTTTTTTCATCGTAAGAGTACTCACAACTATTCAGGTTATTTGAAGATTTTATGAATTGCCCTTTGTCATCGTAAAAATAATTGTTTGTGCTGCTTTTTTCTGTATTTGTTGGATCTACCCATTCTTTTCGGTTAAATGAAGCATCTGCAATTTCGGCAGTACTGCTAAACATCCCCGGGTCAACATAATAATCAGATGAAATCAATTTGCCCGCTTTGTAATTGTGCCTGGTATAGTGCAACTTGCTTTTTTCTTCTAAAATCTGAGACGAAGCGTTGTAGGTATATTCAGAATAGAGCACATGGTCAAACTCAAGCTGATAAAGCAATCCCGTATTGTTTTGATTTAATCCCGAATCCTCTTTGTTACAAGCTAATGCTATTACGAACAAGATGAGATAGATGATATGAACTCTATTTCTCATGGCTAACGATTTTTTTTGTATTTCCAGGCTTTCTCACAATCGTAACATTTATAGGACTTCTTAAATATTGGAACTGCAGCATTAAAAACAAAGATGACCAGAACAGTCCAGATATTTGGTTCTTTTTTGATGCTAATATTTTCAGACTTACAGAATGGGCAAACCTTCGTGTTAACATCTTTATTGATATATACGAACTCAATTTTTTCCTCTGCATGGTCAATTTCATTGATGTATCCTCCTTTTTTAAGCACCTCAATTCCCCGGTTAAAATCTTCTTCTTTCACCAATATTTTAACGCCGCCAATTGCAGTGGAATAGAAGTTATTGACCTGGGCCGTCAATTCATCCCTGATTTCGGTGGTAATGCCTTCTGATTCAAGAAAAGTACTTGCTACATGAGCTTCATGGGGATAAATGAAAGTCTGTAATATTTGCCATGTTTCGATTTCGTTCATTGTTTTATTTGATTGGGTTACTGGTCGTTTCTATCAGCATGAATGGGCTCCCATAATTCTATTTTGTGGCCTTCGGCGTCCATGATATGAACAAATTTCCCGAAGTCGTAAGTTGTAATGCTATCAAGTATCGTCACTCCGTTTTGCTGGAGTTTACTGACAAGTCCTTCAATATTCTGAACGATATAATTAATCATAAAATCTTTCTTGGAAGGGGAAAAATATTCATCCCCTTTTTTGAAGGGACTCCATTGCAGCGTGTTGATTTCGTCTGGCCTGTTCAAGTTTCTGGAATCAAAACTCGCTGAACCCCAATCATTGATTTCAAGCCCTAGATTTTTGGTGTACCATTCTTTCGTTTTCTCCAGATTGTCTGAATAAAAGAAAATCCCACCAATTCCGGTTACCTTTGGGCTTGTGTCATTCGTTGCAGCTGTGTTGGTCGCTTCGTTTTTTTGCTTGTCCATTTTATAATTTTTATTGGTCGGTTTGCAATTTGGAAGATGCGCTAGTATCGAGATTGATCTAATCATTCCATCGTTCTATTTTCTGTTGGTTCAACTATAAATTAAGGCAGAATGAAAGTTGGTTTAAAATGCTTTTTATTCAACATTAACGAACTCAAATTGTCCTTCTTAAACCGCCATAGAAATGTAGTGATAATATTTTGTTTGGCATGCATAATGTGTTTAAAATACAATGTTAATTCTTCAATAATGTAAAATAATCAGATGTATGGTAATCATCGCTTTTTCTGCCTGGAGATCGTCTTTTCTATTCTCGGTTCGTTGGTTTTTTTATTTTAATGATCTCTTGTTCTTTCAAAGTACGTTCTAATAGCGTAGAGTAAATTGGTTTATTTCCAAGTAGAGTTGTAACTATAGCAGCGGTGGCACTTGTAATGATCAAGGGCAGAATTAATTCATAGTTTGATGTCATTTCTACTGCGAGAACCAATCCGGTAAGAGGAGCCCTTACTGTTGATGCAAATATGCCTGCCATTCCAGCAACAGCAAAAACACCCGGATGTGTAACTAATTCAGGGAAATAATGCTGCATGATATTTCCAAATAACATCCCTGCAATGATACCAAGAGTCAGCATGGGTATAAAAATACCTCCGGACACTCCAGTGGAATAACTAAAAACGGACAATATCATTCTGATAAAAAACAGGAGCAATAAAAAAGATAAAGTAAAGGAATGATCAAGGACCTCACTAATTGTATCGTATCCACCTCCAATCATATCAGGGTAAAAAATACCAATCATTGCAATTATGCTCCCCACAATACTTCCCGTAATCCAGAATGGTATTTTTGATAAATATTGAAAATAATCTAATGAGGCAATGAGTAATTTATTGAATACAAATCCCAATACACTAAATATTAAACCCAGAACGATAAATAACCATAGATTTACGATACCAGGACTTGGGTATACGGTCATTTTTATCACCGGACTTGCATTAATCAAAACCCGTACAACAAAATCGGAAGCTCCTGCGCCAACCATAATTGCAGCCACCGAATAAAAATTAAATCTAAAATGACCATGCATTTCTTCAATAACAAAAATGATTCCGGCAAAAGGTGCATTAAAAGCACAGGCAAGACCTGCTGCTGCACCTGCCGATTCCAGTGGGTTGTTTTCAATATCCGATTGACCTATAGTATCCTTAACCATTTTGCCAATATTCGCTCCCAATTGAATGGTTGGTCCTTCGCGCCCCAACAATAAGCCACTTCCCAGAGAAAATAAGGACGCAATAAATTTTACGGGGATAACTCTTTTCCAACGCATGGGCCTATTCCCGTCCAAGGCACCCTCAATTTCCTGAATACCACTACCTGCTGCTTCAGGAGCAAATTTTTTGACCAGGTATATTGAGATACTTATTCCAACAATTGCAAATAGAAATGGCCAGATCCAACTAATGTATCCAAGTTTACCTGCATTATTATATATGGTTTTGCTAAAATCTTCGATGTAGCTAAGTAGTATTCTAAAAAGGGCGCCTACTAATCCTACAATCAGCCCTATCAACAATGCATAAAATATTAGCCTTAGATTTTTATCGTGCTTGACGGATGAAGATTGCGGATGAATTAGATGTATTAGGTCCCTCATAATGTATGAATGGTATGAATCGATATGATGGTGCTAAATTAATTGAAATGAAAGTTTTATTCCCTGAATGATCATGTCAATTCCAATTATTAATCTCATTATTTTTCCGATTACAGTAATTTATAAAAGCAGTTATAGTGGCTTTTTTATTGATCTCATTTTTCGTTTTAGTATCGGCATCTTGAACCAATGTCAAGAATATGGGAATGTTAGCAATTGGATGCATTATGGCAAAAAAGCCAGTAAATACGGATAATGCAAAGGTTAAATAATCTATCATTTTGTTTGGTATTAGGCGACGTATTCATTTCAATTCGAGCCCCTGTTTATGCTGCGTTTAATTTATCACTATAGGTCCACTTGCCCGCAAAAGATTGATAATTACAATCAATCTTTCTTCTTCCTTGCTGAAATCTATCTCATGGTAGTTGTGGATTACCATCACATAGCTTGCCGGAGAAATGTCCCTTGCAACCTGGATTAATTCATAATAGTTCTTAAAAAAATCGTTCCTTGAGCTAAGCTCCTCAAGTAAAGCAACATATTTTCCGTTCATGTTTAAATCGAAAGTATAGGGGCGTTAATTTTCATGTTGTGTTGTCTATTGATGCTCTTCTTTCTGATGTGATTGAATTTTGGTGCTGTTTTTTATTATTCTATAAAAGTCTTGAATGACTAAAATTGAGAAAATCGACCATGGTACTAAAGACAATAAGGCCATGGTCATTCCAATTAACCCGGCAGTAGCAGGTACGGTCATTAATAGTCCGGATGCTAAACCAATATATGAAGTTGATTTTCTGAATTTATTGTCCTTCGACATCGCCAGAAAAAATAAGATGAGTGCAATCCCATTCAGGACATAATACACTGAATAGGATGTCCCTTTCCAGATCGAAAGCAAGGTTTGACCAGAAGCAATAAACAATTCTCGTTGGGTTTCGGTGGATGCATTCAGGAATTGTTTGCTTATGGATAACATTTCAATTGAGGTGTTCGAAGGAAAATATATTGTAAGTCCAACTAATCCAATGATCAATGCGAATAAACTTAAAGATTTTTGTCTTTCAAAAAGAGCAAAAAAAAGTGCGATATAAAGAAAAATAGACGCGATCATGCTCAACATGTAGATGAAGTCAAAGCTGATCAGGCCAACAATCCAATTGGTATTAAAAAGGGTGAACCAATCCACAATAGTTGTTGGATGTGGCCAAATTAAATAAAATGCGATCTGCACAGGAATCATGGTTACCATAAATGTTGCAGCGATTATCCCCACACGATAGAGTGTAATTTTGTAATCTGTTTCTTGATTTATTTCCATGAGTTTTTTTGTTGATTACGTTTTAAATGTTGCGCGCCGCGATAGTCTAAAACCAGAGGACTTACCATGTCTTTTTTTGATTTCATTCAAATCATGCACTGTAATTTATTGGCCGGCATTTGATTCGTATTGTGTTTTATTCGAAGATATGTAAATTGAAGTTCATTAGCAATAAAATGTGTGAACAACATAATTTGGTGAATCTTGTTTTCCTTTAATCGATTGAAACAGTCTTTTTTCTTCTCGCTATTTTTACAATACGATTATAGATGATTTCTGCCAAATTCCAGTCGTATCCATCAAAGTTGGTGGTGTTGTTAAATTGAATGACAACAGCATCAATGTCTCTGTGGTATTTGGCAATACTTTGATAGCCAACAAGCAGACCTGTATGTTCGTAAACGTAAATGGAGGAATAGATTTCCTGTTCACCCTCATTGAACACGGAACCATCATTTAATGCACGTATAAATTGGCCGACATCTTCCGCCGTTGCGATCATTCCTTGTTCCTCGGTTTTAAAATCGGTTTCAACGCCAACATAATAGCCACTCATTACATCGTCAATGTTCACTTCACTAAGTGAACCAAATGTATTCTTTAGTCCAAGCGGGATCAAAATTTTCTCCCTGATATATTGAAAATGACTATAGCCTAACTCCTTATCAATGAGGTCGGCGATTAGCATATAATTCGTATTTGAATAGCCATAATCTTCACCCGGTTCAAAGTCGGCTGGTAAATCCAGTGCATATTCAAGTGTTTCTTGCTTATTTTTTGGCGGTTTTGTCCAATAATCAGGATGGTCTACAAAATTGGGAATGCCACTGCGATGCTGCACCATCATTCTCAAGGTGATTTTTTCTGCATTTTCAATTCTTCCAACTAGTTCCGGAAAGTATTCAGCAAGCGTTTTATCTAAAGACAAACGTCCGTCTTTGACTAATTTTGCGGTAGCAACAGCGACATAAAGTTTGCCGATGCTGGCAATTTTAAATAAGGCATGCGGGTCGGCAGGTATTTTCTTTTTCCGGTCATGCCAGCCTGCGGCATAAAACTGCGGTGGCTTCCCGGCCTGATCAACATAAACAATCATACCATCAAATCCATGATCAATGGCTTCATTCACTTGTTCCTGAATCGTATTGGGTAGGGGTAAAATCCAAGCCTTTACCAAAATCCATGGGACGAACCACAAAGAGGATATGCTTGCAATAATAAATGCTATTCTGAGTAGTTGTTTAATTTGTTTTTTTGTCATACGCTTAAAAGATGATTCGTTTTTAATAGCTCATACTATTTAAATATGCCTGGTTCGTTGTTTAATTGATTCGCCGTTGGTTTTCACTTTCATTTATGGTTTTAGCAAGTCGTGATAGTCTGGTTTTTTCTTGTTTTGCACTCATTATCCAATGCGTCGTAACTTTTTGATAGGAGGGTGCCTGGTTCTTAAAGAAGTCCCAGGCAAGCTTATTCATCTTAAATTGTTTTTCAAAATCAGCAGAAAGACTAAGCGGCTCCTTTCTATAGGAATAAATATCTGACTTATTTTCTTTTCTTAAACTGAATGCCATTTGACCTTCCCGGGTCATTAGTCCGGCTTCGGTAAGATCTTCTATCTTCTTAATGTTGATTGCACTCCAAAAGCTATTTTTTCTTCGGGGAGTGAAGCGAATACAATAACTATCTTGATCGATTGATCTTCTTATGCCGTCAATCCAACCAAAACAAAGTGCCTGGTTAACTGATTCCGACCATGTCATTGAAGGCTTTTTGCTGGCTATTTTATAGAATCCAACAAATAGCTCTGTTTCTGTTTTATGGTTTTTTTCTAGCCATTGCCTAAATTCTGTTTGTGCTGGGAAAAATATTAATGTCATTTTACGATTTAATTTCTTTATGTTTCCTCAACATTTGATTTGTTCTGATTCAGGCTTAAAATAATTTTACCTTCAATCTTGGCTGCTTCCACTAATTTGTGGGCTTCAGCGGCTTCACTTAAATTCATAATTTTTCCTATTACAGGTTTAATTTTCTTTTCAGACAAGAGTTTAAAAAGTTGACTTAGGTCTTCTTTAAACCAATCGTTGTGATCCTTATGCCAGGCACTAATAATATAAAAATTTGCTGAAGGGTTCATTGGTAACAGATTCCAAAACATGATTTTAAAGTAATCTAAAACTACATTTCCTCCATTACCGTTTGCCGAATTCTGATAGCCGAAACCAACCAGGGTTCCACTTTTTTTAAGGACTTTCAGGGAACGAGGGAAATAGCTGCCGCCTATGGGGTCAAATACGGCATCAATTCCAGCGGGTTCGGCCTTTTTTAATTTTTCCACAAAATTTTCATTCTTATAATCAATTGGTATTGCACCCATTTTTTGAATGAAATTGTGTTTCCCTTTAGAAGCGGTTCCATAAATTTTCAGGTTCAATAGTTTACCAAGTTGTAACATTGCAATTCCAACTGCCCCCGAACAGGCGTGCACTAAAATGGTCTGCCCTGGTTGAATTTTAGCCGATCGATAAAGCATTTGATAGGCAGTTAGGTAGGATAGAATTAAACTAAGGCTTTCGGCATCGTTTAATCCATCAGGGACTGGAACAAGCGTTTTGGCATCCAAACAAATGTATTCTGAGTAGGATCCAATTACAGTAAGTTCTGCAATTTTTTGGCCTGTTTTCAAATGAGTTACTTCTTCTCCCACTTTGTCTACAACTCCAATGAGATCGTATCCGGGTGAAAAGGGTGGTTTGTTTTTTACTCCCAGATAAATTCCCCTTCGAATAAGCGTATCCGTAAATGCAGCACTGGTAAACAATACTTTAATTCGAACTTGACCTTTAGCTGGTTCAGGCAATTCCGTTTCGACTAGCTCTTTTAGAACCTCAGGTCCTCCAAATTTGGTGATGACCACTCTTTTGTATTCCATTTGCTTTTTATTGCGATATAATACTTTCAGTTAATACAACGGGAAATTGGACTTAATGTTGACGATTTGACCAGAAAAGCCAGACTTGAGGTGCGGACATTCGGACGGATATCTTCGGCTCGAAAAAGGAGACAAAAATGAGTGTAGCTTGCATTTTCAATCCCATCATTTAGATGTACCAGAACAGTATCAGGAGATTTGTGAAGCGATTGCAATAACAAAATTTATGGTGCGACGAACAGGGAGATTATTGTTTCTGGATCTTTTATTCATTGAACTCGCTCCAATTGTTTTGCTTTCAAGTATTCAAAACATTCATAACCAGGTGTCCAATTGACACCCGTGGCCTCCAATCCTAATTTTTCAATGCAGCTCGATTGACGGTAGTTTTTAATTTTTCATTCCTAAATTCTATAAGATATTCCATTCCATCATTTTCAATACTGGCTTCGAATGGTTCGGGATTTATTTTTATTGAGGTCGGAAACCAAATATCTTTTAGCTCATAATTTGGCAATAGAAAAATCTCTTCTTGCGAACCATTTGTTCCAAATCGGTTAAGGTCTCCTTTCCAAAATTTAGTCTTTAATTCAGTTTGAAGTTGGTCGTTTATCTTTTTAACATCACAAGTAGGCATACCAATTTCATTTATTCCTAAAACTTTAGATAGTTCAAAATTAGCATTGTCACTATTTTTTAAATCATATCGAACAATAAATTCAGCTATATTTCCACTCGCATCATAGAAATAAAATGAGTCTGCATTCCAATTTTCAAACTTTTGAGTTTTTCTGCCAGGCTCAATTTCAATAATTTCAGTTCTTTTTTCCATCCACTCCAAAGCTTGATTTAATTGGTTGGCAGGAATAAGAAAACAGTAGTGATATTTATGCTCTTTTTTAGATTGTTCAAACGAAAACTCACTCCAACCAATTTTTACTGTAAAAGAATTTGTGCTTTGTTCTTTTATTTTAAATCCTAAAGTTTCGGAGTAAAATATTAATTCGGATTCAAGTCTGTTCGTATAGAGTTTTAATTTTTTGAATTTCATTGTGTATTTGAATTAATTTTCATTCTATGATAAATTCATTCTTGCGGGCACAATCGCGTCAGCCGTTTACTCGATTATGGAAAGTTATTATTGAATATCTCCATTTTCATTAATTTTTACAAGTAACATTGAACTTTCATTGTAATCCGTACATTCTTTATAACTTAAACCTAGAAACAATAAATTCCCATCAAGTAAAAGTTTTATCATCAAATCCTATTTTCAGGATTATTAAAGAATCGTGTCCATTTAAAATTGGTCCACCATCTCTTGTTGATGAAGCAAAAACAAATCCATCGTTAACTGAAATTATATTATCTGCGTCCATTAACCATTCGTCAACAAATTGTTTCTTCCACTCTAATACACCATTTGCACTAGTTTTTAGAACTGTTACGATGGGCACAGTATTTCCAGATGGTGTATGCCGATAGTTCTCTTCGCCAATTGCTATAATGCCACCATCTTTTGATTCGGCAGCATACTTGCAATGCCCATCTGATTGATGATAAATATTAGTCCAAATTACGTTGCCGCTTGTATCAACCTTTGATAATGCAAAATGTCTGTTATTATTAGTGCAGAAAAAATCCAGATTGTCTTGTTCATATCAATGTGGTTTGTTGTAATTTTTACCAACGATTCGTGTCAGTTTGCTTTGCGGATTGATTTCCATTCGAGCCGCAACACCTTTGTCAGCAAAAAAACCGCAATAAAATTTATAAATTATGTATGCTTTATATAACCTAGCACATCCATTTGGAAGCTCTGATTACATTGTAAAATACAAATTTATTTGATGGAATAAAAACGGGTGTTATAGTATAGCTAATGGAGTGAAATAAACAGCTGGAAACACAACTAATTGCGAGAGCAATACCGGTACGAGGCCTGTCCGACAAGTTCATCCTGGCGGGGGGCACTGGCGGGGCTACAATTCTGGTAGCCGTCTACTCGATTGTGCTTAGTAATTTATTGGTCAATTTCAATTTCTTCTATTTTCAATCCAGTTTTCTCTGTTAAAAATGAAAATATTTTGTCATCATTTATATTTGGTGTCCTGAAATTATCAGTAGTTCTCCATTCAAAATTGTCCTTAAAAACAACAGCATAATGAGGTTGCTGTCCAATATTACCATTAGGAGCAATTGTCTTTTGGTAATGAATAATTTTAGTTATTTTTTCAAGTCCGTATTCCTTTTGTTTAAATGAGTCAAATTGATTTATTTCTATTTTGGTCTCTTTAAATTTTACATATGAATTCAAATTTAGGCAAACCAAAGTCGAACTACATAACACCAAAATTATTCCTAAATATTTCAGTAGTCCGGTTGCCTTAAATCCGTATTTTCGATTGTAATAAGTCCAGTAATTAGATTCATTAGTTTTAAAAATCCATTTTGAAATTTTGAATATTGCGTAAACCGCATACCCCAAAGAAGACATCATTGCTATAACAAACCATGTCCCTAGGTTTGGTTTAATAATATGAATTATTGATTTGTCATTTGATATTGACCAATCCGACAGCCAATCAAAAAGAATGGAGAGTCCAACCGTAAATGAAGGTAAAAGAACAAAGAATAGAAATAGTAAAAGAAAATCCTTTCTTTGAAATTCCTCCCGTAATTCATCTGTTGACTTTGAATAATCATCTTTCTCAAGTCTAAATGAAAGAAGTCCTTTTAAAACAAAAACTGTCAGTAAAATAATAATCCCAATCTGTAGCATCTCTTATATAAATGTTTAACCCTGTCAGGCTGTCGTTTTATTATTAAGCAAAACTATTATATACCCATCAAAGCACCTCCCTTTTTGTACTATTTCTATTTCAGAAGAACCATCTACTACTATTTAAAATAGCTTGAAAATGATCCGTATTATGTCCATCCTGAAGATATGTGTTTTGAAGTTCATTCGCTAATTAAATGAGTGAGTTGGAAAATGGAAGTAGTCATTGGTCATTCAGTCATTGGTCGGTAAGTGATGTTCTTGTTTCCTTGTAGAGATGAGGCCATGCGTACCTGGATATTTTTAGCGCATCGCAATTGAAATGATTGTTGAACTCGCCTACAATCTTTATACCTGAAGGAAAATCAATATTTTTCAATTCAAATAAAGGTTTGTTTCTTAGTTAATAATTTCGCACTTGCTGAAAAAGTTTCATCCAGTTTTTCGCGCTTAAATACTTTTGTTTTCGTTGACTCAATTTTTGTTCTTTATTGAATACCAATTTTTATTTTATTAAAATAGTTGTCCGACAAATCGATGTAGCTGCCATTAAATAGTAAATGATCATCGCAAATAATAATTCTTCCAAAAATATGATTTATAGTGGAATCCGTGTCGATTTCAAAATAGCTGTTCTCTTTTGAAACTACGTTCCATCTTGTTGTAAATTTCGTTTTCTCATTTTCAATGAACGTGAGAATTGAATCATTGTCAAATCGTATATTGATGTTGGAAGGTTCGGTGTTTATTCCATTGTCAGGCGAAGAATAACTTTGGGTATACACCCAATTCCATGTTCCAATTAATTTGTTTTTAATTAGTTGTGAGTCCCATTCTGTTTTATTGTAACAAGCTAAATTCTCATTGATATCAAATGGCGGTTCATCAACATTTGAATCGTTACAATTTGATAGAACAATGCCGAATAATACAATCAACATGGCCTTCGTGCTGAAAATCTTTTTCATAGAAGTATTTATTAAAGTTATTGATCCAATGAGTAGCTAAGTTAAATTAGTATTCGTAGAAATCCAACTGCAGCATTTGCTTGAACGTTAGTCGTGTTCGTTTTTTTTTGTTGTGCAATCCTTATAAAATCTTGTCCAGTTAATTGCCGTTTTGACTTTCAACTACCGGCCGTTTAAATGAATCAATTCATTTTGATATAAAATATCACATAAGGGATCTTCTTTTTGAAATGTTCCAAAGCTGTAATAAGCTGCTGCTTTGCATCCACCACCGCATAAGGACATAAAATGACATTCTTTGCATTTTTCTATTTCGGAAGTTTTCTGCCTGATTTTTAGCTGATCGACTTTGAGAAGGATTTGCTCCATTTCATCGGTTAAAAAATTTCCAAGTAACAAGTTTTTGTCCCGAAGCAGGTGGCAAGGATAAACATCTCCATTCCAGTCGATATCCATAATATCGAAAGCTGCACCACAAATAAAATGATCTCTGTTTGTTTGCCTGTTGATATAGGTCCGAAGTTTTTGTTCTATGATTTTTTCTTTTTCAAATTTTTCTTTTAAAGTATCCTCAACCTCATAAAGGGTATTCAAAAAATTATCATTGCTTAAAATGAATCCGTCTAATGTGCAATGTGGAAAATTCCTGAGGTTATTTGGAGTGAAACCACCATTGTTTTCAAATGCATAAATGGCAAGTTTTGTGATCTCCTTCAGATTTTTGTCGTGCATTGTTGGCGCCAGTGAAAATGGGACGTTCTGTTTTATAATCGTTTCAATTCCTTTGATGGTTTTAGTGTAGGTTTTCCCTCTTGTTAAATTATGAACCTGCTCAGACATTCCATCGATGCTGATTTGAACATTGTCGAGATAACTTAAAGTGGCCAATACAGATGCCGTAGTATCGTTAATTAATGAACCGTTTGTTAATATGGTAAACGACATTTCAAGCTCATTAATAAATTTGCAAATCGCAAGTATGTTTTTATGTAAAAATGGTTCGCCACCGGTTAAAATTATCTTGCTGTTGGGATTTATTTTTTTGATTTTTGAAACGATATATTCGACATGTTTTAAGCTCATAAAATGATTGAGAGGACGCTCAGTCTTAGCCTTTCCCTGATAGCAATAAACACACCTATAATTACACGCATCGGTTAAATTCAGATATACACTATTCAATAATTTTTCATTATTAACAGGGAGTCCTTCTCTTAACCAGCCCTCTTTATTCAGTTTATCAGTAAAATCCTTAATCTCATCGTTGACCTGTTTTAAAGGAATTCCTATTTGATTTATAAATGTTTTTAATGAACGCTGACTTCCTTTCCTGTATAATGTAAACATTATTAGTTCTGCGGGATCCAGTATACTAACGGCTGCTTTATCGGGATCGGAAATTAGATAGGCATCATCAATTTTATCTATGAATTTATATTCCATGGTTGCATTTATTATTTCACACTTCTACTTATTTAAAAATACACAAGGGGCTTATTTTGATGATTATTTAGCCAACGCTAAACCCAACAATCTCTCCAACACTTACACATACGCTAGCCTTTAACATTTTAGATTCTTCCTTAGAGGTTTTATTAATTTTCAAATTAGCCGTATTTACTCCTAAGGATTTAAGTTCACTTTTAGGGTCATCGTAAAACTTTTGTTTCAAAGTTTTATCATTTTCGATTTTTTTTAATGCTTCTTTTAGTTCCATAATTTTAAATTTTAATTAATGTATGTTTTTAGGTTTCCCCTTGTGTATTTTTAGTTTAAAATTTAATTTGCTGATCATTCATATGGATCTTAATCAGTACGCCTTGCCTATTAAGTACTATTAATTTATCTTTTCCTTGGCTTGCCCGATAGAGTTTTCGTTTTCAAAAATGCCGATTACTTGTGCATGTAATATTTACTGTTGTTTGCTTTTGGAATCTGGAAAACCTTGATATTGGTTGGACGAAGGAATATTATTTTCTGTTTTTTTATTTCGTTTTGGTTTAGTGTATACAAGATACAGCTTTTATATCTTGAAATCCAATAGTATATGCACATTTTATTTATTGATAGCTTAATGTCTTGCTATAAGTACAACAGGTAGTATAAAAGGATATAAAAGTCCTTAAAAATACATGGTAAACATGAAGAAAATTGAACTATATGTGAACATTAATATAAATGAATAAAATAAGGTCATGTACAATATTGCCCGATAAATGACAAGTGGATATAGGGCGTATTGGTAAAACCAAAAAATATGGTATATGTGCAGAAAAATGCATTACGTTTATTTTATAGGGCAATTCGAGATGCTCAAAATATTTTTTTTTCAAATGGTGTTCGCTATTTGAATGAGGCCCATTCAGGAATATAAATAACCAGGATAAAATGCAATGCAGATACCAGTGTTTTGTCATCGCTCGCTTCTAAAAACCAGTATTCATGATTCTATCTCAATGCCTGCAAAATAGTAAACTATGTTATCCGCCACAATAAGGAGGACATCGTTTCGGATCAAAATACCTCTAATTTTGCGCGTGCCGTGTCATCCCGAACGCAGAGAGGGATCCAATCGCCACCCTTGAATACCATTCGAAGAATTCTGTTTTTGTGATGCGCGTTAGAAGGGAAACGTCCTGGTGATCAACTCAGTGTTGTTTGGATGTTTTTGCATGGAGGAAGATGATTATATATCGGACATTTATTGACGTAACAGCTAGGCTTAGGTGCATTTTAATTGCTCTGTTGTTCCGGCTAGCGCAAAGACAAACGATAATTGATTCCTTGAGCGGAAATTGATTTTATTTAGTTGCTAATGCAACCATTTCGGTTTTTTGCATCTATATTAGATGATCAACTGAAAAACCAGATGTTTCAAACCTTACTCACTGTAATTTCTCTTGTATTAATTGGAAACTGTGTTTTGGCTCAAACTCCTGACACAATCTTTGTGTACGAAGAAGTACACATTACCGATACCATTTGGGTGGAAGAAGATTTGCCTGTGCGCGATACGACTCAATTTTCCCCCCTAAATTTCATTGGTCCTGAACTTTTTTCTTCAGATGCTGCAACCATTCCCAAAAACTGCATCTATGTAGTAAAGAACCAAAACCAAGCAACGATGAAAAAAGCTGGCTTATTAGCTGCACTTTTTATGACTTTTCATACTGCAACTATAGCAAAAAACAATTGGCAATTGTATGCAGGCAATAACAACATGTGGTTGGAGCACCATGCCTACACCTTGACGAATCAACCATGGATTGGAACAAATGTGGGGCTAAATTATATCCACTGGTTTGGTCATTCTAATGTATTTATCTCTGCCGGAGGTTCATTCCGATATTCCTTCATTAACGCTTCCTTTCAACAGAATGGTGAAATTGATCTAAATTTATCACAATTTGACAGGGATTTTATCACTTATAAAACTGAAAAATTGCATTGGGAACTGAATTCCGGACTTTTCACCAGTCTTTATTATGAGCTGGCTTTACCGCTAAAATTAGGAATAAGATTAAATAAATTGGAACCATTGTTCGGTGTTGATTTTAGTTATGTGCAATTTAAATACGAACGAATAGAAGCGACTTACCATAGGAATCACAATCATTTTATTGACCTGGGGATAAGTGGTGGCTTTAACTATTATTTTAATCAGCGCTGGGGAATTACTTTCGAAATAATTCAGGGCTTAGCCAATAAAGACAATAACTTTAACAATGGCGCATTGCACATGTTGAGTTTGGAGGAAGAATATTTCAAAAGTTTAAAATCGAATTGTACACTTTTTTTTACTTTTTAAAATGCGCCATATGAACAAAAATTTCAATATAAGATTTTACATCATCGCACTGCTTTTTATTTTGGTTTCCTGCGATCAATCTAACCTGGAACCAAGTTATCCATTGTTGGATAGTTTTCAGATTCGCATTGGAGATATTGATGAAATTAGTGGTGATGATATCCGGTATTACGACCAGTCATCGAAGCTGTTTTATATGAACAAGAACGTAAATTTAAGCAACAAAGAATACAACCTTAAATTCTGGTTTACTGGCAAACAAGAAACTTTTTTAGATGGCTATATTAATTATATAAATGATCCATGCGGTAAGGATACTTCCTATTATCAATTATTTTTTGGCGATGATGTGTCACTTCCGAACTATAACATAAAACTTCGATATGCGGTTCCAAGGGGATTAGATTATTTTGACAGGGCAAGTTTGTTCAATGACGAAGGTTTTGTACAACAATTAAAGGAAGAAGGAAAGTTGATGAAGGGACTGGCGGTTGACTTTGTATCCATTAAATTAACAGGAACCAATCAAATAGCTATGACCATTGAAATCAGCAACCTGGATAGCATTAATTATTATTATCCCGATGTGGATAAAATGGGAAACGAATGGTACAGCGGCCTATCTATCTTTGGTGATCTTATGTTATTTGACGAAAATAATAAAATGTACGGTAGCAATCAGAATGGTGCTACTTATGGCGACTTAGAAATCTGGAATAAAGATTGGCTTACTTTGATAAAAGCGGGAGAAAGCCAAAAGATGGTAATTAACTATACCGACTTTGATACGATAGTGCCGGGAAAATATGCAGCATTTTTCGATTTTAGAGGATTGACCCATCATGTGACAAATGCATCGGACCTTGAAAGGGAAGATGGCAGAGTTTGGCTGGGTATTATCAATATGGCACAGCAAATTGATCTTGAATAACTACATAATTTTAAGATATGTACCGAAATATAAAAAAATCGTGGATCATACCGGCTTTATTACTTTTTGTTAGTACGGGATGTAACCTGTTTCCTGACAAGGATCCGATTATGACTGAAGGATTTAATTTAAAGATTGGTGATGCTATTGTTCTCACCAAAAATGAAATTCAATATTATGACTATTCAACACACTTAATTTATTTGAAGAGTGGAGTTAAATTGAATGCCAAGGAATTGGCCAATCAGTCCTTTAGCATTGTCTGTAATAAGGAAACAATTTACGAAGGTATAGCATTTGCTAAAATGGATTCATTGAATGAGAATGAGGTGGTTTTAGGTTTTGAAGGGGTTAATAATCAAACGCTTTGTTTGAATAAGTTGAATTATTTTATAGAAATTTATAGTGATATTAATGATCCTCGAAGTGATCCGCGTATCGAAAAAGCATTAAAAGTTGATCTACTTTACCATGCGGGATTAAATTGTTCAATTGATACTATCATTCGACATTCTGCCATTAAAATTGAACTTATTCTTGATTTGAAAAATAATGACAGCTTCAATTACTTCTATTTCGATCCTGAAAAAATGACCACTGCGGAATTGTACTCAATCAGTGCAGGGGGCCTTTCTTTATATGAAACAGATTTTAACTTTTGTAGTAGTATCTACATCAATGCAACACCTCCTGAAAATTTAGCTTGTTGTGGAATTAGCGATTATGTGAGTTTAATAAAAAGTGGAGAATCGAAGAAGCTAAAAATATCGTATGATAACTATCCTTCAATTGTAACAGGCGAATACATAGCTGTTTATCCATTTAGTGGAGCCTTTTATATGAATATAAATGAGGCAAGCCTTGAAAACGGTAGAATGTGGCACGGATACTATCATATTGTTCGTAAAGTGAGTATTAAATAAGTTAAAGATTGCTTCGCTACGCTCGCAATGACGCGCCATGCCTAGCGTGTAGGTCAATAAATGGGCGGCAGAGCCGCCCATTTATTGACCCCCTGATGCGAAGTCATGTGTCTTCCCGGTTTCCAATCGCGACCCTTAAATACCATTCGAAGAATTTTGTTTTTGCCGCTGAATTTAAGGTCGTTTAGTCCGATATCCGGTTCAATTCAGCATCGATACCTGACTTGCCTTTTTTCCGGGTTTTGGCTTTTTGATTTCCAAATTTGTAGGTGATGTTTATACCAGCCCGCTGATTATCGAAGGTGACCACTCCATCAACCAACATTCCACCATAGTTGCTTTTGTAGTAATAGTCACTTTCCGTTCTGAAAATATCACTGGCAGTGAGCTGAACCAAAAGCTTATGATCGAAAAAGTCTTTCTTTACGCCAACATTAATGCCATATGTGCTTTCTATTTTTACCGACCCTCTCCAAATCCATGGACTATTCCAATCGTAGGTTATTTCCATATTTATATCACCCGGTAAACGCAGGTTGTTTTGCAAACGAAGATTATAAACACTCGCTTTCAGATCAATGATGGTACCTTCTAAATCACCTTTATAAGTTTCATAATTGTAATTAAAAAACGACGATAGGTCCCACCATTTAAAAAAATGAAAAGGATAACTGATGGTTAAGCCATTATTGGTGGCTTTTTGCATGTTTCGCTTGACCAGGATATTTCCTTTTTCCTCTGTAATTTCAAATATTGTGGCAAAAAAGTCGTGGGTAACGCTATAGTTGTTTGATATGACCAACTTTCTTTTGAATGAATAGGAAACCTGGTAGTTGGATATGTAATTGGGTTTCAGAAAGGGATTACCTTTCCACGCTGATAATTCACTTGATCTATTCTCGAAAGGATTTAAATCCTGATAGTTGGGTCTAGTAATCCTTCGGCCATAACTCACGCTTATTACATTGTTTTTTTGATCATCGAACGATAGTCCAATATTGGGAAATAGGTTGGTGTAATTTCGTGCTATGTTATCGTCTTCCGTTGGAATTTCGCTGATCAATTGACCAAGGGATGAAGTATTTTCCATTCTTAGACCTGCAGATATGACGAGTTGATCGGTGGGCTTAATATCTAAAATGGCATATAGTGCTGCTACCTTTTCGAGATAGGTGAAGGTGTTGCTTTTGGTGATGTCATAAAGAGCTTGTTCGTTTTCGATGTTGTAAAAATCCAGTTGATTGCCTGTTGTGATGTAGGAATATTTACCTCCTGTTGAAAGCGTAATTTTTTCAAACTTTTTTTCATAGTCAATTTTGAACGACATTAAATCTATTTCTGTTTTGGCATCGTATTCCTTATCCAATATCCTCAAAATTGTATCTGCAACAGCATTATAGTAGCGGTTGGGTTGTTCGGTATTTTTGTTGCTGAAATATTTACCAAAACTCAGATCGGCTGAAAGATTTGAAGTTTCGTTGAACGCATAGCGATAGTTGGCATTTAGAATATAATTCTGAGTTGGCATTTGATCCAATGCTTCGGCTCGTAGAATTTCCCCATTTTCAATATTTGTTGTGTCATAAATCCCGGTTGTACTGGTCAGTACATTATTTCTGTTGTTCAGTAATATTCTGCCATCAATACTGATCGATTGTTTTTCGCTTATGGTATAATCCATTCCGCCCGAAAAATTAAGGCCTTTACGGTTATTGGCAGCGTTTGAAATCTTATCCAAAAGGTAACCGCTTTGGTAGGCGGTTTCTTTAAAATCAAATATCCAGGTATCATCAGCAACATTTACATTGGTGAAAAGATTGACCTTTTTTCCACTGTAACTTAACGAAGTTCCAAGGTTCGACTTTGAAAAAATACCTTGTGAAAAACTTCCTGTTGCATTTCCATTAAAACCTAAGCTGGTATTTTTTTTCAGTACAATATTGATTATACCCGCGGTCCCTTCCGCATCGTATTTCGACGAAGGGTTGGTAATGATTTCTATTGATTCAATGTTTTCCGATCGCATACTTTCCAGAAAGTTGGACAAATCGGTTCCCGAAAGTCTTGAAGGACGCCCGTTAATGTAAACTTGTACCCCCGATTTTCCCTGAACGATAATATTTTTGTCCATATCGACCAATACACCCGGTGCTTTCGATATCAATTCCATGCCGTTGTTTCCCGATGCATTTACGCTGCTGGCCACATTCATTACCATTTTGTCGGCATGTATTTCAATCATTGCTTTTTTACCAATGGCTATGGCTTCTTGTAGTTCAGTTGTTGCAGTTTGGAGGTTGATATTTTCAAGAACTAATTTTTCATTTTGAGTTAAAATAAGTTGATTGGAGATATAGGTTTTATAACCCAAACTTCGCACTTGAATAAAATAATTGTCAGGCACAATTTTATCAATTAAAAAAGATCCATCTTCTTTACTTAAGGTACCTCCCACCAAAACGGAGTCCTGATTAAGTAACATCACGGTGGAATACATGGCAGGAGCATTATCGGGCCCCAAAATTTTACCTTCTATTTGAGTTGCATTTTGTTGAGCCAAACCATTATTTATAAAACACAATGAAAGAAATAGATAAAGAGATAGGTATTTTAAAATCTTCATGAATTGACGTATTTTTTATTCGTTTATGTTTCTGTAAATCATGTACCAGTTGATGAAATGGATGTTAGATTCCGGTGATTGAAGTTCCTCTTTGTCTTCCTTTGAAAGAAAGGGAATCATGGCATCGTCGCCAGGTTGCCAGTTGCATGGAAGTACCGTATTTTGATTGGCATATTGTGCCTGGAGGGCTTGTAACAAACGGATAATTTCATCGATGTTTCGACCAACTTCAATGGGATAAAAAAGGAAGGCTTTGACCTTGTTTTCGGGATCGATAAAAAATACACCCCTGATGTTTTGTGTATTGGTTGATTGGGGGTCAACCATTCCATATTTATTGGAAATAGTGGCCGTACTGTCCACCACCAGTGGAAATTCGATTTTTACGGTACCTCTGTTTTTTAGATTTACTTTTTCGAGATCGGCTTTCCATGTGAGGTGCGAAGCCATACGGTCAACCGAAATAACAACAATCTGAGTGTTCAGTTCCTTAAATTCCTTTTGATGGTACGCCAGTTCCAAAATCTCTGACGAACAAACCGGGGTAAAGTCCTTGGGGTGCGCAAACAGTATCTTCCATTTTTTCCCAAAATCAGCAGGAAATGAAATTGGACCATTGGTGGTAGGCGCTTTAAAAGAAGGAGCTAAAGATCCGATGGACGGAATTCGTTCACGGGTATGTTTTTGCGCATGAACAGTGGTAAATGGCAAAAATAGTATCGCTATAATTAAAATTAAATGTTTCATGATTTATGTTTTTCTGATGATGTCAATAGGTGATGTATTGTTAGTGAGGATGTTAATTGTTATGCAATAAAAATACTAGGATTTATTGTTTATTATAACAGTCTTAATCTGGGATGGTTTACTGTTGACGTAATTTAGTTTTAGGAATATCTTTTCATTCGTAAATAATTTGTTTTTTAATTGCCGAATGGAACTCACATGTCTGTTTTTCCTGGGTGTTTGTGATTTTCCTCAAACATGTTCGTTTCATTCGATTAAATTTAAATTTTTTGTTATCTCATGGAACTCGCCACCGATAGCGATCGGGGTAATCATCCTTGTTTGTGAGATACTTCTCATGGCTCGTTTCATTTGAAAATTCCTGTACTCAATTCAATTGTTGATTTGGAAGGCAAATAAGATTTCAAAAAGCACCGGAACTATGTTGCCTGTTGATAACAGGAATTTAGACAACCACCTTATTGTTGGCAGATGGTATAAAGCGTATTTTTTTCGAAAGTAGGAAGGTAAAAGTAGGGCAATAAAAAAAGCCAACAAAAATTGACTCTTCCTAAATAAGTAGCATATAAACATGAAGCTTGTTGATTCCTCAACTATTGGAAATATTCTTTAGTCGTCATTCCTCAGTGTTAAATCTGATCTGCAATGTGAATTGCACAAAACGTACTTTCAAGATGCTTGACGTTCGCATCTCATTTTGACAATCTGCCAATGTTTAATATTTTTCTCCTATTCCCGTGACTCTCTTTTTGCCCGTAAATGAGCAGCGTCTGATCAAGGTTTTTATCGCTCAAATGTTATTCCCATTCTGGAAATACAGTTATATTTTGATCCAAAGTTTTTATGGTCATAATATCGGATTCGTCAAGTTTAAAATCGAAGATGTCTAAATTTTCAATCATGTGTGCCTTCTGTGAAGACCTTGGAATGACGATTATGCCTCTCTGATGGTTCCATCTTAAACATACTTGTGCAATGCTTTTGTTGTGCTTTTTGCCTATGGCTGCCAGAATTTCATTCTCGAAAATATCTTTGCGACCGGCTGCTAAAGGTGACCAGGCTTCCACTTGCACATTCAATTTCTTTAAGGGTTCATATACTGTGTGTTCCTGAAAGAAAGCATGTGTTTCAATTTGATTGATCACGGGTTTGATTTTGGCAGTTAACAGTAAATCCGTAATTTGATCTGGTGTAAAATTACTTACTCCAATGGCTTTGATTTTACCTGCCTCGTATAGTTCCTCCATGGCCTTCCATGAAGCTTTGTAATCACCTCGTGGTCGGTGTATGAGGTATAGATCTAGATACTCCACACCCAACTTATTGATGGATGTTTCAAAGGCTTTTTTGGTACTTTCATATCCTGCATCGTCCACCCAAAGTTTTGACGTAATGAATAGTTCTTCCCGTTTAATGCCACTTTTTTTAATTCCCGCACCCACAAATTCTTCGTTTCCATAAATATGTGCGGTATCAATAAGGCGGTAACCCACTGAAATTGCTTCGGAAACATATTGTTCACAGGAAGGCCCGTTTAGGGTATTGGTACCAAAACCAAGCATTGGCATTGGTAAGCCATTGTTGAGTTTAACGGTAGGGATTGAATTTTTAGTTTGGATCGCGTTAAATGCACCAAATGCCTTGCTGGCACCGAAAGGTAAAATGAGCGTAGACGCTGCAAACAATGCACTGTTTCGTATAAACTCTCTACGATTTATACCCTTGGAATGATTTTTTTTTTCCATTTTTTTAGTGTTTGTTTCAAATATAGCCATTATTCCAAAGTCTGCATCTAAAATAACGGTTCATAGCGTGTTAAGTTCAGTGAAAAAGTGCATTCATTTTTTTAGTATTCGTTGTTTTCGATAAAATACAAAAAATGAGTTTTAGATTTAATATTTAAATTTTATTACGCATTGGAAGACAGAAATCTATATAAAGGTATCTCCCAGAATAATGAAGTGATCCATAATACCATAATGAAATAGTTGTTGTCTTAGATATCGAGCTAAAAAAAAGAGCCAACAAAAGTCGACTCTTCCAGAATAAGTATCGTGCAGTCTTGAAGGTAATAATCTGTATGGGGACGATTAGAAATTTCAGGAGTTTCATCTTCTGCACAATAAAGGCTAAATTTTATCAGCTAATAGGAAATAATTTAGCTCCCTTCTACAACATTACAAATATTAGAAATTAAGATTCGTAAAACAACCCCTGAAAACAGTGGTAAATTCAGGCGCATAATCTTTTGTCCTTAATATGCAAAAGTATATTCATTTGAGAGAAGGCTCGATAATAAGGTTTATAATCCACATTCAACGGCAAAACGAACCAATTCTGAAAGTTTGTTGATGCCTAATTTCTTAGAA
Organism: Prolixibacteraceae bacterium; assembly: GCA_041821245.1. Taxonomy (GTDB): domain Bacteria; phylum Bacteroidota; class Bacteroidia; order Bacteroidales; family Prolixibacteraceae; genus Roseimarinus. The sequence continues at coordinate 224,229 of JBGUEP010000001.1, forward strand.
ATATTTTTCCGGTGCCATTCAACAGTGTTAAAACTGATATTGGCCTCTGTAGCAACCTCTTTAGTTGATTTTCCCGAAGCAATTATTTGTAGAATTTGTAATTCCCGCTTGGTCAAACTTTTAATTCTAAGTTTATTTTTTAGAAATATGTTTTCGTGAAGAAGTATTTCGAAATCAGTAAATTCGGCAAATTGGTCCGTGATATCAATCCCAGTTCCAAAGAATTCTTCCGGTATATCATTTTCATCCCATTTTGCGACTCTGCCTGTTACTAAGATTTTCCGCCATGCATTGTTTACATCTTTTTGTCGGTATATGGCGAGCAGTTGAACAAGGTTTTTGTTGGCCAATTCTTTCATTGAATTTAGATATGAATCAATGTCTGCCGGGTGCAAGTTTTCCTCAGCGTATTTTATGATTCCCGTTTTATTTACATAGTCTGCCCCGTGCCCAAACAAATCATGATATCGTTGATTGCACCAAATCATTTCATTATGTCGGTTCGTGACGAACATCATTGCAGAACTTTCATCAACTAATGATCTGAACCAACTATCCTTATTTACTGAGTCCATGCGAAATACTTTTATTAGCTACTAAAATATAAAAATATTCAATAGATGCTCGTGTATTTGAATGAACTACAATATCCTATTTCCCTTTCCATTAGAATAGGTAATTTTTTATCTTTAATGTTCAAATCCGAATTCTATAAATATGAACTCAAATAAACCAACCCCGCAAAGGTACACCCTATTATTTTGTCTGCTAGTAATAATTCTTACTGGATGTGAATTCATTTTGGAGTAAAAACAGATGAGAGTTCTCAATTGTTATAGGAATAGATACAATTACCAATTTGGTCCAGAGTTGAGACATTACATCAGATAATATGTATTGGTATGTTAATTCTCGCCAGTATAATCCCGATACGCTTGTTGTGCTTAAGTCTTTCCTATTTGAGAAAAACTTAGGTCTTGTGCAATATGAGTTGAATAATGGGGAAACATTTTTGTTAAATGTGGGAAGTGTAGAAATACTAAAAAAAAGAAAGCAAAGGGAGAAGTGTTCTGCAAATTATGATTGTTTTCCCAATAGCACAATAGCCAGGTCCTCTCCTCGAAGAGAGTGAAAGACGATCCTCAGGGTGAGACTTAAACATTAAAAAAGCTGCCCGTTTTCCAACAAGCAGCTCCAATATTTAGCATCAAGAATCTAATATCCAGTATTTACTTCAGCTTCGCAAACAGTGGTTTCATGCTTACAGCATTTTCCATAATTTCGGTCAGTTTCGAAATCTCTACACGATCCTGTTCCATGGTGTCACGGTAACGAATGGTTACGGTATTGTCCTCGGCTGTTTGGTGGTCAACGGTAACGCAGAAAGGAGTACCAATGGCATCCATGCGGCGGTAACGTTTACCTATAGAGTCTTTCTCGTCGTACATGCAATTGAAATCAAATTTCAGTGCATCGATAATTTCACGGGCTTTTTCGGGTAAGCCGTCTTTTTTAATTAGCGGCATCACGGCAAGTTTGACCGGAGCCAAAGCAGCCGGTAAACGTAATACCACCCGAATGTCCTTTTGACCTTTATTATCGGTCAACTCTTCTTCGAAGTAGGATGCGGCCATTACCTGTAAAAACATACGGTCAACGCCAATTGATGTTTCCACCACATAAGGCACGTACGATTCGCCCAATTCAGGATCGAAATATTGTATTTTTTTACCACTGAATTCCTGGTGTTGGGTCAAATCAAAATTGGTTCTGGAATGGATACCTTCCACTTCCTTAAAACCGAAAGGAAATTTGTATTCAACATCAACTGCAGCATTGGCATAATGGGCTAATTTTTCATGTTCGTGGAAACGGTAATTTTCGTCGCCAAAACCTAAAGCGCGGTGCCAGCTGATGCGTGTCTCTTTCCATTTTTTAAACCAATCTAGTTCAGTCCCGGGTTTAACAAAAAACTGCATTTCCATTTGCTCAAATTCCCGCATGCGGAAAATGAACTGTCGGGCCACAATCTCGTTTCTAAAGGCTTTACCAATTTGAGCGATTCCAAATGGTAATTTCATGCGACCTGTTTTTTGTACATTCAGGTAATTGACAAAAATACCCTGAGCGGTTTCCGGGCGCAGATAAATGGTATTTGCACCTTCTGCTGTGCTTCCCATTTCAGTGGAAAACATTAGGTTAAACTGACGAACATCGGTCCAGTTTTTTGATCCGGATATGGGGCAAACCACTTCTTCGTCTATAATAATTTGTTTTAATTCTTCCAGGTTGCTATCGTTCAGTGCATCGGCAAAACGTTTGTGCAAGGCATTCCATTTTTCCTGATTGGCCATAACTCTGGGATTGGTTTCACGAAATTGTTTTTCGTCAAAAGAGTCGCCAAAACGTTTTTTCGCCTTATCGACTTCCTTGTCCATTTTCCCTTCAAGCTTCGCCAATGCTTCTTCAATCAGTACGTCAGCGCGGTATCTCTTTTTCGAATCTTTGTTGTCGATCAAGGGATCATTAAATGCGTCAACATGGCCCGAAGCCTTCCAGATAGTAGGATGCATAAAAATGGCTGAATCCAATCCAACTACATTTTCGTGTAGTTTTACCATGGAGTCCCACCAATATTTTTTGATGTTATTTTTTAGTTCAACACCGTTCTGACCATAGTCATATACAGCACCTAAACCGTCATAAATTTCACTACTTTGAAATACAAACCCATATTCTTTGCTATGAGCAACCAATTTTTTGAAAATATCATCAGCCATAATGCCTTGCTATAAATTTGAAATTGAGGGCGTAAAAATAGAATTTTTCTTCAGATAATGGACACAAGATGTGAGATTTGAGACAAAACTTAAGTTTCAAATTACGTAGATCATACCCGGTTAATTTATATTGCTGGGGAAAAATGAGAGATTAGAATAGAAAATAGCATTTATTTTCAGTGAATAAAAAGTGCAATTTTCTTCTTTTTTTTGATTTTGATTGCCCAAGGTTACATATTGCAAATATCCATGCCATCCATTATTTCTGTTGCCTAAAGCTTGTTATTTAGAATGCGGGATAAGCACCTGCCTGCCTGCCTGCCTCACTTATATTTTTAAGCCGAAGTCACCATACCGATTTTAGCGTCACTGTATACTCTTTCTTGTATATTGATATCTTTCAACTTGGTATGTTTCTTGACATTAGTTGTTTTTTAATTGGTAAATATTCAGTACTTTTCATTTGTTGAAAAATGAGTAAATAATGATTGGTCAGGCTTTACTCAGTTGAATTCAACCAAGGGTAGCAATTTGCGATATTTAAAACATGGAGAAAGAAAAACTGTTTTCGCCCTATGAAATTCGCATGGGTATATTTTATGGCGCTATTGTAATGGGGCTGCTTGGTATCCTCGATCCCATAATGATGCCAGTGCATTATCGAATTGCATTTATAATACGATATGCCATATTTATGCCGATTTTGATCATTTTTTTTATTCTTTCATTTTATGAAAAGTTTACTAAAAGATCCCAAATTCCTTCTTTTTTATTGCTTTTGTCTGGTCAAATTGTAATCATTGCCTTTATTGCTATTTCAAGTCCCGATGAAATTGCATACAACAGCTATTACCTTGGGTTATTCGTTATTTTATTGTGGACTGCATTTGTGTCCAGATTTGGATTCAAAGCAAATTTGATTCTTTTTGTTATCACTATTGTGTTGTTGAATCTGGTTTTTGGTTTTGTTGATCACTCATTTTCCGAGGCAAGATTTTCTGAAGAATTGCCCAGGGTTGTTGGCATAAATTTATTGTTAATGACCGGAGGGCTTATTATTGTTAATGGCTCCTATCGATTGGAAATAGGAATGGAGAAGACCATTAAGGCCAAAGAAGCTGCGGAAGAAAGTTTGCGTCTTAAATCGACTTTTTTATCGAACATGAGTCATGAAATCAGAACTCCATTAAATGGAATGATTGGTTTTGCAGATATCTTGCAGGAAGAGGATTTAGCCCCTTATAAAAGAAAATTATATTTGGGATTTCTTCAAAAAGGAAGCCACCAATTGTTAAAGGTGATTAACGATATTATGGATATATCGAAAATGGAATCCGATCAAATGGTTTTTTCAATGGAAAAATTAAAAGCCGGAAAATTAATTTATGAAAAAGTGGATTTTTATAGGGAAAATATCCATTTGTATACGAAACGTCCGATAAAAATTCAGGTGAATTTACCTCCGGAATCAATCAATTGTTTCATTCATACCGATGGATATCGTTTTTCGCAAATAATGGATAATTTAATATCGAATGCATTAAAATATACCAATGAGGGAGAGGTTGTTGTTGGTATATCTCCTTTAGAGAATAAATCGCAGGAATACTTGCAGTTTTACGTTAAAGATACCGGGATTGGAATAGAGCAAAAAAATTTTGAATTTATTTTTGAAGTTTTTAACAAAATTGAAGGCAAACAATTGCGACCAGGCAACGGACTTGGTTTGAGTATTTCGAAGAAGATTGTTGAGAAGATGGGGGGCCGAATTTGGCTTGAATCGGAACTTGATGTGGGCACTACCTTCTTTTTTACCTTGCCTGTCGTTTATAACAATAACCATACTGCAATTATTACAAAGGCCGAATCTTATAAGTTACAAAGAGAGAAACAATACAAGTAGGTAAGTGACTAAAGTTTCGAGTGACTAGAGTTTCGAGTGATTGAAGTTTCGAGTGAGCTAAAGTTTCGAGTGACTAGGGTTTCGAGTGACTAGAGTTACGAGTGACTAAAGTGTGGAGTGAGCTAGAGTTAGGTGTGAACCAAAGGGGCCAATTTTGATGGCGGTTTTTTTGGTGTACAAAGATGGGGCAAATCCCACAAAGGGGAAGCTCAATCCACTATTAAACCGGCTTGCATTTCTGAAGACGAACTCACCTTTGCCTATGTGTTTAGTAAAAGTTTCTTTAAATTTTAAAAAGTCCAGACATTATTTTTATCCAAAAATGCTCAATACATCTTCTTTTGTGAGTTGTTTCATAAAGTTTTCATCGGTTTGAATGATGCCCTCAGCCACAGCTTTTTTCTCTTGCTGGTATTGAATGATTTTTTCCTCAATGGTGTCCTTGCAAATCATGCGGTAAGCAAAAACTTTTTTGTCCTGGCCAATTCGGTAACAACGGTCGATGGCCTGGTTTTCAACCGCAGGATTCCACCACGGATCAACAATGTAAACATAATCGGCTGCGGTGAGGTTGATCCCCATGCCTCCTGCTTTCAGGCTGATTAAAAATACACGGCAAACCTCGTCGCTCTGAAAACGTTCAACACTTTCTTTACGCTGCTTTTGGGTGCACTTTCCATCAAGGTATTCATAATCGATGTTCAGGCTTTCTATTTCGGTTTTTAGTAAAGCCAGCATTTTTACAAATTGTGAGAAGATTACAATTTTGTGTTTTGCCGTTTTTCTGGTGATGTGGCGAATTAACTCTCTGATTTTGACTGAGTCGTCGCCATAGTTTTCGTCGTCGGCAAGCAGGGCCGGTGAATCGCAGATTTGGCGCAGTTTAATCAAACCTTCCAACACATGCATCTTCGATTTTTCGATGCCATCGGCCTCAATTTTATTCAAAAGTTGGTCCCGGAATTTGTTGCGATAGGCATCGTAAACCTTTCGCTGTTCATCTTCCATGGTACAAAAAATCACGTCCTCGGTTTTAGGGGGCAGTTCGGTGGCCACCTGTTCTTTGGTGCGTCTCAAAACAAAGGGTGAGATGATGCGCTGTAATTCAGCCGCCCTTTCTTTATCCTTGTCGCGGTCGATGGGCGTTGAAAAATGATCGCGAAAATGTGTTGCACTTCCTAAAAAACCCGGATTTACAAAGCTCATTTGGGCAAACAAATCGAAGGTGTTATTTTCAATGGGAGTTCCCGTCATGGCAATTCGGTTCTTTGCTTTTAACAAACTTACTGCTTTAAAGCGCTTCGATGAAGGGTTTTTTATGGCTTGCGATTCATCCAGAAAAATGTAATTAAAGGCTACCGTTTGCAGGAGCTCAATGTCGTTCATTACCATGCCATATGAGGTGACAATTACGTTGTAATCCTTAAAATGATCGGTGTTTTTTTGACGATTTAAGCCGTAATGAAATAGTACGTTCAGATCGGGGCAGAACTTTTTGAGTTCGTTTTCCCAGTTAAAAATTAAGGTGGTTGGCAATACTACCAGCGAAGGTGTGGCATTGCTTTCCGAAACTTTTTTCAACAAGGTAATGGCTTGCAGTGTTTTTCCCAGTCCCATGTCGTCGGCCAGAATACCGCCCCAGTTAAACTCATCAAGAAAACAAAGCCATTTATAGCCTTCCTTTTGATAATCGCGCAGCGTGGCTTGTATTCCCGTTGGAATACGTACGGTTTTAATTTCTTCAAAAGATTTCATTTGTTCCCGCTTATCGGCCAGTTCCCTGAGTACTTCTACATCGTTAATGTCCTCGAACAATTCTTCAATGATGGGGAATTTTTTCTTCGAGATGCGCAATTTGCCGTCTTTCAGTTCGCCCACTCGTAAGTAACGTTCAAACTTTGCGAGCCATTCTTCGGGCAAAATACCGTAGGAATTATCCGACAATTTAACGTAGCGTTCTTTTTTTAACAAAGCTTTTCTGATGTCGTTGAGCGACACTTTATTGTCACCAAATGCAAGGTCGATATCGGCTTCAAACCAATCTTTTCCCGATTTTAGGTTGGTACTTACTTTGCCCCGGAAAGGATGGTAACGAAAATTTTTCAATTCGTTTAATCCATAAACTTCCACTTCATATTGTTTCATTTTTTCAAAGGCATCGAAAAACCAAAACTTGTTAATCATGTTTTCTACCTTAAGATGGTAGAATTCCTGGGGAAACTGTTTTTCGAAAAGCGGGTGCAAACTCCTGATAAAGTCAATAAAATCATCTTCGTAGTTTTTATCCCGCATGGCTTTATGGATGATATGGCCATGCACCGAAACTGGCATTCCGTTTCTCAGGATTTCGATTTCAAGGTTTTTTTCATATTCAACCACAGGTTTAAAAAGGACAAAATTGCCCATTCCCGAAATGAATAGTTTTTTCTTTAAAGGTTTTACTACCAACTCTTCCATGTTGTAATTTGTAAGTTGATCAATTCGGATATCAAATGATTTGGAAAGTGGGACCACATATTCCTCCAAAAAGATGGCGGCGTGTTCCTTTACCATTTTTATTTTCGGTGTAATCAATGCATTTTTAAGACTCATGGCATGATGCAGGCCGTTCATCAGGTACAATGTTTTCTCCAGCTCAACAAAAAAATGATTGTGGATTTTAATTCGGCTGTCGTAGATATCCAATTCTTCCCCATCAATTTCGATGGTTGGTTCCAGAGCCATAAATAAGGTATCTTCCGTTAAACGATAACAAAAATTGGCAGGCCTGGCCGAAATGGCAACAGGTTCTAAATCCTGTCGTCTCAGTTTTAAGTTAAGGAATTCATAGTATTCCGCCTCCCTTAAAAACACATAAGGCTGAGTGCTCAACTGTGAAAAAAGGCTTGGCAGAAACTGCATCAAATATTGGGTGCGCTCAAGCACCGCATTGATATCTTGTGGATCCGACAAGTCGACTCCTTTGTTGTGAAGATAATTTTCGATTTTTTCAGGAATTACTTTTTGACTCAGCTGAATCAATTTTTCATCCTCTTCACTCAACGAAATTGTTGCAGAAGACAGATCATTATATGCTTCAAAATTTGAAATCATGGCCGTTTCGCCCTTATTCAATTTACCGGCAATGGGATAGACTTCAAATCGTTTGTTGTTGGAGGCATGAGTAATGACATATCCCAGGGCATATTTCGACTGACTTATTTCCTCAGTGGGGCGCTCAGGCAAATCAATGTGTGCATAACCCGAAGCGATGGTTCTTTTGAAAAAATCATCGCGAATATATTTTAAGATGGTGGTTTCAACAGGCTGCACTCCTTGGTATTCAGGCAGCACGTTGCATCCTATGTGACTTTCGTCTTTGATGAAAAATTGGATAAAATCTTTTTCTGCAACTTTTCCCGTTAGTGCAAGATTCGAAATATTATGTTTTATAAATTCTTTCCTTTTTTTTTCAGAAACAAATTCCAAAAAAAACTGTTCTTCGGCCATTTTAATCAATGCAAAAATCTGATGTTCACAAAGGACTTCTGCCGTTTGATTGCAGGTGCAGCTCAGAATCAGTTTCTTATCGTTTGCGGTAATGATCAGCTTCCGGGGTTTGTCGTAATAATTGTAAATCAACGGTTGCACCACCAAAGTTACCGTATGATCAGCTATGTCGTCAATGCGCAATTGAAGTTTGTTGAAATCCAGTTCTGAAAGTCCATTTTTACGGGCATATCTTTCCAATTGTTCGCCATAAAATTTGTCAATTGCCCAGGTACCTTGTTCGATACGCTCGTTGGTTTTTATGCTGGGACTTCTGGGACCTTTCAGATTCGCCAGGTGATCATCTAAATGCATTAATACGGCCACTTCGTGTTTGCACATTCCATCCCAATCATACGGGCAATCGCAATAAATCTCTACCACATTATTGTTGAGCATTTCAATATCAACATGGTACACGGCCGCATTGCCCACTACCAAATAGGTGCCCGATGCCGAATCTTCGTCTACTTTTACTTCACCATTCACCCGAGCGTGATAAAAGTATTCATTCGCACGATCAATGATTTTTGGAGAAGCAAACATCAGGCAATATTCCGCAATGTTGTGGTTTCTAAATTTGTAGCTATATTTTTGGGCCATAGAGTTGCAATTCAAATTGAAAGTGCAAAAGTAAAACGAATCAACAAGCAAGCAAGACGAATTCCAACTTTCATTCTTTAATTGATGTTAATGCACTTTTGGAGAAGCTAGGAAATGTTGAAAAAGGTTACCCTGGAAATTGAATTATTGAGTGAATGGATGTTGTATTTCATCAAAAAAAGGTTGGATAAAAATGGAAAGTGTATTTTATATAAAATATTAAGTTCATTTTATGAGCTAAAAAGAAAGATGATTGTTACATTTCAAAAGTTAACGTTCAAAATTAATTTCAATGGCAAAATTTCAATCTACCAAAGTATTCGATGGTTTTAGTACCGTATTTCGTCAGTGGCGTGCCACCGACTCGCATTGTAAATACCTTCATGGTTACGGTGTTTCGTTTAAACTATGGTTCGAAGGGGAACTGGACCATCGCAATTGGGTGTGGGATTTTGGCGGAATGAAACGGGCTAAAGGCCACATCGATGGCATGAGCCCCAAAGACTGGATGGCTTATATGTTTGACCATACCACCATTGTTTCGGAGGATGATCCAGATTTGGATCTGTTTAGGCAAATGAATGAGAAAGGTTTAATACAGTTGCGCATTATCCCTACCGTGGGTGCCGAACGTTATGCCGAGTACATTTACGAAAAAATGAATCCTTTCATTTTAAACGAAACCAATGGCCGCGTTCGCATTATTAGGGTTGAGTTTAGTGAGCACGAAAGGAATTCTGCCATATTCAATCCTGAAGAATAGGTGAACTAATCCAAGTTAATTAGGATAATTTTGATATGTTCCTGTTTACAGAAATCCAGCCTGTTTATGTATTAAACTCCGGTGGGGCATACGGGGATTTTACACAAATCCTTCCGCTTTCATCTTTAGGAATTCATTAAAATTGATGGAATAACGTTTGCCGTAACAATTTTGATAACGTTCGCAAAACTGTTCAAACAAGTGCTTCGATTTGGTGTGATGCCCTTTTGAACAAAGGTAATTCAATTGATTGTTGAGGGCCTGTTCGTTCAAATCGTCAATTTTTAGGATAGTTGCGGTCACTTTATAGAGTTGCTCAAATTCTTTGGCCGATTTTAGTAATTTGCAATACACCTGCAAGGCATCGGTGATTTCAAAAAGGAGATTGGTTTTGTATTCGTCGAGCCATTCCCATTCCAAACCTTCCAAAAATGAACCATTCCTTACCAGTAAAAATAAGCGGGCATAATTTTCGGGTTGAGTGGCATCGAGTTGTTTCAATAAATCGTGAATTTCCAAATAATCGCAGTTTAGTTTTTTGGTAAGCAGGACTTTCCAGTAGCCATCCTCATAAATGATTTCCAATCCATTGACATTGGCCAGTATTTTTTTTAGTTTATTAAAGGTAACGCCGCGGTTATTGGAGGCTTTGCTTGTTGTAAAACCATTCCATATCACTTCGGTCAATCGTTGAGTCGAAATCCCTTTTTCGGAATGGAAGGTCGAAAAAAACAAGAGTAAAAAAATCTCCTTTATTTTTGGAGAGAATTGGGAGGAGATGTTCACCCCGGCCTGATCAATCACTGTAAAATCGCCAAACAGCAAGAGGGTATTTTTCGAATTGACAGAAAGTAGGGGCTGATCGATGATGTATACATTTTTTGAATTTTTCTTGCGTTTAAAGAAGAGTAGAAATACAATAAACAAGAGCAATATTAAACTTAGAATGGTAAGGAAAATCACATAGGCAGGTTGAATTTTATTGCTTAAACTCACCCCAGTAGAAGAGAGTTTTAATATTTCCTCGTCACTTAATGCTCGTTTCCAGATGAGCAAATCATCGACATAACCGTTAAAATAGTTATTCATTTGTAAACTATGGCCCAGCAAAAGTGCCGATTCGCCAATGAAGGAGGGATGATTCGATGACGTTCCCGTATTGATTCCGTTGATAAAAATGCTTTGTTCACCCAATAAAATGTTGTAGCGAATTACCATATGATACCACTTGTTGGCTTCTATTTCCTCAAATGATGTGACATCGTTGTTGTAAAATCCCAAATAGGGCGTTTTATTGCGAATGTTGATGTGTAAACCTTTTCTGTATTCATTTTCACTGGTACCCAGAATGCAGTAGTCCGATTGATCATCAACCTTGTTCAACTTAAACCAAATTCCAAAAGTGAAGCTGCTGTTCACAATGCCATAGTCCAATACCTTGTTTAGTTCCACATAAGAGGTGTCCTGGATTTTTAGTACATCGCCCCGTACAATGTCATTGGTATATTCACAAAGGTTGAGCTCATGTTTTTCATTCGATCGTAGCTGATTTTTGAGATTATTATTGAAGTCGTAGTAGCCGGTCAACTCTGCATCGAGTAACATGGGGAGTGCTTTAAATTCAATTTTTTTGGTTTCGTTTTTCTCTTCCCCAATTGAGATCGTCGCAGGTGAAAAAGTATAGCCCAAGGAAAATGGAGTCAGTTCCAGACCATAACCTTCGGTGAGTGGGAAATTGAAATAACCATTGGTTACAAATTGATTGTTGTGTTTCCACGATACTTTTTTCAGTGGTTTACCGGCCAGCGTTACACTGCCTGAAATGCTGGTATACGGATTTAACATCTGAATCAGCCAATTAATGGCCCGCTCTTCTTTGGGTGATGAATAGAAGATGAAATTAGGTTTTTTACCTGTTAGTTTCCAGCATTTTAGTGTGTGGTCCAATAAAAAAGTATTGGTATTTAAATCGTCCCAAGTGGTCGGTAGCCATTCTTTTTTCTGATCAAGATTGGTGAAATCGCGCAACATGAGTAATTCATTTTCGATGGCACCATTGGTGTAGAATCCCTCAAATACAGGAAATCCAAGGTTGGTATACGGGAACTCTGCAATGTGGTCCCAAACATAGTTATAAGCTTTACTGCCTGAATTGTTGCTAAATGATGTAAAAATGATCAATTGTTTACCCGATGCTAATATTTCTTCAGCACTTGGCCAACGTTCTCCGGTAGGTAAATAAAATGCTTTGGAGGTCAGCCCTGAGGAGTTTAATTCTTCAATGATCCAGTTTTCAGGATCACTGTGTTTTATGAAAAGCGGAAAAATTAGCTGTGGATGATCGGCCAAATATTCCTTTAATTTTTGAGAAAATAATTCAAAGGTAACTCCCGATGAAATGGGCGATAGGTAAAGTCTGTTTTCATCAAGCGAATAATTCACCGAAATACTGAGGCCTGAGTATTGAGGAATGTCCTTTCGATCAAGAAAGTGAATGACTGTATTTCCATCGTTAAATTCACCAATTAAATAACTGGTTTCATTAATATTTTTGCCATTTGCTTCAGTATTTTGGAGGAACAGCATGAAAATAATCCCTAAGAACAGACTGTAAGTTATGGCGTTTCGTTGAAAATACGGCATGGTTCGATGATGTATGAAGCGCATTTTAAGCTATTAATTTATGCAAAACAGCTTAAAAGTAAACCATCTGAGTAAAATAAAAAATGCTTTTATAACATATCTGAAATATAGTGATATGACCATCCTGTTAAGGAGTATGTTAACCCCTTAATTAATCACTTAATAAGCAGGCGTTAATCTATCTTTAACGACCCAGGTTGTATCTTTTAAATTATTAGCCGGTTTAAAGAGTTTAATTTTAGTAATATAAAGCTCCTTTATCGAAGAGATTGATTTAAGTGATAGTTGAATGAGCATCAAATTAAACGTATTATTTAGCAAAAAAAGGAACATCGTGCTGTTTCTGATTTTTTTTGGCGTACTGTTTTCCGGAATAGTGGTCAATTCTTTTAATGCGGTGAATAAGGCTACTTCATCGAATGATTATTGCATGTCGTGTCATGTGCATACCGAAACGGATAGGCTATGGAAGTTCTCGACTCATTATAACAACAACAATGGGAATGTTGTCAATTGTATCGATTGCCATTTGCCTCCTAAAGAAAAAGGTCTCGTCAACTATACGCTGGCCAAAGCAAAACATGGAATAAAAGATATTTATGGTTATTATACCAAGGATTCAGCCGATTTTCAATGGCACTTGCGTTCCCATCCCGATATTGCCGTTCGATACGTTTATGACGATGGCTGCATCAAATGCCATCAAAATTTATTCCCTTCAACCTTAAACAGTGCAGGTTGTGAAGCGCATTTATTCTACGAGGCCAATGCCGAAACAAAAAGTTGTATTTCCTGCCACATTTCAGTAGGTCATTATAATCCAAGTGCTCATGGAGCCAACTTTGCATTGGCAAAAATAGTAGCCAGTGAGATTTATACCACTACAGTTGTTCCCGAGGTTTTTGAAACATTTACCGAGCAAGTTCCGGGTACCCCGATTGCGTTCTCAATGATTGCGGTTCCGGGAGGTCAGTTTAAAATGGGAAGCGATCAGAAGGGAAAGTACCAGAAGGCAGATGAAATTCCGGTGCGTGAAGTCGAGCTTGATCCTTTCTGGATGGGTGAAGTGGAAGTTACGTGGGATGAATACCTCGCTTTTTTTGCGGCTACTGCCTCGCAAGGACGGAAAGAAGCGATGGCCGAATCAGAAGTCGATGGAATTACCGGCCCAACTCCTCCATGGGGCGCGCCGGATCAGGGATGGGGAAAAGGAAAACGCCCGGCAATTACCATGACACATTATGCCTCCACCGTTTATTGTAAATGGTTGAGTGAAAAAACCGGCAAAAATTATCGTTTACCCACCGAAGCCGAATGGGAATATGCCGCCAGAGGTGGAACTTCAGGTCCCTATTTCTTTGAAGGTTCAGTGGAACAATACGAAAACAACTCTATTTTCGATAAACTATTCGGTCCCGATACTTCAGTCATTAATTCTTATGTGGTGTATCACGAAAATAGTCTGTTCATGACTCAGCTGCCCGATCGGTCGCATCCTAATCCGTTTGGTCTGAAAAATATGTTGGGTAACGTAGCTGAGTTTTGCTACGACTATTATGATCCTAAAATTTATTCAAAATACCCCAAAGGAGTCATCAAAAATCCCTTTGGGCCCCGAAATGGTGAAGAACATGTCATTCGTGGTGGCGATTACACCAGTACAGCACCTGAACTTCGAATTTCAGCACGTAAGTACACTCGAACCAAGGATTGGTTAAAAACCGATCCGCAAATTCCCAAAAGCATTTGGTGGTATTCCGACTCAAAAAGTGTAGGATTCCGCGTAGTATGTACAGTGGATGAACAATCATTGAAAACAAAATAGAAGACCATACCATGAGCACAACGAAAAAGAACGATATTTCTCGCAGGTCATTCATCGAAAAGTCGACACTTTTAGGAATGGCCGGATTGGTTGGTGCCAGCCTGATTAGCACTTCGTGTAAAAAAACCAAAACGAATGAAGAACTGGGTTTACCTGCTTTATTGGCTCAAGCTCCCGATGGTAAAAAACTGAAGGTTGGCCTGGTGGGATGTGGTAATCGGGGAACCGGTGCATTACTAAATTTTTTGGATGCAGGTCCTAATCTTGAAGCCGTAGCTCTGGCCGATGTTTTTGAAGATAAAACATTGGATTGTCTGAATAAACTGAAAGAACGCCAGATTAGCATTGACCCTAAAAATTGTTATTCCGGATTCGATGCCTACAAACGTTTGTTGGAAAGCGATGTTGATGTGGTAATTCTGGCCACACCTCCTCATTTCAGACCTCAATATTTGAACGAATGCATTATTGCCAAGAAGCATGTTTTTATGGAAAAACCTGCTTGCGTCGATCCTGTTGGAGCCCGCTCCATTATTGCTTCTTCGAAAAAAGCTGCCGCATTGGGTTTATGCATTGTAACGGGTACTCAGCGCCGACATCAAAAAAATTACATCGAAACATACAAGCAAGTCGCCTCCGGTGCAATTGGTGATCTTGTTTCGGCACGTGCCTGGTGGTTGCAAACCCACGTTTGGTTTCGTTCTCGTCAGGAAGGTTGGAGCGACATGGAATACATGATTCGCAACTGGAACAATTTCTGTTGGTTGTGTGGCGATCATATTTTAGATACACATGTTCACAACATTGATATTATTAACTGGTTCATGGGCAAACATCCCGAAAGTGCAGTTGGAATGGGAGGAAGAGCACGTCGATTAACAGGTGATCAATATGATTTTTTCAGCATCGATTTTGATTATGGCGGCGGGGTGCATTCTCAAAGCATGTCGCGTCAAATCGACGATTGTGCCAATAGCAGAGGTGAAATGATTATGGGAACCGAAGGTTATACCAATTGTGAAAACACCATTTTTAATCTGGATGGCACAGTAAAGTGGAGGTACGACGATAGCAATGATATTTCGCCTTACGTTCAGGAGCACATTGACTTTGTAACGGCCATACGCACCAATCAACCTGTTCAGGAAGCAGAACAAACAGCAATTTCAACCTTAACGGCCATTATGGGACGAACGGCTGCCTACACCGGTAATAAAATTACCTGGGACGAAATGATGGAATCGAGCATGAAACTTGGACCGGAGGAATATGTGCTGGGACCGGTTGATATGAAATTTGAAGTACCAATTCCCGGATCGCAACACAAATTATAATTGTAACTTAAGGCAAATGAAACGATTTATCTTTTTTGTACTTGTACTGATTCCAATTTTCAGTTTTGGAAAATATAAAGCACTCATTGTAACTGGTCAATCCAATCATAACTGGAAAGTTGCATCTGTCATTTTAGAGCAAATCTATAATCAATCGGGTATGTTCGAGGCCACGGTAATTGCGTCACCCGAAAAAGGACGCAAAATGTCGGAATTTAGTCCTGATTTTTCTGCTTGCGATGTAGTTGTGATGATTTATAATGGCGATGCCTGGAGTGGTTCAGCACAGACGAGCCTCGACAATTATGTAAAAAATGGTGGTGCATTGGTTATTGTGCACGAAGCCGACAATGCTTTTCCCGAATGGAAGGCCTACAACGAAATGATTGGATTAGGAGGGTGGGGCGATCGCGACGAAAAATCGGGCCCCTATGTATACTATGAGAATAAGAAAGAAAAGATCGACACCAGCGCGGGGAGTGGTGGAATGCATGGCCAACAATCCGAAGTGTTAGTTGTAATAAGAAATAAACGACATCCAATTACAAAAGGTTTGCCGTCGAAGTGGCTGCATTCTACTGACGAATTGTATGGAAAACTGCGTGGTCCGGCACAAAACATGACCATATTGGCTACAGCTTATTCCGACCCGGCTACCAACGGTAGCGGCCGTGATGAACCTTGCCTTATGACCATCGACTATGGAAAAGGAAGAGTATTTCATACCATTTTCGGCCACATCAGCGCTCCACCATTTGTATCAATGAATGGGGTGGGTTTTCAACATACCTTGTTGCGGGGAACCGAATGGACCATAACGGGGAAAGTAACACAAAAAATTCCGGCCAATTTCCCGACGGCGAAAAGCTCTTCCAATAATACAATTCGCTTCAAAATGAACTAGTTACAAATGTTTAATTATGGAAAGAAGAAAGTTTATTAAAAATATTTCACTGGCAACAGCGGCCGGCATGGTTATTCCTACCATCATTCCTTCCTCTGCTTTAGGAAAAGGGGGATTTATGGCTCCAAGCGATCGAATCACTTTAGGATTGATTGGTTGCGTTGGAATGGGGCATGCTGATATTGTCAATTTACTCAAATTGAATGGAGTTGAATGTGTGGCTTTGTGCGATGTGCATGCTAAAAGAATTGAAGAAGAAAAAGATAAACTGAAGAAAGAAGGTTTCAATAATTCTCAAAAAGAGTTTGAAGATTACCGTGAGATGATATCCTGGGGGAAATTCGATGCGGCTGTTATTGCTGTTCCTGATCATTGGCATGCCAAAATGTACACTGAATTTGCCAACAATAAATTCGACGTTTATGGTGAAAAACCTCTGGTTCGTAAATTAAGAGAAGGTCGGCTGGTATCAGATACTGTGCAGAAGAATAACATCATTTGGCAAACAGGAAGCTGGCAGCGGAGTACCGAAAACTTTGTGCGAGCAAGCGAATTGGTCAACAGTGGTGTATTGGGTGAAGTAAAATATGTGGAAGTTGGATTGCCTGATTTTGATCAAAGTGTGGGTATGCCTCCGGTGAAGAATGTTCCTAAAAGTTTAAATTATGATATGTGGCTGGGACCGGCTCCAAAAACAGATTATCGCGGAATTCTTCATTTTAACTGGCGTTGGATGTTGGATTATTCGGGCGGACAAATGACCGACTGGATTGGTCACCACCTGGATATTGCTTTATGGGCTATGGATATGGACCAGACCGGGCCAACCGAGATCGATGGTAAAGCAAGGTTTAAAGATGGAGATTTATTTAATGTTCCCCATGAATATTTGGTTAAGGCCAAATTCAAAAATGGTGTTGAATTTAAAATAGCCAATGCCAGTCAATTGCCTCACGGAATGGGTGCATGTTGGTATGGCGAAAAAGGATGGATCCACGTGAGTCGCAGTAGTTTTACTGCCAGCGATGATAAATTGCTATCGGCAACTGTTCCTTCAAGTTTGACGAAATTTAGGCATGGAGATAAAGACCATTGGGATAATTTTATCCAGGGTGTTAGAACGCGTAAGGCTCCAATTGCGAATGTTGAAGCAGGACATCGTGCTATTTCGGTGGGTTTGTTGGGTGAAATTTCCTACCTGACCGGCGAAAAGCTGCAATGGAATCCTGATACGGAACAATTAATTGGAGCATCATCAAGTGCGAATGAAATGTTGTCACGCAACTATCGTTCAAAGTATACATTAAAAGGATTATAATTAGTATGAGTATACAAACATTAGGGAGTGCTGTAATGTAGCCGAAGTGAATCCATTTCGGCTACACAGCATGATCTATTGAAAAGTTATTTATGTAACAATTGGCAAAACAGAATTTAATATAAAGGCTAATCTTACTATGAAAAAATTAAATTTTAAAACACTTTTACTCCTTATGGTGTGCTGGGCCTCAGGCTTACATTCGGCTGTAGCTCAAGAAATGAAACCGGAAGAAACCGAAGACTGGAGCAGAAAGCCTGAAATGGTTCAGTTAGAAGGTAAAAACCAGTTGCCATCCGATGCGATTGTGCTTTTTTCTAAAAATAATTTGGACCAATGGCATGCCGAAGATGGCAGTGCCGCCAAATGGAAAGTAAAAGGAAGCATGTTTCAGGTGACCCCTAAAACAGGGTTGATTATAACGAATAATTCTTTTGGCGATTGCCAATTGCACATTGAATGGAATTCGCCAAAAGAAGATGTTAAAGCAGGATTGAAAAGTCAGGGTTGTGGAAACAGCGGGATTTTTTTAATGGGAAAATACGAAGTGCAGGTACTGAATTCATACGAAAATGAAACGTATTACAATGGTCAGGCATCGAGCATATATAAGCAGCACATTCCTTTGGTTAACGCATCGATGAAACCAGGTGAATGGCAGAGCTATGACATTATTTTTACCGCTCCTGTTTTTGAAGGTGAGGGCGAAACAGCCAAATTGGTTTCTCCGGCATATGCCACTGTACTTCACAACGGCGTACTGGTTCAGAATCACGTTGAATTGAAAGGACCGACCGAATACATTGGCATTCCAAAATATACCTGGCATCCTGCCAAACAGCCCATTTCCTTGCAAGACCACGGGAATAGGGTGAGCTACCGCAACATTTGGATCAGAAACCTTTAAATAATAAGAATATGTCACGACCAGTTACTTTATTCACAGGACAATGGGCCGATTTGCCTCTGGAAGTAGTATGCCAAAAAGCCGTACAATTTGGTTATGATGGTTTGGAGCTGGCCTGTTGGGGCGACCATTTTGAAGTGGATAAGGCCACAGATGAATATTGCCGGCAGAAGTTGGCTCTCTTAGCTAAGTATAATCTTAAACTCTATTCCATTTCGACCCATTTAGTGGGACAATGCGTATGTGACCGGATTGATGAACGTCATAAAGGAATTTTACCGGATTATATCTGGCAAGATGGTGATCCCGAAGGAGTGCGTCAAAGGGCTGCCGAAGAAATCATAAAAACCGGAGCTGCAGCGAAAAAGTTGGGTGTAAAAGTGGTGAACGGGTTTACAGGTAGCTCCATCTGGCATCTTTTGTATGCATTCCCTCCCTATTCCCCCGAAATGATTGAAGAAGGTTTTCAGGATTTCGCCAAACGTTGGAATCCCATATTGGATGAGTATTCAAAAATGGGCATTAAGTTTGGCTTGGAAGTTCATCCAACCGAAATTGCCTTCGACATTGCGTCAGCCGAAAAAGCATTAAAGGCCCTTGACTATCATCCTGCATTTGGCTTTAACTACGATCCCAGTCACCTGGGTTATCAGGGTGTCGATTATGTGAAATTCATTTACCAGTTTGCTCCACAAATTGTGCATGTACACATGAAAGATGCCTATTGGAGTGCAACTCCGACTGATGCCGGAGTGTTTGGCGGTCATCAGGCCTTTGGAACCAAAGGACGTTTTTGGGATTTCAGAAGTTTAGGCCGCGGGAACATCAATTTCGAAGAAATTATACGTGCTTTAAATGCCATCAATTACCAGGGACCGCTTTCGGTAGAATGGGAAGATGCTGGCATGGACCGTGAAGCGGGTGCTACTGAAGCATGTGCCTTCACCAAAAAAGTAGATTTTACACCGAGTAACATAGCTTTTGATGCTGCTTTTGAAAAGAAGTAGCGAGGCTCTTTTTCTAACTATATTGACCTTTTGACGACGAAGTAGACCACCCAACTTTTTGCCACAAGCATTAAGTTGGGTGCTTCGAAGTCTTTTTACAGCAATTCACAACTTTAAATAAAACAACATGAACAAAAGAATAAAACTTGGAATGATAGGAGGAGGACCGGGTTCTTTTATTGGACCTGTGCATCGGAAAGCCGCACGCATGACCAACGATTACGAATTTGTTGGTGGTGTATTCAGTGCCGATTTTGAAAAAGCAAAACAGGTGGCCGATAGCGATCACATTGATGTGAACCGCATTTATCCCGATTTAAATACCATGATTCGAACAGAACTTGCATTACCTGCTGAAGAGCGGATGCAAGCGGTCTCGATTGTAACACCTAATTACATTCATTTTGAAGCAGCACAAAAGTTGTTGATGAATGGGTTTCATGTCATTTGTGATAAACCGGTGACTACAACGGTGCCTGAAGCTTTGGAATTGAAACGCCTGGTGGATGAAACCGGCTTAACCTTTTGTTTAACCCATACCTATCTGGGGTATCCCATGGTAAGGCAAATGCGCGAATTGGTAAAAACAGGAGTCTTGGGTGAAATACAACGTGTTGATGCTCAGTATTACCAGGGATGGGTGAATCCCCTGATTCATGGTGGCGAGAGCCATTTAAGTGCCTGGCGTTTCGATTCGAAATACGCAGGTGCCAGTTCTTGTTTGGGCGACATTGGTGTGCACGCCTTTAACCTGATTGAGTATGCCAGCGGTTTAAAATGCACTCAGGTTTTGGCCGATATGAATCATGTCGTCAATCACGTCGATTTGGATCTGGATGCCACTGTTTTACTTCGAATGGACAATAATTGCCTTGGTTTGGTTAGGGCAAGTCAGGTGGCTGCCGGTGAAGAAAACGATCTGAAAATTGGAATATATGGATCGAAAGCAAGTTTAAAATGGGATCAGGAAAATCCGAATTATTTGTACCTGATCAGCGACGATGAACCCAACAAGGTGTATCGTCCGGCTCATGCGTACAATACTGAAATTGCAGCCATAAGTTCCGGCCTGCCTTGTGGACACCCCGAGGGATTGCACGAAGCCTTTGCCAATTTGTATGCTGCATCGGCAAAATCGATCAGAGGTGAAGAACTTAAGGATGGTGAACTGCCGGGTATTGTTGATGGTGTTCGAGGAATGCAATTCATTGAAGGTGCAGTGAATTCATTTAAAAAAGGAAATACCTGGGTGAAACTTTAAGATGAAAAGCAGTTTTTAAAATGGATGAATTTAGGTTAAAATTTGATATAGACTATGATCAATGCAAAGTCGATCCTAATGTTCAGTTGAACAATTAGGATCGATTTGATTTAATCATTAAAACAAAACAGAATGATTTCAGTAATTATCCCTTTTTATAACGAGAGTCAGTTGGTTGAACCTATGGTAAAAGAAGTTCAGAAAGCCTTAAACAGCATTGGGGATAGCTACGAAATCATTGCCGTGGATGATGGGAGTACTGATCATACTTTCGAGTTGCTGGCTAATTTAAAACACAATCTTCCTGAACTCAAAATTGTTTCATTTTCACGAAATTTTGGTTTGCAGGCGGCATTAACAGCTGGTCTGGACTATGCAAATGGGGAATACGTTTCATTGATAGATGGTGATTTTCAAGATCCACCGGAACTTATTGTCGAAATGTACCATACTTTAAAACAGAACCAGTTCGATTTAGTGATTGGGAAGCGTACATCACGAAATGAAGTGACGAGCAAACGTATGGCCATTAGGGCTTTTCATCTGATTTTTGATCGGATTACCGACCTTGAAGATATTTACAATACGGGCAATTTTTGCATGATGAAGCGTGAAGTGGTATTAGCCATTCTTGATATTAAAGAGAGTTCACGCTATTTTCCCGGATTGCGTTCTTTTGTAGGTTTCAAACGCACCTATTTGCATTACGACCGACCTGACCGTACGAAAGGGGAGGCAAAAATGACCTTTGGAAAGTTACTTAACCTGGCTACCGATGCTATTTTTTCTTTTTCACGATGGCCTATCAAAATCTGTTTATGGTTGGGGTTTATGGCCATATTTTTGTTGTTACTGGCCGGCATTTATACCATTGTCTCAAAAGCAGCCAACTGGGCTCCCCTGGGTTGGTCATCTACCATTCTAAGCATCTATTTTATTGGCACTATACAACTTACATTTCTGGGTGTGATTGGAGAATACCTGTATCGAATTTATAAGGAGGTCCAAAAGCGACCACTCTACATAGTTCGTTCTTATATTAGTTAAATTATTTTGGTGAAAGGCTTAAACGGTAAACTGGCATTTTGGATCAGTAGCATAATTTTGCTGCTCTTGCTTTTGCATTGGGCTCCGACGGCTCCAATTAATGTTGATGAACTTTTACACAATAAACAGGCAAAATATGTAGTAGATTGGTACTACAGTTTTGGTGCCGACGAAACGTGTTTGGAAAATCGAACGGACAATTTACGCTACTATGGCCAGTCCGTCGACAATGTGGCTGCCTTTGTGAACAAAGCCTTTTCGTTCACCGATGAATACCTTACGCGGCACTACATTGGTGCTATTGTTGGGTGGTTGCTTTTAATTGTGAGCGGTTTGTTTTCCTATTATCTATCCGGGAGTTTTTGGGTAGGGATTTTGGCCATGGTGCTGCTCTTTTTATCACCCCGGCCATTTGGACAGGTATTTGGAAACCTGAAAGATATCCCCTTTGCCCTGGCTTATACGTGGGCAACATGGGGAACCATCAGGTTTATAAAAGAATTGCCCCTTCCGTCGTATCACACAGCCTTAAATTTGGCATTGAGTATTGCCTTTGCTAACTCTGTCCGTATTGGAGGTTCTTTGTTTTTTTTCATTTTAGGCAGTTTTACCATCGTTTGGCTCGTTCTGAATCGTAAGGATTATTCCTATCCTACACTACTTCAACGGAAGCTCCGAACCTACCTCTTTATTACAGCTGTCATTATCCTTTTAGGTTATTTTGGTGGACTATTGCTCTGGCCATACGGATTGCAAAATCCCCTGTCGCATCCTTATGAATCCTTGACACTGATGCAACATTACAGTATCAGTATTCGGCAAATATTTGAAGGAAATTACTTTTGGAGCACCCATTTACCTTGGTATTATCTGCTAAAATGGTTGGCGATTTCTATTCCTGAATTGGTTTGGTTTTTAGTGCTTCTATCAAGTGTAATGCTATTTCGGGGGATTTTGAAAAAGGAAAGGGACGAAAAGATATCGGTTTTCATTCTACTCTTTTGTATTTTGTTTCCGGTCCTTTATGTGATCATTATTGATGCGAATTTGTATAGTGGCTGGCGTCAACTTTATTTTTTTTATCCTGTGTTAGTGGTTTTTGTCAGTGTTGGAACTTTTGAATTCTGGAAGAGCTACAGGAATAAAATTGTTCGAACTGTCTTCGTATCACTCGTGTTGGTCTTAGGTTTTTTTCCTCTAAAGCACTTGTTGAAAACGTTTCCCAACCACTACATTTATTTTAACGAGCTGTCGAAACTTCAAAAAGATGCATGGTCAGAGTATGAATACGATTATTATTTTCAAGGCATGAAAGAAGCAAGCGACTGGTTTTTTTCAACTGTTACAGTACCTGAAGGTAGTGTAATTGCTTCTAATTTTGATCTAACTCCCTATTTCCCGAAGAACCTTCATTTGAAATATAAATACCTTCATTTTTATGAATACCAAACAAAACAATGGGACTATGCCATTTTTTCGAATAATTATGTTCATCCGTATCAATTAAAAAATGATACCTGGTTGCCGGATGGTTTGCAGAAAATCTTTTACTTTGACAAGAATCCCTATGTTGTGGTATTAAACTGGGAAGGCGATAATGTTTTAACAGGTTTAAGTGCTTTCAAAAAAGGATTGTACAACAAGGCTGCTCAACATTTTGAAATGGCCCTGGAAAAAAATGGAACCAATGTAAACACTATGGTTTATCTGGCCCGATGTTATTTAATTGAATCAAAATTTGATAATTTAGAGTTGATTTTTCAAAAGGCGATGGAAATTAATCCTTACAGTGAACAAATGCTCTATTTAAAAGCTAAGATGTATTTTCAACAAACAAAATACGATCAGGCATTGAGGAGTGTGGAAAGTTTATTAGAGATGAATCCAAAATTTGAACAAGCCTTTCCTCTGTTGGCATCGTGTTATGAAAAAACCGGGCAGGCAGATAAGGCTTTGAATATCAGAAAACAAATAAAATAACTTTAAAATGAATACGATGAAAATTATGGGTAGAATATTAGTTGGTATTGTCTTTTGTTTAAGTCTAATGGGAAGTGTTGAAGCTCAGGACAATGGTACTTTTGTAGAAGAAGTTACCGTTCAGGACAGTACTTATGTCGATGATTTATTCATGGATGATGAAGAAGAAAGTAGTAGCAGTAGTAATACTCTTTTTTACGTTGTTATTGCAGTTGCTGTAATTGGTGGTGGTTTTTTGTTTCTACGTAAAAAGAAGAAATAAGCTTGATTGTTCTTCAACTGAGCCGGAAATCAGTAGTATAAAGTAGTGATTTCCGGCTTTTACTTTCTTCAATTTTTAGGTGCTACAATAATTGAAGTATCAACCACAGCCCATGCAGCAAAATAGCCCAGTACATTTTCACCCATGTTTGATGATGGATTATATGGTGTACCCATTCCCGACATACCACGCATACCACCTCCACCGGTAACATCGGCCAGTTGATTGTAAAAGGCATAGGTGTTTTGGTCTAAAGAATAGAGTTTAACATTAACCGTATCGTTCTCCAGAAACTGATACATCATTGGCGCATAAGTAATGCTTCCTGTTTTTGGGTAGAATTCGTCATCAATCATCAGATAACTGTATTCTCCTTCTTTCCCATTTTGGGTGATTGCTAACATGTAATAGTTTTGCTGATCTTTATTGTCAGTGAAAGTTAAATTTATATTGTAACGAATAGAATCAGTGTTACCTTTCATGCCCGGATGACTAAACGATGCCTCCTGCAAATGCATTGAAATTAGTTCAATTTTTGAAGGAATTTCAGACTGACCGTAAAGTTCTTGATCTGGCAGTTCAACCTTCAATTCATATTTCGTATTTTGTTTTCCTAACAATTTTTTTCCCAGATAAATACCCTTGTCGGTGTACTCAAGTTCCTCCGTATCCTCGTTTCCAGCTATCAAAGTAACTTTTGCATTTACAATATTTTGAGGAGTATCGTTGGTAAAATAGTCGCGAGTGTAGCTTAAATGGACCTTCGCCGCTTCTCCAATGGAAATGCTTCCATCAACCACAACAACAGGATTTGAACTGTTTAGATCGATTTCTATGACCTCCTGACAGGAGTATAAGGAGAATAAAAAAAGTATGGAAGGTATTATTATTCGTTTCATTTTTATATATTTTTGAGTTAACGGCTTATTAATTCTATGGCATGTTCGTGACAGTTCTCCACGCACAGGCCACATGCAATACAATTGAGGGAATGAACTGGATTTGATTTATTCGCACCTTTAATTTTCACTTTTAGCCAGCCTTTAAAAGGAAAACTTTTAACTTGTTCTTTTGTTAAAGTGTACATTTCAAATACATCATTCGGACAAACAGCAACACACTTTCCGTCGCCATCACATTTGTGGATATTTATTACGGGTATGGTACTCATTATTTTAAAATTTGAAGTTCCAGGTTATTGAAGGAATGATTCCGAACAAACTCAATTTAACCGCCTCGTTTTGTCCCGGATTGGTTTCACTCTCTTGAAAGGTTATGGTATAAGCATTCTTTCGATTGTAGGCGTTGTATACTGAAAAGTCCCAGCTGGTATTAAAATTCTTATGTTCTTTCCCTTTTAAGTGGTAATTCAAATCTAAACGGTGATAATCAGGCATGCGGTAACCATTTCGTTCGGTGTAATATTCTACAATTTTGCCGTCGTATTGATACATACCACTGGGAAATGTAACTGCATTACCGGTAGAATAAACCCAGGCAGCAGAAAGTGAAGATTTTTTATTCAGCTCATAATTGGCGACAATTGAAAAATCGTGGGTTTTATCATAGCCGGCATTGTACCAATTGTTGTTGTTAATACCCTCTATTTTATTTTCAGTTTTCGCGAGTGTATAACTTATCCATCCGTTTAGTTTTCCATATTTCTTTTTTAAATAGAATTCGGCACCATAACTACGGCCTTTACCCATAAGTATTTGTGCTTCCACATCGGCATTGAGCATCAAATCAGCACCATTTTCATAGTCGTTCACATTTTGCATGTCTTTGTAGTACGATTCTACTGAAAATTCCAGTTGATCGTCAAGGAAGTTTCTGAAATATCCAACTGAATACTGACTTACGATGGTTGGTTTTACAAGTGCTGTGCTGGGAACCCATGTATCGGTAGGTTGTCCTGAGGTACTGTTGGAAAGTAAATGCATGTACTGACTCATTCGATTATATGAGGCTTTAATTGAACTTGCATTTGTTAGTCTGTAGTTTAGCGCTAAACGAGGTTCAAATCCAAAATAGTTTTGCATTACTTCTCCTGAATCAAAATAAGTGGAATCAATTCTTTCGTTGGCAGTGTTGTAACCATAATTCCAGCCTTCTCCTACTTGATTAAACATGGATAATCGCACACCATAATCGGCACTCAAGCGAGCATTAAATTTTTGATTGTTTGTGAAATAAATGGCCGATTCATAAGCTTGTTTTTTATCCAAAACGATATCTGTAGTGCTTTCAGCGCCTTCATTATCAAACTGTAATTCGCCAGGGTTAAATTTATGTCGGGCAGTATTAAAACCGAATTTCATTGTGTTTTCTGGATTTTTATAGAAGGTAAAATCTTGTTTCAAACTTAAATCTTCAATGCCCGACGACATGTACATATCGGTACCCATATTAAAACCATAATTGTAATCGCTGTACAACAAGGTTGTGTTTGAAAATAATTTGTTGCCAAATACATGATTCCAACGCAACGTTCCTGTTGTATTCCCCCAGTTGGTTCCCATGTCGCCAAAACCAAAATCATCTTTTCCAAAATAGCCTGAAAGAAAGATGCGGTCTTTATCGCTCATCTTGTAATTCAGTTTCGCATTTAGATCGTAGAAATAAAGGTTCATATCATTGTCAATTACATTAATGGCCTTACCCATAAGATCGGCGTAACTTCGACGTCCCGAAATAATAAAGGACATTTTATCCTCTATAATTGGCCCTTCAAGAGTTAAACGTGATGAAATTAAACCAATACCTCCCGATGCCGCAAAATTTTTGCTATTTCCATCTTTCATGGTTATATCCAGGACAGAGGAAGCACGGCCACCATAGTTGGCCGGGATACCACCTTTGTAAACCGACATGTCTTTTAAGGCATCGGAGTTAAAAATGGAAAAGAAACCCATCAGGTGTGAGGCTGAATAAACCGGAGCTTCATCGAGCAAGATTAAATTCTGATCGACGTCACCACCTCGTACACTAAACCCTGAACTTCCCTCAGAAACAGAGCTGATACCGGGTAAAAGCTGAATTGTTTTTAGTACGTCTTTTTCTCCCAATAAAACAGGAATGGTTTCCATCTGTTTCATTGACATTTTTTCAACCCCCATCTCTGTTGAAGATACATTGTGATCTTTTCTTTCGGTGTATACCGTCACCTCCTGAAGTTCAGTATCGTTTGGGGTTAATTCAATATTGAGACTTTGATCAGTATCTAGCTTAAGCTCAATAATATAAGTTTGATAGCCTAAAAAACTAACAGAAAGTTGATATTTTCCCTGAGGAACTGAGAGCGAGTAAAAACCATAGGTGTTGGTAATTGTTCCGGTACCCAGTGATTTTATATATAAAGTTGCACCGATTAAATCTTCCCCCGTTGATGCATCTGTTACTTTCCCGTTGATCGAAGCGCCCGGAGCAGCAAATGTTGTTGAAAAAAAGGCCGTAGATACTGCGAGCAACAACAATATATTTAATTTGTATTTCATGAAAAAAATTGTGTTTACTAACGATGAATAAGTATTGTGCCCCGAAATAGATAAAAACAAATTTAAATGAGAAATAAATTGAACCAATGTGCGGGAATGATGAACTAACTGAACCTTTTGTCGAATCATAAGATTCATCAGTTCATTTTGATTTGTATTAATTCCTTTTTTTCTGACACATGGCTACAATGACGAATAGCCATTTTACTAGTTTTAGTTTACTTTCTCAAGCTTTGTTTGGTAAGTTAAAGTATAATTCTCCGCAGAATTATCAATGGTAATAGCCAGTGCCAAATGTAGAATAAGTGCCATTAATATTCCATTTATTTGAGGTTTGCCGGCATAGGAAATTGCTACGATACAACCAATAATCAAAATCCCGTAAAACAACGTTATCAAAAAGAACTCAATTGTTTTATCTAACTCTGTTAAAGTAATTTCAGTTCATGTCTCGGCCAGGTTTTCGCGCTTCATCTCTTTAGCTGGTTTCTCCCTGATCCATAATTTCCCGTTTTAAAATTGAATAACCGTTTTCCCAATGGATTTTCCTGACTCCTGCATCTTATGCGCTGCTTTCAGGTTGTCAACAGTAAACCCTTTCAATGTTGTCGTCAATGTTGATTTTAATGTTCCGTCGTCCAGCAATTTTGCAATTTCGTTAAGGATTTGATGTTGTTTTTCCATATCGTTAGTTGTAAACATGGAACGTGTGTACATCAATTCCCATGAAAAAGTAACACTTTTGGTTTTGAGTAAATCCAGGTTCAAAGGTTTACTGCTACCGGTAATGGAAACAATGTGTCCCTGTGGCTTAATGATATCGGCTATAGTTTCCCAATACCCTTCTAAATCAACAAAGTCTAAAATATAGTCAACCTGGCTATGTCCAATTTTTTCAAGATCCGCTTTTAAGTTGCGATGATTGAGCACAAAATCGGCCCCCATTTTTTTACACCACTTTTCGGAATCAGGTCGCGATGCAGTTGCGATTACAGTGAGGTTGGCCACTTTTTTGGCAATTTGAATGGCAATGGAGCCCACTCCACCGGCACCTGCCAAAATCAACACTGTTTTTCCTTTGTCGGTTTCAGGATTGACTTTGATTCTATCGAACAGAGATTCCCAAGCTGTTAATCCGGTGAGCGGAATAGCGGCAGCTTCTGCATTGGTTAGTTTTTTGGGTTTGTTGCCAACGATGCGTTCATCAATGAGCTGATATTCAGAATTGCTTCCACTTCGGGTGAGGTCGCCGGCATAATACACTTCGTCACCTACTTTGAACCTTGAGGTTTTTTCACCTATTGCTTCAACGGTTCCAACGGCATCCCATCCAATGATTTTGGGTGTATCGAGAACCGTGTCTTTTGCAGCGTTTTGCCTGATCTTAAAATCGACCGGGTTTACTGATATTGCAGCAATTTTTACCAATAAATCATATCCTTTGGGATTTGGTTTTTCGGTTTCAAACTCAATAAAACTGTTTTTTTCTGAAATGGATAATGATTGTTTAAATCCTATTGCTTTCATCTTTTCTGTTTTTTCAATTATCATTTAAAATACCCTCACAAATAGTTGAATAGGAATTGAGATTCCTATTTTTTCACCCACAATGAATTTACAAAGTAGTCACGCTGATCGGTAAACTGACTTTCTACTTGAAAGCCATGTTCTGTAGCAATTTTTTCAATGGTTTGCTGGTCGAATTTGCGTGAAAGTTCCATAAATATGGGCTCCCATTTGTCAAAATGAATGTGTTGCTCCAGTTCCGCAATAAAAACTGACTGTTTAACTTTTGATACCAAAAAGCTTTTTGCATCGCCGGTTTGTGGATCATATATGGCCTGATGTTCAAATTGATCAGGATTAAAATCGGCATTCAGTTCCTTGTTAATTCGAACCAGGTGATTAAGGTTGAAGCGTCTGGTGTGGCCATGCGAATCGCTGTACGCCTTCATGATTACCTCAGGTGATTTTTTTAGGTCGAAACCAATGAGCAGTTGGTCTCCTTTGTGGCATAATTTTGAAAGCTGAGTAAAAAAGCGGTTGATTTCTGCATCCGAAAAGTTGCCAATGTTGGAACCCAAAAACAAAAATACTTTTCGCAATCCGGAATAACCATTCAATTTTTTTACTTCCTGAAAATAATCGCCGGTTTTGGCCGACACATTCAGGTTGGGTAATTCGTTTTTCAGACTGTTTACCAAATCGATGTTGGCTTTATGGCTAATATCGATGGGGATGTAATTAAAAGGCACCGAGTTTTCCACTAAAAACTGCAACAAAATTTTGGTTTTAAGTCCGTCACCTGAGCCCAATTCAATTAAATCGAATGCCTGATCGCCTTGGTGAAATGATTTGGTAATCTGTTTACGATGAGTTGTAAAGATTTCAAATTCACAGTCTGTGAGATAATATTCGGGCATTTGCATAATATCCTGAAATATTGAACTTCCTTCATCGTCGTAAAAATATTTCGAAAATAGAAACTTGGGATTTGCCGTGAGGCCTGTGAGTGTATCTGTTGCTAATTCGGATATAAGTATTTGTTGATCCATGTTTTATTTTTTTCTCTCGTAAAGGCGTGAGGTTTTTTTTTCTCGCAAAGACGCAAGGACGCAAAGTTTAATAATATCAATTTACCATTTTATTTTCTTTCTTATCGGCTTGGCGGCTTAGCGTGAGTATTTTGTTTTCTCCCAAAGGCGCGAAGTTTTTTATTGTAAGGTGTTTTTCATTTTCTTATTTTTGACGACTTAGCGTGCAATTTTTATTTATAGCCTGGGATGAGCATATTTTCAGGGATACCCGTCTCGTAATGATTTTCAGGGTCGTTACTCCACTCGAACCAACCGCCATCGAAGACAGAAACGCGCGGCCAACCCATGAGCCATGCATTGAACCAGGCTTCGCTTCCACGCCATCCTGTACCACAATAATAAGCCAAATGCTTGTCGGGCGTAATGCCGACCTCTTTCCAAATTGCAGTAACTTCCTGTGCCTCGCGGATGGTGTGATCGTTATTTCTATAATTCTCCATGTGGTACGCGTCGGTACCACAATTACCGAAAATGGCTCCGGGGATACGTCCTTTTTTCTCAATGTAATTGTATCCACTTACCTCACCAATGTATTCGGGCCAGCTTCGTACACATACGATATCAGCATCTTTGGATTTAATCATTTGTTTCGCTTCTGCAATATCAACAATGATGGACGGATTTGCCGGGATTGAAACGCCAAAATTAGCCACCGGTTTTTTTGCAACATCATTGGTAGTTATTTTATAACCGTCATCTTGCCACGATTGGAAACCACCATTTAATACGCGTACATCTTTCACGCCTGCATAAATCATGATCATGGCATTACGAATGGCGCCAATATCGCCGGCAGCACTTCCGGGAAATTCGTCGGCATTATCTGGGAACATAAATTTTCCGTATAAAATAACGGTCGTATCTGAAGTAATTCCATGTTTCTCAAGTGCCGCTTTCAATTCCTGAGGCGATCTTCTGTTCCATGTTTCAGGTGCTTCGAGGGCAAGTGTGTCCATATCTATAGCGCCAGGAATATGTCCACTCAAATAAGCGTCACGATTGCGGTAATGCGAATGGCAAATCACTATCTTTTTCCCCTCAATTCCTGGAGGAATGTTACCTGAGACGATTTCGTTTACCCAACTTGCCGGCACCAGATTTTGATACTTTGAAAGGAAATCCATAGGCAGCTCCTCTTTTGCTGTCCATTCAGACACAAAATGGTTGTAAA
Source organism: Prolixibacteraceae bacterium (assembly GCA_041821245.1). GTDB lineage: Bacteria > Bacteroidota > Bacteroidia > Bacteroidales > Prolixibacteraceae > Roseimarinus. The sequence continues at coordinate 255,559 of JBGUEP010000001.1, forward strand.
TGCTTATTTTGGAATAATTGGCCTGAGAAAAATGAAGGGCTACTTTTTCGGTCTCTTCTTCGGAGTAGCCATACAAAACAATATTATGTTCGGGTAAAATCCCTTTCGATCGCACTATTTCAATCCAATCGATATAGTTTGCCCACTTGGCGGATAAACTTTTCGCACCTTTGATATGTCCACCGCGTTTTTCATTTCGAAGTCGCCAGCCATTGTAAGCATCAACGGGTCTGACATCAATCACTTTTGTTTCCTTTTTATCAAAAAGCAGTTTTAATTCTGCGGTAGTAATTTCCTTGCTTATTATCATGTGTTTACGTTCTTTAAAGTTTGTCTGTCACAATTTTTTTAATCTCAATTCCCTGCCTAATTTTAGTTTTTCTAAAAATGCCTGTTTTAAGGGACCTTTAAATTCTGGAGTGTGTTATACCTGGTGAAACATATTTTAAACGCAAATGTTTAATTCTCAGAATCAAGCCAGGGATATGTGCCGGAATTGTTATGACTTCATTGTTTTAAGGCTGAAAAATACGCATCCCAACTCACATGTTTCCTTCCTGCAGCGGCTTCGAAATCGGATGGTATGTGAAACTCCCCTTTTCTGATTTTGGTGTAAATTCCCGCGATAACGGTGCCTAAAAACTCACCATTCATTTTTTTCTGCATCTCAATGTAGTCTGCAATACTCATTTCCTCATAAACCAAATTGCTTTGAAAAATCATGTTCAGGTAGCTGCTTAGTTTCTGTTGGCTGATGGCTTCTCCTGCAAGATTGAATGTTTTACCGTTACGATCCTTATTCATGATCAATTGGGAATAGGCAAAGGCCAGTTCTGATCTGGTGGTATAGGAGCATAGTCCATCTGCAGCACAGTTCATGATCTTTCCATCTTTTTTATAGGTTTCGATGTATTCTACATCCGGTTCAATGTACAGGCCATTCCTGCCGATGGACCAATCAAGTCCACTCTCTTTTATGTCTTGTTCAGTTTGGCGATTACTTTGCACGATGTGGTCGAAGGCGGATTTTCCATCTTTGCCAATTATCGATGTGTACACGATCTTTTTTACACCCGAATCTTTGGCTGCATTTATGATGTTACGGTGTTGGCCAATTCGTTTATCCGGCGCATCCATGCCCGATACAATCAATACTACATCTACTCCTTTTAATGCGTCATCAAAATCGGCTTTGCTGTTGTAATCCCCTTTTCTGATTTCCACACCCAAATGTGCTGCTTTTGCAAGAGTACGGGCTATTCCAATTGTATTTTCTATTCCTATTTCTTTGATCAGTTGTTCAATCACTGCGGCTCCTAATTGTCCGCTGGCGGCTGTTACGGCTACTTTCATATGTTCGTTTATTTAGTGTTAATTGTTCCATCTTTACACTGCAAAGATGAGGCAATACCACCATATTGAAAAGGTTAAAAAAGGATTTTGTGTGGTAAATGTATAACCTAATCTAAAGTCTTCCGAAATTCACCAGGGCTAAGGTTGGTCTGTTTTTTGAAATATTTAATAAAATTGGTTGGTTCGTCAAAACCTAACTCGAAAGAAATTTCTTTTACTGAAAAAGAAGAGGATACCAATAGTCTTTTAGCTTCAAGAGAGACGTAACGATCAATAAATGATTTTGCTGTAGTTTTCACGATCTCTTTACATACTTCATTTAAGTGTTTGTATGAAATGGATAAATCGGAAGCATAAGCTTTGGCATCCCGGGTCTTTGAAAAATTAAGCTCAAGCAACTGTTTGAAATGGTTAAAGTAATCCAGACTTTTACTGTTAACTGAACTTGATGCTGAACGAATATTTTCCTCGTTCAGTTTGAGCAGATAAATGCCCAGTAAGGAGCCCACTATATTTGGCAGTGATGATGAATTCCCTTTTAATTCTTTGGAAAGTATGTCAAGTAGAATATAATTGTGGTCTGGGTTATTCATCTTTTCTTGTCGAAGGAAATAATTATAGAGTTGGTTAATCTGCGCAATGGTTGACTGTGCGATATATTTATGCATGAAAGCTTCGGTAAAAAGCACCAGATAGCCTTTGTATTCTGAAAATTCATTAAAAGCATGTATCTGGCCTTTCGCAATAACCATTACATCTCCTTTTCGTAAATTATAAATTTCAAAATCGACGATATGATTTACCTCCCCTTCAGTAATAATAAGAATAGCAAAAAAGCCCAGACGGTGTGCATGGAAGGGACTATGATCTGTTGGGTTCTCAATATCTGACATCAAGTCTTCCAAACGAACAAATTGAAATTCATGTACTTGCAGCGCTTTGGTTTTTTTAAAACTTATTTCGGGAATAGCATTCATTTGGTCGATACCTTCTATTTTGTCAGTGATTGAAGCTTGAGAAGCAAAATTACCTATAATTAAGAACATCATTCAAATAATGCAGAGGCATTTACTTAATGTATTTTTACCCCACGTTTCGCTATGGTCTTCAAGTGGCTACAAATGAAAAGGTGTCAATGAAGAAATGTTTCGAATGATAAGATATATTAGCGCTAATTCGCAATTTTAAGCCGTTTGTTCATGAAACATTGAGTTTGGTTTAAATAGCTTTGATTTGAGGAAGGGAACTGTATACATTTGTTAAATTATTAAAAATTGAAATCGAATGAAGAAACATCTTCTGGTACAAATAATATTTTGGTTTGTTTTGATTGGAATTAACCTTGGGTTTGCCTCGAATTTTATGGCATTCCCAAAATCACTGATCCCAACAGGGATTACCATATGTTTTACCATGCTTGTTTTTTATGGGAATACTTTTTATTTATTTCCACGTTTTTACAATTCAAGTAAAAATTCTAGATTCATATTATTGAGCATATTGGGCGTGGTCGTAATTGGAATAATTTATGCCTACCTCGATTATTCTTTTATGAAGACTGTTGATTTTCAACCAAAGCATCATTTCAAATTTCCTATGATTGCAATTATATTCCGATCCATTTTCTGGTTGTTTTTAATGCAATTGATCTCTACCATTTTTATGATGCAACAACAGTTAAATGTTCAAGCTGAAGAATCAAAATTGATTAACGAACAAAAATTGAATACCGAACTTAAGTATCTGAAAGCGCAAATCAATCCCCATTTTTTGTTTAATGCCTTAAACAATATCTATTCCTTATCGTACTTAAAATCGGATAAAGCTCCAGAAGGAGTCTTAAAGCTTTCAAACATGTTACGTTATGTGTTGGAAGATTGCCAGGCCGATCATGTTCGATTGGGTTCCGAAATTGAGTACATTCAGAATTTTATCGATTTTCAACAAATGAAATCACCTGATAAGCAAAACATCATTTTCGACTATTCACAAGTCGATCAGTCGGTGATGGTTGCACCAATGCTTTTTATTACTTTTATCGAAAACAGTTTTAAATACAGTAAAATTGAATCAGGAGAACAAGCCTTTGTAAAAATAAGCATGAAAACCGATGACCGTGGCTTAAACTTCGAAATCAGTAACTCGGTTCCTGAAAGAGGGATGGCGAAATCGGGTTCCGGTAAAGGAATTGAAAATGTAAAACAACGATTAAGCATACTTTATCCCAATTTGCACGATTTAAGATTATCCATAAAAGAAAACGAATTTACAGTCAAACTTCAAATTCAACAATCATGATGATACGATGTGCCATTGTTGACGATGAGTTCTTAGCTCGCCAATATCTAAGCGACTATGTGAGTAAAATTCCGTTTTTAGAGTTAGTTGGTGATTTTAATTCTCCATTGAAAGTGATTGATTTAATCAAGTGTGGGCAGATTGATTTGTTGTTTCTTGATATCGAAATGCCCGATATTACCGGGCTTGATTTTTTAAGAACACTCGACAAACAGCCCCTTGTGATTTTTACCACCGCGTACAAGGAATACGCTTTGGAGGGTTATGAACTAAACGTATCGGACTATTTACTGAAGCCCTTTTCGTTTGAACGATTTTTGAAAGCAATTAATAAGGTGTCTGAGGCTCTTGAGGGTCAACCAAACAAGTTAACGGAAGAGCAAGCAGCACCTATGCTGTACGATGATTATTTGACCATAAGAGCCGACCGGAAGCATTATAAAATTAATTACGAAGATCTGATTTACATTGAAGGTCAAAAAGCCTATGTTACCTTCCACACCACCAACAAAAAAATTACTGCTTTGGCTTCGTTGAAGGACTTGGAAGAAAAATTGCCTGCGAAGCAATTTATACGCATTCACAAATCATTCATCGTTTCGATTAAACACATCGATGCACTTGATGGAAACCTGATTGAAATTAACAAAAATCAGTTGCCTGTCGGGAAAAGTTACAGGTTAGCTGTTGAAAAAGTGTTTGGGATAGGATAATCAGTTTAAGAGAGCAAATATTTTTTTAAAATAAAACCTACAATAATACCTAAAACAGCTCCGGCAAAAACTTCCGATTTACTGTGCCCCAACAATGTTTTTAATTTTTCAGTCTTAAATTTTTTATCAAAAACGTTGGTGAAAAAATCGTTGAGTTGGTTGATCATACCCGCATGTTCACCAGCTGCTTTTCTTATTCCGGCAGCATCGTGCATCACAATAACCGCAAATACAGCACTTATGGCGAAGGCATAACTTTCAATTCCCTGAGTAATGGCAATTGCTGTTGATAAAGCCGCTACCGATGCAGTATGAGCACTTGGCATTCCTCCGGTTTCCCATAGGCGTGACCATACAAATTTTCTCTGAATGATCAAGGTGCTCACGAGTTTATAAAACTGAGCTGTAAACATTGAAAGTATTACTACATCCAAAATTTTATTGTTGAGAATAATTCCGTTGTCCATAGAAGAGACTATTGTACTTTAAAATTCAAGGATAAATGTATTTCAAAAAATGTGAAATCAATTCATTCTGTGTAAAATATTGAATTTCTAACTGTTTTTTTTCTGAAAACGGCTTGAAAGCGCTATTGGATTAAGATATCAATGCTAATTTTTGATGTGCACTCAAGATTTAGGCAATAATTCATTACATTCTTTCGTGTTATCGATCAGACAAGAGTTGCTTTTTCACCCAATTTTTACCGAAGTCATGGTCAACGAACCGGCCACCGCTTTATCGTTAAAAATTTCAACGGAATCGGTTTTATTTTGCATGCCCAATGTATACAACAAAGGAAAGTAATGATCGGGTGTTGGAATGGCCTTAAGTGCTGCTTCGCCTAATTTCTTGTAATCGATCAGCTTTTGATGGCTTGATGAAAGAATGTACTTTTTAAACACGTCGTTGATTTCAATGGCCCAGTCGTATCCAAATGCTGGTTCTTGTAATTTATCCCAGGCTACCATGCCTAAGTTATGAACCATGTTCCCGCTTCCTATAATGAGCACTCCTTTTTTTCGCAATGCAGCCAGCTCCTTGCCCAGTTGATAATGGTAGGCTGCCGGTTGATTGTAATCGATGCTCAGTTGCAGAACGGGAATATTGGCTTCGGGATACATATGTTTAACAACCGTCCACGTGCCATGGTCCAATCCCCAATCGTGATCTAATCCCACATGAGTGCTTGCAATTAATCCGGCTGTTGTTGCTGCCAGCTCTGGATCACCGGGTGCAGGATACTGAACATCGAATAGTGCTTGTGGAAAACCACCAAAATCATGAATGGTTTTAGGCATTGGCATAGCTGTGATGTAGGTTCCTTTTGTTAACCAGTGAGCCGAGATGCAAAGTACGGCACGGGGTGTTGGGATTTCTTTTCCAAGATTCTCCCAATTTTGACTGAATTCGTTGTTGTCAATTCCATTCATTGGCGATCCATGGCCTATAAATAATATGGGTAGGGGTTTACCTGCAAGGGTAGAAAAGTCGCTGAGGCTTTTCAGTGGATGTAAAACTGCCATAGCTGAAATAGTTAAAAATTTTGAGATGAATTCATGTCTGTTCATTGTTTAATAAAGAATCTGAACGAAGGAATGTTCAATTAAATATTTTTTTATTTCATGTAATGCTGAGGTGGGACTACTTGTAAATATTAGAAAAATAGGGTGTTATATGTCTTCTGCATTAATGCTATTTAGGGGAAGTTACACCGACTACGAAAAAAGTCGTAATAAAATTTGCATCTACGAAAATAGTCGTATATATTTGTACGACAAACATCGTAGATAGAAAAGCAATGAGCAAACAAAAAGTTAATCCAACTGCATCTGAATTAGAAATACTCAATGTTCTTTGGGAACAAGAGCCTTTAACGGTTAAAGAAATTCACGATAAATTGAGCGAATCAAAAGACGTAGGTTACACCACCACGTTAAAAATCATGCAGAACATGCATGGAAAAGGTCTTTTAGATCGAGAACCCAATGGTAAAAGTCATCTTTATACTACCACGTTTAAACAAGAAGAAACCCAGGGTAAACTACTTGATCGATTTTTAGATTCCACTTTTTCGGGTTCCGCCTCCAGCCTTGTAATGCAATTGTTGGGCAACAAGCGAACCGATCAAAAAGAGCTGAATGAAATCAAACGCATTATTCAACAAATGGAAAGTGAACAATAATTAAGGAGCTATGAAAAACCTTCAATATCTATTTTCGTCTGAATTTATCGAAGCCATTGGTTGGACTATTGTTCACTCAATTTGGCAAGGAGTTATTGTGGCCATTGTGTTGGCTATTTTATTGTTGTTCATGCGTCGTAACAGTGCGCAATTAAAGTACATTATTTCATTTTTTGCCCTGTTGATCATCATTGGCTGGTCTGGAATTACATTTGCCAATGCGTTCAGTTATGCCAAGGAAAAATCGGTTTTAAAAGAAAATATCACTTCAAATCCCGAATACATTAAAACCTATTTCGCCGATAAACTCGCACAAGCATCTGTTGAAAATGGGCAAAACGCAGAGGTAGGTATCAATCTTAGATGGATAAAAATTAGAAGTTTCTTCCAGCGGAATTTTAATTTGATCTGTTTTATTTGGATAGTAGGGATGCTGTTCCTGATTGTAAAGATGATTGGTGGATTTATTTATGTGCGCCGCTTGCGTCGCTATCAACTGGTGGATATTGGTGAAGAATGGATACTTAAGATAGAGGAATACGCCCATAAATTAAATCTGGATAGAAAAGTGGCTGCGTTTTTTTCACCTCTGGCGAATGTTCCATTGACACTGGGAACCATAAAGCCCGTTATACTTTTCCCGGTGGCAGCGTTCACCGGATTGTCAGTAAAAGATGTGGAAGCCATTATTGCGCACGAATTGGCTCACATTATCCGTCACGACTATCTCTTTAACATCCTGCAATCCATTGTCGAAATTCTGTTTTTTTACCATCCTGCCGTTTGGATGATTTCTGCACAAATCCGTAGCGAACGTGAAAACAGTTGCGACAATATAGCCATTCAATTAACCGGCGACAAAGTTGCTTATGTAAAAGCACTGGCCGCTGTTCAAATAAATCAGATGGAGCAAGGGCAATTAGCCATGGCTTTTGCTTCACCAAAAAGTAGCCTTTTACAACGTATTAAACGATTACAAAAAAAAGTAGCAATGAAAACAAACTTTATTGAAGGACTGATCGCAGCGGGAGTGATTGTGGTTGGTCTGGCCCTGGTATCTTTTACTGTGGGGAACAAAGTGGCACCACAGGTGATGCCAACAGAAAACACGTTGTTTGACACCGATGAGCCCGGTGCCTCAAATGCCAAGCCTGTATGGACGAAAGAAATGAAGGACAGCGTTCAACAGGAATTGGAAAAAAACATCCAGCATTCCGAAGAATTGGATCAGGTTTCTGAAGAAATGAAAAAAATGGTGGAAGTGGCCATGTCGGAACAAGACGCGACCATTTCTACTGAAATGATGGAAGAAATTAATGCGGCATTGAAAGAAATCAATGTGGGTGAAATCATTCAGGAAGCAATGCAGGAAGTTCAAAAAGCCATGCAGGAAGCTCATGAGAGCATCGATTATGATGAGATTCATCGCGACATGGAAGATGCCCGCCGTGATATTGAGGAAGCTCGCAAGGAAATCAGAGAGAGCATCGATCACGGTGAAATTCGACGCGATTTGGAAGAAGCTCGTAAAGACATTCAGGATGCCCGAAAGGAAATGCGTGAAGATATGAGGCGCGATATGGAAAACGACAATGTTCCCGAAGAAATCATTGAGTTATCCATTGGAGCAGCCGAGGCAGGTTTGAATGCCGCAGCAGCTGTTTTGGAAAATCTACCCTTAGATGAAATCATTCACGCCGCTCTTCGTGGTGTTGAGGTAGCAGCTCAAAGTCTCGATGAAATTGATTTTGACCAGCTAAAAAAGAATGATTCCATTTCGGAAGAAGACATTGCGCGTCTGAAAAAGCAACTGGAAAAGGAAGAAGAAAAACTCAAACTTCAAAAGGAAAAACTGAAGGAAAAAGAAAAGGAATTGAAGAAAACGAAGTAAGTATAATCATTCGCTTGTTTAAATATTAGGTCCGTATTTTCGGACCTTTTTTTATTCGTTTGTTTGTAAAGTGTAATGTCGTTTAAGAGTAAGTCCGTCAGAAAAGGTGATCATCTATGACCATATTTGGTGGGGAAAATTCGAATCATTCTTCGAATTCTGCTAAGTTTTAAAATCCATTTACTAAATAAATCCGTCCATTCACACTAGTATTTAGTCCATTCACTCATTTTTTTTGACTCCACTAACTGAAAGAACTATATTCGAACGGATAAAACATTTTTTAAATTGAAATAGAAAGGTGAACCAATGAAAGACGATCCTGCACGCGACAATACTTCAAAATTAGTAAAATGGCTGTATGTGTTTGTTCTGTTGTTCGCAGCTGCACTAATTGTAATTCTGTATGAGAAAATACTGGACCTAAATATTTATGTCATTTATGCTTCTCTTGGGCTCATTATCGGAATGTGTATTGTCTTAATCCTACATTTAGTATTACGAGAGGTCTAATTCTTCCGGCTCTCAATTCCTTAAATTTCCCCTTCAATTGTAATTATTCTGAATAACATCAAATATTGATGTTAGTGTATTTCATTTTGCCTTTTTTCATACCTTGTGTAAAATTTACACAAACAAATTCCTTTACAGGGGATAGACGGCTGATTTTGGACAAAAATGTTACTGTTTTACGGTAGATTAGCCATTATGATGGATATCCTTGCAAAGAATGCCCCCCTTTAGTTAAAGGTGTTTAGATAATTTTGAAAAATATTTTTGAGAAATAAACCAAACAATAGTAATCATCTTAATTAAACCCAACTTATGAGTAATACCGTTCATAAAATTCCTTTTAAGGAAAAATTTGCCTATGGTTTTGGCGATTTAGCCTCTGTGCTTTATTGGCAAACCTTTATGCTCTATTTCACCTATTTTTATACTGATGTATTTTTAATTCCTGCCTCTGTGGCGGCAACCATGTTTTTGGTCAGCCGTTTGTGGGATGGCGTCAACGATCCCTTGATGGGAATTATTGCAGATCGAACGAAAACAAAGTGGGGGAAATTCAGACCTTACCTACTCTGGCTTTGTGTTCCTTTTGCGATTTCAGGCGTTTTAGTATTTACTGTACCGGATTTTAGTGATTCCGGGAAAATCATATGGGCTTATGCCACTTTCATGTTAATCATGATGTTGTACACAGCCATCAACATTCCATATACCGCCTTATTGGGTGTAATATCGCCCGACTCCAATGAACGTACATCCGTTTCGTCCATCAAATTTTTGTTCGCATTCGCAGCCGGTATTATTGTTTCAGCAACCTTATTGCCAATGACCAAAAGCCTTGGTGGTGGGAACGATGCTAAAGGATGGCAACTTTCGTTTGTGATTTACGGTATTGCAGCCATCGCTTTCTTTTTAATTGCCTTTAAAGGTACGCGCGAAAGAGTGCTACCTCCTAAATCACAGAAGGCATCAATAAAAACGGATCTAAAGGAATTGGTGACCAATAAACCCTGGTTGATCCTATTGGCTACAACCATAACTTTCATATTGTTTGTAGCAGTTCGTAGTAGTGTAACGGTACATTATTTTAAATATGTAATAGGGACACAAGAATTAAGCATCCCTTTTATGGGAACCCGTAATTATGATTTTAATTACCTGGTTTCTGTCTATAATACGATCGGACAAGTTTCTTCTTTGTTAGGTGTATTACTGGTCAGTAGTTTCGCAAAGTGGGTAGGTAAGAAAAAAGCATTTATGATCATGTTTATCATTGCTATTTTCAGTACCGCTATTTTGTACGTGCTTTCAGCCAAGCAACTAGGTTTGATTTACTTTTTCCAAATTACCGGTTCATTAACGGGTGGCCCTTTAAGTGTTTTATTGTGGGCCATGTACGCCGATACAGCTGATTATGGTGAATGGAAAAGTGGAAGAAGAGCTACAGGATTAATTTTTTCGGCCTCAACCATGTCGCAAAAATTCGGATGGGCATTTGGTGCTTTTGTGGCCTTGACCTTAATGTCACAGGTAGGATATGAAGCAGGCGCAGAACAGTCGGCAGGTAGTGTCCGCGGATTGTTGTTGTTATTTAGTTTAATTCCTGCAGCAATGGGAATCCTTTCAATGGGTTTATTGCTTTTGTATCCTTTAAACGATAAACGGGTGGCAGAAATTAGCTCTGATCTTGAGCTTAGAAGAAGTGAGCTAGGTGAATCTGTTGATCTTTCCTGATCAAATTGATCAAAAATTATTAGCATATTTTCTGCCGGATTGAATTTTTTTTAGGCACTTTAAGTCCTCGAAACTTTAGGCACTGAAAAAAGGTGAAATGTATAAGTTGATTAACGATTAAAAGAAAATAGAATGAGTAAAACAATTGTTGGGAAAGCGCTCCCGAATATTCCGTGGGAAAATAAGCCAGAAGCATGTGAAGATGTAATGTGGAGGTATAGCGGGAACCCAATCTTGGACTGGAATCCAATACCCACTGCATGTCGTGTATACAATAGTGCAATTGCTCCATTTGGGAATGCTTTTGCCGGTGTTTTTCGTGGCGATAAAAAGAATGGCAGAGCAACTTTGTTTTCAGGTAAAAGCAAGGATGGAATCCATATCGAACTCGATCATGAACCTATTGCCTGGGTGGATGAAGCCGGAAATCCTGCTCCCACCAGTTATGCTTACGATCCGCGGGTTATTGAAATTGATGGCGAATACTATGTCACCTGGTGCGACGATATGAAAGGACCTTCAATTGGTTTAGGCCGAACCAAAGATTTTAAAACTTTTGTTCGTATGTCGAATCCTTTGATGCCATACAACCGTAACGGTGTTTTATTTCCGCGAAAAATTAATGGGAAATACATGTTGTTGAGCCGGCCAAGTGATACCGGGCATACCCCGTTTGGTAATATTTTTATCAGCGAAAGTCCCGATATGGTTCATTGGGGAAATCATCGTTGCGTGATGACCAATGGCGGACAAGGCTGGTGGCAGGGAACCAAAATTGGTGCAGGTCCTGTGCCCATTGAAACCACCGAAGGATGGTTGCTTTTTTACCACGGAGTTTCTGGCACATGCAATGGATTTGTTTATAGCATTGGCGCTGTTCTTTTAGATTTGGAAGATCCATCAAAAGTGCTTTACAGAACCCGCGATTACTTATTGACACCGGAAAAGACTTATGAAACGGTAGGTTTTGTACCTAATGTGGCCTTCCCATGTGCCAACTTGTACGATGCTGAAACCGGCAGAATTGCCATTTATTATGGTGCTGCCGATACCTATACAGCCATTGCCTTTTGTCAGGTTGACGAAGTAATTGAATACATGAAAAATAATTCTGAAGTATTCTAGATACTAGTTTCTGGATACTCGATACTGGTTGTTGGTTAATTAATGAAATTAGCTTTCGGTATTATTTAGATTTTTAAAAATAATCAAATTTAGCACTCCCATGCTTAAAAGCGTTCTCCCCTCTTCAGGGGGAGATGCCGAAGGCAGAGGGGGTAAACAACAAGAAATAATGCAATACGGACATTTCGACGATCATAAAAAAGAATACGTAGTTGACCGGCCCGACACCCCAAAATCGTGGAGTAACTACTTGGGCTCAACCGAATACGGTGCCATTATTACGAACAATGCCGGAGGATACAGCTTTTATAAATCAGCTGCTCAGGGACGTTTTATGCGCCTGCGTTTTAATACCATTCCCATGGATCAACCGGGGCGTTATTTTTATCTGCACGACCGCGATAAAAAAGATTACTGGTCGGCATCGTGGCAACCGGTGGGTAAACCACTCGACCAGTTTAAATCGATTTGCAGACACGGAACCGCATATACTATTATCGAATCGGAATACGATCAGATTAAAACTGAAACCACCTATTTCGTGCCACTGGGCAAAACGTTCGAAACCTGGAAGATGAAAATCACCAACAACGATACTGTGAAACGAAATCTTCGTTTGTACACTTTCGTTGAATATTCCAACAACTGGCATCAAATGCAGGACTTTTTTAACCTGCAGTATACCCAGTACATTTTGAAGATGGATGTGGTAGATAACATTATCGATCATGGTATCAACGTGGCACTTCCCGATAGTGGCGGCGATTTTCAAAACCACGATGGAAACCGTCATACTTTTCTTGGGGTAATTGGCGGTAACATTACCGGGTTCGATACCGATCGTGATCAGTTTCTAGGACCCTATCGTTCTTATCATAACCCATTGGTGGTAGAAAAAGGTGAATGTTCCAACTCTTTGGCTTATGGCGATAATGGTTGTGGCGTGCTTCAAATTGATGTGGAATTAGAACCGGGAGAATCACAGGAATTAGCCACCTTAATGGGAATTGGGAAAGCCAATGTGGAAGGAAAAGCTGCTTTGGCAGAATTCGATTCCATTGAAAAAATTAACCTTGCTTTCGATGCCTTGGTCAAAAGCTGGCACACTAAACTGGAAGGTCTTTGGGTGGAAACACCCGATGCTGAATTCAACAGCATGACCAACATGTGGAGCCCTTTTAACAGTCTGATGACTTTTGCATGGTCGAGGGCAGCCAGCCTTGTATACAGCGGCGAGCGCGATGGGTTAGGATACCGCGATACCGTTCAGGATATGCTGGGAGTTTTGCATACCATTCCGGAAGAAGCCGGAAAAAGAATTGAATTGATGGTTACAGGGCAAGCTTCAACCGGAGGCGCCATGCCGGTGGTCAAACCTTTTGCACATAACCCAGGGAGTGAACCTACTCCCGACGAAAAAGAATACCGTTCGGATGACTGCATGTGGTTGTTTAACACCATTCCTGCTTATGTGAAAGAAACTGGTGAACTTGATTTTTATCACAAAGTATTGCCTTATTCCGACAAAGGTGAAGCAACTGTTCTGGGACATCTTCGTCGTGCCATTGAGTTCAATCTGGAACGCAGTGGAGCCCATGGTTTACCATGTGGTTTATTGGCCGACTGGAACGATTGCCTTGAATTGGGTCACGATGGGGAAACCGTTTTTGTAGCCATGCAATTGCGTTATGCTTTAAAGACCTACATCGAATTAAATGAAATGTTCGGAGATGATAATGAAGCGATTTGGGCAAAAGGCCATTTAACAACTTTAGATGAAAACATCGACAAGCATGCCTGGGATGGCAATTGGTACGTACGTGCCTTCCGTTTCGACGGTAGTGTGTTTGGCTCGAAAGAAAATGAAGAAGGCAGCTATTGGTTGAATCCTCAAACCTGGTCGGTGTTAAGTGGACATGCTTCGCCTGAAAAAGCGAAAAGTGCTTTGCAAACTGTTCGTGAGCATTTGGCTACCGATTGTGGCGTAATGGTGTGTGCTCCGCCTTATGTTAAAGCCGATCACAAAATTGTTAAAGCGCCGTTGTTTAATCCGGGAATGAAGGAAAATGCTTCGATATTCTCACATACACAAGGTTGGGCAGTGATTGCTGAAACCATGATGGGGAATGGTAATCAAGCCTATAAATACCTACGTTCGTTTATGCCGGCAGCTTTCAATACCAAGGCTGAAGTAAGGCAAATTGAACCTTATGTGAACTGTCAGTTTACACACAGTACCTATAGTCCGCATTTTGGTGCATCGCGTTTGCCCTGGTTGACCGGTGCCGCTACCTGGGGCTACTATTCTGCTGCAACAAACATTTTAGGAATTCAACCTGAATACGAAGGATTGCGTATTGATCCTTGTATTCCATCGGATTGGCCTGGCTTCAAAGCTACCCGTCGTTTCCGTGGTAAGTTTTTCAACATTGAAGTGAAAAACGAAAAAGGTGTTCAAAAAGGCGTTTCCAAAGTGCTGGTGAATGGTAATGAAATAGAAGGTAACATGATTTCAACCTGCATCATGAAAGAACAAAATGAGGTTGTTGTGATCATGGGATAAGAAGTAAGGAACCGTTCTCTTTTTTGAAAGAACGGTTCCCTTTCCAATTTAGCAGAGAGTTTCTTACCTTTAAAGAAAAAATGCCTTCTGTTAAAACCATTACACCAATATTAGGCGATCGTTACTATCATATTTTCAATAGAGGTTCCAATAAGCAAAATATCTTTTACTCGCCTGAAAATTACGTTTATTTTCTCCACCTGATGGATCAGTTTTTAGCTGGATATGTTGATTTTCTGGCTTATTGTTTACTGCCCAATCATTTTCATCTTATTATTAAAACTAAAGAAAAACTGGAGCTTGCTATTTTGGATGAGGTGGAGAACCGTTCTTTTTGTAGAGAACGGTTCTCTAAACAAATAATTGATGATGTAAATGTAATTGGAAAAATTATTGTGAATAGATTGAAACGGATGTTTATTACCTATTCGATGGCCATCAATAAACAAGAAAATAGAGTTGGCAATTTGTTCGACCCTAAATATAAAAGATTGATGATCACTGATGATAATTATCTACGCTATGCCATTTTTTATGCGCATTACAATCCTGAGAAGCATAAGTTAATAGATGATTTTAAGTCATATAGGTTTAGTTCTTATAAAGCATTGGTAGGAAATTCTAAAATAAAAATGGACAGGGAGTTTGTATATGAACTATTTGGTGACAAATCTTCATTTATTAATTACCACTCTGTTTTGCATGACGAACAGGAACAAGTTATTATGGAATGAAATTCATACAATATAAAAAGGATAAGGAACCGTTCTTTTTAAAAGAGAACGGTTCCCTAACTATACTATAGAGAATTGTTGCAAAGATACCAATTAGTTAGTATAATGACCAAAAGTCATTACGATGACCAATTGCCTGGATTGTTTGCTGGTTTTTTAAAATTGATAATTCAAGAATTGTAAGCTTATACAAGCAACCCAATTACTCCAATGGTGCTGTGTTTCTCTCCTGGAGCCAACTTGACAAAATCATCATAACTGTTTGCAGGTTCAATACAAACAAATGTTTCGTAGCCATCTTCCGGAATATCGCTCATGGTTTTAACCGTTTCGGACCATGGATTCCATACTACGGTAACTTTACTGCCTTGTTTCGATGTTTTTATTTTACGACGGAAAACCGGATCGTGCAGAATAATTTCGGAATCAGTATTTACATATCGTCGGTTTTCTTCTTTTTCAATTTCAATGAATTCACTTTCCTGAGTAAAAATATCCTTGCCAAAACCGCTGTAATAGCTGGCTCCCTGGAGTCCCTCTATTTTAATATTGGAAATCTGAGAAATGGTAAAATAGGTGTGAATGGCTGAAGTATATTCGAAACTTTCCTGACCGGTATTGGTAATGCGCAATTCTACTTTTAGTTGAGGTCCTACACTGATGTCCAGTTCTGCTTTAAAAGAATAGGGCCAATATTTTAGGGTTTCCTCCGAAGAATTTAATTCCAGCGTAATTAGTGTTTCACCTTTTGGGCTTGATTCAGTTTTAGTGACATTCCATGGAAGAATTCGAGCAAAACCATGGGCTGGTAAATTGGCATCGGTAGCATGTGGTCCAAACCATGGGAAACAAATGGGAATACCACCTCTGATGGCTTTTCCTTGTTCGAAGTTGGAGGCAGGGCTCATCCACAAAACATCAACGGTGTTGTATGGATTGTACTGAATGATGTGTGCGCCGTAAAGTGAGATGGTTGCCTCTGCGTATTTGTTAATCACATCAATATAAACCAAATCTCCTTCTTGTTCCGAAAAACCTATCTCACCTTCAATGCTGAATTGCTCATTTAATAAATCAATTTCTTCTTCCATGTTATCTTTTTATTTCAATAAGTAAAGTTTTAAAGCATTACAAAATAAAGCATTTCTGGAAATAAAACCGAAAATGGGATTGGAAACCCTTGTTTAATTTTATTTAGCAGCATCCTGAGCCGGGAGAGCAGCAACCATTCTGCGCTAGACTAAATTTTTCAAACTTTAGTCCAGTTGCTTCCTCTGGCACTCCACATTTGTCCTTGGCTAAACAATCGGTAAGTTTAGTGGTGAGCAGAAAGGCATCATCCTTAAACGTTAAACCAAATTTGCCTATGGTATCGGCTTGGTATTCCACTTCTACTTCAAGATCATCGATCTTCAAAACCTTCTCGGATAATTCAATGATGTGGAGCAGTTTTTCCGGATGTAAGCGGTGGTCATAGTCAGTGGATTGCCACAATTGGAAATTGACCACTTTTTCGTTACGAACGCTACCACCGCAATCGATAAAATTTTTGGTGATCATTCCCACTTCGGTTACATGAAAATGACGTGGAACAAGAGTTCCGTCGGGTAGCTGAAATTTTAGTTCGCTTATATTTTGCAATTGTGCTTTTATGGCTGAAAGTTTCATCTTTTCTAATGTTTTAGTTGTACGATCTTATAACAACTAAGGCCTTAAAGAGTTCTTTCCGTTTTTCAGTCCAATGTGAAACTTATTTGTTTCGGTTAAGGTTTTACAAATTTGCTGTTTCGTGTTTGTAATGTGGATTGAATGCTTACTACATAGATCCCTTTTTTCAAATCATTTAGTTGTATTGAATTTTGTGATGTTGTCTTTTGAAAAATCACTTTACCAGATACATCAATTATCCTGACTTCCTTGAATTCATTGTTTAATGGTTGATCAAAAATAAGGGTGTTGGTTTCATTTTGAAAATAAGGTGCAGGACTTTGTTCTTCTAACGGTCGAATTTTTGTTGGGACCAGGTTGGCCAATTGCGGTGCATTAAAATTATCAGCATCTTCTTTTGTATAAAGCGTTTTACTGATGAATTGTCCTGTGGCGTCAAATACTATTGTTACTGTTGAATTGGGTGGAATTAAATCGCGGTATTCCATATCGAACCCGGCATCGATGTTCACATTCAAATCATCCGAAGTCGTAATTTTTGTGTTGAGTTTAATTTGGGTGGCGTATCCATTGGTTTCATCAGTATTTAAGATCATGAGAGTACTGCCTGTTTCATCTTTCATGGCAATGGTTTTGACCAACTTTTGTGAAGATGTACTTTTCATAAAATTTGCCCGTCGGTTATCGCTTAACATTTTCACATGCCAAAATGAACTGCGTGGGGTAAAATCATTGGCTTCATTTTCAAACATCGATAAATCGGTTGATTTCCGATATTCTCCTTCAATTAGACTCCAAGGGCAAATAAAGGTTGCACCTTTTTCCATACCCAATCCATAAATCATTGCAAGATATTGTCCATTGTAAAAACTCCATGGTTTAGTATTGTCACTAATTGTTTGGTTAATATTGAATTCGCCAATTCCCCAGCTTGCCTTGTTTGCCAATCCAACAATACGCGTGGAATTTATTTGGTTAAGCGCAATGTTGATGTTGGTCAGCACGCGTTTAATGTCCTGATTGTCGATATTTGCATCGATGGTGTAACCAACATAGTTGTGAAACGAAAACACATCCAGTAAATAGGCTGTGCTGTCGGAATTCATTTCTAGGCCAACGGAATTGATAAAGTCTTTGTAAACGGTCTTACCCGCATCCCATTCATCGCCCGGGTGCACCCAATAATTGGCATAGTCGGGTCCAATCACAACGAGTGAATCATTCTGATCTTTTAAAGCCTTGGCAATGCGAACAAAATAATCACTAATTTCAGCAAGAGTATTGGGCAAGTGATAATCAGGTTCATTCCCAATTGACCAATATTTAACATCTTTGGTATTTGTTACGTTAATTAGCTGATACAGAGCAGTGGTTTGTTCTGCACTATAATTTCGTGGAATTTGTAGAATAGGTTCTGCGCCACAAGTGAATTTTATACTGTCGATGAAGCGCATAAAATCATCGATGTGCTCATCAAAATTATCTTCATAATCAATACCTCCAATTCGAATGATTTCAAAATTAGCCGGTGCAGCTTTTTGCCAAATGGCGTCCAGTTTGCCATTGTATGCCCATGAAGGCATCCATGCATTTTGTCCAAATAAGGTGGTTGATATGGTTTGAGAAAAGGAAAAGAGAACAGTTAAGGTCAATGTAATTGACAACAAAGCATGTTTCATGGGGTTTTTAAGATTGATTAGTGCACGAAGATAGTATATTCGAATAATTTTTAGTAGAAGAAAATACAATGGATAAATCACAAAGATCAACATTTGTTGAACATAAAAGACTCTTTCCTGTTTTAGGCTCATGCATTTCAGGCATCAGATCATAGCGCTTTTGGTCAATGTATTGATCGTGTTTCAACCCATTATTCCCTTGTTGGAGTTTCAGGTTTTTAACGATTACATTGTGAATCAACTTTGTGAAAACAAAGATGTGCCCGATTCGTGTTGTCAGGGAAAATGCTATTTAGAGAAGCGCCTGAATGAAGCTGGTTCTACAAGCAATAGTGAAAACGAAGACCGGGTTCCGGAAAAACGATTTCGCCAATTTGAATCAAATTTACCCAAAGAAATATTAAGCACTCGTTGTTTTTTTATGCTTTCATTAGCTTATGCTGAAATTTCTGTTCAATATACTTTTCAGAATTATAAGGAAATTTTCCATCCTCCTTGTATGTAATTTCATCAACGAATTGGCTGTTCTTTATCTCAACATTGAGGTGAAGAATTTCTGCATGGCCCAATAATAAAAATTTCTAAACTTGCATGCTTATGGAAGGATGCAAGCATTTTGTCTTTCATTTTAACAAATAAAATTATGCGAATTTATAATACAAGTTGGTGGATACTTGGTGTTTTTCTGTTGGTTTTTATATCCTGCGACAAAGACAATGAAGAGCCGTCAGGTGAACTCAATTTTTTGAGTATTACCGAATCGGTTACCGACAACAATCTATATAAAATTTCCTTATTGTCCGATGATACCTTATTTCATGGGTATAATCACATTTATTTATCGATAGTACAACTGAGCGATAATCAAAAGGTCACCGATGCTAAAATTGTGCTCTATCCCGAAATGGATATGATAACCATGCGACATTCAGCACCCAAGGAAGATCCTTTGGAAATGGCTGATGATAACGGTTTATTTGATGCCGCAGTGGTTTTTATCATGCCCGATACCGATGATATGAAATGGCGAATAAAGGTGAATGTTGAATCGGCTGGAGTGGCTGACTCCGTTTGGCTAACCATACCAAAAGTGAAGAGTTTGGCTGAGCCTAAAATCATTAATTTTATTTCGGCTGCCGATGGAACTACCAAATATTTTGTTTCTCTCGTAGAACCTTTTGATCCTAAAGTTGGAATCAACGATTTTGAGGTGGCTGTTCATTACAAAAAAACCATGATGAGTTTCCCTGCTGATGATGACGTTTCTGTGATGATTGATCCTCAAATGCCATCAATGGATCATGGGTCACCCAACAATGTGAATCCGGTACTTAATGAAAATGGACATTACAAAGGAAAGGTAAATTTTACCATGACCGGATGGTGGCGGGTATATCTTGACCTTGAAAAAAGTGGGGAAAAACTGAGTAATGAAGCTTTTATCGATATAACTTTTTAATTAGCTTACCGATACTGGCAATACGCAAAGTGCACAATTCATGCACTTTGCAATATTGCTGTTGTCATATAAAATTCGAATGCCATGCAACGACTTTTAGTTTTGTTTAGTCTTTTACCACTATGGCTTTCCGGCCAGGAAACGACTGATTCAATTTGGAAAATAGATTTGGATGAAGTTATCATTTCTTATTCAGCCCCTCTGCAAACCGGCGATTTAGTGAATTTTTATAAAGCGGGTTCATTTTCATCTATCGATGAAGTGAATTCGCGTTTACCGGGTGTGTCGCTGATTAAACGCGGAGCCTATGCCATGGAACCGCAAATGCACGGTTTTTCGGCCGGTCAGTTAAATATCAATATCGACGGGATGAAAATATTTGGTGCCTGTACCGATAAAATGGATCCGGTTACATCCTACGTGGAAACCGATAACCTGGAAAGTATTGCACTAAATCATGGAACGGACGGTTGCGAAAGCGGAAGTACAATTGGTGGCAGTATGAATCTAATGTTGGTGGAAGCAAGAAGGGATTCCTCAAATTCATTTCATCTGGAGTTGGGAAGTGGATACGAAACCGCAGCCCGGGGTAAAAACCTTAAAATGGTAGGAAGTATTGGACGCCGTCGGCTTGCCATTCGAACCGTGGCTGTTTATCGCAAATATGAACCTTACACCGATGGCAATGGGGATGTGGTTCCATTTACTCAATTTGAGAAACTGAATCTGAATGGGAATGCAACTTATCAGTTCAAACATGGATCAACTCTCAAAGCGGATTTAATCTATGATCGGGCTGTGAATGTGGGTTATCCGGCATTGCCCATGGATGTTGGTTTGGCAAGGGCAACCATCGCCGGTGTTGAATTCAGGAAAGCAGAAACTAAGCAGGGAATCAAAAATCTTAAAGCGAAAGTTTATTACAATACCATTTACCATTTGATGGATGATTCCAAACGCGATAGTCTTTACTTGCTGGCAAATCACTCAAGCGGGAAAACTGATTCGGTATACATGCGCATGGATATGCCAGGATGGAGTGATACAGGAGGCACATGGATTTCAGGAGAATATAGAGTTAAGAAGCATCGTTTGCTCTTTAAGGCAGAAGATTATTTCAATTTGGCCAGTGCAGAAATGACCATGTATATGAACAATCTTTCACGACCGGGCGAACCTCCCATGTATGCCGAAACCTGGCCCGAAACTTTTCGAAATGTGGCCGGGATTTATTTGAATGATGATATTGAGCTGGCTCGGAATATTCAACTTAAACTGAACTTTAGGTTTGATTTTTCCTATACAAAAATGCTTTCTGAATACGGAGTTCAAGAACTTTCGGTATTTGGATACCAGGCAGATCAGCCGTATTGGCAACCCTTGGTCAGTAGTAATATGGGTATTTATTATCAGCCGGTTAAAGGCGTGAAGATGGATGTTGCCTTAGGCTACGGTGAACGTTTACCTACCTTGGGGGAGCAGTTTGGATATTACCTTTATAATGCTCACGATGGTTACGACTATGTGGGAAATCCTGAGCTTAGAACCGAAAAAGCCATACAAATTAAGCAGTCGGTAAGTTACAGCGGTAAGAAGCTTAAAGTGAGCTGGAACAATCAATTGAGCCGGGTGAATGATTTTATTTTTGGTGAAACGGAAACCGAAATTCCCCCCATGAATTTATACGCTTCAGGTTTAAAAATGTACCAAAATCTGCCTTCGGTACTACTGTTCAGTAGTGATTTTCAATTGAAAATGAATTTGACCAAAGCATTTGGTCTGTTTTCAGTGCTGAGCTATACCTATGGTGCCAATCATATGAAGGAAGCATTGCCTTTGATTCCTCCTTTGAATAATTTACTGGCACTGAATTACAATTGGCATGGATTTACTATTCAGTTCGAAAATTACACCTCATTGGCACAAAACAGAATTGACGAAGCTTTTGGTGAAAAGGCCACACCCGCATTCAGCATCTTTAATTTCAGATTGAATCAAGTCATACCAATTGGGAAAGGACAATTGGACTGGAGTTTAAGTGTTTCGAATTTGATGAATACGGTGTATTCCGAACATCTGGATTGGGGAAATTATTATCGTCAGGGAAGGAATCTGAGTATGAATCTGAATTATCGATTTTAAGGTATCATCATGGATTGAGTTTGTCCTGGCACGATAATGCAACCATTTGTTGCCTGCTTACATCTGATAAATTCAGAAACGAATGTGTTTTTGAAATTATAAATGCGAATCAAATAAGGTTCAAGGTTTTTAAAATCAGAAAAGTAGAATTTATACTACTCTTAAATAACTTATTGATAGATGAAAAATATAGCTCGTATAGTAATGGTAATTGCACTTGCTTTTTCTTCCTGTACATCGGATGTAGAAGTCAGCAGGCCTGAATGGTTAAATGAAAAGGTTGATGAACTGATTGTTTCAGAAGAAATGTGTGATAATACAAGCGTAAGCGTTTATGAATACAACGATACTTTGTATTATAACATTTATAGTGATATCTGGTCATGCATGTTTTGTTATTTGTACGACGCGGATGGAACTAATGTAAATTGGGAAGCAGAAACGTTCGAAAATTTTATTCAGGACAAAAAATTAATCGATGAATTTCCGGCTTGTAATTGACAGGCCACTATTCAGGCAATTAAAATAAAGTCTTCACCTTCAATTTTTCCTTTGGCAATGAGGTAGTTCCTGATTTCATCTCGGGCTCCCCAATTAGCGACATAGGAAAGGAAAAAGGCCGGTGCATCCCAATTAAAATTTTCGTAGGCAATGCAGCAGGCATCCAGTAGTTTGCGTTCTTTTACGTCGATGTAGCCTTCGATCCAAATGCCTTTTTCCTGAAGAAGTTTTGCCCGTTGACGCGTAATGCGGCCGGCGCCCCACACCCAAATGTAAGGATGATTATTCTCCAGCAGCCATTTTGCCAGGTGTTCCGTTTTTGTTCGATAAAATGCTTCTGTGCTGTAACGTTCATCGGTACGTGTAAGGCGGCTGTCTGAGTCGTGCCAGTCGAATAATACTTCAGGCACTTTCTGGATTTTCACTCCGTTGTTGATCCACCGCAACCACATTTCGTAATCTTCAGGGAAATCACCATGAATATAGCCGCCATGGAGATCGAGCAATTCCCGCCGAAATAAAACAGTAGGATTGATAATAGGTGCTTCGATGAAACAATTTAAGGCGATTTCGTCAGCTTGCTGAATACTATTGGTCCATTCCACAAATTTGTAAAGACCATTGGTATTGGCTTGGTGGCCTATGTGTTGAACAAGGCACGAAGTAACACCTATTTCGGGATTAGCATCGAGCAGTTCTACCTGTTTCTCCAGACGTGCGGGATGGGAGAAATCATCGGCATCCATACGCGCAATGTATTGGCCTTTGGCTGCTACATTGCCTGTGTTCGCTGCAAATGTAACTCCCTGACGCGGTTCCTGAAGCACTTGTATTCGTCCGTCTTCTGATGCCATTAACAAGGAGATTCTGTTGCTTTCATCGGTGGAATTGTTATTGACCAGTATCAGTTCGAAATCATGAAAAGTTTGATTCAAAATACTGCGCACTGCTTTTTCCAATGTCTGTTTTGCATTGTAGAAGGGGAGTACAACTGATACTTTTGGCGCTTGAGAATTCGTCATTGCGTGAGTTCCCTAAATATATTTTCTACACTTTTTTGTTTTTCCGACAAGGAGAGTAGGGTCCAGTTTTGATCTACTGCGAGTTTAAAAAGCAGTGGTCGAATATCCTGTTCACTGCCCGATGTAATCAAAAATTCATTGGCTGAAGTTTCTTTCACTTTTGCAATAAAAGGTAGAGTTGAAAGTTGTTCCAATTTAATCTTATCCATGGTGGAAAAAATGACTTCCTGTCCTATTCCTTCCGACATTTTTTTGATTTCAACAGGTGTTCCATCTGCGATGATATTTCCTTTATTGATGATCACAATGCGGTTGCAAATGGCTTCCACTTCCTGCATGATGTGGGTGGAAAGCATCACTGTTTTATCCTTACTAATAGTTATAATAAGCTTGCGGATCTCGTCCAGCTGATTGGGATCGAGGCCCGATGTTGGTTCATCCAATATTAGCACTTCCGGGTTGTGAATCAGTGCCTGCGCCAACCCGACCCGTTGCCGGTAACCTTTTGATAAGGCTCCAATTTTTTTGGCAACTTCAGGAGTAAGGCTGGTCATCTCCACGACGTCGTCAATCTTCTGTTTTTTGTTTTTCAGGTGATAGAATCCGGCCACCATCGAGAGGTATTCTTTTACATACATTTCGGGATAGAGGGGATTATTTTCCGGAAGGTAGCCAATGCGTTTACGAAAATCAATTTTATCGCCGTCAACTTTTAGGCCCGCAATACGGGCAATGCCTTGATTGGGCTCAATGTAACCGGTTAAAATTTTCATTAGTGTAGATTTTCCGGCACCATTTGGGCCAAGAAATCCTACGATCTCTCCGGTTTTCACTTTAAAGCTGACGTTATTCAACGCTACTTGATGGCCGTATTTTTTGGTGATATTTTCAATTTGGATCGACATAATTCAAAAGTAACGATTAAAATTCACTTTTAGTTTGTTAATGGTCAATGTAGGAAGATCGTAATTTTAGTTTCGCTGAAAAGAAAGTCTCCTAACATTCAAAACATATAAATGAAGTCGAGTTTACATTTAAGCGGCTCAAAAGTAAGGTTTTTCAAAGGTTTTGTTGAAGTTAAAGTAACCTTTAACTCACTTATAAAATTCAACTTTATGAAGGTTTAAACAAAAAAAATGGAACCACGTAAACTTGAAATTTCTGTGATTTCCGATTTGCATTTGGCCACTCATGGAAGCAAAGCCAAATCGGTAGCAAAGTACCTAAAATCAATTCAACCCGAGACATTAATCCTAAATGGTGACATTATCGATAGTTGGAGATTCAGCCGTTCGTATTTTCCCAAACCTCACTTAAAGGTGATTCGACACATCATTAAATTGATGGAGAAGGGGACGAAAGTGATTTATATTTCGGGCAATCACGATGAATTTCTTCGCAAGTTTAGTGATGTGGAATTGGGGAATCTGAAGATTTGTAATCAAATCACACTGGATCTTAATGGTGAAAAAACATGGATATTTCATGGTGATATCTTCGATCATACCATTCATCGTGCAAAATGGTTGGCAAAAATAGGAGCAGCTTCGAAAGGTATGTTAACCATGATCAACGAATATTTAAACATGGTGATGAAAATGTTTGGAGGAAAAGAATTCACCATCTATAAAAGTATTAAAACCCGGTTGGGCAAAGACCGTTCGGTTTATAGCTCTTTCGAAAAGGCGGTTGGTATGGCAGCACTAAAACGGAACTGTCAGACCGTAATTTGCGGACACACCCACGTGCCAATGGATAAAACCTTAAAGACCGATTTTGGTACGGTACGTTACCTGAATTGCGGCGATTGGGTAGAGCATTTTACAGCTACCGAATACTCCAATGGCAATTGGTCGATGCACTACTATTCAGAAACCGATGAAGAATCAGTCAATGATGAGCTGGATATTCCTAACGAAAAGGAAGTTTTACAATCCTTGCTTAAGGAAATAATGTTGCATACAGCCTAAATATTTTACAATGAAAATCTTATATGCCATTCAGGGAACCGGTAATGGTCATTTGGCCCGTGCCATCGAAATTATCCCGCATTTGAAAACCTTGGCCGATGTGGATGTGTTGGTGAGTGGTGTGCAGGGTGATTTGAAGTTGCCATTCGATGTGGAATATCAATTGCATGGTCTGAGCTTCATTATGGGCAATAAAGGTGGGATTAACTATCGGAAAACTGTTTCCCAAATGCGGCCCATTAGGTTTATTGCCGATTTGGTAAAACTACAGGTTCACAACTATGATTTGGTTTTTACCGATTTTGAACCCGTTTCAGCCTGGGCCTGTTTGCTGAAAGGGAAGCGCAGTATAGGAGTGAGCCATCAAAATGCGGTGTTGCATAGATTGGCACCTCGTCCGGATAAAACTGATTGGGGAGGAACGTTAATACTGAAACTGGATGCTCCAGCTTCGGTCAATTATGGTTTCCATTTTAAAGATTTGGACGAAAATCATTTTTCACCCATTATTCGCTCGGGAATCAGAAATGCAAAACCACAGAATAAAGGACATTATACGGTTTATTTACCCGCCTATAGTGATCAAAAAATTGCAAAAATATTGGCGCCTTTTAAGCAGATACGTTGGGAAGTATTCTCGAAAAAATGTGCTGAAGCGTATCAAATTGGAAACATCAGTTTTCAGCCTGTTTCGCTTGAAAAATTTACCACTTCGTTTGTGAATTGTACGGGAATTTTAACAACCGCCGGTTTTGAAACACCTTCGGAAGCACTATTTATGGGTAAAAAGTTATGCGTGGTTCCCATGAAAAATCAGTATGAACAGTTATGCAATGCCACTTTTCTGGAGTATATGGGCGTGAAGGTCATTCATCGTCTTAAAAAAGATAAAAATGTTTTAGATGAATGGATTGAAAGCAGTTCTGTCATTAAAATTAACTATCCTGATCAAACCCGTGATCTATTTCAACAAATTGTGGCAAAACACCATACTGCTTCCTCCTGGTCAATTCTGCAATGGTTTCAAAGTAATTTTGTTATAAAAACCCTGCAATTCAAAGCAATCAGTCTAAGAGGAGGTCGTTTGATTTCACTCAGTTTTCGGGAGAAAAATGATTCTGTAGTGGAACTTGTTAAACGGATATTTGGTCGGAATTAGTGAGCCTGTCAACAACCTTTTTGAATTGATCCCTACTGGACCATTCCTGATTGGTTTTACACTCAATTTATGGATCACTTCATTTTTCAGGGGAATACTTTGGATCATATCAACATTGGGTGGAAACTTTATTCTAAATCGAATACTTCACTATCCTAAGGCCGGATAGGCCCTTCCTTTGTTCACGAATTAATGTTAATGATGTTCACGATCTTCGCTGTGCTCCGATTCCCAATCGATGGAAAGGAAGCTAAGATCTCGTTAAAATGAAGCTGTCCATCCCACCTCCTCAACGATTCCATCCTACGCACAAGCCCCTCCGCAATGCCCTCGTTTTCGTCGCTCTCACCGCCGGCCCGCCATTTTAACGGCCTACTCACTTTTTCGCTTCGCGAAATTGAATGAAAACCTTTGACCGATTTTTCATTTAATAGCAAGATTGACGCAATTGCGGACTGGCCTTAAAATTTTTGCCAGTCGGGTCGTGATTTATGGCGTGGGTTGGCTTGTGTGAAAGAAAAGTTGTTTGAGAGAGCAGGATTGGATGATATATTATTGGGAAAATTATCTTCTGCGCGCGAGTTCCTTTTCGGGGAAAGGAATAAATTGCGGGTACCCGTCAGCAAAAAATTTAGAGCCTTGACTTTCTTTGCTTACTTTCTTGCGGCAAGGCAAGAAAGTGAGGCCGTCTGCAAGACAAATGATTCATTTTGATTAAACAATAGAATTTTTGCTTGATTGTTATTTTAGGAGATACAGTAAACTGATCCCCAACTTTCTAAACTGATCCCAAATTATCAACTTTACCCATTAAAATTTTCCAAAAGAAAACCGTCTCAAATATAATTTTGAGACGGTCTCTTTAACTTATTGCGTATTGTTTTTTATTTGGCTGCTTCCAATTCTATTTTTAGTGTTTTGTCCTTGGCATCAGCTACTTCAGTTACTTCCATGTTGTAGGAAATGTATGAACTCACTAATTTGTATTTACCGGGACGCAAGTCCTTAAAAGCAAACTGACCGTCAAAATCGGTATAGGTTTTTAAGTTGGTACCTTCAATGCTTACTTCTACACCAACCAATACTTCGTTGCTGATTTTATCTATGACCAAGCCACTTAATTCCGTGGTCAAAACTGGTTCAGAAGCAGTGTTTGTTTCGGGATTTGTTTTTTCTGCTTTGGCAAAAGCACTTACAGTAAGAACTAATGCTAATATTATAAATGTAATTTTTTTCATCTTCTTATAATTTTATACTTCAAAAATACAGTGTTAAAATTACATTGATATTGCTGAAAGATTACATTTTGATTAAACTGCTAAGGGGAATGAAATAGCTTTTCGGGTAGTAATAGGTGCTACCTATAATTGGTCATTTATGATGAATTAGTACCTGCGTTCTTCTATTAAACTTCCTGAATTGTCGTATTTTTTCCAGATACCGGTTTTTTCGCCCATGCTATACTCCAACTCGTAAATCAGTTTTCCGTTATCATTCCAAATTTTCCAAAGGCCGTTTTTTTTGCCTTCGACATAATAGGCTTCAGAAACTTTTACCGCTTTTTCGTTATAGGTATACCATGTACCATCCATCAGATTGTTTTTGTACGATCTGATTTCCTTTAACGAACCATCTTCAAAAAACATTTTAGTAATGCCTTCTTTTTTACCACCAATCAAATTCATCTCAACTTTAATCAGTGAATCACGATAATAGGTTTTATAGATCCCTGTATATGGAATTGAATTTTCATAATAAATTCCATCTACTTCATTAATGGTTTGGGCATTCAATGATAGACTGAAGAATATTAAAATGAAGGTAATTGTTAGTGATGTTCTCATCTCTAGATGTTATTAAATTTCTTTTTAAAACTAATTAATGGATTCGGCATTAAAAAATAGGAACTGTTTAATTTTTGACATAAGCCGCTCCTTTACAAAGGAGCGGCTTTTTTGAGTCAATACAAAAAGTTTGTAGAACAAACCTCAGTTTTTTACTTGGTCCAACCAGTAGTCCAGTCGTTACCTGCTCCAATAAAATCGGTTGCTGTAAAGAAGCTGTCTTTGGTTGACATGTCGAAACCACCGGCGTACGTTTTTGACGCGTCAATTCCGGTAAGATCCTGGATTTTTATGTTTGCTGAATTTTCGAAATAATGATCGGCTAAAGTAGCAGGTTTTGCATGTGCAGTGCCATCGGCATCGGCAGTTGATGAATATTTGATGGCTGCATCAGAAACTTGATTGTTTACGTATGAATAGTCAACTACCAATGAACCATCAACTACATTCAATAAGGTTTGATCGTGTTCAACATGGATGCTTCTTTTGTCGAAACCGGTTACAATGGCATTGTAAATTTGTCCTTTGGTTCCTTCGCGCAATTTCATTCCATAACCTTCGGTAATTCCATCACCAATTAAGGTCACATTTGAAAACATTGGGCTGGCATAAGGAGTCGCTGTATTGTTTTTGCTTGAATTGTCCCCTTCGAAACCACGGTCACCATCGATGATGTTGGCATCCTGGATGGCAATCAAAAATTGGCCTTTACCTCTCCAGCCTTCTGTCCAGTCGAAAGAATCATCACCAGCGGCATAAACCATGGTGTGTTTGATCGATACGGTGCCACCAAAAAATTCGATGCCATCGTCGCCACCAACATAAATTTCAACATAATCGATTGTTGTACCTGAACCAACACCATAAAACGAAATTCCATTGGCTTCGTGTTCAGCATCAAGCGCCGTACCTGAATATTCAACACGCACATATTCAATAGTTCCTGAATTGTCAGCGTCATCAGTACCACCGTAAACGGCATCACCAATTTCAGAAAGACCGGTAGCACCTGAGTTAATGGAAGCTTTTCCGCAGATATGAAGTCCACCCCAAGCTCCCGGTTCAGTGGAGTTCGATGTAAAAATAATGGGTGCACTTGCTGTTCCTTTTGCCATAATTTTAGCGCCTTGTTCAATTAAGAGGTATGAAAGGTCAGCAGCATCGGCAGTAATGGTAACACCTGGTAAAACGGTTAAAGTAGCACCGCTTTTTACGTGTACTTTTCCTGAAAGAGTGGCATTGGAAACCACCCAGGTGTCAACAGTAATATCTCCTGAAAGAGTGGTTGTTGTATTTAATGTGGATCCGGTTCCTAAATTATTGGCCGATTCCATCCATGAGGTCCAGTCCGATCCGGCGCCAATTTTGCTGTCGGAAGTAAACCAGCTATCAATGGTCGAAGCATCTTTCCCACCGGTATAGGTTTTAGAAGCATCGATAGTGGTTAAATCTTCCAACATGATGTGAGCTGATTTTTCGAAGTAGTGGTCGGATAAACCAGCTGGTTTATCGGAGCCTTCAGTTGTTGAATATTTAATGGGAAGATCAGTTACCACTGAATTGACATAACCATAATCAAGCATTAAAGAACCGTCAACTACGTTTAATAAAGTTTGATCGTGTTCAACATGGATACTTCTTTTGTCGAAGCCGGCGACAATAAAGTTGTAGATTTTGCCTTTGGTTCCTTCGCGCAATTTCATTCCATACCCTTCGGTAATTCCATCGCCAATTAAAGTGACGTTTGAAAAAGTTGGATTGGCAAATGGACTGGCCGTATTGTTTTTGCTGTTGTTGTCGCCTTCGAAACCACGGTCGCCATCAATAATGTCGGCATCCTGAACGGCAATCAGGTATTGACCTTTACCGCTCCAGCCTTCTGTCCAGTCGAAAGAATCATCGCCGGCGGCATACACTTTCACGTGTTTAATGCTAACAGTCCCACCAAAAAATTCAATACCATCGTCGCCACCAATAAAAATTTCAACATAGTCAACGGTGGTACCTGAACCAACACCATAAAACGAAATTCCGTTGGCTTCGTGTTCAGCGTCCAATGCAGTACCTGAGTACATCACCGATACGTATTTTAGGGTTCCTGAATTGTCAGCAGCATCGGTTCCTCCGTAAACGGCGTCGCCAATTTCCGACAAGCCCGTTGCACCTGAATTGATAGGAGCTTTACCACAAATGTGCAAACCGCCCCAGGCGCCTGCTTCCGTTGAGTTTGAAGTAAATACAATTGGATCGTTTGCGGTACCTTCAGCCATAATTTTGGCACCTTGTTCAATCAACAGGTACGATAAATCTGAAGCATCGGCAATTATTTTTGTTCCGGCTTCGATGGTTAATACTGCAGGAGCAACAACATGTACTTTCCCTACCAAATCAACAGTTCCTGACCAGGTGGTGTCTTCTGTAATGTTCCCACCTGTCCAGGTTGGAGTATCGTCTTTACAGCTATTCAATGTAATTGTAAGTGCTACAATTAATAAAGTCAAAAGTGATTTAATGTTTTTCATCTTTTTAAATTTTAATAAACAAGAATTGATTGTTGGTATATTTTAAGTTGTTTCATTCTAGAATTTGTAATTGACACTAAACCCGGCACTTATACCTTTTCGGTAACTGTTGTAAGTAACAGTACCGGTTAATAATTCGGGTTGGCTTAGATCGGTATAAACATCCTGTACAAAACGGATTTCGCTGTTCAGCATATTCTTCACCGAAAAATTGAGTTCTAATTTTTCATTGATTTTATTTTTAATGACCAGGTCGAGGGCATGGAATGGCAGCTCGTATTGATTGCCTGTTCCTGACACGCCAACGGCGAAAAGTCTTTTGCCATATACATTATATATCAGGCCAACGTAGCTGGATTTATGGTCGCTCAACTTAAGATTGTAGCCCAAATCGGCATTGATTAAATAGGGCGAAGCACCTTGTAGTGGTCTTTCTTGATTTAATTCTGTTGAACTTTCGGGCAGGGTAATGTGCGTATAGATATAGGCTGCGTTAATACCTGTAAATAAGTTTCCGAATTTCTTTTTAATTTCGAATTCGGCACCGGCAGCAGTGGCATTATCATTATAATTTCGATAGGTATAGATTTGATCCGATCCACCCATTAATATGGACAAACGTTCAATGGGTTCGATAATTTGTTTGTAGTAAATTCCAATGGAAATTAGTTCGCCATTATCGGGATAAATTTCGTATTTCAGGTCAATGTTGTTGCTGTATGAATTTTCGAGGTAACTGCCATCGACCTGCGGATTTTCTTTGGTTCCGGGGTTTCCACGTTCTTGTTTTTTACCTGCTTCGGGAATCATTCGGGCAGGTGATTTTTCAAAGAAACTTGGTCGGGTTACCGTCCTGCTCATTGCGAAACGCAGGTTGCTAGCATCGTTCAAACCATATTTTAAGTTGAATGCCGGAAACAGATCGATGTTATTGAACTGGTATTGCACCTCGTCGTTATCTATTTTATTGGTATTTGAAATGACGGTCATCGAGGATTGTTCCGCCCGGAGGCCTGCATTCAATACCATTTTTTCATTGAGTTTGTAAGTAAAATCGGCAAACCCGGAGTTGATCAGCAACATGCCCTGATAACCCATATCGTCGGTGGTATTGACATCAATTTTTTTAATGGTAGCATCGTTCAAATAGTCGTTGGGATTTGTCGGATCAACAATAAGATTCCGAATTCCCAGGGGCAGGAAGTTGTAGCCCATAAAATAGGAATGATAATCTTGCGATTTATATCTGCTCAGCAGACCTACCTGTATTGTTCCTTTTTCGTTGTTGAGGTGATAGGTCGCATCAACGTAGCCATTGGCTTCCCATGTATTTTGTTCGGTAATGACCCGTTTGGTATCGTTTCCGTTATTGAGGGTGAAAATTTGCCATTCCTGATTGGCATTTTGCTGAAAGATGATTTCCCTGCGATCGGGTACATCGTAGGTGGCTTTCATAAAACTGCCGCGCCAGTTGACTTCCAGTTGTGGTGCTATCACATGAGTTCCGCTAAGCTGATTGCTCAGTAACTTGTAATTAATGTATTCGGCATTGCGAATCAGCAAAAGGTTGTCTTCGTTCCAGTCGCGTTTGTAACCTCTTTTTTCTTTTAAGCCATCTTCACCATTGTTTAGAAAAAGGAAGTTGTATTTGAAGGAGTTGTTTTTATTGTGGGTGTAGGCTAAATTAAGTAATGCTGAAAATAGTGTATTGTACGAATATTCCTGATTAATGAAATTTCCATCGTCGTTTTGTTGTTTGTTGTAGCTCACATCAAGAACATCGGGGCGGTATTCGTAATTATTTGAAAACGAAGTACTGACCAGAAATCCCAATTTCTGCCGGCTGTTAAATTCAAAAAGTTTTCCACCATTGAACCCAAAGTCAATGTTGGGAAGCGCCTTATCTGATGTGTAACCATAACTTTGGTAGTTAAAATCGGGTCCAACCTCTAACAATCGGTTCACTTCTTTATAGCTGTTTGGTGTTAAGGCCTTGCGGCTATTCACATCGAAACCTAAAAACCCAATTCCGGCTGATTCCATTTTCAAAAAAGGTTGAAGGGTGCTGTACGAATTGTATCCTGATCCAAAGTTGATGGACCAAAAAGCTTCCTCCGGAAAATCTTTGGTTTCAATATTAATGAGTGCTCCGGTGTAGTCGGCATAATTTGTTGCACTATACACCTTATTTACATTGAGCACTTTTACTATGTCGGAAGGGAAAATATCGAGTTTGATCACCTTTTTTAATGGGTCGGGGGACGTAATTGGGAGACCATTTAATTGAGCACTATTGAAACGGTCATCAAGACCACGAACAAAAAGTTGTTTGGAACCCATCATGGAAACACCGCTTACCTTTTTAACACCTGAAGCCACATCTCCGGCTCCTTTGCGTGACATTTCTGCTGCGCCAATGTTTTCAGCCATAAGGGCCGACTCTTTTTGTTGCATCAGCAAAAGATTTTCCGATTCACGGTTAACCCTGGCCACCACTTTTACTTCTTCAACCTGAACGACAGCCTCTCCCAATTTAAAATCGAGTATTTTTTCTTCGTTGGCCTGAAAGACGATATTTTCAAACTTACCGGCTTCATAAGAGATGAAGCGGCATACAATGGTATAAGTGCCGGGATTGATATTTTTGATTTCGAAATTCCCGTCAAAATCAGTCATGGCCCCGGTGGTAGTTCCATCTAGTGTTACCGAAGCACCAACTATGGTTTCACCAGTGTTTACATCGGCTACATTTCCACGTAGAATTGCTTTTTGAGCAAAAGTATTTAGGGTAACAATAAGAAATAGGAAAGTCCCTAATAATTTTAATTTCATTCTAAAAAACTTAAAAAATTTGTATTGACTCAATGCTGCAAACATAGGACGGGAACTTAAGCTGAATACTAAGGGGGCGTTATTAAAACGATACGATTGGGGCCATTTTTGTTAAATTGACATCACCAAACGATTTCAATTTTATTACAACATTAGGTGGATGTTAATCATTAAAGATCAATTACATAAGTGTTGCAAAATGATTACGATTCATGGACCAATTTTGGGATCAATTCATGAATCAAGTTTCAAATGAGTCAGCGATAACACGACCTTAGCTCACTAACAACATCCCATTTTCACCACAAAGGCTCAAAGAACACTAAGAATCACAAAGCATCCGGATCAGTTATTAAGAAGATCGTATCGATCTTTTTAACGATCGGATTGCCTTTTTGGGAAAGTGGTTCGTGTTTTTCGATAAGGACAATAAAATATTCAATAACGATAGGTAAAACTAAATTATCCAATATTTGAATTGATCCGGATTTAAATCGAAGTCAAACCCTGACTTTGTAGCACGAAAAAGCCGCCCCATCTGGGACGGCTTATCCATCTTTAGTATTTAAAAAGTACAGGCAGTACTACCTGTTCATTTTGTACAAATGTAGTTGTTGGATGTTGCGTTACGATTACATTGATATTACATTGTTATCAAACTTGAAATGGCAACAAAGCTTAATGGCTAGCTTACGCTTTTGGCAGCGAAAACAAAAACTCTACTCCACCTTCGGGGCGGTTTCGAACGGTAATGTCTCCTTTGTGCAACAAAATGGCATTTTTCACAATGGATAACCCAAGTCCGGTACCTCCTGTTTGACGCGAACGACCTTCTTCAACACGATAAAAACGTTCGAATATACGGTTAATGTGATCTTCCGGGATTCCAGGACCGGTATTAATGAACGAAAAATAGTACATCTTTTCATCGAAATGATAGTTCCGTATAATCATTTGAACATTTTCACCCGCATATTTTAAGGTGTTTTCAGTTAAATTTTGGAAGATGGATGTTAATAGGGAATCGTTGCCGTGAACCAAAACATCATCTTTAAGATCAACAATCACCTTAATTTGCTTTTCGTCGAGAAACATTTTACGGTTGTCAATAACATCATCTACAATTTTGCGGACAGCAACGTTTTTGAACTCAAACAAATCGCCTGCATCTTCAATGTTATTGAGTAGCGAAACGTCGTTCAGTAAATCAGTTAATCGTTCGGACTGGAGAAAGGCACGTTCAATAAAATGACGTTGTTTCTCGGGGGTAATATCTTTGGTATTTAAAATGGTTTCCAGGTATCCTTTCATCGAGGTAACCGGCGTTTTCAGTTCATGGGCAATGTTTGATGTAAGTTGTTGTTTTAACAAACGGCGTTTTTCCAAACGGGTGATATCTGAGATTAAAATTTCAAAACTTTTATCCGGGAAAACGATGGTTTTTAACTGAAAATATTGCTCGCCAGAATTTATGTTCATTGTGAAAGTTGGCGTTTCAGTTTCTTTATATAAATTTTTTGCTTGTTTGCTTTTAACAAATTCGATGATGGGTTGAAAGGCTTCCAACTCGAAAATACTTGGCATCGAGATGGTTGTTTTATTTGAAATCAGGTTTATGTATTGCACAAATAAACTATTGGAAAGTTTCAGTTCGTTCTTTCTGGAGAAAAAGGCAATTCCTTCGGCTAAAACATGCAAGTGTTCAAATAATTTTTCCTTCTCCACCACCAAGTCGTATTTGGCTTTGCTCAGGTTGTTGTATATCGAAACGATCTTCTTTCCAATCACATCCAATTCACGATCGGGGAACTCGGGCAATTTTTCAATTTCTTCACCAACAGCGGCACTTACGGCAAAGTCCCTGAGAATGGAAATGAAGTTGCCAATGCGCTTTGTTACCTGGTGTAAAATGATCCACATGAAAATGAACAACACAATGATGAAAATGATAAAAATGTGCTCAGTTTTCAGAAAGTCTCTGATTACACCATCATATAGAACTGCGGTACGAATGTAGTAGGAGTTGTAGTTTTTACTGTAATAGTAATACGTTTGATCAGTTGTTGCTGAGTTTCGAATGGAACTTCCTTTGCCTGAGTACAATGATTTTTGCACCTCAGGTCGCATCAAGTGATTTTCCATGCCTGAAACCTCTTTTACTTCGCTATCGTAAAGAACAAATCCTTCAGCATTGATCACCGTAATGCGTTCGTTGTTTAAAGGAAGCAGCGTTAATAAGGAATCAATTTTTCCTATGTCACCGTTTTCAATCAGGTGATTCTGCTCAATAAAATTGTGCGTAAACGAGGTAATGTTATCTAAGGTGTTTTCGAGTTGTTCTGCGCGGTAATTCTTTTCCCTATCGTATTGAAACAAAAGGATGGCCACAGCAAATAGACTGAATGCAGCCAAAAATGACAGGAATATCCGACTTCGGAAAGAACGTTTTCGTTGTATTGACATACTAAATAATTTTAAATTATTCTTCAAAGATGTAGCCGTATCCTGTTCTGCCTTTGATACAGGATGCGTAAGTACCTATTTTTTTTCTCAGTCGGGCGATGTTTACGTCAACGTTGCGTTCAGTAACCACCACGTCGTTACTCCACACAAAATTGATGATTTCTTCACGACTGATGTAGCGGCCTTGATTTTTCATGAGCATGGTAAGAATGTCGAATTCTTTTCTGGTGAGCTCTACTGCTTCGCCTTTTATGCTGACCAATTTTTTGCTGATATGAACTTGGAGGTCATTTAGCTCAATGATTTCATCGTCTTTTTTGCTGTTTCTTCTTAAAACGGCTTTGATTCTGGCAATAACTTCACGGATGGAGTAGGGTTTTTCGATAAAATCGTCGCCTCCCACATTAAAACCGGTCAATAAATTATTTTCGCCTGTTTTTGCCGTTAGAAAAATGATTGGTGCTGTAAGTTTTTGTTCAGTTCGAATTTTATCAGCCAATTTAAATCCAGACATGCCACCCATCATTACATCAAATAAAAACAAGTCGTATTGATTCAAAGGCATTTTCATGGCATCTTCACCCGATAATGCAGTATCAACAGTAAATCCTTCGCTTTGCAAATTGAATTGCATGATTTCGCAAAGATCAATTTCGTCGTCGACAACCAATATTTTAGGTTTGTTTTCCATACTAATTTAATCTTCAAAAAATGGGATGTGTCTAACATCTTTTCCTTCCAGGTAATAGATAGATGATTCTGCAATATTGGTAGCTTGATCGGCAATTCGTTCAATGCTATCAATCATTTCTTTGATGGTAATAAAACTAACAATTACCTTTTTCTTTTCATCAAATTCTTTGCTTTTTTGAATCACCTTTTTCAACATTTTATGGCTCATTTCGTCCACTTCCTTATCTTGTTTAATCACCCATAAAGCGCTTTCCTTGTCTTGTTGAACAAATGAAACCAAGGCCTTTTTTAACATTTGTGTACTTGAAAGAAATAGGGTATTGATCAATTCAGCCAGCTCGTTGTACACTTGCAGGCTTTTGATTTCCTGAAGGAAACGAACCAAATGAATGGCGTAATCTCCAATGCGTTCAAGACTGATGACCATTCGATAAGCAGCCATCACCTGACGGATTTCGGACGCTACCGGCTGGAATAAAACAATGGTATTGACAATACGGTCGTTCATTTTAACTTCCAACTTGTCAATTTTTTCTTCATTGGCTTTGAATTTTTCCGATTCTTCATCGGTAAGGGTCATTTCACCCAAATCCAAAAGCAATTCAATTTGATCGAGCTGACCTAAAACCAGGTTCCCCATGTTTTCGAAGTCGGCCATTATTTTTTCAAATGCAATATCTTTTCTGCTACTCATAGTTTAACGACTAAAATTGAAAATAAATCATCCGAATTTTCCGGTTAGGTACTCTTCGGTGCGTTTGTCCTTGGGATTTGTAAACATGGTTTTGGTTTTGTCATATTCTACCAATTCGCCCAAATACATAAAAAGTGAATAATCGGAAATTCGTGCAGCCTGCGACATGTTGTGTGTTACCATAATAATGGTGTAATTCTTTTTTAAGGTAATGAGCATGTCTTCAATTTTTGAAGTGGCAATTGGATCGAGCGCCGAGGTGGGTTCGTCCAATAAAATTACTTCGGGATTAAATGCCAGAGCACGGGCTATGCACAAACGTTGTTGTTGACCACCTGATAAAAAGGTGCCTTTTTTGAACAGGGAATCTTTTACTTCGTCCCATAAAGCCACATCAATTAATGACCGTTCTACAATATCGTCCTTTTCACTTTTTTTCAATCGTATCCCATTCAGTTTGTACCCGGCAATTACATTGTCGTAGATACTCATGGTGGGGAATGGGTTAGGGCGTTGAAACACCATGCCCAGGTTGCGTCGAACTCTAATGGCGGGTAGTTTCATAATGTCATCGCCATTCAAGATCATTTGACCGCTGATGGTGATATTTTCGTATAACTCATGCATGCGGTTAAAGGCACGCAACAAGGTGCTTTTACCACAACCCGAAGGTCCCATTATAGCTGTAACACTATTTTTTTTAAAATCAACCGATACATTTTTAACGGCTACATTTTGATCGTAAGCGACCGATAAATCGCGGACTGATAAAATTGGATTGGTAATCTGTGCTATATTCTCGTTCATTATTCTCTGCTTTTTGCAATCCTTCTCGACGTGAGATTAAATATCAGGACAATTCCCATTAATAACAAGGATGTACTCCAAATAAGATCAACCATATTTGGATCGTTATAAAATTCCCACACCAAAAGCGGAATGGCACTGGTAGGTTTAGCAACGTTCCAATTTACCATGGTACTTCCCAAAGCGGTTAACATTAGCGGTGCTGTTTCTCCAATAACTCTTGAAACGGCTAATAAAATTCCGGTTAATAATCCACTGAATCCTGTTGGGATGAGTACCCGTAAAATGACCTTGTAGTAAGGAACCCCCATTGCTAAGGCTGCTTCTTTCAAGGTGTTTGGTATCATCTTTAATGTTTCTTCTGTTGATCTTACAATCATTGGAAGCATCATGATTCCCAGTGCAAGACTACCGGCCAAAGCTGAAAATCCGTGGGTTATACTTTTTACCACCCACATGTAGGCGATTAATCCCAGTACAATTGAAGGTGTTCCCTGCAAAATATCTGAAACATTTCTGATTAGGCCAGCCAAACGTTTGGCCTGATTTTCATACAAATAAATGCCGGTAATGATTCCTACTGGGATGGCAATTATTGCGGCCATTGCGACCATCATCAGCGTTCCTGTAATTCCGTTTAAAATTCCGCCTGGTATTCTTTCGCCGCTGGCAATGGCTGTCATTGCTTCGTAAGTATTTGGTGTGGTTTCAAAAATAAAATTGAAACTGATTTGTTTAATACCTTTTACAACGAGTTCGTATATAATGAGAATTATAGGCGATATGGTCAGAATCGAAAAAGCAATCACAAAACCCAGAAAAACTTTTTGTTTAAGTAATCGGGCTTTCGAGTGATCGGGGTAATTATTAATTGTTGCTCTTTTTATCATCGCCTATTCAAATTTTTTGATAATGTATTTTCCAATGGCATTGATCACACCGGTCATCACAAACAAGATTAATCCAATAGCAATTAGTGAACTTAATTTGAGTCCATCGGCTTCGCCAAATTGATTGGCAATAACGCTGGCCATTGTATTTCCTGAAGTAAAAATGCTTTTAGGAATCAGATTTGAATTTCCGATCAACATTGTTACTGCCATAGTTTCACCTAAAGCACGTCCAAAAGCCAGGATATAACCTGCGAATATTCCTGATCGGGCTGCCGGTACAGTTACACTTAAAATGACTTCAAGCCTGGTGGCTCCGAGTGAATAGGCTGCTTCTTTCAAATCATTGGGAACCATGGTAATAATCTCCTTGCTTAAGGAGGTCGCATAAGGAATAATCATGATGGCCAGAATAATACCGGCCGTAAATACGCCAAATCCCTGAGTTCCCAAACCCAGATCAACCATTATAGGCCGTAGCACGTAAAAGCCCCAAAGTCCGTAAACTATTGAAGGGATTCCTGCCAGCAGATCAACCATGGTGCCAAGTACATTGGCTACTTTTGTTCCTCTAAAGTATTCGCCCAAAAACAAAGAAGTGGCAAATGAAAGTGGTAATGCCAATAACAGGGCAATAACTGAGGTCATTAATGTACCTACAATAAAAGGCAGGGCACTGTATTGTTCACGTCCTTCGGTTGGATTCCATACGTCGGAATAGAAAAAGCTAAAACCAAATTGTTTAAAAGAAGGAATGGCACCCTTTATTAATGAGAATACCATTCCACCTGCTATCAAAAGAATCAACAATGAAACTGAGACTAAAACAATTTTAGTGATTTTGTCACTGTTCATCTAGATTTAATTATTCGTTATTTTAAAATTGGATTTCCTTCGTAAGTTACACTTTTTAGGATTTCTTTTGCTTTTAAAACAGCTAAATCCGGAAGTGGAGCATAGTGAACTTTTTCAGCTTGTGATTGAGCTTCATTCGTTAGCATCCAATTTAATAAGTTAACTGTTTCAGTAGCTTGCTGTAAGGTCCGACCGTTGTAGGCTTGTTCCTTATAAAAAATCAACCAGGTAAATCCACTAATCGGATATGATTCAGGGTCACTTGAATTGGTTAACATGATTCTTGTGTCAGCCGGAATTTCGCCTTTTGCAGCAGCACTAATACTGGCAATTGAGGGTTCGATGTAGTTGCCTGAGCTGTTTTTTAAGCTGGCCGTTTGGATTTTCATTGAAAAAGAAAATTCAGAGCCAATGTACCCAATTGATCCAACGGTAGCGGAGATGGTTCCGGCAACGCCCGGATTACCTTTTGCTCCCATGCCAATAGGCCAGTTTAATGATTTTCCTGTTCCAATTTGATCGGCCCATTTGCTGCTGATTTTGCTCATGTAATCGCTAAAGATGTAGGTCGTCCCACTACCATCCGAACGATAGACTACTGAAATGGCCTGGTCAGGTAGTGTTAATCCGCTGTTTAAGCTGGCAATTTCTTTGTTGTTCCAGTTGGTAATTTCACCCATAAATATTTTTTCCAGTAATTTGTCGGACAATTTAATTCCATCAACACCGGGTAAATTATAGGCAATAACTACTGCACCAATACAAGTTGGAATATGTAAGGCTTCAGCACCAATTTCAGCCAGCTTGTCATCGTTGAGGTAAGCATCGGTCGCACCAAAGTCAACTACTTTGTCGGTTAGGCTTCGGATGCCACCACCGGAACCAATACCTCCATAGGTGATCTGTACTCCGGTTTTTTCGGTGTAATTTGAAAAAACCATGTTGTAGAAGGGCAGAGGAAAAGTTGCTCCTGCTGCAGAAATTGAAATGTTAGATGCCGATTTTGTTGTAGCAGCATCTTTGTTTTTTGTGGATGATTGACAAGATGCCAAAACCACCACTAAGGCTATTAAAACTGGTATTAATTTTTTCATGATTGTTTTTATGTTAAGATTAAAATTTGAT
This sequence comes from Prolixibacteraceae bacterium, assembly GCA_041821245.1. Taxonomy (GTDB): domain Bacteria; phylum Bacteroidota; class Bacteroidia; order Bacteroidales; family Prolixibacteraceae; genus Roseimarinus. Next base: position 296,990 of record JBGUEP010000001.1, read on the forward strand.
CTCGCAATTTAAGAAGAAACTGCTTACATTGGTTTTTGCTGCATCGGCTGGTGTCCAGAACCGAAAGTTTGGTGCGAATTTTACTCCTTTCACCGGACTGTACTCAATACCTGCTAAGATCAAACTACCATCTTTGGAAACATTCCAATTGGCAGTTTCACCAGTCAAAATTGCTGATGTAAGCATATCGTAGCGGGCAAAAACTTTTAGATTTTTTATTGCGGCATAATTCGCATAAGCGGAATAACCTGATAATTCTTTTCCTGAAGTATTTTCTACATTATTCTGCAGGTTATATTCTACGGCAGCAGTAATGGCCTTTGTTTTATAGCCAATTGCTGCAGAAGCGGTCGTTTGTGTATTTGTTGCACCCATCATGTCGTAATAGGCACGAACAATAAGTGGTTTTGTTGGTGTTAGTGTTAATCCCAAACCTGTTCTGAATTGGTTGTCGGCTTGAAGATTTTTGTAGCCTTCGCCGTTAGCAATGATTAGATCGGCACTAGCCCAATCGGTAATTTTATAGGCCGCACTAACTCCAAGATCTGCACTGGCGTTAAATTTGTAGGCATCCTGAAATGATTTTTCGATGTAACGATTGCCCCATAAGCCTTCCATGGTTTTAAACGAAGTAGTTCCAATTAAACCAAATTGAACTGATAAACCACCAGTTTTGTATTGAATGTATGCATTTTTAATGTATGCGGTCATTTCTAACTTGCCAACCCCCGGATTGCCGACGTCAAAATTCAGTTTTCCAGAGAAATTTGGACTCAGGTTATACTCATACCCTAAATAGGCACGTTCAAGTGCAAAGGCTGAAGTACTTGTGCCATCAGAAATGGTAGTGTTGAAATTTGAAAACACAGTCATAAATACTTTTCCTGATGGTTGGAAAGTTTCTTTTTCCTGAGCAAAGAGGCTGGTTGCAATACATGCCATTACCCCTATTAAAAATGTTACTTTTTTCATACTATAGATGGATTCTATGATTATGCGACAAAGGTGCAGTGTTTAAATTACATCAATATTGCAGAAATATTACAAAACGATTAAATTATTGTTCAAAAAAGACCTAATCTATCCCAAGCTAATGTTTTAATCCAGCTATTTGGTGAACCGAATCCTCTATACTCCTTTGAATTCAGGATTAAATTCACGTACTTTATTTATGTTAAAGATACAGGTTTATGAATAGCTTTTAGCTACGCATTTAATTTTTTGAACAGGCAAAAATCTTCGATGTACATCGGCTCTTTTTTTGGTAGAAGTTTTTATCAAATAAACGAAAGCTTCACAACAAATAATCCCGAATATTCAGCAATCTCAAAAGTTTTTAAGAAGAAAGTCAACGATGTTTTTGGATGCGGCATTTTTATTGAATACGAAAAGAAGAAGCTAATTACTGATGGTCTTTCGGCATTTGCTGCTTTCCAACTTGAAGCCAATTTAGGTGATAGTGGTTATTTAATGAGAGGTGTGCACGATTTTGTAGGGAGTTTAAATGCGATTTCATTTAATGCAGGACTCCGGTTTCGAATAAGGTCATTTTATGAATAATATTACTGTTGAACGTTTATGCAATAAAAAAGAGGCTCCCTGTTATGGAAACCTCTTTAAAGTAAAAAAGTGTTGTTTACAATTCACTATCGGATTGAATGCTTGTTTCTGTTATGAAATCACGTTGAGCCTTTACTACGTTAATTAAGTGAAGTAACATATTTCTGGTTTCAGTGATGATTTTGAAATAGAGTACAGAGTTTCTGGTTGAAACTGATTTGTCCTTAATTCGTTTAATTTGATTCTTCTCTAATTCTTTGAGTTTTTTCACCAAATTATCACGTTGTCCGATCAATTCATCGAGATTTTCAAACTTTTCTTCTTTGAGCAAATGAAGCGCAAAATTTAAAAACTCATTTAAATCAACGCCAAATTCATTAAAGTTTTGAATCTGATCATCGGTAAACGCTTTGTGTTTGTTTTCGAAGTGGGTATAAACCGGTGTGATCACATAATTCAGCGAATGGGCTAATTCTCTCAAATAATCAACAACCTGTACATAAAAGTGACCGGTTTCGATAGAATCCTGGTTCAGCTTTTGAATGTTTTTATAAACGTTGTCCTTTAATTTTTTAGCCTTAGCATTAAATTGATCAACTTCCTTGACCGCATTTTTTATTTGTTGACGATCGTTGTTAAAGAAACCGTCGAAACAGAGGCTGTATGCTTTGGAGGTTGCAATAATAGCATTCACCGTATTTTTATTGCATTTTTCAAGAACCTTTGTGGTATTGATGTATTGGTCAACTGGTTCTTCATCGTCCTTTTCTTTTTGCTGTTTTCTGCGGAAAAGGATTTGCGTGCGGACAATTGAAAATAAGGCTAAGCAGACCAATGCAAAAGTAGCGATATGTCCACCCCACATCATAATGCGAGCCATAATAAAAGCAACGGTAAAAGCAATGAAGGCCGTGAGGAACCATCCTCCAATGACTGCAAATACTCCAGATATTCTATACACTGCTGATTCACGGCCCCATGCGCGGTCGGCTAATGAAGTACCCATTGCCACCATAAAAGTTACGTAGGTGGTCGAAAGGGGCAACTTTAACGAAGTCCCCACTGCAATAAGTATACTGGATACAATAAGCCCGGTGGCTGCTCTTAATTTATCAAAGGCCTGTCGATCTTCAATCGGAAGTTGGTCATTCACTTCTGCTGCAACAAATTGCCGATCAATTCTTTGCAATATGCTTTGTGGAACAACTTTAATAAAGTAGTCGTTGAGTTGCACGCTGGCACGAACCACAACGCGCGATGCTGCTGATGAACCAAAACGTTCAACTCCTTCGTTTTGCCGTGCCAGATCAATTGAGGTTTTCACAACGTTCCGTGCCTTTCTGGAAGTAATAATGGTAATGACCATAATTACTCCCGCGCCAAGAAGCATAAAAGTAGGTGTTCTTACTTTTTCAGTTAATATACTCATTGTAAAGCTATCGGCACCTGCACCGGAAGCCATCCATGCTTTGAATGATGAAAAGCCGGCCAGTGGAACACCAATAAAATTGACCAGGTCGTTCCCGGCAAAGGCCATGGCCAAAGCAAAGGTTCCAACCAATACAATAATTTTTAAAATATCAATTTTAAACAGCCATCGTAATAATTGGAGCAAAACTGTCCATCCGACAAAGCTTACCCAGAAAATCATCATCATATTGTTTTTCATGAATGAAGCTGTTTCTTCACTAATAAAGGAAGCGCCTTTTGCCCCTTTAATGATCATGAAATAAGTAATAACTGCAATGGATAAACCGCCATAAAGTGATCCAAAATAAGTAAATCGCTTATCGTAACGAAAGGAGAAGACAATGCGTGTAAGCCATTGTATGAGAGCTCCAACACTGAATGAAATGACCACTGATATCAGAATTCCAAAAATAATGAGCATGGCTCTTTCGGAGTTAATGTAGTCGCCTAAATGGCTTGCAGCCTGACCCAATTCCCTCATTTTTACCAGTGATACAGCAACGGCAGAACCAAGGAGCTCGAAAACAATCGAAACCGTAGTAGAAGTAGGCATCCCGAAGGTGTTAAACATATCCAACAGAATTACGTCGGTAATCATAACTGCCAGAAAAATGACCATGATTTCGGTAAATACAAACATCTCGGGATGAAAAATCCCTTTGCGTGCTACTTCCATCATTCCACTTGAGAAGGTCGAACCAACGATGACCCCAATACTGGCTACCGTAAAGATTAGCCACTTTGGAGCTGCTTTAGATCCTATCGCAGAATTTAAAAAGTTAACTGCATCGTTACTTACTCCTACAATCAAATCGGAGATGGCCAGGGCAAATAAAACGACTACCAGAATTAAATAAATCTCACTCATTACAATAAGTTATTGTTTATACTATTTTAAATTATTTCAAGTACTTTTTTGCGAGAGCAAAATACGCGCATTTATTAGCTTATATATGGCTGCTTTTTTATTAAAATGTTAACTAAAGGTAAAGTTTATATTAGATCTCAACGCAATGATTTTTCTATTAATTTTAGAAACACAAAATATTAATAAATAGAATGTTATTATTGAAGAACAAATAAGTACTTATTCAAATTGTAAAACTAATTTTTATGAAGAGTTTGCGACCACAGGTTATTGCCATTTGGTTATCGCTGGCAGTGTCAGCAATTGTTACTTTAATTGTACTGCTTTTTAGGAATTATTTATTGGAAGAGGATTGGCATTTATTGATCTTGTTCTTTCTGATTTTTGTGATTGTAGGCATTATAGCCTCGTTCTTTTTTAGTACTGTGATTGAAAATCGGTTGAAACCAATTTTTAAGATCATTAGGGATATTCCTGTAAAGGAAGTTCAAAAACCTAACGAATGGTTGCACATCAATCCACTTGGTTTCGATGTGAATTTTGAAGTGACCCAGTGGGCTACCAATAAACAGGCAGAAATTAAACGATTAAAAGAATTGGAGCGGTACAGAAAAGAATTTGTAGGCAATGTTTCGCACGAATTAAAAACTCCAATTTTTAACATTCAAGGTTATATTTTAACTTTAATTGAAGGTGGTATTGATGATGAGCGCATAAACTTATTGTATTTAAAGCGCACCGTTAAAAGCATCGACCGTATGATATCGATTGTAGAAGATCTGGAATCGATCAATAAATTGGAGTCCGGCGAACTTACCCTGAAAATGGAAGACATTAATTTGGTTAAGCTTGTTGAAGATGTATTTGAGATTGAACACTTGCTTGCCCATGAACGGAAAATAAGGCTTAAATTCAGCAATAAAATTGATCGCACCATGATGGTTTATGCTGATAGAAAAAGAATTATGGAGGTCATGAGTAATTTGGTGGTGAATGGTATAAAATACGGAAGGAAAGGAGGTACTGTTGAGGTTGGATTTTACGATTTGAATGACCAAATCATGATTGAGGTTATTGACAGTGGAATTGGAATTGAGAAAGAACATCTTCCCAGAATATTCGAAAGATTTTACCGCGTTGATAAACATCGTTCACGGGAGCAAGGTGGTACAGGATTGGGGTTAGCCATTGTTAAACATATTATTGAGGCCCATCAGCAAACCATCAATGTGAAAAGTCAAGTGGACGTTGGTACCACATTTACTTTTACCTTATTAAAGTCTGTTTTATAAATTTTACACAAAGTTTAATGATCTATTAATTAAAATGTAATTTTGATAGTGTATTTTTAACCGCCCATAAAATCAATAGCAATGAGTGATGAGAAAAGAATTCTTTTGGTAGATGATGAAATTGACATTTTAGAATTTGTTAGTTACAATCTCGAGAAAGAAGGTTACAAAGTTTATACTGCGCAAAATGGACGAGACGCCATCAAAATTGCCGAGAAAAAAATACCCGATCTGATTATTTTAGATGTAATGATGCCCGAAATGGATGGTATTGCTACTTGCGAGGAGCTACGTAAAAATCCGAAATTAAAAAGTACGGTTATTGCATTTTTAACAGCACGAGGTGAAGACTACTCACAAATTGCAGGATTTGAAGCAGGCGCTGATGATTACATTACTAAACCTATCCGTCCAAAGGTATTGGTTAGTAGGGTGAAAGCATTAATGAAACGTACTGTTCTGGTTGAAGAGCAGGCCGCTGTTGTTGTGAATAACAATTTGATTATTATAGGAAACATTACCATCGATCGTGAACGCTACCTCATTACAGTGGAAGGAACTGAAATGATATTACCCAGAAAAGAATTTGAGTTGCTTTCCTTGTTGGCCTCAAAACCTGGCAAGGTATTTACGCGTGAAGAAATTTATACCTCTGTATGGGGGGAACAAGTGATTGTTGGGGATCGTACAATTGATGTGCATATTCGGAAGTTGCGCGAAAAAATTGGCGAAACCCACATAAAAACCTTAAAGGGAATTGGCTATAAATTTGTTGATTAAATTCAAAAAAAACATACTTCTTTGCGGATAGGGAACTTCTTCTTTATCCGCTTTTTTTATTTCATATTCTTATATTCAATTATCTTTTTAAATTTGTAAAAACATTCAGTCTTTATTCTGTTTCAATTTTTTGTTTAATTCAACCAAAAGAACGTTGGAATTGATACCTTCACAGAACAAGAGCAGCTGAAATTAAATGTTGTAAGCATGAAATCAAAAATTGTATTAGCGGGTCTTATTTTATTAGTGGTGATGTCTTGTCGTAAAAAAGCATCAGATGATTATAATTATTATAAACCTTACGTTAATGATTCTGTTGCAATAGTTGATTCCGTAAAACCTACAGTTGCAGTGCCTGCTAAAGTTGCAGCGCCAGAACCTGAACCTCAGGTTAAAGGGGTAGATTTAAACGACAATTACTTTATTGTTGTGGCGAGTTTTACCGTTGAGGAATATGCTATCGGCCGCAAGAAAGATTTGATAAGTCAAGGTTATAAGCCAGATATATTTATGCTTAACGAAGATGGTTGGTATAAATTGGCCGTGGAATCCTATTCCGGTTACAGTGAAGCAAAAGAAGCTTTGTCAAAAGTGCGAAACCGTGGTGGAATTTTTGGAACTGCGGTAATTGTTGCTAAAAAAAGTAAATAGTGACATACATACAAAGTACACTTAAGCCAAAGCCTGCATAAACCTGAGCAGAGCTGTGTTTCTTTAGTATAATGCGAGATGATCCTACTGCACCTGCAATTAAAATTGATGCAATGATCGGGTAGGTGAGGTCAATGCCGTACTTAAACGTAATGGAGAGGAGACTTCCAACCAATGCTCCAACTCCGGCCATATGGCCCGATATCTTCCACTTTGTGGTGATCGCAAAAAGTAGGATCAAAATCAAACATGAAGCTAAAAGGAATAAGCTGAAAATGTGCGGAACCGGTAACTTACCAACTAGTTGAGCACCTAAATATAGGCTGAAGGCACTAAAAATATACGGTAATATTCTATCTCGATGATGCATCATGTCCAGATTAATGTTGGGGCTTAGCGACACAATTAACATGAAAATCAGAGGGATAATACACGTGGAGGCGCAAACAATCAACATTAATATTGATTTTATCTTCAATGAATACATCTCAAAACCTGGTAAATTTATAAGAATAATATAAAATGCCAGGGAAGGGATGACAAAAGGATTGAACACAGCGGAAAAGAACAGTGCCACATATTTATTTAGTTTTTCTACCATGCGGTTAAAAGTAGAAAAAAAAGGCAAAAATCAAATCAATTAAAGGGAATAGAAATTTTTTTCTAAAATAAGCTATAGTTCTTTTCTTAGTCGTGCCACCTGAATGTTCAATTGTTCTCGGTATTTTGCTACTGTACGGCGTGCAATGGGGAAACCTTTTTCTTTCAAAATAGCGGCAAGTCGGTCATCGGTGACCGGTTTCTTTTTGTCCTCGGCATCAACAACATCTTGCAATATTTTTTTAATTTTTCTTGTGGAAACCTCTTCGCCCGATTCATCCTGCATTCCTTCGCTAAAAAAGTATTTTAAGGCATATATTCCAAAATGCGTCTGAATGTATTTGCTGTTCGAAACTCGTGATATAGTTGAAATATCTAACCCGGTTATTTCTGCAATATCCTTGAGAATCATTGGTTTGAGTTTGGCTTCGTCGCCATCGATGAAATATTCTTTTTGGTATTCAACAATGGCATTCATGCTGAGGAGCAAGGTTTGGTGCCTTTGTTTGATGGCATCGATGAACCATTTTGCGGTATCCAATTTCTGTTTTACAAAATATACGGCATCCTTCTGTGCTTTGGATTGATTCCGTTTATTTTCATTGTAGGATTTCAGCATATTCGCGTAATGGTTACTGACCCTTAAATCGGGTATATTTCCCCGGGTTAGATACACCTGAATTTCCCCTTCCACAATATCGAGGGTGAAGTCGGGCACAATGGCTTGATTGGCTCGATTTAAGGGATTGCTGTAAGAGCTTCCCGGTTTGGGATTCAGATGAATGATTTCATCAATGGCGTCGCGCAGGTCATCCTCGTCGATGTCCAAACGGGCCATTATTTTATCGTAGTGTTTTTTGGTAAATTCCTCGAACATTTCCTCAAGCAAACGGGTCGCATTTTCTACCACTTCGGTTTGGTACCGTTTACGTTTAAGCTGTAAGAGAAGGCATTCGCGCAGATCACGGGCGCCAATGCCTGGTGGATCCAAATCTTGAACGATTTCAAGCAGTTGAATCATTTCCTGATCACTGACCTCCAGGTTCATCGAAAAGGCCATGTCGTCGACCATGGCTTCAATTTCACGTCGGAGGTAGCCATCTTCATCAATGTTCCCTATGATGTATTCGGCCAGCATTTGCTGACGTTCGGTGAGTTTCACCAGACCCAATTGTTCGGCTAAAAATTCATGAAAGGTTGATCCTATGCTAAATGGGATGTCTTCCTTTTTGTCATCTTTGGAATAATTGTTTGCTCTGTATTTATACGATGGTTCGTCGTTTATGTATTCGTCGATGGAAATTTCTTTTGGAGACTCTTCTGCAGGTTCAGACCGTTCTTCCTGAGCATCCCCTTCGCGATGATTGCCATCCACTTCTAAAACGGGATTCTCTTCCAGCTCTTGTTTAATTCGCTGTTCTAACTGAATGGTAGGTAGCTCCAGCAACTTAATCATCTGGATTTGTTGTGGAGACAACTTTTGAAGTAGTCTTTGCTGTAGTGATAGATTTTGTCCTGCCATTCGTATTTTGTTTTCAGAGGATAAATTTAGAAAAAAATGGGGATCAAAATCTAGATCAAAAAAGAAAGGTGTTGCTTATTTTACAACACCTTCGATTATTTTGATTAAAATTCACAATTCTTGGGTGCACGTGCGAACGGAATCACGTCTCTGATGTTTCCCATACCGGTTACAAAAGTAATGAGGCGTTCAAATCCTAAACCAAATCCACTATGAGGAACTGAACCGTAACGGCGGGTATCGAGGTACCAGCTCATCTCTTCCAATGGAATATCCATTTTTTCCATTTTCTCCACCAATATATCGTAGTTTTCTTCACGCTGTGATCCACCAATGATTTCACCAATTTGTGGGAACAACACGTCCATTGCAGCTACGGTTTTTCCATCAGGGTTTAATTTCATATAGAACGCCTTGATTCCTGCGGGGTAACCGGTAAGGATTACTGGTTTTTTGAAATGACTTTCAACCAAATAGCGTTCGTGTTCGCTTTGAAGGTCGGTGCCAAATCCATGAAGCGGGTAATGGAACTTGCCTTTTTTATTGTGCTTTGAGTTAGTAAGTATTTCAATTGCTTCGGTATACGTCAAACGAATAAAATCATTGTTCGCTACAAAATTTAGCTTTTCAATCAATTCCATGCTACGTTGGTCGGCTGGTTTATCTTTATCTTCCTGTTTTAACCTTTGGCTAAGGAATTCAAGATCTTCCATGCAATTGTTTAGTGCATACTGGATCAGGTATTTAAGGAATTCTTCGGCCAAATCCATGTTGTCGTTAATGTCGTAGAATGCCATTTCGGGTTCAATCATCCAGAACTCGGCCAGATGACGCGAGGTGTTGGAGTTTTCGGCACGGAACGTTGGTCCGAAGGTGTAAATTTTGGATAAGGCCATGGCTGCCAATTCACCTTCCAATTGTCCCGATACGGTCAGGTTGGTTTTTTTACCAAAGAAGTCCTGGCTGTAATCGATCGAACCATCTTCGCTTAGTGGTGGATTTTTCATGTCCAGCGTGGTAACCTGAAACATCTCACCAGCACCTTCGGCATCACTTGAAGTGATAATTGGTGTGTGAATATTGAAGAATCCTTTTTGAGTGAAGAAGGTATGTACGGCATAAATCATTGAATGGCGAACACGCATAATGGCGCTAAAGGTGTTGGTGCGCATGCGCAAGTGGGCAATTTCACGTAAAAATTCCAAACTGTGACGTTTGGCTTGTAAGGGATATTTATCGGGATCGGCTTCACCTACCACTTCAATTTCTTTGGCAATAAGCTCTACACGTTGTTGTCCACCTGATTCAGCCAATTCGCCCACAATGGTTAAAGCTGCTCCGGTTGTAATTTTCTTGAGAAGTTCTTCAGGAAAAACAGTTACATCGGCAACAATCTGTAAGTTGCTAAGTACGGTTCCATCGTTTAGATTAATGAAATTTACATTTTTGCTTTCGCGTTTTGTACGTACCCAACCACTCACTTTGATGGTGCTTCCTATCGCATCCGATTTAAGAATTTCTTTGATTTCCTGACGTTTCATTTTTTATAGCTATTATAAAGAAACAATGAGATTTGAGGCTTAGCTCTCAAGTATTCATTGTATCACAATTTGAATTCGATTGAAATTTATGAGTGGCAAAGGTAAAATATTTTATAAAATACCTGTTGAAAGATGTGATCTGTCTTGTGAATATTAATGAAATCGAAAGAAATGACTTCATGAAATTTTATTAAATTGGGATATTTGTATTTTTACCTCCCAAATTCAACTAAGATGAGACCTTATATTTTATCGGAAACCAATTGGTATAACGTTAAGCAAACGGAATTTGATTTAGCCATTTTGCCATGGGGAGCAACGGAAGCACACAACTACCATTTGCCCTATGCATGTGATAATATCGAATCGGATTTAATAGCTGCTGAATCTGCAAGAATTGCCTGGGAAAAAGGAGGAAAAGTAATTGTTTTGCCAACTATTCCGTTTGGTGTAAATACAGGTCAATCGGACATCTACCTCGACATTAATATGAATCCAAGTACACAGTTGTGTATTCTCAATGATATCATTGAGGGGTTGAACAGGCAGGGAATCTATAAATTAATGATATTTAATAGTCATGGAGGAAATGACTTCAAGCCTTTTATCAGGGAACTAGGATTAAGATTTCCTAAAATGTTTATTTGTACGTCAAATTGGTTTCAGGCTCTTCAACGTAATGATTACTTTGAAAATTCAGGCGATCATGCTGAAGAAATGGAAACCAGTTTAATGCTTTATCTTAAGCCTGAATTGGTTCTGCCTAAAGAAAAATGGGGCAATGGGAAAGCCAAACGAAATAGAATTGATGGATTTAATGAGGGGTGGATTTGGGCCGAGCGGAAATGGTCAAAAGTTACTGAAGATACTGGGATTGGCGATCCGATACTTGCATCGAAAGAAAAAGGTGAAAAATTCTTTGCGGCAGTAACCAAAAAAATTGGCAATGTGATGTATGAAATCTGCATTGCCAATGGTGATGATCGGTATGTATAGTTTCTTTATTTTAAAACCTCTTCGGCTTTTTTCTTAAAATCGATTATGAATTCAGAAAAAACTTCTTTTACGCTCATAATGCTTGTCGCCCTAAAAGCATCGCTTCCGGCAAAGGCATAACCATTTTTCATGTTTCCTTTAGCGGCATTGTATAGCGCCGTTACAATACAATATGGGCTTTTGCTGATATCGCATGTTTTAATGCATTGAAAAGGGCACGTTTTTGGCATTTTCATACCTTGCTTCACTTGTCGAGGAAACCATTGTTAAAAGCTCTGCCAGGCATGCCTACAGGACTTTGAATGATTTCAATATCCTTTTCTTCCGAGTTGATGTATTGTTGTTTGAAAATATCGGAAGCGTCGCATTCATTGGTGGTCACAAATCTGCTTCCCAATTGAACGCCATTGGCTCCTTTACTCATGATGTCGAACATTCCGGCACCATTGTAAATTCCTCCGGCAGCAATAACGGGAATTTCCTTGTTGTATTTTTCAGCAAATATGCGTACTTCACGAATTACATCCGGCACAATTTCCTCAAGAGAATAGTTGGCGTCTGTTATTTGTTCGGGTTTAAAACCCAGGTGGCCTCCTGCTTTTGGTCCTTCAACCACAAAGGCATCGGGTAAATAATTGTAGGTATTTTGCCATTTGGTGCAGAGCAGGCGAGCAGCTTTTCCTGATGAAACGATGGGGACCAATCGGGTAACGCTATCAGGTTTTATGAACGATGGTAAATTTAATGGCAAACCTGCACCGGCAAAAATAATGTCGGCTTTTTCGGCAATAGTGGTTCGCACCATGTCTTCAAAATTGGTGAGTGCACCCATGATGTTCACCCCAATAATTCCTTTGGTTTTCTCCCGTGCTTTTCGAATTTCAGTAATTAAACCATCGATATTTGATTGTAAATAATCTTTTGCTTTTTCTTTGTAGATCAATCCAAGTCCGGCGCATGAAATTACGCCAATTCCACCTTCGTTGGCCACTGCTGCTGCCAGTCCCGATAATGAAATACCAACACCCATTCCACCCTGAATAATCGGAACCTGAACATTTAATCCCCCTAAATTAAATCCTTTCATACTTTTTGTTCTTTGTTATAGAAGGCAAACGTACAAATTATAAAATCCAATTCATGGTAGCCATGAAGGCGAATAACATTTCTTAACTACAAATGAGTCAATTTATAATGAATATATCTAAGGGACGGAAAATTACAGGAACTACCAAATTAATGCTTCAAATATTCGACTAAATAAAGCAAGTTTTGCTTTTTAAAGTTGGAGAAGCAACTGGACGATTTCTTCCAAATTTTGCCCAAAAGCGATCAATCCATCCGGATGACCACCCATCACAAATACCCCTGAATTTGATTCATGTTGAACGAGAAGTTTGGAAATGGAAAAGGCCATTTCGGGTGTGCCATAGCTTGCCTTAATATTGGAAGTTGGTAATTTATTGATCTGTTTTTGCCAAAGTTGCTGAGAATGGATGTGTATGACGGCTTGTATGTCTTTTCGTTGTTTATAAAACACGGCATGACTCAAGGATTCGGAAGAGGCAATGGTTTCACCAATACACGATAATTGATTTTTTTGAACATTGCTCGTTTGTACTAATGCGAAATGTTTTGATGTCAGTGGATGAAGGCCACCTGTTGCTGAGCCTGTGATGACAAAGGCTGCACCTTTTTTGTTCCGCACTGAGATATTTCCGAAGCCGATCCCATTGGGCAAAATTCCTACCCAATCTTTTTGAATTAATTCAGCTCGAATGGAATTTATTTGTTCAATTCGCAATGCCTCAAATGGAAATTTTTTCTTTTCCCAATGAGCCACAAATTTAATATATCCTTCGTGCTCATCCATTATTTGTCGGGAAACATATTTCGAATAGCTGATTCATTGGCTTTACAAATTCCTTTTTCGGTAATGAGTGCGGTAACCAGCCGTGCCGGTGTTACATCGAAGCCAAAGTTGGCTACGGGGCTTTCGTTCTGTATAATCTGTGTTTTTCCACCTTTGCCTTCCATAAATCGTACTTCATCGCCATTGCGTTCTTCAATTTCAATCTCTTGGATTCCATCTTTTAAATGGAAATCGATGGAAGAGGAGGGCAAGGCCACATAAAAAGGAATGTGGTTGTCGTGTGCGGCAAGGGCTTTCAAATACGTACCTATTTTATTACAAACATCGCCAATGCGTGTGGTTCGGTCACTTCCAACAAGCACCATGTCGACTTTACCGTGTTGCATTAAATGGCCTCCCGTATTATCCGGTATTACGGTATGCGGAACACCTTCCTGATGCAATTCATAAGCAGTCAGTTTGCTGCCCTGGTTGCGTGGCCGTGTTTCGTCGACCCAAATATGAACGGCAATCCCTTTGTGATGGGCCTTGTAAATTGGTGCCAGTGCAGTTCCCCAGTCGATGCAAGCCAGCCATCCGGCGTTGCAATGGGTAAGAATGTTAACAGGTTCACCATTTTTTTTGGCTGAAATAGTTTCAATCAAGCTCATTCCAAAGTCACCAATGGCAATGCAATGTTCAATTTCCTGTGCTTTTAATTCATTGGCTTTTTTCAGAGCAATTTGTTTTGCTGTGGCTAAATCGCTGGCTTGAGAAAGGGCAAATTGCATTTCTTGTACGGCATAGGCCAGGTTAACAGCAGTAGGTCGAGCGGTTTTCATCTCCATGCACTTTTTCGTCAGATACTCCTGCAAATCTGTATGGCCGTTGAATTCAACCAATGCCAAATAGATTCCGTAGGCTGCAGTAACCCCTATTAAAGGAGCGCCACGAACGGTCATTTCTTTAATGGCATTGAATGCTTCCTGAAAGGTTTTTAGCGTTTGAATTTTTAATTCAAAAGGTAACTTCTGCTGGTTGATTATTTTAATTCGTTCTGAATTGTTACCATCTACCCAAATTGTTTGAAAATGTTGCCCGTTTATTATCATGAAAAAATTGGATGATTAACTTTGCGGCAATTTATAATTTTCGGCAATGAAACAAGTCAATATATCAACATTTCTTATTCTTATGAATGGGTGAGAGTGTTTCATTAATGACAAAAATGACACTGAATACAAAAGGATGAACGACCAGAAGAATTTCAAAAATGTGATTTTAGACTTGGGTGGAGTACTTGTTGATTTAGACCCTGAGTTGACGTACAGCGAGTTTAAGCGGATTTTGAAACCCGGAATTGAAATGAATATCAATTGGGAAGAATTGCCTGATGTGGTTGTTGGTATGGAAACCGGAAATTTGTCGAAAGAGAAATTTAAATCAACCATGCGTAAGGTTTGTAAACCAGGAGTTAGTGACTCGCAGATTGTAGATGTCTGGTGTGCCATGTTACTTGAATTTCCTGCTATTCGGGTTTCAATGTTGAAGGAGCTGGCCGAAAAATACACGCTTTTTTTATTGAGCAATACCAATGTGTATCATGTGGCTTACTTTGAAAAGGAATTTAAGAACAGGTACCATTTTCCGCTCAGCGACTTGTTTACAAAAGTTTATTATTCAAATGAAATTGGACTTAGAAAGCCCGATGCAGCATGTTTTGAACATGTGTTAAATGATGCCGGTCTGGTGGCTACCGAAACCGTAATGGTTGATGACCGCCCTGAAAATTGTGAAGCAGCAGAAAAATTGGGAATGCATTCAATTGTTGTTCCTGAACAGACAGGACTGGAGATGGTTATTAGTCAGCTCCTCTAATTGATCTGTATTTTTTGAATGTTTTGAAATTGGGGACCTTCTGTCTTTATCAAATATATTCCCTGAGCCAATTCAACTAAATTCAATTGAAATTCAGTTTTTCCGGAAAGGTTGAATTGTTTTAATACATCACCGTTTGATGAATAGATTCTTAATGCGTCGAGTGGTTGGGTGCATTTTACAGTAAAGCTTTTATCGGGCCCTTTTATGATGCTGATTGTTTCACTGTTGTTATACTTGATTACGGCATCAGCTGAGTTCCCCGGCTGGCCGCAATACAAAATTTGTTCCATGGTGGCCTGAAATTTAGGGGCATATATTTGCGAAGTATCCTGATTTAATGTCTCAAGTATTCCCCAGCTCCCATAACGTGCACTTCGGTCTCCAACAAAGCTAAAATTCATGTATGGCGCTTGATCTCCCTCATCAAGAACGTTTTCGATGAGCGTGAACCATTCATGGTAAAGATGGTACAATGCAGTGTCGCGTTGTATAGCCAAAAGAGCCTGTGCATAGCTAGGTTCTTCGCCAAATGGAGTTGGTGTAATGTGCTGGCCTGCTTCGTAAAATACGATGGGGATTTTTAATTCTTTGGCCAATTGGTATTGGTTTTTTATGGCTGTTATTCCAAGTTCGTGCATGTTTTTGCGCACTTGTGCTGCGATGTCAGCAGCACTCGCTTTGGTTCCTAAGGCATCCAGTGCAGTATCATCTCCCAGGCCAAAATAAGCAGTAATGTTTAAGGCATCGAAACTATTTGGTGCCAAGTTCTTTACAATACGATTGGTAACATCCTGCCAGGCGGTTTGACCACCAGCGACTTTAATCACCCGATTAGGTTCATCAGCAAAAACTTCGGTCCATATGTCCAGGTTGTTTTGCACACGATCAACAATTCCTTCAGGCCATGAGATGCCCCGATTAATGCAAAAGAAAGTGTTCAACCATTGGGTTTGACCAAACATCCAGTTCCATATCTCGTTGCTGTATTCGGCATAAATTTTTAATTCCGGATTTAAACGCTTTTTGATCAGCCCGGCCATTTCGGTGATGTACTCGTTCGAGGCGTTGTGGGGAACGCAGATCCACATGTCTTTGTTGAGTGCGTTGCACAAATCACACATGGTTTCGTAAGGGACACCTTTGTTGTGACTCCAGGTGTAAAAGTCTGGTTTGCTACGTTCATTCCATGTTTTTAGAATAGTATCATTGGGTTCGTCGTAGCAGAGCCATGAAGCATCTTCACCCCAATTGTTGGTTTGTCCCCAATCCATGAAACGTAGTGTAGCGAAGTTTTGTAAGCGTTCGAGATAGAGTGGGTTAAAAGCTTGTTCCGCAAAAGTATCTTCATGGCCTGGCATAAGTAAGCGTATATTTCTGATGTGATTTCCTTTCCGGGATTCCCTGATTACCATCTCCAGAAAAGAATCATCTGAAGGAATAATTTCAACGCTCAATTTTCCTTGTTCCCGATTTATAACCTTGCCATCCATCCTAAAGTCAATCCAACCTTCACCGTCATACAATAGGGTATAGTTTCCCGGTTCCCATGCATCGATATTGGCCCAGACCGTAAAAACCATCTGACTGTCTTCCAGGCCCAGGCCTTCCTGATAAAATGGAAGTTCGAGCGGATAGCCCTGTTCATCGGTTTCAATGGAACTCATTAGTTCAGTATTCCACTGATTGGTGGAATTGCCTCCCAGCCAGGTTCGGTTGCGGGTTCCCCAGGTTCGTGCGTGGTGCATCATATCCACAAAGGGCATTTCAGTCATCCAGTCGCTAAGGCCTGACAGATTCGTTCCAATCATTAGCTTGCAATCTGTGTTTTGCGCATTTAATAGCCATGAAAAAGAAATAAAACTAACCAGTAACCAGAACTTCATACTGTCTTATTTAAGTTGCTGAATAATATCGGAATTGATGTAATATATATTCCCTTGCCCATTCTCCAGTGAATTAAAACTGCTCACCATTTCGAAGTAGCTCCACCGCTCTGTTTCAGGAGTAGGTGAATTTTTACGGGTGAAGAACAGTGTTTTACCATCAGGTGAAAGTGAAGGACAATATTCAAATGCAGTGGTATTCACTTTTGCTCCTAGATTTTTGGGAGAATGCCAAATTGCGTTTTCGTCCTTGAAACTTACATAAATGTCGCCACTTCCCATTCCTTCGCCCCAACCATGGGTGGTAAAAAGCAGGAAGCTACCGTCGGGGCTTATAAAACTATTGTATTCATAATTTGCTGTATTAATGGAGTCACCTAAATTGGTGGGTGGAGCAAATTGTTGATTTTCCCATTTCGACATCCAGATATCTTCTTTTCCTTTTCCACCTTCCAGTGTTGCTGTAAAGTAGATGTCTCCGTTGTAAGTGAACGAAGGGTAGAACTCATTTCCTGCTGAATTAACTACGGTGTCAAGTGCCATTGCTTCACTCCAGCCGGTATCCGTTTTTGATACGTACCAAAGGTTGTAATCTCCTGCTTCTGTTTCGCCGGGCAGAGGCCGGTTCGATGCAAAAAACAAACGACCGTCGGGATGAAATACCGGTTCAATGTCCATGTATTTGCCCGAAAAGGAAGCAACTCGCGGACGGATCCATTTCCCTGTCAATTTGGTGGAGTAGCAAATCGCTGAATGTTGATTGGTCAATTGAACCGAAAATAGAAAAATGGATTCATCGGGAGATAGGGCAGCATCGCGTTCACTCATGTTGGTATTCACATTGCCCGGTGCGAATAGGTTGGCTATGCTGGTGTCTTCTTTTGGAAAGGAACATGAAATGACTAAAAAGGCTGTTATTGCTGGTAATAGTGCTGAAATTCTAATGGTCATAAGTGGTAGTTTAATTTTCATAAAGATATGAAGAAACAACACTTATTAATCAGAAAGATCAAGCAATTTCTGCATCTTGTTTTTATTGTCCTTCACCATCCTAAGTATGGCGAGTACATCGTTTAGCATGTCGTCTGGTTTCATTTTCAAGCTAAAATTTGATCGTGTTTAAATGTACATTATCCCAAATTTACTTACTTTGTTTGAACATCAAAAACAAAAATTCATGGAATTTGCCGCATTGATCTCAGTACAGAAAACGAAACTTGTAGATTTGCTTGACAGGAACGAACTTGTAATTGGTGAAATTATCTACAACAATGGCGAATGCCAGATTCTTTCACAATCGAAAGAACGGTTCGAATTGATTGTATATGATTCTTCCTTGACGGAACCTATCGAATATGCGATTACTCTTGATGGTGAGGATAATATATTTCCGGAGACCAAATCGGAATTCAAGGCTTGGAATCAATACTCCTATGCCTGTTTGTTACAGGTTGAAAATGAACTTCACCTGCTCGATCAGAAAACCAACAATGAGCACCAGCGCTATACACGAGAAGGAATGATCCGCAGGGTATTGGCCGAACGCCGTTTGAAGGCAGATAAAGCGGAATATCAAATTGAATGGGGCAAAAATATTTATGGTGATCATATCCTTACCAATGAGAGGGGGATGAAATACAGGATTTTTCTGCGCGACTTTGAAAACGAAACAGGCTACAGCGACAGCCCTGATGCCCAAAAAAACAAACTTGGGACAACCAAACACATCATGTTTGCCTATCGTAAATTAAAAGAAGACCTTACGATATATGCCAAGCTAAGTAAAAGATTTCCATTTATCGAGATCTATTGCGATCCTTTAAATGACTACAAAATCACATGGATTTATCCCTATGAATTGGAGGTGCAGGAACGCTTAATTATTTCCAAATACTTCAAGAACAAAGAATTTATTGAAGAAAATGAATTGCTCAATTTTCTTGGTTTTATCGAAGATGCTGAAAATGTAAAAAGAATCCGCATTCGTCCCGAAGTGCGAGAAAAGGTTGCGGATGCTTATGAAAGGAAACTTCTGGTTGACATTGAATCGAGAACAACTTTAAACTATGGGAACATTAAGGCACAATTGTACGAATATCAAAAACAAGGAGTACAGTTCGTAGCTTTTAAAAAAGCCGCTATTATTGCCGATGAGATGGGCCTGGGTAAAACTTTGCAAGCGATAACTGCTGCGGTGAAGAAAAAGGAGATATTTGGTTTCGAACGAACACTGATTGTTTGTCCTGCATCGCTGAAACAACAATGGAAAAAGGAAATCGAAAAGTTCTCCGACGAAAAAGCAGTGGTCATACAGGGATTTCCGGAGGAACGGGAAAAACTGTATCAAACAGCATCGGAGCATTTTTTTATTGTGAATTACGAAACTGTTTTGCGCGATCATGTGGCACTGAACAAGGCGGGTATCGACTTTTTAATTCTGGATGAAGCACAACGGGTGAAAAATTTTGAAGCTCAAACTAATTCTGCTGTTAATCGTTTGCAAACCAAACATGTGTTGATCATTACCGGAACTCCCATTGAAAATAAATTGATTGATATTTTCTCAATTGTAAATATTCTTGACCCCCATTTTCTTGGACCACTTTGGGAGTTTTCGTACCAACATTGCCTGTTCGATCCGGAGAAAATCAATAAGATCAATGGATATTATGATCTACAGAAGTTAAACAAAAAGCTTGAACACATACTCATCCGAAGGGAGAAGCGTGCTGTGCTCGACCAGTTGCCCAACGTGCAGCAAATCAACGTTCCGGTTGAGCTTTCCGACATGCAACGCGAATATCACAGCTCTTACGCTATGGGAATCGGGAAAATTATTCGCAAAAAATTTCTTACCCCTTACGATTTGAAGAAATTACAACTTCTGCTTGCGAGTATGCGTATGGTATGCGATTCAACTTACCTGATAGATGAAGAAACCAATGAATCACCAAAGCTGGATGAGCTGAAGAACATCTTGCTTGAACAGTTGGATGTTCGGAATTCGAACCGCAAAATCATCATTTTTTCCGAATGGGTGAAAGTGCATAAACTGATTGGTAAAGTTTTACGCGACAACAACATTGGTTTTGCCGAACTGAACGGGAAGATTCCGGTGAAATCGCGTGGTGAATTGATCCGAAAATTTGAAACCAACGATCATTGCAAAGTTTTCCTCTCCACCGAAGCAGGTGGTTCTGGCTTGAACCTTCAGGTAGCCGATACCATCATCAACTTTGAATTGCCATGGAATCCTGCAAAAAAGAACCAACGCATAGGAAGAATTGACCGAATCGGGCAGAAAAGCAGCAAGCTGACTATTTTCAACTTAATTACCCGAGGCAGCATTGAGCAACAAATTGCAGCCGGCTTGTTAGTGAAGCAAAGCCTTTTCGACGGTGTGCTTGGAACCGACGCCAATATCAATTTTGTTGATTTCTCATCGAAGGGGCGTTCTCAGTTCATTGATCAACTCGAAGAGTTCATTGTTGCGCAGGAAGTAATGCCCGATTCCGATTTTCGTGAAGTCGAAGCAATGGAAACAAAGATTCAAGAAGATCCTATTGAAAATGAGATCGATCTATCGGAAGATTCCTCTGAATTGGCAGAAGAACTCGTAGATGAGAAGATTCCGTTAGCAGAGCAGCCATATGCACCAAAAGCAGAAGAGATTGAACAGGTGATGAACAATGGAATGCAATTTCTGGCCGGCCTGTTCAAAATGAGCACCGGCAAGGACATTGGCATGGAAGGGCAAAAAATTGAAGTCAACAAAGAGACCGGCGAGGTAACCATGAAATTTAAGTTGCCCGGGTTTGGAGGGTAAAAAATTGATTTTCAGTTCATCAAATTCTTTTGTTTGATCAATTCCAATTAGTTAATCCAAACATGAGACAATTGGCACAAATAAATGTTTGATTGAATTGACAAGCCTTGTATTTTGATTCAACAAATGCTGCTTAGAATAACGAAACTAAATTTAATTGGATGAAAAAATTAATGCTATTTGTCGTCATTTCCTTTTTTGTATTGGCCGTTCATGCTCAGGAGAGTCTTATTCCAGCTGATGTGACCTTTAAGGATCAAACAAAAAATATTATTTACGGCAACGTTGAGTATTACCTTTTAGGTGGAGCAGCTGCCATTAGTTACGAACGTTATCTTTTTTCAACAAAAAAAATTGATTTTGCAGTCAGAGGAACCTATGGTCGCTGGGCGGCTGGTTTATTTGGAATGGAATATGGTAGCTTGTATAAGCTAACAGGTAACATGTTATTTTTTAATGGGAAACATCACCTTGAAGTGGATCTTGGTGCTAACATGTTAGTGAATGATAACAATGCCGGAATTGAAAGTGTGATCCCAGATTTATTTTGTGGCTATACTTTCAAAAAACCTGATGGACATTTTGTTTTTAAAGCCGGAATTGGTTTTGTTGGTTTTCTTTCATTCGGCATGGGTTATGCTTTTTAATCGTATTGCTTATAAATGAGAATATTAGTTGTTAGTGATTCACAATGTATTCTAAAACAGGATCTGTTAAATTGAGCATATCTTTAGAAGAAGTTGGTACTAAAATGTCGGGTTCTAAACTTGGTGGATCGCCCTCTACCCTTTTGAAATACTTTGTTGAATATTGAACGGTAATTCCCAGCTTGTTCAACCTGAATGTTTCTACTTCGCCATAATGATTGGGTTTTCCTCCGGTTGGTTCGCCAATGAGAATGGCGTTGGTTTGTTCTTGTAATTCAAGCGCATTTAGGAGTGCACTCGAAAATGTTGCCTTGCCCGTTATGACGTACAAGTGATTTTCCTGATTTAAGACATTTTGATTTACAATGGCTTTTAGCATGGGACTGAAAATGGAAGAACTGCCTCCTCCATTCCACCTTAAATCGATTACGAGTTTATCGGCACTGATCCTTTCGACTTCATCAAAGACTTCTTTTGTTAATGTTGCAAATGGGTTGTCGTCATATTCTGAGCAGGAATTGTATTGGACATAAACCATTTTTTCTTCTTCAATGCTGGTGAACCAGTATTTTTTACCGGTATTTTGCAGGTAAAGAGGAAGCTCTTTTTCCGCAAAGTAGTTTACGTTGCTTCCACTGATTGTTTTAACAACAACAGTAACAGAATGTCCGCTGATGGTATTGAAGGTGAAATCCTCTTTTTCCGAAGTAATCCCTAATCCGTTGAGAACCTCCGGGCAGGCGAGGTAGTTTCTGATGCCCTGTTGCAATTTGGGCTCATTCTCGTGAGGAATAATTTCTGCAAATTTGGAGCGAACTGTTTCCATGGAGGTACCGTCAATTGATGCAAGGACTTCCCCTATCATTTCGTGATAATTGGACGGAGCACTGTAGCAGAAAAAACCATCACTTAATGAAAGAAACTGAAATGGAAGGAAAGTATAAATGTCGCACTTTGGGGATAAACCGGTATGTGCATCGCCCACTTTGGTGAGGATTTTAGATATCTCTAAAACAACTTCGACATCGGATAAGGTATCGCATTGCTGTTTTAGCGTTTGGGTCATTCTATAAAATTCAGCTTGTGGAAGTTGAAAGAATAAATTTTTGTGGCTACTTTCCAGTGTGGAGGCAAAAAAATCAATGGTCGTTGGCCAGTCTTTGTTTTCAGGAACTTCATTGCCTTTTTCACAAGCAACAAAGAGGATGGTGAATAGGAATATAGCAATAAATTTCATGGTCAGTAATTTTGGTTTCGCTCAGGAAATTAGTATTAAAAACATTGATTAAATTACACAAATTTCTGATATTTAAACTAATGAAGGCTATTTTTAGTGCTGTTTAAGAGCAAGGTTAAAAAGAGTTGAGTTTATAATGACAGGGAACCAATAATACAATTTGAATAGGATTTGAAAAGAATTTGCGAGGTGATGTGTCATAAAGCCATTACCTTTGTTTTACTTTCATAGAATTAAATTTATCAGCATAAAGAATTAGAATGGCAGACAACTATTTTCCAAGCCTGGAGGCTATAAACCGTGCAAAATTAACGATCAACGAGGTATTGAGTTCTACACCTCTCACCGAAAACCTGAATCTTTCAGAAGAATTTGGTGCAAAGGTTTTCTTAAAAAGGGAAGATTTGCAAATGGTTCGTTCTTATAAAATTCGTGGGGCCTATAATAAAATTAAAAGCCTGACGCAGCAGGAATGTGAAAAGGGAATCGTATGTGCCAGCGCAGGAAATCATGCGCAAGGGGTGGCTTTTTCCAGCTGGAAATTGGGCATTCAAGCCAAAATTTATATGCCGAGTACTACCCCAAAACAGAAAATCAGGCAGGTTCAAATGTTTGGGCGTCAGTTTGTCGAAATTGTTTTATTCGGTGACACCTACGATCAGGCCAGTGCCGAAGCCTTTAAGGATTGCAAAGAAAACGGAAAAACCTTTATTCATCCGTTTGACGATCCATTGATTATAGAAGGGCAGGCTACTGTTGGTCTTGAAATCTTGCAGGATTCTAACTGTCATATCGATTACCTTTTTGTCCCCATTGGTGGCGGTGGTTTGGCAGCAGGTGTCGGGAGCTATTTTAAACAAGTTAGCCCGAACACCAAAATTATTGGCGTAGAACCGGCTGGTGCTCCCTCTATGTATGAATCGATAAAAAAAGGTGAAGTCGTAAAATTAGAGGATATTGACAAATTTGTTGACGGAGCGGCTGTTCAGCGGGTAGGCGATCTTCCCTTCGCCATTTGTAAAGAACTTTTGAATGATATTGTACTGGTTCCTGAAGGCCGTATTTGCACCAAAATTCTGGAATTGTATAATCGGGAGGCCATTGTCGTAGAACCTGCAGGAGCACTATCAATTACTGCACTTGATTATTATGCCGATAAAATCAAGGGCAAGAATGTAGTGTGTATTGTATCGGGGAGTAACAATGACATCACCCGAACAGAAGAGATTAAGGAACGCTCCTTACAATTCGAAGGATTGAAACATTATTTTATTATCCGTTTTCCGCAACGGGCCGGCGCCTTACAAGATTTTTTGGGTAAAGTGCTTGGGCCTAAAGATGATATTACCGATTTTAACTATACCAAAAAGAACAGTCGTGAGAAAGGCCCTGCCTTGGTGGGCATTGAGCTGGCCGATAAAAAGGATTTGACCGGGTTATTGCAACGCATGACCGACAATGGATTTGTGTACGAATACATGAACGAAAAGCCCGACTTACTTCGTTATTTAATTTAGTTTTTTAGTGCAAATTCTTAACTTTGACTAAAATAGCCTGTTATGGAATATAGTGAAATGAATATAAATGCAGTGTTTGTTGAAGATCCTGAAGGTGGCTACTCAGCATACATTGAAGGAATTCCAGGGGTGAATACCCAAGGTGAAACTTTGGAGGAAGCAAGAGAAAATTTGAAAGATGCCTTAAAAATGGTGCTGGAAGTAAACAAAGAATTATCCCAAAAACGACTTAATCCGGATATAATAAGCATAAAGGAGGTTATTAATCTTAGTGCATGAAAAGGAATAAGTTAATAAAGCACCTTAAAAGCTTAGGATGTGAACTTTATCGGGAAGGAAGCAGGCATTCTATTTTCATAAATCAATTATCAGGTAAAGTATCGTCCGTTCCACTCCATCCTGAAATAAAAAGATTTACGATTGAAAGCATTTGTAAAGATCTTGAAATACCAATACCTACTGAAAAATAAGGATTATCTTTTAGCCAATGCCCCTGTAGGACATGCATCTGCAACTTTTTCGGCAACCAATTTTAATCCTTCATCCAGTGATTCATTAAAAGGAACGCCAATTTCCACATCGAAACCACGATTGATATAAGTAAACCCAAACTTTTCCTGGTGTTGCTCGGTTATTCGTACACATATTCCACATTTGATGCACTTCTCGGGTTCGTAAATAATTGTTGAATGAAAGTCTTTTCGAACTGGTTTTCGTTCGTCGTAATAAAAGCGTTGTTGTGAGGCTCCGTATTCATCGGAATAATCGCGCAGTTTACAGCTATCGATTTTACGACAATCGCAGTGCAGGCATCGGGCCGCTTCGGCTTTAACTTCTTTTGCGGTAAGGCCTGCAGGAACTCCGTTCGATGGTTCAATTCGATGGCCTTCTACTGATTCTTTCAAATACATGGCATACTCCGATGTTGCCAGTTTCCCAAATTTTGAGTTGAATTTCAGTGGTTGTCCAACTACTTTTATATCGTTCAAAAACTGATGGATGCTTGCTGCTACTTCTTTTCCCTGAGCTAACAATCGGATGACTAATTTTGCGGGTTTTAAGGCACTCCCGGCCACAAATATCTTGGATGCATCAATTTGATAAGTTTGCGAATTGGCTTCGAATCCTTTTGCATTGATGGCTATTCCCCAGGTTTTTTGTTCCTCTGAAATGTTCCCCGATGCTATTAGAACGGCATCAAATTCATCCTGGATTTTTTTAAATTCTACTTTCCTGATTGCGGTATTCAATTTGAATTCAACGCCCAATTTACCAATGACTGATGACTCTCTGACTAATTCCTCTTTCGGAAGTTTTCCATTCGCTACATCATTTAAAATAATTCCACCAAGCTGCTCCGATTGCTCAAAAACAGTACATTGAATGCCTTTTAGTTGGAGATAATAAGCTGCTGCCAATCCAGCCGGGCCAGCACCAATAATAGCGACTTTTTTTCCTGATGATGGAAGTGGTTTTTCTTCAATTTGGCCTTCAAGCCCCGAGAAACGTTTCAGCAAACATATGGATACCGCGCCATCGATTGGTTTTCTTCTGCAAACTCCTTCACACGGAGCAGGACAAATGAAACCCAAAACAGTCGGCAGGGCAATGTCTTTTTTGACCACTTTAAGTGCTTCGTCGAATTTTCCGGCAGCCAACAGACGGTTCATGGTGGGAATGTCCATGTGGGCCGGACAAGCCATGGTACAGGGTGCTTCACAATCGCCAACGTGATCGGAGAGCAGTAATTCAAGTCCGGTTTTACGTGCTTCACGAATTTCATCGTCGATGGTGGTAATGTCCATGCCTTCATCAACACCGACAGAACAAGAAGGAAGTAGTTTCCCGTTTTTGTTGTTCTTCACCAGGCAAATCATGCACGAGGTAAAATGTTCCAACTCTTCGTTGTGACACATGGTTGGGATCTCAAAACCCAGTTGCTGTGCCGCTTGTAGGATGGTGGTGCCTTCCTTTACCTCAATCTCGGAATTATTTATTTTTAATTTTATCATTTTACGAATCAACTTTTGTTTCGCCGGATAGGAATTTATTCTTTTTATGATCGTTTCTTGATCCGGCGGGTTCTTTCCTTTTTACCTTATTCCCGGGGTTAAAACCCCGGGCTATTTGTATTTGACTCCTACAGAGTCCCTGCCTTATAAATTTTATCCTGTCCATATTTAGACGTAGGACGAAAAGTCCCCTTCAGGGGATTTAGGGGTTTCTACTTCACATCGATGGCGTCCACCGGGCAAACCTGCACGCAACTGTCACATTTGATGCACAAGTCCAGATTAATGCTGTGTTTTTCGTGCGGGGTAAAGGGTATGGCATTTACCGGACACTTTTGAACACATTTGGTACAGCCAATGCAATTGTCATTGATGCTATAGCTGATCATGGCTTCACACCTTCCGGTTGGACAAACCCCATTGATATGTGAAATGTATTCGTCTCTAAAATATTTCAGCGTGGTTTTAATTGGATTGGGAGCGGTTTTTCCCAGGTTGCACAAACTTCCTTTTTCGGTCCATTCAGCAATTTTTTCCAGTTCATCCAAATCGGCTAAGGTTCCCTTTCCTTTGGTCATTTTGGTTAAAATGTCAAGCATTCGTTTGGTCCCAATGCGACAGAAGGTGCATTTACCGCAGCTTTCTTCCTGGGTAAACGAAAGGAAGTAGCGGGCAATGTCAACCATACAATCGGTTTCATCCAGCACAACCAGACCTCCTGAACCCATCATAGCTCCAACACCAGCCAAACTTTGAAAGTCGATGTGAGTATCGGCCAACCAATGCGGCACGCAACCACCGGAAGGTCCCCCAATTTGCACGGCCTTTAGCTTTTTGCCATTGGCAACTCCTCCGCCAATCTCTTCAATAATTTCACGAATGCTGATGCCCATGGGGACTTCAATTAAACCACCACGTGCAATTTTGCCGGCCAGTGCAAACACCTTGGTTCCTTTACTATTTTCGCTTCCAATGGAATTAAATTTGGAAGCTCCGTGTCGCAGGATATAAGGAATTTGGGCAAAGGTTTCAGTGTTATTGATTAAAGTTGGTTGTTCAAACAAACCTTTTTGAACGGGGAAAGGAGGTTTAACATGTGGAAATCCACGTTTACCTTCCATCGATTCCATAAGAGCTGTTTCTTCTCCACACACAAAGGCACCTGCTCCTTCGTATATTTTTAATTCGATCTTCAAATCAGAGGTATTCCCAATGATTTCACGTTCGTAACATATCTTAAGTGCTTCCCTGATTCGTTTAACGGCCAGCGGATATTCCGCTCTGATGTAGAAATGTCCTTCGGTAACACCGGTGGCATAAGCGGCAATCAGCATGCCTTCTATTACCCGATATGGATACGATTCCAAAATCATACGATCCATAAAGGCACCAGGGTCACCTTCGTCGCCGTTGCAAATCATGTATTTGACACTTGATTTTTGAGCAGCCATACTCTCCCATTTTATTCCGGTGGGGAAACCGGCACCACCGCGTCCACGAAGGCCACTAAGTTTTACTTCTTCAATCACTTCGTCCGGGCGTACGGTAAGGGCTTTTTTCAAACCTTCGAATCCTCCATGACCAATGTATTCGTCCAGATCAAGTGGATTAATCATACCGCGGAACTCTGTGGCAATGGGGATTTGTTTTCCCAGAAAAGACGAAACTTGTTTTTCCCTAATGTCAATGGAGTAACGTTCCACGCCTCCCCAGTGATCGTCGCTTTGTACGGTATCGATTAGCGTGCCAACCTTTTTTTGAATTTTTGCCCAGAATCCGGACGGTTCAAAATGTTTGTTGATTATGCCCGCTACATCTTCGGGTTTTACTTTGGCATACAGAATTGCTTCGCCTTCATTGGGAACTATTTCGACCAGGGGCACCTGGTGACACATACCCACGCAACCCACGTGTTTAAGATTCACATTGATATTTTGACTGCCCACTGCTTCCTCTACAGCTTTTTTAATTTCGCCGCTACCGCTGGCAACACAGCACGATCCCAGTCCAATGCGTATTTCTCCTTTGATTTCGTTGCCATCGGGTGTACGGAATAATTTTCCGCCCTTTTTATTCTTTTGAAGTTGAAAATCGTTTAAAACCTGATTGACCTGATCGGGCTGTACGTGGCCATAAGTGATGTTGTCGATTTGTACAACAGGTGCCAGGGTGCAGCAACCTAAACAACTAACATCCGTCACCGTGTACAAGCCACTTTTATCGGTGGTAATATCTCCTTCTAAGTTTAGTTCCCTTCGAAATGCATCACGAACACGGCCGGCACCTTTAACATGGCATGCTGTACCCACACAAACTTTGATGATGTGTTCCCCGGCCGGCTCCATGCGGAACTGATGGTAAAATCCGGAAACACCTACCAATTGTGCAGGAGTGATATCGGTTTTTTCGCAAACATAACGCAAGGCTTCTTCGGGCAAATAGTTGTATTCATGCTGAATGGCCTGAAGAATGGGGATGAGTGCATTTTTTGCGGTTCCTTTCTCCTGAATTATTTGGTCGATATGTTGAAATTGGATTGACATATTATTGTTTCATTTGAATTTCAAATTTGGATACTTGGTTTTTGCTTCAGAAACCACCTTGCTTTTTGAAATTCTTCGATTTACTTCGTCTTCGCTTAAAGCCTCATCAATAGCTTTATTTTCCTCTTCGGTAAGTTGATAAATTTTAGAGAACTGAAGCATCTCAATGATTTCATTATATATTTTCTCTATATGATTGTCATCGAGATTTGAAATGCGTTTTATTAAATCGCTTCGTTTTTCAGTAACTGTCATAACAATTTCGTTTTAAACAAATTTCGTTTACTTCCCTACACAATACAAATTCTCTTTTCCCCTGATGTACATTCTACCATCACTAAACGAAGGGGTAGTCATAATGGCTTCACCCATGGCAACATCTGCAATTTTTGATAATTCACGGTCCAATTTCAGAATGTGCACAATGCCTTTCATGTCGGGGGAATATATTTTTCCATCCGCAACAATAGGTGAAGAATAGAAGCCTTCGTCGTACTCGGCTTCCCAATATTTGTTTCCCGAATGAATATCGTAACAGGCGATTACCCCATAAGTAGTGGCAATAATAAGCAAGCCGTCGGCAACTACCGGGCTGGCTACTTCGGGCAAATATTCATTGTTCTCCCAAACGATGCTCCCTTTTGATGGATCAATGACCGCAAGCGTGGCATATTCGTTGGTGGCAACGACGAGTCCATTCCCAAATGCCGGTGACGGGCCTACTTCACCCATCAGGCAATCCACTTTCCAAAGTTCTTTACCCGATTCCACGTCATATCCGGCAACGCTTGGTTCGGCGGAGGTGACCACCTGAATTTTGCCACCCACATCGGCCAGGATTGGTGATGCCCAGGAAATGTGCGACGTACGTTTGGTCTCCCAAACAGTTGCTCCCGTTTCGATGTTCAAGGCTATCAAACGACTGCCTTTATTGGTGTCGTACTGGATAAGCACTTTTTCTTTCCACGTGATCAGTGAAGAGGAATGGCCATAATGATTATCGGGTACGCCAAGGTTTTTGGCCCAAATGCGCTGGCCATTCATATCGAAAGCGATGATGTCACCGGTTCCAAATATGGCGACTACCTGAATTCCATTGGTCGTAACCGATGGCGCTGCCAATCCCGTATCATCCGAAGTTTTTGGTGGAGTCGCCGGTGATCCGGTAATGTTATTGGCTTGTTGTTGCCAGAGCATTTTGCCGGTGCTTTTGTCGTAACAATAGAGCCATCGTTCCTGAGCGTTGGCACCGGTTACGAATAATTTATCGTTCCAGATAACCGGGGAGCTAAAACCTTTTACCGGAACTTTCACTTTCCACAAAATGTTCGTTCCTGCCGAGACATCCCAACTTGTAGGAGTTGATTTTGCCAATGATATACCTTGGCCAAAAGCACCTCTGAAGCCATTGTATTGTTTCTGTAAATCGGGCAATGTTGGGAAGTTTGAAGTGACTATTTTCGTTTTTTCAACAGCTATTGTGGCTGGCTCTTTGGCTGCGGAAGTTGATGCAGTCAGTTCTTCATTTGGCAACACTTCTATTACACTATTTTCCGTTTCTTTTGGTGTTGAAATATTATCTGATTCTTTCTGCTTCGTCAAATCCACCACTTCGATGACATCGTTGCCGGCATCAACAATTGTAGTAGAAACTTCGTAACTTTTTAATTCATCTACACTGAGGAAGGAGGAAATAATAGCGAGAAGAATCAGTGTAGCACCTGTTGCAAGCAGCCATTTCGAGGATAGTATACTATTTGTTTGCTGGCTACTTATATTCTCATCAGGTTCATCGATTTTAGCAATCAGCGTAAAATAGTAGCGCAAAGAAACCACCAAAATAACGGTGCCGAGTAATAACAGCCATCCTCCTGTTTTAATTTGCCACTGACTGGTAAAATAGGCTTTACGTGCCATTAGATCGAAGGCACGGATTTCTTCAATCAATTCAGCATTGTTAGGATCGTCGGCCAAACGTTGTGAAAGAGCCGAAATGGTGGCACTTTCGATGGGGTCGTGATTTGCTAATTGAAGGTAATTAAACAACATCAAAATGCTAACGATTACTGTAAAAATGGCGGTAATCACAATGATGTTGAGGAAAGACCTCTCCCGTCCTCGAAGTCCCTCTAAATCTCCATTAAGGGGAGACTTTTGGCTGATATCTATTTTGTTGGATTTTGCCATTGTATTTTATAATAATGTACCTAATCTGTTTTTATTTGTTGTTATCTTCAAATGGATATTCTCCCATTTCCGGCCGAATTTATTTAGTTCGTTTTTGAACCAACTACCGCGGCCGGCATGCAATTTTGATTAATAATCCCGGGGTTAAAACCCCGGGCTATAAACATTTCGCATCAATGGGTCTTTTCATTATGTTGTTTTATCTTGTTTATTAATCAATCTTGCAGTCAGCAACTCTCCTCTTTGGGGAGGTGATGAGGGAGGAAGAACCGGACAATAGTCCATGCACCGTCCGCAACTGAAGCACCCCACCTTGTTGGCCGTATAGTCTTCTTTCTTACGTCTTACAAATTGGTTCATCAGCATAATTCCGATCACAAGGCCGAGAAATCCTCCAAGAATCCAGCTTCCCGTGTAATATCTCGAACGAATTATTTTTGCTTCTTCGACCAATTGAGGCATTGATTTACCGGAGGATAAGAAAGTTTGAATATCGATATTGTTCTCATCTGCTTTTAACTCCGGATGCTTTATAAGCAGCTCAGCCAAATAGACATCGGGATGTGCTTTCGATAAGAAGGGATGTGCCAATGATAGGGCAAAACCGCCAATTAATATCCAAACAGGAATTAACAAGGCGAAAATTGTAAATCGTTTTTTATTGAGTTGTTTTTGTTCCGGTTTTAATTCTTCTGATGGCTGGTCGATTGCACCAAAAGGGCAGGAGTGTTCACATAATTTGCAGGAAATACATTTGTCAGGAGTAATGGATAAATGCCTGCGTGAAAATTTTGAAGTCCATCCAAGCAAAACGCCATAAGGGCATAGAAAACGGCAGTATGGACGGGCTACGAACAAACCCATTAACAAAAAAGCAATGCCTAGTACAATCATGGTGAATTCGGCCCCCATGCGGAAAATACCAATAAATGGATCGTAGCGGCAGATGATAAAATCGGAACCGGTAGCGGCCAATAAAATTGCCAGACCGAGATAAATGTAGGGTATAAATCCCAGGGTTTTTTGCAGCCAAACTGGTAATGTGATGGGTTTGATAATGACTAAATCTTGAATGACTCCCAGCGGACAGGCAGCCGCACAAAATACTCTACCAAAGAAAAGGGAGAAGAGTAAGGGTAAGGAAAAGAAGAGAATGATTGGTATGGAAATGGCGTAGGCCGGATTAAACAGAGAAAGGGCCATATTTTGAATGGATCCCACTGAACAGACGCAACCTTCGCGGTAAAAGCCAAAATAGATCAATGAAAAGATACTTAACCAGAGCACCCCTTTGCGTGAACGTTTCCTTAAAATGAACCAGGCCGCCAGTGACATAACCAAAAGTAAAACAGCTACATCAACATATTCCCATCCTGTTGCTCTAGGCTCCGGGGTGGTTGGTGAGGGCTGTGTGTAACCACTTTCGAATTCCGGTTTCGGGAAGCGTTGTTCCTGAGAAAAACCCAATATGGAGAGAAGTAGTAGTAAAATTATAAAGCCTCCCCTAAGCCCTCCAATTGAAGGGAATATTTTTCTACCCTGGATTTGAATATTTTTTAAAATTTTCTTCATTGAAATTTGTAAAGTTTGTATTCAGTTTCACTATGCAAATCAACACGGACCTATTCCTCCTCTTTAGAGGAGGCTAGGTGGGGTTCTTCCACTTTCCTTTGTCCTCAGCCACAAAATCACCTTTAATTTGGTAAGGCGTTTTTGCTGAAACACGATGAATGGCATCGCTTGGGCAGACCCGGGCAATGGAGCAATCGTTGCAATTCACGCACACATCATGGCGAATTTGAAGGTGGAGTGATCCATTTCCAAATGAGGTACAACCAGCGACACATTTGCCACAACCAATGCACAAATCTTCTATAATGTGGTATTCAAAATAGGGCTCTTCAATGTACTTCCGCTCGATGGCGGCAGTTGGGCAAAGTTGGTGCTCAGCACCAGTATTTAAATCTTTTGTTCCGGGTTTGAAATAACCACCACACAAGTCACAATATCCACAAAGATCATAGGCATGTACACATTTCACGGCCGATATGGGTAATACACATTCGGTGGCACACCGTCCACATTGTGTACATTTAAATGGGTCGATTTGCCATACGGTTTCCTCTGGTTTTGCATTCTTCAGCGCTAAAGCCGATATTCCGCCAATGGCAACAAGGGCGGAGATTCGAACTCCGCTGGTGATAAAATCCCGTCGATTGAGTTTCTTTTTTTCCATCTCCTAGCTTTTTTCCGGAAGTGAGCAAGCACTATATTTATTGCAATTTTTGCAAGCAAAGTTTTCATTGCATCTGCTTTCAATGCTTACTTTTCGTTTTAACAAAATGAAACCAATTAGCACCATGATTCCTCCCAAGATGCCATAGCGAAAGAAGGATTGTATGAATTGTTTTCTGTTCATTTTAAAATTGTTTTTCCGTTTTGTCGGATGGTGGATTATTGCTTTTAACTTCATTTTTTGATCCGACGGTTTTATTTTGTTTTCTTTTTTTCCCGGGGTTAAAACCGGGGGCTATTCATATAATAGTATTCTTTGCGGTTAATTTGATTTGGGTTCAAATATCCTTATCATTTTCCTGTCAAAATCTAAAGCTATTACTGTTTCGCCAATGGTGGCAACTTCGGCAGCATGTTGGTTCCCTTCGAATTTTGATGGTGACGCAATTACTGATTCCAACTCCCCGTTTTTGGTATATATTTTCAAACGTGGCATTCCTTTTTCACTGGTAATAAAACGGCCGTCGGGCAAAAAGGTGAATTGGGCCGGATTGCAGCAACCATTAAATCCGTCGATATCCAGCGAAGCCTTGTCCCACGAATCTACCAAATCGCCTTTTTCATTGTATTGTTGTAAAGCATGCATGCCCGGGTTGGTGCACCAAAGTTGATCGTTATTGTTGACTGCTACCTCGAAATAAGGACTTGGGATGATAAACCCATGCAAATTTTTTGCCCCGGAAACTCCTTCCATTTCGTCAATTAAATTGGGGCCATCAAATTCATAAATTCTTCTTTTACCGGCATCGGCCACCAGCGTTTTATTGTTCCAAAAAACGATGGATGTGAAATAGGAGCTGTCGGAAATCACTTCCGTTGTCGACATTAATGTGCCAACAAGATTATAGTTCTCAATGATTTGTTTATAGGCTACCGCAATGGACTTGTCATTAACGGCCAAAGCCCGCGCATCGGGCTGAATGGTGAATTCGCTGATTTTGGAACCATCGGGTGAGATGACCATCAGTGTTTGATTGCTAGCCAGGTAAATATTTCCATCGAAAGTTGCCAAACCTGCATGCTCATCCAATTCAACTTTAAGCTGACGGCTTTCTTTGTAAGTAATCAATGCTGGATCAACCTTTTTGTACTCGTCAACATTATACTCGTATGGGTTCTCTTTTGCCTTATTGGGTTTGCTTTTACTGTAATTCACAGCAACTACCACTACAATGAGCAGTGCCAGGAAAATCAGAAAATATTTAATGTTTTTCATATCCTTGTTCAATGTTAATACAAACCATCTTATCCGCATCGCGCAATACCAGATAACCATCGGCCAAAGCCATTGGCGCCCAGGCATCGTGTCCATCGGGAATGATCACTTTGCTATCGAGGTGTTCGTACCCTTTTGTACTGGCTTTAATAATGTGTAGGGTGCCATCGTCGTTTAACAAATAGAATTTGCCATCGGCCCAAATAAAGGGCCCAAGTCCAAAACGACTGTCTTTATCGCTGGTCCAAAGTATTTTGGTGCAATCAGCCGGATCAACGCATACGAATTTATTCCGGTTGGTGCCTCCGTCCTTGGGCATAATTCCGAATAAACGGCCTTCCCAAAATATGGGTGTTTGTTGTTCGCAAGCCAAGCCGTCTTTGGGTTTGTATTGTTGTAAAACCTGTGTGGAATATAAGCCATTTGTTTCGGAAAGTTGTAAAACCAAACTACCGGCACCATAGCCTGCTGTCAGAAATATTTTACCATCGGGCATGCAAACCGGTGATGGCGCTATTACATTGGTATTCCATTCGGGAGCCTTCCATAGTACCTGTCCAACATCGGCACCTTCGGCCGAAACGGCAACAACACCTCCTATGGCACAATAGACGTACATTTTTTTTCCTTTAAAGGTATAAGGAACTACTGAAGAATGTGACATTTTCCAGTTGTCAGGATTGGGTGCTTCCCAAATTTTTTCTCCGGTTTTACAATCAACCGCAATCATCAGGGCCTTCCCTCCGGGGGCAAGAATTGCCTGGTTGTTATCGATCAACGGACATTGGCCGGTATACCAAAGGGGTGTTTCACTTTCGTATTCTTTCTCCATATCAATGCCCCAAAGAAATTCGCCGGTTTTACGGTCGAGACACATGGTGTGACAACGAGGCCCGACTGTTAAAATGAAATCTTCGGTAACTGCCGGTATGGTTCGGCTCATACCGTGGTTGCGCTTAACGGCAACCTTATACCAACGGCGCCACAATTCTTCACCTGTTTTTAAATCAAGGCAGTGAAGCATGTCGGCACGTTCTTCTTCGTTATAATTGAGCAGATACACTTCGCCTTTGTACACTGCTGCTCCGGCATGACCTTCACCCAATTCAACCGTCCATAAAACATCTCCGGCTCCATTGGCGAATTTGTCCACCAGTTTCCGTTTCGTTTTATAAATGTTGTCGAAATCGGAACCCCTGAAGCGTGGCCATGATTCCGTTAACGTCGTTTCTTCCTTCCTGAAAAACTTGAAGTGTTCGCCAATATTGATGATCTGAGAGATGGCGACTCCTTTGCCTCTATTATCGGCACCGGGAATGCTTTCAGAAAATTCCTGGGTAGGATTTTGCACCACATACCAGGCGAGCATAGCAATTAAAACTGATGCGATCAGTAAGGTAATTAGACGTGCCGGATTTTTGAAAAAATTCATCCCCAACTTTTCCTCCTGTATTATGCTTTTATGTTGTACACCAAAAGGGTGTTTCCGTGTCGAATGTATAGTTTCCCATCTTGAATAAAGGGATGTGCCCAATGTGCTCCTTCTCCTTCGGTTATTTGGAAACTGCTTATGATTTCAAATTGATCAGAATTTGGTTTGACCAAAGCGACCATTCCTTTCTTTTCGGTATAAATATAAATTTGACCGGGCGTTGAAATGATACTGCCTTTCGTGTCGAATTCTTCTTCGAATTTGACTTCACCGGTTTCCCAATTGAGACTGCACCAATTCCCTTTGCTGTTGTTGAGCCAATTGGAGCCATAGAGGTACCCATCGATTAACACCACACCACCGTGATGATTGTCAAGTGTTTCGTTTTCCCATTGGAAATCGACACTACTTAAGTCATCTTTTAATTGGAATTTGGCACTGGTATGGTTGTATCCACTGGTCACGTATAAACCGCCATCGTAAAAAACCGGGGAGGTGCAGTTAATAACTCCATCGTCGTCCCATTTAAAGTTATTGACATGACAGTAGTCGTAACTCCATACTATTTTGCCGGTTGAAGGTTCAACGCCAAAAAGTATTTTTGAGCCAAGTCCGATAATTTGATGAATACCATTGTAGGTGATTAAAATGGGCGAAACATAAGCCTGTTCATCGTTTACGCTTTCGCTTTTCCATATATCATCACCTGTATTTTTGTCGAGTGCAATCATGGTGGTTTGAGCCCCTGCGCAGGTGAAGACAATTTTATCGTCGACAATTAAAAGGTTTTCAGCAATTCCCCAATTTCCATATTCTCCGCCATTGTCCAAAAAAGCATTTTTTTCCCAAACGATTGCACCTGTGTTGGCATCGATGCAAACCACCTGACCACTTCCACTGGTCACGAACACCTTGTTGTTCTCGATGGTTGGTGTTGAACGCGTATCGGGAAATGATTTTGACCATGAAGATCCATAAGGTGTTTGCCAGACAAGGTTGCCACTTTGATCAATGGCACTCAGTACATCCGAGGTGTCCTTCATGCCGGTTATATAGATCATATTGTTGGCCACTACGGGAGAAGACCAACCTTTGCCCAGATTTTCCACTGTTAAAACTAAAGCAGGTCCTTCTTCGGGCCATTGGCTCAATAATCCTTCCTCGTTAAAAAAACCATCACGGTTTATTCCTCTCCATTGAGAAATTTGAGCTTGTAAAAATATGGGCAGGACAATACCTGCCAGAATTAAGATTGATCTCATCGATTATCAAATGCTATTTAATTTTATAGGCCATCAGAGCTTGTCCATGTCGAAGGTAGAGTATACCGTTTACGATTGCCGGGTGTGCCCAATGTTGCGCCGATCCTTTTTCAATTTTAGTGGTGCCGTTAATATTGATTTCGGTAGGGGAAGCTTGCGCCAATTTTAACTCTCCGCGGTCGGTATAAATGAATAACAATCCATCGGCCGAAATCACCACACCATTTCCAATCTCTTTATTCTCCCATTTTTGTTCTCCGGTTTTAGCGTCGATGCAATGTAGACCGCGATTTTTATCTCCCGAAGCATACAAATATCCATCGATGTAAACTACTCCACCAATACGATTGTCCAAATCATCGTTGAACCAGGCTTTTGTTACCGAGCTTCCGTCGTCTGACAAATTTAAACGTACGGTACCTTTACCGTAACCACTTGTGCAAAATAAGGCTTGATCGGCAAAAATTGGGGTATTGGCGTGTACGCTCCATTGATTGGTTTGTTCGTAACTCCAAAGTAATTTTCCATTTTTGGCATCAAGGCCAATAATGTGGTCGGCCATCATAGTAACCAGTATTTTCTTGTCATTAAGATTCACCATCATGGGCGAACAATATGCTGAAAGATCACCTGTTCCTGAGCTTGTCCAAACGGTATTCCCGGTTAAACGGTTTATGGCAACAATATTTTTAACTTTCCCTCCGGGAGAACAAAAGATAAGATCACCATCGACAAGCGGGGTTTCAGTAACTCCCCATTTAATGTTTTCCCCATCGGTTTCCTTCAGTAATTCCTTTTTCCAATGGAGGGTGCCAGCCAATGCATCAAAAGCATATAACACTCCC
The DNA here is from genome assembly GCA_041821245.1 of Prolixibacteraceae bacterium. GTDB lineage: Bacteria > Bacteroidota > Bacteroidia > Bacteroidales > Prolixibacteraceae > Roseimarinus. The sequence goes on from JBGUEP010000001.1 coordinate 334,905, forward strand.
TTTCCACTATACATGTATAGCCAATCGCCATCAATCACTGGTGTGGAACGTGATCCGGGAAAACTTTCAAAAAATTCTTCCCCATACTTGTATTTTTTCAACTCTTTCCCGTCCAAGGTTAGGATCGTAATGTAGCCATCTTTATCAGTCATTGATGAGACAAATATGTGACCTAAAGCGAATACAGGAGAAGAGTGGCCTTCCCCTAAACCTTCAAATGACCAAAGTAGTTCAGGACCACTTTCGGGCCATGTTTTTAGAAGATCCTTGTCGGGATAGATTCCATTAGTGCCGCCCCGCCAGGCTGTTGGCGTTTGAGCAAAAGTGGAAAAAGATAGTGCAAACAGAAATACGAGTATAATTCCTTTGATTCTCATAAATAAACAAATTTGATTTTGTCCCTAAAAATAATAAACTATCCATCATATGGAACCATCTTTATCAATTTTAACAAGGGGATAACAGCCTAATTTAGAACGGATAAACATAAGGCGCAACAAAAAGTTAAAAAATCCTGTTGTTTAGCTCTATGAGGCTTACTTCGAACATATTTGTTTAAATGGGGTTATTTCAGAAATGCACTTAATAAAATAAAAAATGAGCTATTATTTTTCAAAAAATGTAATTGGGAAGAGTTTTGAGGAAGTTGAATCCCTCGTGATAGAAAAACTAAAGGAGCAAGGTTTTGGTGTAATCACGCAGATAGACATGAAAAACACCTTCAAAACGAAACTGGATGTTGATTTTCGGCCCTATAAAATTTTAGGAGCCTGTAATCCTAAATACGCTTTCAATGCTCTATCCGTTGACGATAAAGTAGGCGTGATGCTTCCTTGCAATGTTTGTATTCAGCAAAAGGGTGAAAATGACATTGAAGTTTTTGCTGTTAATCCGCTTGTTGCAATGGAAGCTGTGCAAAATCCTAAGGTGGAGCTATTGGCCAAAGAAATTACCGAAAAATTGAATCGGGTTATTGAATCCATTTAATACGCGTAATAAAAGTGGGGATTTGCTAAAAAAGTGGCGACTAGATTTTAAAATTTACAGAAAAAATGAAGTTGAGGCCTGGGGCTGCAATTCCGGAAGAATAGGGTCTGTAGCGTTTGTCGAGTATATTTTCGATTCCTGCATTCAGGTTGATCATTTTTGAGATTTGTAGTGTCCCTTTCAGATTGAGTGTCCACCAGGGCGGAGAATATGGATTGCCATTTTCATCGGAAGCGTACATTTCAGGTTTACTTCTTTCATCAGGAGCCAGGTTTTCGTAAGCTATTTCACCATTAAATAAGAGATAGAGATCGAATTTCATTTTTGAAAGTGTATACGCTGCATGCAAATCACCAAAAAGTGGAGCAATGTGACGAACGGCAAAGTCATCGCTGTCCATTCCTTTTTGCCAGTTCACTCCGCCTTTCATCGAAAATGACTGGCGGTTCCATGCCTGAAAGTGAAGTGAGACACCCCCCATATTGGCCCATGAGGCATTGGTGATCATTTCCACCTTACTCATTTCTCCATCGTATAAAATTGAATCCTGACCATTGAGCAAGCCATTACGACGGACCATGGCATTGTACAAACGGGTGTAATATACTGTGGCATCCAAGATCAAATTGTTTGAAGGGCTCCATTTTATTCCGGCTTCAAATGATGAAGCATATTCCGGTTCTAAATCCGGATTGGGAACCACTACGTTGCCTGGTTCTGAGTCGAATATTTTTGCGGCATCATCAATGTTCGGCGACCTAAAACCTGTAGAAACGCTGGTGTTGAATCGAATTTGTTCCTGTGGATTGCACACCAAACCAATGTTCGCGGTTAAAGCGCCATCGGCATTTGAAAACTCATCGAAGGGGAAGTTGTAATCGTCAACATTAAATTTGCCCGACATTCCTGAAAAATTGTAACGGCCTCCTGCTTGCATGGTCGTTTTTTCACTGATTGCGTAATGATACATGGCATAAGCAGCCATACTCCACCATCTGGAATTGTCAGGATAGCGACTTGGAATACGTTCTGTTTCATTGGTGAGAATGTTGATTTCCTCCCCGATTGATGAAACATGATTGTAAATGCCTTCCAGTCCGTAATATAGGGATTGGCCTTCCGGAAAATACTTATCTGCATCGATGTTTAGACTTATGGCATCCACGTTTTCTGTTCGTCCATTCAAACTGGTTTTGTTCAATTTTCGATCGAACCGGCTTTCTGTATAATCCTGATATGCGGCTAAAATGGTCAGATGATCGAGGTAGTCTTTATGAACACTCAAATCTGCTTTCAATGAGTTCATAATCCAGCGTTGTGGTCCATAATGCCAGTCACCATATTTTAACTGAGTTCCTGAATATTGGTATAACCTGTCGTAACGTGGAATATCTGATGTGTTGGAATAATGAAAAGCGTATTCGAAATCAAAAGTGTCGGAAGGTCTGTATCGTATTTTCTGAATTACATTCAGTTGATTGTAGCCAGTAAAAACTTGTTTGTTGGGATTGGAATTCGTCACGATTTGATCCTGTCCGTCAATTTGTATGGCATATTCGGGCCGTGTATATTCGGTGTGCCCAATTGAACCCATTTTAAGATCGTCAAAGTCGGAATAAGTAAAAGAAGTGGCTGATGCCCATTTTTGGTTTCCAAGGTTAAAGCTAAGGTGTCCGGTCTTTTCCATATTGGCACTTGAAAAGCGCGTCATTGCGCTAACCGGAGTTTTTAATTCAGAGGTACTAAGTCGGGGTTTAATGGTGAAGAACTGGATAACACCACCCAGGGCATCGCTACCATAAATTACCGAACCGGGACCCAGAATGACTTCGGTTTGTTCTAGGCTGGTAGCATCAATCGAAATCACATTTTGGAGGTTGCCACTACGGTAAATGGCATTGTTCATTCGAACGCCATCAACCACCAGCATAATGCGATTGGCTGAGAAACCGCGTATCATTGGACTTCCGCCTCCCTGCTGACTCTTTTGAACGAAGACTTCATTCGATGTTCCCAATAAATCGGCTGTTGTTTGAGGCTGTTGCAATTGGACATCTGTGGGGGTAATAACAATAACCTTCTGAGGAACATCTGTTCGCATTTGATTTCGTTTTAAGGGACGAATGACCACCTCGTCAATTTCGCGAAATCGTTGTTCCAACACTACTTTAAAGTTGATTTGAACCAATTCGTCCCAGGTAAGATTGAGTCGTTTGTAATTGGGATGCAGAAAGGTCAATTCAGTGCTTCCTTCAGCTGGAAAATATTGCAATATGCCATCTATGTTGGTGTGACTCGAAAAATTATCCCCTATTACCACTACATTTTCAACGGGATTGTTTTGAGCATCCAGAACGATCAATGTTTGTGCAGGTATCGCAAGTGAACAGGAAAAAAAAAGGATGATGAAAAAAAGAATCTTCATTGGTTTTTAGTCGATTTAAGTGGGCATTTGTTTACAAAAATCATTCCATTAAAACCGTAAAGAAATTTAAAAGATGGTTCGTGCAATCATTTTAAATCTATTTCCAGGTAAAGATTTGATCAACCCTTTAAATTCCAGGTCGAGTAAAATGGTGTTGATTTTTTGAACCGGGAAATTGGTTTCCCTGGAAATGAAGTCTGTGGTGGAAATTTCGTTGTTCTTTAAGGTATTAATGATTCGTTTTTCATCGTCATTCAACTCGAGAAATAATTGAGCTTGAATTGGGATTTGGTGTGTTTCCCAGCCCATATAGAGGATGAGATCTTGCGCATTTTCGATTAAGGCTGCTTTGTTGGATTTGATCAATTGGTTACATCCGGCCGAAAATTGATCGTTCGGTCGACCCGGAAAAGCGAAGACTTCACGATTGTATGAGTTGGCAATATCGGCTGTTACCAGGGCCCCGCCCTTTTCGCCAGATTCTACCACGATAGTGCAATCGGCCAAACCGGCCACTATTCGATTCCTTCGAAGGAAATTGCCCGGATCAATGTTGCTTTCAGATGGAAAATCGGTGAGAAGTCCACCTTTTTTCGAAATCATTTCCTTCGCAATTGTGGCATGCGATGCAGGGTACATCTTATCCAATCCGTGACCAATAACGCCCAAAGTTGGAAAATTGGCTTTTAAAGATGCTTTGTGTGAGGTGACATCAATCCCATAGGCCAAGCCGCTGACCACCAAAATATCAATGCCGTTTTTCTTTAACCCTTCAATGAGTTCATTCGTCAGTTGACGACCATTTTCAGTTGCTTTTCGGGTTCCAACAACACTAATTATGCGGGGACTGTTTAAGTCAACGTCGCCCTTCAGGTAAAGAATAACTGGTGCATCTTCACATTGAGCAAGTCGACGCGGATATTCCTTGTCAAGGTAGAAGAAGGTTTTGAGTTTATATTTTTGAATAAACAGGATTTCTTTTTCGGCTTTTTCCAGCATCTCGTTTCGCTGTTCGATCAGGATCTTGATCAAGAAAGGGCCGATTCCCGGAATGTTTGATAGTTCTTTCCTTGACACTTCAAACAGCGCTTTTAGGCTTCCCAGATAGGCCACCAGGCGTCGGGCATTCACCGCACCTATTCCGGGGAAAAGTGACAGGGCTATCTGGTGATTTAATGGGGATGACATATGAGTGAGTGATCTTTTTGAAGATTAGGTAGACGTTTTCATTTGTAGCATCTCATGCGGTGCATAAGCAATTGGAGTGACTTCAACTTTTGTGAAAAGGAAGATGTGAGCAATTGAAACTCCCGAAGTTGTAATTAGAAGTTCATATTTATTAGGCATTACAAATGCGATGGTCAGCTCAAACAGAGAAATGTTTGCAAGCATATAAAGAAGGAAAAAGTTCCCTGAAAGTGCTTTGTTGTTCAACTGAAAGATGAAATTTATGTTTTCTTTAGATTCCATAGTATCAATTCGTTTAGCAAAGTAACAAATTGTTTTAATTTTGAGACCATAAAATAAAGGTAAAAATGAGTATTCCAACATACGTGAACGATATTCGGGTGAGCAATCAGCTCGAAAAAGAATTGGCAGGCATTGTCGCTAATTACCCAAACGGAAAAGTCTATGTGGTAGTTGATGAAAATACCGAAGAGCTTTGTTGGCCATTGCTGAAATCGTTCGATTTTATGGATACGGTTCCACATTTGGTGCTTTCGAGTGGCGAGGACCATAAAAATTTGGAATCGGTGGTGAAGGTTTGGAATTTTCTTGAGCTTAATGGTGCCGATCGTCATTCCTTGCTCATCAATCTTGGTGGAGGAATGCTGAGCGATTTGTGCGGATTTGCTGCTTCGTGTTTCAAACGTGGGCTTCATTTTGTGAATATACCTACCACCTTATTGTCGCAGGTTGATGCTTCAGTGGGTGGAAAGACCGGTATTAATTTCAACGGACTAAAAAACGAAATTGGCGTGTTTAATCAACCACAAACGGTGTTGATCGCATCTCAGTTTCTGAAAACCATCGATCAAGCCAATTTCCTTTCGGGTTATGCCGAAATGTTGAAACATGGTTTAATTCATAGCAAAGCCCATTGGGATGAATTGCTTGAATTTGATGTCAACAGTGTAGATTATTCCTCGTTAAGCGAAGTAATTGCACGAAGTGTTGCTGTAAAAGAGTATTTTGTGGTGAACGATCCCACAGAAAAAAATATACGAAAAGCCTTAAATTTGGGGCATACTGTGGGACATGCTTTTGAAAGTTTTGCCTTACATCAGGGACGGCCAATTTTGCATGGTTATGCGGTGGTTTACGGAATAATTGTGGAATTATACCTTTCGTCGAAGAAAGTAAATTTTCCAATGGAACAGACCAATTCCATCTCTAAATGGATCATTGAAACCTACGGAACATTTGAAATCTCAAAAGACGATTATGAAACACTCTACCTGAAAATGACCAAGGATAAAAAGAACGAAGGGGGAAGAATCAATTTTACCCTTATCCCTGAGATCGGTAAAGTTGAGATCAATGTTAATTGCGACAAGGAATTGATTTTCGAGGGCTTGGATTATTTTAAGAGCCTTAATTAAGCAAATTTGATGCTTATTATATTTTGTTTCTGACTTAAATCTATAAATTTGTTATACTCTGATTCCCCCTTGGAAGGGGGCAAGGGGGATTTAAAATGGAAAGCGGTAAACGAAATAGAATTATTCCATATCATCCGAAACTAAAATCTTATGCCAGGGAACTTCGAAAAAAGTCTACTTTTCCGGAAGTTCTTTTATGGATGAAGATAAAAGGAAAAGCATTGGGAGTTGAATTTCACAGACAAGTACCAATTCTGGATTATATTGTAGATTTTTATTGCCATGAGATATTTCTGGCTATTGAGATTGATGGGGAGTATCACCAATTCAAGAAGCAGTATGATAAGCATCGATCAGAAAGATTGGAATTGGAGGGTGTGAAGGTATTGAGATTCAAAAATGAAGAGGTACTTGAAGAATTTGAAAATGTTATTGATACCATAAAATTTTATGTTGATTTAAGGCTGAATAAAGACAGTTGACATCCCCTAACCCCTTCAAAGGGGAATGAATTCTGCTCAAAAATTATGTTCGTCTTAATGAATTTGAATTAGTTTTGTTACAAATAGATTGAAAAAGATGCTCTACACCATATCATCATCCATAAAAAAACTTGAAGGCCAAATCACTTTGCCCACATCAAAAAGTATCAGTAATCGGGTACTTATTATCAATGCACTGGCTTATAGTCCTTATCCGATTGAAAACTTAAGCGATAGCGATGATACCAGGGTGATGGAGCAGGTGCTGAATTCCAATACCAATCAATTCGACATTGGTCATGCAGGTACGGCCATGCGTTTCCTAACTGCCTTTCTTTCAAAAATTGTGGGGGAATGGGAAATCACCGGAAGTGAACGTATGCAACAGCGGCCAATTAAAATTTTGGTGGATGCCTTAAACCGCTTGGGTGCCAGAATTTTGTATGCCAAGGAGGAAGGATATCCTCCCCTGAAAATCATTGGATCGAATTTGCAGGGTGGTACTTTAGAGCTCGACGGGAGTATCAGTAGTCAGTACATTTCTGCCTTATTAATGATTGCACCCGGAATTCAAGATGGATTAACCTTGGTGTTAAAAAACAAAATAACTTCGGCATCGTACATTGAGCTGACCTTAAAATTGATGGCCAAATTCGGCATTCAATACAAGTGGGAAGGCGACAAAATTACCATTGTTCAACAAGCCTATCGGCCGATTCCATTTACTGTTGAGGCCGACTGGAGTGGTGCTTCCTATTGGTATCAATTGGCAGTTCTGTCTCAAGAAACTAATTTAATGCTGAAAGGACTGCAATTGGATAGTCTGCAAGGTGATTGCGCACAAGCCCTTTGGTTTGCCGATTTTGGAATTGAATCGAAACAAGAAAGTGATGGTGTTCGGCTAATAAAAACAGCAGCACAATTGCCTTCCAAGTTTGTTCAGAATTTTGTGGAGAACCCCGATATTGCCCAAACCTTTGCGGTGATGTGTGTATGTAAACGAATTCCGTTTCATTTTTCCGGACTGGAAACCCTTAAAATCAAGGAGACCGATCGCATCAATGCTCTGATGGTTGAATTGGGTAAATTGGGTGCTGATTTGTACGAACCGAAACATGGTGAATTGGCTTGGGACGGTGAATTAAACGAAACGAAATTCAACAGTACTGTAACTATTGATACTTACCACGACCACCGGATGGCATTGGCATTTGCGCCTGTGGCTATAGTGAACGGCAACATTCAAATCAACGATCCAATGGTGATTACCAAATCCTATCCGGGGTATTGGGACGATTTGAAAACCGTTGGATTTGAAGTGAGTGAAATGAAACGATCATTGAACAATTCAAACTAAATCTGCAGTCTGGTCCAGTATCAGTTCACATTTATTGTATCAATTTCGGTTGTCCATGGAACTTTTGGCGAACGATAAAAGTCGATTCCCAATGCGTTCAAATGACCTGCCTGATGCCCTAACCTTTGGCTGAAATCGTCCCAGTTTCTTTTATCGGGAACTGACCAACCAATCTCGGCATGAGCTGCTAATCGTGGAAATACCAAAAATTCAATTTCATCTAAGTTGGTGACTGTTTCTGACCACAGGGGCGATTCAATACCGAATATGTTTTCACGGTTTAGTCCTTCGGCATAATTGGCCGGGTCCCAGTTGTAGGCCTGATCCACTTCGATGTAAGCAGCCCAGTTGAGCCCCAATTTGGTCGTCGAATCGTATTTCATATCAAGGTAGGCCCGTTTGGCCGGCGATACAATCACTTTTGTTCCTTTTGAAATTCCCATTCTGGCGTTTTTAGCATTGTCCCAAAACTGAACAATTGAAGTCGAATCCATATTCGCATGAGCTATTTCGTCCCAGCCGATGACTTTTTTTCCGTGGGCATGTACAATTTTTTGCACCTTGTTGATGAAAGGGATGTAATCTTTTAATAAAGTAACGTGTGACTCATCGCCTCCAATGTGCATGAAGGGTCCAGGATTCATTTCAGAAATTTCACTTACCACATCATCAATAAACCGGTAGGTGATTTCTTTGTCGGTACAAAGGGAACTGAAACCCACCTTGGTTCCGGTATATAATTCCCGCGCAATGCCATCGCAGTTAAGTTCGGCATAAGAAGCCAGAGCGGCATTGGTATGGCCCGGCATATCAATTTCAGGAACGATGGTAATGTAACGATCACCGGCATATTTCACCAGTTCTTTAAATTCTTCTTGTGTATAAAAGCCACCTTTTCCACCTCCAACTTGTGTTTGGCCGCCAATTTTTGTTAGGTTGGGCCACGATTTAATTTCAATTCGCCAACCCTGATCATCGGCCAGGTGCAGGTGTAAGGCATTCAATTTATAGTAGACCATATAGTCGATGAAACTTTTCACTACATCCACACCAAAAAAATGACGGGATACATCAAGCATGGCTCCACGATATTCGTATTCGGGATAATCAACTATGGTTCCCGAAGCCAACAGCCACGGTCCTTTTTGTTTAGATTTTAACTCAATTTCGGCTGGCAGCAATTGACGAATGGTTTGAATTCCCCGGATGATTCCAACCGGCTCAAGGGCTTCCAGAAGTACTTGGTTTTCGGAAATGCTTAATTGATAACCTTCTTTGTTTGGAACCTGAATGTTTGGGTTGATGGCAAGTACAATGTTCCCTTTCGTTATTTTTTCAGGTGCTGCTTTTACTTTTAATGGAAAACCTGTTGAAGGCTGAAACAGTTTCGCCATGTAGTGGGCTGTAAAAATAACCTCAGGTGATTGACCTTGCACATATATAGTTGTTTTTTCCGATAAGGCAAAGGAGCTGTTAGTTGCCATTAACGATACCGGTTGAGGAATGAGATTCGACTTGCCTAAATCCATTGGTACTGGGGGTTCTTTTTGGCACGAAGCCAACACAATGATAAATAGAGAAAAAAATACAAATTGCCTGGTAAGTTTCATAGTTCAGTCCGTTTAAGTTCTGGTTTATCGTGGCTTAAGATACTAAAATCAACTTAACATTTAAATGACAAATCAGTACTATCTCAATATTCCCTTTTTATAGGTTTCGATGGCACGTGTTCGGGCGAACGCGTGATCTACCATTGGATTGGGATAATCGAAGCTGTTCCACTCGGGGATCCATCGTTTGATGTATTCAAATTGCGGATCGAATTTTTTGAGTTGCTCTGTTGGATTAAATACCCTGAAATAGGGGGCCGCATCGCAGCCTGTACCAGCCGCCCATTGCCAGTTCCCGTTGTTCGACGACAATTCATAATCGAGTAGTTTTTTAGCAAAATAGGCTTCACCCCAACGCCAGTCAATCAACAGGTGTTTGCAAAGAAAGCCGGCTGTAATCATGCGTACGCGGTTGTGCATGTATCCGGTGGCGTTTAATTGTCGCATTCCGGCATCAACCATGGGATAACCTGTTTTTCCATCGCACCAAAGTTGAAATTCCTGCTCATTATTCCTCCAGGGAATGCCATCGTATTTTGCTTTGAAATTTTGAGTGACCACTCCGGGAAAGTGAAAAAGTATTTGCATAAAAAATTCGCGCCATATTAATTCGCTTAAAAAGGTAGTGTCATCAGCATTTAACTGATGAATGATTTGCCGGATACTCACAGTGCCAAAACGTAAGTGAGGACTTAAGTAACTGGTTGAATCCAGAGAAGGTATGTTGCGCTCAATGGTATATGAACCTATATTTTCGAGCGTCCATGGTTTAATCTTTATGTCTGAAATGTCGATATTCAATTCCTCGCGTGAAGGAAATTTAAGTTCTGTTTTTTCAAAGTTCAAAGGGGCAGTGAAAGGGGGCGTCTCAGATTTTACTGAATTCCATTTTTCTAACCACTTGTTTTTATATGGGGTGAAAATGGTGTACGGTGTTCCATCGTTCTTAAGTACTTCATTTTCTTCAAAAATCACCTGATCTTTTAAAGCATGAAATTCAATGTTATTTTGTTGAAGAACTTGTTGTACTTCTTGGTCGCGCTGCATGGCATACGGTTCGTAATCCTTTGAAGTATATACCTGTGCAATGGAATAGTTCGAAAGGAGTTTTCGCCATATATTTAAAGGTTCCCCTTTTTCGATGAGCAGGGCACTTTCATGATATTTCAATTGCTGATGGAGCCCTTGTAGTGTTTCGTAGATGAAATTTACACGAGCGTCGTCTTGGGGTAATTCGGAAAGGATATTTGTGTCGAAAATAAAAAGCATAAGCACCGGACTTCCTGAATTAAGCGCAGCGTTTAATGCAGTATGATCTGCCAATCGCAAATCGCGACGTAACCAAACAATGGAAATGGGCTGTTTCATAATTTATTTTCAGGAAGTTACAGTGTGCCAAAAATACGATTTAAGGCTTGATTTCGGTAATCAAATATTTCAGTCAATTTTTTCCTGATTATGATTGTGTTGGCGATGGAACCTAAAAAGCCAAAAGGTGGGCTGTAGGTAACTATGTCTTTCATGAGCACTCCTCCTTTTATGGCTTCAATGAAATGCTGATGGTGCCACAATTTATAAGGTCCAACCCGTTGTTCGTCGATGAAATAATCCTTCTCCTTCACTTGTGTGATTTCAGTGACCCAATTCATTTTCAACCCAAATAGCGGACTTACTTTGTAGGTGATCATCATTCCTGCATACATTTTTTGTGGAAGTTCTCCCGATGTAATATCGAAACCCATGTGGTCGGGTGTAATTTCCTTCAGATTGGCAGGCGAGGAAATAAAATTCCACACTTCATCCATCGATGCTTTTATTTTTTGTTCCTGTTTAAATTGATAGATGCCCATAGCTCTCATTTGAAATACACTTAATAAACTGTATTAAGGTAAAATGGTTTAACGTAAAGTTATTTTTTTGACTAAGATTTGTGGTTAGAGGTCAAAATAGATTGTGTCTGGGATCAAAATCAATTAGCTTTGAAAGTATGAATACAGCACTAAAACGCCGGACGAAAGGCGACGAAATATTTAACAGCATTTCCCATGGTGTTGGGATTGCACTGGCCATTGCTGCTACCGTTTTGCTGGTTGTACGCGCATCGTTGCACGGTACAGTTTGGCACATTGTTTCTTTCAGCATTTTTGGGGTGGGAATGATTTTGCTTTACACATCGTCAACTTTATTTCATGGGGTTTATCATCCAAGGTTAAAACACAAGCTAAACAAGTTGGACCACTCCTCGATTTATATATTAATTGCAGCTACTTACACGCCATTTACGCTAACAACATTGAGAGATTCAGGGGGTTGGTTCATTTTTGGTATTATATGGACCTTGGCCTTAGCCGGTGTGATTTTTAAAGTGTGGTTTTATACTTCAAAATTACGCAGGCTATCCACCATTTTATATATGGTAATGGGTTGGGTGATGATTTTTGCCATTTCACCCCTTATTCGAAATACTCCATCGCCCACCATTTGGTTCTTATTGGCAGGTTGTATCAGCTATACCTTATCTCCTTTGTTCTATCTGTGGCGTTCGAAACCGTATCTGCATGGCGTTTTCCACCTGTTTGTTTTAGGTGGTACCATTTGTCATTTTTTCGGCTTTTGGTATTTAGTATAATGCGAATTAAAATACTGCTTTCACAATTTCTTTCACGTTATCGGCTAAGCCATAAGTGTAGACATGTAAGCTTGGTACCCCATGCTTAATTAGGTCTTTGGCCTGGTGAATGGCCCATTCGGTTCCCACCTTTTGAGCAGCTTCATTGTCTTTACAAGCGGCCAATTCTTCGGCTAAATCCTGTGGAAGATCAATGCTGAATATTTTTGGCAGCACGGTCAACTGACTTTTTACCGCTATGGGTTTGATCCCCGGAATAATCGGAACTGTAATCCCTGCAGTGCGGCATTTGTCCACAAACTGATAATATTTCTGGTTGTCGAAAAACATTTGGGTCACAATATAATCGGCACCGGCGTCCACCTTTTGCTTCAGGTATTGCATATCGGTATCCAAATTTGGTGCTTCAAAATGCTTCTCAGGATATCCGGCAACACCAATTGAAAAATCTAGCGGAGCCGTGTTTTTTAAATATGGATCGAGGTATTTCCCTTCTTTTAAATCGGCAATTTGCTGAACCAACTCATAGGCATTTTTATTGCCATTGGGTTCAGGCTTAAACACGTGTTCTCCCTTGAGACCATCGCCCCTAAGTGCCAACACATTTTTAATGCCGAGGAAATTCAAATCGATCAGAACGTGTTCTGTTTCGCTTCGGCTAAACCCTCCGCACAAAATATGGGGAACAACAGGAATGCCGTATTTGTATTGTATGGATGCTGCAATGGCCACGGTTCCCGGGCGTTTGCGAACAATGCGCTTTTCAATCAATCCATCTTCCCGATTTCGAAAATCAAATTCGTCGCGATGGGTGGTAATGTTAATGTATTGCGGATTAAATTCGAGCAAACCTTCAATGGTTTGGTACAATTGGTCTCCACCTGCCCCTTTTAAGGGTGGCAGAAGTTCAAACGAAAAAAGAGTTTTGTTCGATTTATTGATAATGTCGATAACCTTCATTGAATCTGTTTACTTGTCAAATAATTTTTTTACGCCATCCTTGGCTTTGTCTACTTCCTTTTTGGTTTTCTTCTCTAATTTCTCCGTTTTCTTCTCAAAATCAGATTTTTTGTAATAGTTGTTGTAATAGTATATTGCTCCAATTGCAATGAGAATTCCAAAAATCAATCCATAAATAAAGCCTTTGCTTTTTGTCTTCTTACTGCTTTTTTTAGCCATAGGTTTTTTTGTTGTAGCCATAATACATTCAGTTTAATTGCGTGCAAAAATACAAATTATTCCGGGTGCAGTGTTTTTAGTTTGAAAAGAATCTAAACAAGTTGAGGAAAATTAAATTTTCAATCCACATCCTATTCTGGTATTGGTAAAAATATTCTGTAAAATCGGAGAAAGTCTTTGTTCAAAAGTGGCTTATTGTACCGAATAATAGGACAATCGTCTCAATCAATTCTGAGTGTTTTATTTTCTCGTAAAATTGCTGGTTATTTAGGTTCTGTTAAGTCGAATTGATCAGACAGAACTGTAATATTATGTAATTGTTTTATCCTATTTAAAACTGATTCAAATGAAACTCGGTCTACTCATTTTATTTTTTGTTGTTTGCTCAGTTGAAATTCAGGCTGCAAATCCTGTTATCACCAAGCTGTTTACGGCCGATCCGGCTGCCATGGTGTACAACGATACGGTTTATTTATATACAGGACACGATGAAGCACCAGCTGGGGGTAATGCTTATGTGATGAACAATTGGCAAGTATTTTCTTCCAGCGATATGGAGAACTGGAGCAGCAGGGGCGAGTTTTTTAATGTTTCAAAAGTCAGCTGGGCCAAAGGCGATGCCTGGGCTGGAGAGGTGGAAGAACGCAATGGAAAATTCTATTTCTACTTTTGTGCCGAGCATCGAACCATTGCAGGAAAAGCAATTGGGGTGGCTGTGGCTAATTCTCCAACAGGACCCTTCTCCGATGCGCTTGGACATGCCTTAATCACCAATGATCAAACTAAAGCAGTCGATAGTTTTTGGGACGATATTGATCCAAGCGTCTTTATCGACGACGATGGTCAGGCGTATATGTATTGGGGAAATTCGGCCTGCTATTTTGTGAAGTTGAAAGAGAACATGATTGAAACAACCGGTGCAATCCAGACGGTGAATCTTCCCAGTTATACCGAAGCTCCTTATTTGCATAAATACAAGGACACTTATTATCTATCTTATGCCTATGGATGGCCCGAAAAAATTGCTTATGCTACCAGCAGCAGTATAGACGGACCATGGACATTTGCCAAAGTCATCAACGACAATGTTAACAATTGTGGCACCAACCATCAGTCCATCATCGAATTTAAAAATCAATGGTACTTCATTTATCATACCGGGGATATTGGGGACGATTTCAGAAGGTCGGTTGCCGTGGAATATTTGTATTACAACAGCGATCAATCCATTCAGGAAATCGTTCAAACACAAAATGGAGTAGCCAATGCTGAAATTACCAAAAATTGTTTGCCTGTTCCCCTGAGCGCAGCATTTGTTCTTAACGATGAAACTCAAGTGAACTCACGAATTGTATCTGCAAAAATAGGCGATGCTGTTAAACTAAGCGCATCGTCACCGGAAGATGGGAGTTGGATCTGGCAAGGTCCTTCAGGTTTAAAGGCAAGTACATCAACAATAAAAATTACTACTATCCAGAAAGTTATGGGGGGTACCTATTTAGCGACATTCACCAATGCTTGCGGAACATCAAGTTATACCAGTATCACTCTAAATGTTAGTTATGGTTTACCTAATATAACTTCCGGATCCACTTTTAGCATTGTGCCATTCAACAGTGGCAAAGTTTTGTCTGTCGAAAACGAGGCTACGATTAATGGATCAAACGTAGTTCAGTCTGCTGATAAAGCTACTAAAGCACAGCGTTTTATTGTTTCGAATGTCGATGATGTTTACTGGAAAATCACCCCGGAAAATTCTCCTGAACGGGGCTTGGATGTTTTTAATATCTCCAATGACGACGGGGCCAACATTGTGATTTGGGACTATTGGGGAGGTGCCGGTCAACAATGGGAGTTGGCTCAAATAGGTGATGGAGTTTACAACATCATCTCACGAAACAGTGGTAAATGTTTGGACGTAAATCAGGCCGATAACAATGTGATTCAATATACCTGTCATGAAAGTGATAATCAAAAATTTTCATTGATTCTTGATACTACTTCAATCGAAAACAAACGGCTTGAGTTAAAAAAAGCTAAGGTTAAAGTGAGTACGAACGAAGTCGGGGATCTAAATATTCAGGCGCCGGGAAATGAGTCGATTCGCGAGTTTCAAGTCATCGACCTTCAAGGTAAGCAAGTATATGCCTTTACAGGTGGTTCAGCAAATTTTTTAACAGCAAGTTTGGATGTTAGCCCGGGTTGGTTTCTACTTAAAGTGACTACTAATAAAAAGGAATACCACCAAAAGGTCATGTTTTAACTTACAAATCTTTGTTGATTCGCAAAAAGTAATAATAATTTAACAGTTTATGTTCAATTTTAACTTGACTTCTATAGTTCAATGGCATAAATTTACGCTTTAATCAAATGTTTAAGATTTACACAATGGCAGTTTTATCTATCACCCTAAAAGAAAATTGGTTTAAGCGATCATTTAAAGCAAAAATCTATTCCAATGATCAACAGATTGGCGAAGTGGTACAAGGTGCAACCGAAGAATTTAAAATAGATGATAGCATACAAGTAATACAGGCGAGAAAAGGTATTTTTGCAAGTCCTAAAATTGAGGTCAATCATTCAAAAGACGGAATCTGTTTATTTAAAGTATTCACTCATCCGGCCATACGATTAATCCGAATTTCGTTGATCATTTCCACACTTTTTTTACTTGCCTTTCTTTTGTTCTTCGAGCATGAACTGAAACTTTATATCGGAATCCTCTTTTTCGTACCGGTTCTTGTTCTTTTTACTTCGGGTCTTATCTTTTGTAAAAAGAATTATTTTGTTGTCAAGGAAGTTAATCGTATTCAGCCTTAAATAATGTTTGGTGGCTTGTTGATTTCAAGCTATTTTAGCGTCGAATATATAAAAGAACAGGAATGGCTCAATTGCTGATAAAGCGCACCAAACATTGGATGCATCGGAAACAACCGATTTGCATTTTTTGCGACGAAGAATACATTGATTGCGTGAAGAATGATGCTACGAAAACCATTGATCTGGAGCCCGGCACGCACAAAGTTGCCGTAAAAATGACTTCCTACAGGAGTCGGGTTGTATCGGTTGAGGTGAAGGACGAAAAACCCACCATTCTTGAGTTGTCCTTTCCTGCCTGGTTGATTTTTGGTGATGTTTTTTCCGCAGGCATTGTTGCACTTTATTTTACACTGAAATTGTTTATCGACATGAAACAGTTCAATTATTTACCTCCTGCTGTTTTAGCTTTTGCTGGACTATACATGGTTTACAATATGCTGTATGTCCGGAAAAGGTATTTTAGATTGAAGGAGCTGCAATAAATTTAAAGGTCAAATTATAAAAAAGAGAACCGTTCTTTTTCTGAAAGAACGGTTCTGTCTCTATTTTAGAATCTAAACTCTTATTGCTTCTTCTTGTCCAGAATCTTCTCAATTTCGTCCATGACCTTGTTCATGGCTGAAATGGTTTTCTCGAACGGATCGCTGCTGGTCATGTCAACACCTGCGGCTTTTAATAAGTCAATCGGGTAATCCGACCCACCTGCACCGAGGAAGTTCATGTAGTTTTTTAATGTTTCCTTATCGCCACTCATCACTTTTTCAGCCAATGACATGGATGCGGTGAATGAAGTACTGTACTGATACACGTAAAAGTTGTAATAAAAGTGAGGAATGAATGCCCACTCCATGTTGATGTAATCGTCTACATAACAAACCCCTTCGTTGTGACCGTAATAACGATTCACGATGTCGGTGTACATTTCAGAGAAGGTATCTCCGGTTAAGGGTTGACCTGCTTCGGCTGCTTCATGAATTTTCAATTCAAATTCAGCAAACTGCGTTTGACGGAAAAGTGTTCCTTTGAAACGGTCGAGCCAGTTCATCAGTAAGGATAATTTTAAATCATCATTTTCAACACGTTTGATCATGTAATTGAACAACAACACTTCATTAAATGTGGAGGCAACTTCGGCCACAAAAATTTGATAATCGGCCAATGGGTAAGGCTGATTTTTGTTCGAAAAATAGCTTTGCATGGTGTGACCCAGTTCATGGGCCATGGTGCTCACATCATCGTAAAGGTTGGTGTAATTGAGCAGAATGAATGGATGTCCATCGTAATGTGCTCCGTTCGAGTAGGCTCCCGAACGTTTTCCCGGTGTTGGATACACATCGATCCAGCGTTCATCAATGGCTTTTTTAACAGTTGCAACATATTCTGATCCCAGAGGTTTTAAGGCTTCCAGAATGATTGCCTTCGCCTCGTCGTAGCTGTATTTCTCTTCCACATCTTTTACAACAGGAGCATACAAATCGAGGTATTTTAAGGTATCCACACCCATCATACGTTTTTTGATTTTCAAATAACGGTGAAAAGCGGGCAGGTTTTTGTTCACATTTTCGACCAGCGAATGGTATACATCGGTTGGAATATCATTGGGGTATAAGGCTGCTTCCAATGACGATTCGTAATGGCGGGCCTTGGCGTTAAACATATCGGTTTTTACGTTGCCATACAACATTTCGCCAAAACTGGCCTTAAACTTCGCATAGTTGTTCCAGTAAGCATCAAAAACAATTTCGCGGTCGGCACGGTTGGACGATGCCCTGTATTTGCTGTATTCGGCACTTCCAATGCTTATTTTTTCACCATCCGAAAGGGTCACTTCTGGTTGGGGCAATTCAGCATTCGAGAAGGTGCTGTAAACCTGTTGGGCTGTTCCGCCAATCATTCCCGATAAGGCCATGATGCGTTCTTCCGCTTCACTCAAGGTGTGTTTTTTGGTGCGAAACATGTTTTCCAAACCCATGCGGTACATTTCCAGTTTTGGTTCCGATTGAATGAACCCATCAATTGTGCTCCACTCAGCGCTTAAAATTTCAGGTTGAATAAAAGCAGATTTAGCTCCAAAGTCGGAGAATAATTGCTGCAGCTCCTGTTTCATACCGGTAAATTTCATGTCGCGGGTATCCAGGTCGGAATTCATTCCGGCATAAATGTATAATTTTGATGCTTCTTTGGTCACATTCGAATTCCACTCCAGACAGTTCAACAGGTTTTGGGCACTTTGGGTGAGGGTACCTTTAAATTGTTCTACCTCGTCCAGTTTTTGGGTCAATTCGGTTTTAGCCGTTCTCCAACTCTCTTCCGATCCATAAACGTCATTTAAATTCCATTTATATTGGTCGGCAATCTCACTGCGTGTTTTTTGACTGTAACTATTCATGGCCGCAAACATACTAAAAAGTGTAAAAAGCACCACTTTTGTCAGTAAAGTAACATTCTTCATATTGGTATAATTGGTTATTAATTTACATTATTGAAAATAAATCGGGGCAAAAATTACAATTCCATTTTTAATTATTTCATGACATTATCCTTAGTTTGGTGATTTTGTTGATCAATACACCTGTTTTATGTTTCAAAGCTCATAACATCCTATGGACTTTCTCTCAAATATTTCGTATAATGAGGTATGGTTTTCTCAATTAGATCATCACCAAGTGACTTAAAGTAATTGGGAGATTAACAGGTTATTAACTTAAAATATAGTGATTATGGAAAAGTTTCTGATTGATTTTTTGGAGCACCCACAAAACAAAACGGATGTATTGTCTGTAGATGCTGGTCCTGTGATTACCATTTCACGTGAATGCGGCTGTTCGTCCCATAATATTGCCATTAAGCTGGCTAAAATTCTTTCAGGATATAGCTTTCATACCGATCGAAAACACAATGTTGAATGGATTTGGGTGAATAAGGAAGTGATTGAAAAAGCCGCAGTAGAATTGAATATGAGCCCGGAAATGATAAAGGGTGTATTTTTGAAAGAAGCCCGGCAGAGCCTTCATGAAGTTACTACAGCATTTTCAATGGATAAGGTATACGATGCCGAGGATCAGCAAGTGATAGATACTTTGTCGGATGTGATCAGGCAGTTGGCCATAAAAGGGAATTGCATTATTGTTGGACGTGGATCCAATATTCTGGCCAACGACATTCAGTCGAAGCTACGAATCAAGTTGCAAGCACCCTTTGATTGGCGGGTCAACCGGATTCGGGAAAAAAGCAGTATGAGTATTTCCGAAGCTCAAGATTATGTTCTGGAAATCGACCGTCAACGCGATCTGATGGTTGAACACATTGCCGGACGGAAATTGGACAACAATGATTTCGATCTGATTTTCAATTGTGCCGGTTTTAACGATGCACAGGTGGTGGAAACCATTCTGCATGCTTTAAAGAGCAAACGACTGATTTAAAATTTTTTAATCGATTCAGATTTTTGTACTGACCTAACGCAACGTTCGTTAGTTGATTTGCATCTAGGTTCTGTTAAACCTTAAAAATGTTACTATGAGAACCTCGATATTTTTACTTTTACTTTTTAGTTTGAGTTTGCTTAAAGCTCAAACCAATGGACAGGCCAGTGAATGTAATGCAGGATTTGTTTTTGAAGTCAATACCCAGATTATGTCCTTTGTACCGGCAACCGCCTTGAATTTTTATGATAATTCGAAAGGCGAGGTCATCGAATGGTATTGGGATTTTGGCGATGAAACCACCAGTAATGAACAAAATCCTTTGCACGTTTATGTATGGCCCTTTGCGAACGATTCGATGAAGGTCATGGATAATCCATTCCGGATTGTTTCCCTAACAATTATAACAGCCGATGGCTGTAAAAGCAATTTTGTTCAAACCATCAACATTTACGATCCTGTTCCAGCAGATGTAAATGCTTGTCGTGCTGGTTTTAAATATTATGAGCTGGCTTTCGATTCAACCACTAAAATTACAACTTTTCAATTTAGGAATTATTCCGAGGGAGATTCCCTTCATTATGAATGGAAATTCGGCGATGGCTATTCCTCCACCGAAGCGGAGCCACAATTTAGCTTTGATTTTTCACAGCCTGAGCGAAAAGTATGCCTAAAAGTTACGAGCCCTAATGGCTGTACCGATACATTTTGCGATGCGGTGTGGATCAATCAGGGAGGTGGATCAATCGACCCGGTAGATACCTTGTACAACAATTGTTTTAGCGCTTTCAAATACGATGTGAATTACGATGTTCAGACCTTTGCCCCGGCCATTGTATTAAATTTCTATAGCAAGGTGGATGGAATACCTGCCAAATATTATTGGGATTTTGGTGATGGTACCTATAGCGAGGAAGCCAATCCTGTTCACATTTTTAATCTTCCAATTGCAGGTGATACTTTGGTAAATGATGTTTACCCGTATAGAAAGGTATGTCTGACAACAACAACCATGGAGGGTTGTATCAGTTCGTATTGCGAGGATATCAACATCTATTCCGTCGATCCTGCTGTGGATGCATGCGATGCTTCTTTTAAATATTATCCTCACGATCAAATTATGACCATACCAGATCAGCTACCTTATCAGTTTTATGCTACAGGGCAAAATATCGTGGATTGGACCTGGTATTTCGATGATGGCACAGTAAGCCATGAAGCTGAACCAATCGCGTATTTCGATGTAAATCAACCCATGCAGCAAGTGTGCTTAACGATACGAACAGCCGATAGTTGTATCAATAAAAGTTGCGAGACCATTTATTTGAATACTGGTGCGGTGGATACCATCTATCCTGACCCGGCCACCTGTGGGTATTCGTTTACTTATGAAGCTGATTTTCCCATTACGGCTTCGGCATGTTTGGGAACCGTAAGTGCACAGGTCGTTTTTGGTGATTCGTTGATTGAGGCAGATTATTATTACTGGATTACGCCCGATGGACAAATGGTGGAGGGACAGGAATTGACGCACCTGTGTCCTACTCAAACCTATATGGTGACTGCCTTAACATACGATGGGTGTAAATTTTCCGAATCCTTTGTTTTCAATGCCAATGGAACTGTTACGGTACTCCCGTTGAATTGGTGGATGCAAAACAAAGGCGATGATACCTACATTGAATATGAAGTACCGGACAGTAGTTATTATGTAGAATGGATTCTTTGCGATGGTTCAGTGGTAAGCGACACAAGTATTCTGCTTTCTTTGATTAATTGCGGTTCCGACCAACCCAATATGGTGATGCGTGATGCCAGTGGCAACGTGGTATTCTCCGAAATAGTGGGAAACAAAACAGAGGTGAATTCGCTGCATGACTCACATTTACTCATCTTTCCGAACCCCGTTCATAATATGCTGAACATTAATTACGAAGGGATGTCCATGCAGCCAACCGGCTTTGAAATTCTGAGTCTAAAAGGCGAACAACTGCTACAGTCTAAAAGTCAAAGCGATTTGACCACCATCGATGTTTCAACACTTAAAAAAGGAATTTACCTGATAAAAATCTACTTCGCCGGTGGCAGGATAATTAGCCAACGCTTCTGTAAGTAATTTTTTTAATAATAACGGATGAGGCAGTCCCAAATGTGTTTTGTTTTAACTTTCAATTTGTAAGTTATAGAACGCGGATAACACGGATAACACGGATTTTAAAGATTATCACAGATTTTATCAGTGATAATTCGCTTAATCTGCGTTATCTGCGTTCCATTTTTTCCAGATACTTTCCAATTTTAAGTTGTTAACTTTTATTACTGACTTTTGGAGCAGCCTCTTTTATTTTATGAGCGGAGTTTAGTATTATTGGGTTATTTAACATCTTTTGATAGGGATTGTTAGGTGCGAAACAAATACATGTCTATTTTCGCGACAGCATTTGAAGATGCTCTAATCGTATTAAATAACAGAATGATGAAAAACACGCTACTTATTGTTGCTTTGCTTATTGCTATGACTGGCTTTTCGCAATCGAAATTTGCCATCAGTTTAAATGGAGCTTTTGACCAAAACAACCATCATTTGACTGATTTGAGAAAGTTGAATACCAACGAAATGGCCGATTTTAGCGGTGGTGTCAACCTAATCTATTATTTGGGTGAGAAGTTTCGTTTACGCGCCGAAATGGAATACAGTAACGTGAGTTTTTCCCGCGATTATCAAACAGATCCTACAGTGGCAAAAAATGTTGCCTACACCAATATTGCCATGAATAATTTGAGTTTAAATCCGCATCTCGATTATAAATTATTTTCACTTTCGAAGTTGGATGTTTATGCAAGTGGAGGTGTCCGATTTGAATTTGGTTTTTACGAATGGCAAAATTCCTTTAATCAGGGAGGTGACTTACTCTCAGGAAAATACATCAATGAAGTACAAACCGGCGGGAATTCAGGTGCAATTGGAGGACTTAGTTTTAAATATAATTTGACTGAACATCTTGGTTTGAATTTTTCACCTGAGTATACCTATTTCTTTAAGCCTTTTTATACTGCAAACGAATTCAATTTTCAACGTATAAGCATGAAAGCTGGCCTGGAATGGAGGTTTTAGTTGACTTTCGTGAGATGTACATAAGGGTTGTTCTTTCTTGAGTGGAACTTATTTGATTTCTTTGAGCGAAAGCATGGGATTTTGAGCCGGGTAATACATGATGAAGCTGCCTTCAAAACCAATTTCATCGAAATGCTTTGGTAAATTTGCCAGATAGGGATGGTACGAGGGTGCATGTTCTCTGGAAGTAAAGGCCAATACAAGTGTGGTTTTGTTCTGGTCGAATCGATTGTAGATATAATGTTCCGGCGATGGCGAGTCAATATAGGTTGCATTCCAGTTCATTTTCTGCGTTTTCAGATGATTCTGAATTTCGCTTAAGTCAGTCTTATTCCCAGATAAAATCGTTTTCAGTTTAAGACCTTTCGATAGCTGGATAAGTTTGTTCAGCGCTGCCGAAAAGCCAAGTTCTCTGGTAAAAAGTGGAGGAACCAGTACTTGCAACGATTGATGTAAATTTAGGGGTTGTGTGAGTCGGGCAATCACAATTTGCCCGTCGAAAGTATGAATCAGCCTTTCGTAAAAATGACCAAAAATATGCTGGGTGAAATTGGGTTTGCCCTTCCAGCCTAAAACCATAAGATTAGCCATTGTTTCACGCGATAATCGAATGATTCCTGTTGCAGCATTCACATCAATGGAAGTAGTCAAATCGAGCGCAACATTCATTGATGCAGCATATTCAATCAGGGGTTTTAGTCTTTTTTGATTGTTGAGAATATGAATGTTCGAGTTTTGGTCATCTTTTACAACCGTTAGAATGGTGATTGGTGTTAAGCTATCTTTTTCTTTTAATTGAATGGCCAATTCAATCAGTTTCTCAAGATTTTCCGGTTTGGCCACGGGTACAATTACTTTTTCCAGAATTGCTTCACCGGATAGTTGAATTGTTTTTTCGGCTACAGCAATATGTATTGCGGCCCGTTCAGTTACAAGAGTTGCAATTAAGCTGGTAACAAGAATCAGGATAATGGTTCCATTTAAAATGTTTTCATCCAATATACCCAAATTAAATCCAACCAAAATAATGGCCAGCGTGGCCGCTGCATGGGCACTGCTTAAACCAAATATCAGGTGGCGTTGATCTCGTGAGTACCTAAATAGTTTTTGGGTAAAGAAAGCCGCAATGTATTTACCTGAAAAAGCAACAAGTGTTAATACTATGGCAATTTCGATGGCTTTGAAATTGCTGAATAATATTCGTGGATCCACAAGCATTCCGACGCTGATGAGAAAGAAGGGGATAAACAAAGCATTGCCGGTAAATGAAATTCGGTTCGATAAGGTCGAGTGGTGTGGGATAAACGGATTTAAAACCAAGCCGGCGGCAAATGCACCGATGATGGGTTCTACACTGGCCATTTCAGCCATGAGTGAAAGCAAAAATACAATGAACAGTACAAAAATAAAATGTGCTCCATGATCGCCTTGATGAGCTTTAAAAAACCATCGGGATAACCATGGTATGACCATAAAAATGAACAGCAAAAACAGCAGGATGCCCGCACTTGTTTTTAAAACATACCATTGATCGAAACTGCTGGAGTAGCCAGTCGAAATAATTGATAAAATAATAAGTACGGCTGTATCGCTCAGTATTGTTCCTCCTACAGTAATGGCGACTGCTTCATTACTGGTTAATCCCATCCGACTAACAATGGGATAGGCAATTAAGGTATGAGTGGCAAACATGATGGAGGTGAGTAGGCTGGTCATAAATCCTAAACCCAACAAATAGAAACAAACTGGTAGTCCAATGGAAATTGGAATGATGAAAGTCAATAATCCGAAGGTAAAGCTCCGGTTTTTTTGCTTGATAAATTCATGTAAATTGAGTTCCAATCCTG
Source organism: Prolixibacteraceae bacterium (assembly GCA_041821245.1). Taxonomy (GTDB): domain Bacteria; phylum Bacteroidota; class Bacteroidia; order Bacteroidales; family Prolixibacteraceae; genus Roseimarinus. The sequence goes on from JBGUEP010000001.1 coordinate 359,384, forward strand.
CCAGGAACATAATGTAAAGTAATCCGATGGTTGACAATAGATCAATGGCGCTGCTTTTTTCAATTAGGTTTAAACCATGGGGCCCGATTAATACTCCGGATAGAATGAGTCCTACGATTCCCGGTGTTTTTAATCTTTTTAACAAGATGGGAACCACAAGAATGAAAAAAAGCACCAGTGTAAAAACAATCACAGGGTTCGAAAAAGGTAAATGGAGTGAGGTGTTGTGGTCCATAATTTATCCCATCTGTTGATGAATCAATACAGCAATTAATTCGTTCTGAAATTTCCTCTTTTTTTCGATAGCTTGTTCTATTCAGGTGAACTTTATTTTTAATTGAAGTTGAATTATTAATTCCACTGAAAATTATTTCCTTTTTTTGATTAAAAACAATATAAATGCAGGTTACTCCAGCTTAGTGAATTCAAGTTTAGAATACAACAATGGCAAAAGGTTTGAATTGCTGTATGAGCAGGCAATTTTTTTGTGAGTTTTAGCGCTTAAAGATGAAGGATTTAAATAAGGGTATAAACCATGACGATTTTTTCTTATTTAGAATAGGATATCTGCAAATACACGAGACAACATAAAATAAATTTATGTAAATATATAAGAAACTAGATAATTGAATATCGCAAAACATTAAAATACAGCATATAACAAGTAATAAACTTTATGATATTTAGATAATATATTTATTAGAAGTAAAATAAATTATGATACATTTACATAAAATAGTATTAAATTAATTTTGCTCTCATGAAAAAGACTCCCCCTTTTTGCCAGATGTGCTATTCTTATGCATGGCTTCTACGATCCATTTTATTAGCACTCGTCGTAATAGCTAGTACTACCGTCTCCCGGGCCGACCACTACTACAATTCAGGTGATGTGACATTTACACTTATCGATAATAAATTAGAAATTCGCGTTTTAGGCATAGATTTCGATGGTGTTAATGATGAATTGGATGACATTGTAATTTATTATTTGGATCCGAGTACTAATGAATGGATAAAAATATTTTATGGTAATATGTCCAACGGAGATAGTTGGTATTCTTCCATACCGAATATATCATTGGTTAATAATCCGCATGCCGTAATAGCGAATGATAAGAAATATGGTTATCTCGATTTTTATTATTCCGCTTTGGGCAAAATCTTTCCAGGCAATGCCATTTTTAAGGTGGATTATGCTTGGGATATTGATAGTAATGGAGGCCCTTCAATAGGTACCTTTTATTATACAAAGTCAATTTCAAGTCCTTATTGGAGACGATTTGACGATTACGCTGATATTACTTACGACAGGAATAAAAATGCCATAACGTACAAATTTTTAAGTGCTCAGCTTTATGGCGAAGGTGTTGCTGGTTTACCGGAAGGTAATAAAGTTAAGTTATTGAATTCTTATTGTAATCCTCACTATAGTAAAGCAGATGAGTACATTATTATTTGTGAAGGTAATACAACTGCAGAAAGTACTTATAACTTTGTATATTCAAATAAGTTTGAAATTCTATATCCATATTCAAATTGGGTTCGTTTAAATTCACCTACAATAGATCCTAGATTAATAATTGATCCAAAAATACCTGTAGCTGGTGTTGAAAATACCTATACCGCAACGGTCACATTAAATCAACTTGATCAATCTATTCAAGGGAAAAATGTAAACTTTACAATGTTGATGTTTGAAGGTAAAGGTTTAAAAACCAAAACTATATTTATTCCTGTTCAGGAAAAGCCCAAAAACACTACTGTTACCTTAAGTTCCTGTGAAGATAAATGCATTGTAACATGGAGTCAGGAGGATTCATTATGCGTAAAGGAATTTAATGTATTAAAAAGCACCTCAGGAAATAATTATGTAAAAATTGGAACTGTTACCGCAGCTAATGATTATGTTGTACCCACTGCTTACGATGTTATCACAAATTATACATATATCGATACTGACCTTAGTCACGGTCAGGAGGTCAGCTACAAAATACAAGCGGTTTATACAAGCAATGATATTGTTGATGGCGATCCGACGGCAACCATTACTATAGACTTAAATCCTACGGCACCTACTAATTTTAATGTAAGTTCTTTAGGCGATGACGGTGGTATAGAAATTACCTGGGAACAAAATTGTAACAAAGTGAACGAATGGGTATTAATAAAAAATGGCAGCGAAATCCCAATTACTTCAACCCTAATAAAACCAGCTATTGGGCAATACAATTATTCATATACCGATGAAAGTGTTGCCTTGTGCGAAACTTACCAATACAGTTTGAAAGTAAAAAGTGGCATTTATTACAATACAACGGAATCAGTGGTGATTACCCATTCTACCGATATCAAAGGTTCAATTACCAAATTGGAGGCTTCAAAAGGGTATTTTGCGAAAGAAGTACGGTTGAATTGGGCATGTAACAAATCGTCGGTAATTAATAAGTACGTCATAAAACGTAAGGTCTATGCATCGGCCGATAATTGGACTACCGTAGAAGAAATTACGGACAATAAACAAACCCAATGGATCGATGAATATACGCAACCGGGAGTATTGTATAACTATCGAATAACCGGGTTCGGAACATGTGGTGTAGATGCTCAAGGCATTGACATTGAAATTGCAACAGCTACATCCGATTCCGAAATGATTGAAGACATTGGTTTCAGGCAACCTGTTGGAACAATTAGTGGGCAGGTGATTTATGAGGGAGGCCAACCTGTTGAAGGAGTTGAAGTTGCTTTAGATATGACCAACGTCAATAACGAATTCAGTAAAAGTGCTAATATTAAGGATCATCAATGTATTAAAATAGATTTTGACGATCAGGCGACATATAGTAAGGATTTTACTTACGAATGTTGGGTTCGGGTAAACGATACTAATGATAACGTGCCATTTTTTATTTGGAATCAAGGTCAATATGCCTATGAAAATTTACACAAATTGGCTGATGGAAGAATAGAAGTAGCAGCATTAGGCATGCAAACTACTAAAACTGATATCATTGAAGTAGATGACTTTTTCCATTATGCAGTAAGGTACAATTATGCAACTAATGAGTGGCAAACTTTTATTAATGGAGAAACTATTCATACCGCTAATCCAACAACTAGAATCGTTGCTTGGTCGTTTATAAAAGCCGGATACGATGTTGCCGGGACAGGTAATTTCAATTTTGATGAAATTCGTATATGGAAGAAGTTAAGAACAGATGAAGAAATTAAAGAAAATTACAGTCGATACCTTACAGGAGAGGAAGAAGGATTAATTGGTTATTATCACATTGATGAAGGTGCAGGCAACCTTGTATTCGATTGTTCAAAATCAAATGGTACTTACCATAATAATCATGGTGAACTAATTAACGGAGGCACAAGTGTGAATGACTATTGGAGTAATGATATTCCTTCCGTTGACAAATTGGCCTTCCGGGGGATTACCAGTAGTACCGGTAATTATCTGATTAAAGCCATACCGTATCAATCAGAAGGAAGTTTGTTTAATGTTGTACCAACGAAAAGCCAACATGAATTTCAACCGAATTCTAGAGCTGTATTTATAGGTGAAGGAGGCCAAATCCAAAACAATGTCGATTTTACCGATGTCTCTTCTTTTGAGTTTAATGGACTAGTAAAATATAATGGTAGCGATCTTTTTCCGGTTGAAAGCGTAAACATAGCGATCGACGGAGTAATTCAAACCGATACCATAGGAAACTCAATTGCCACAAACAAAGCAGGGCAATTCAAAGTAGAAGTTCCGATTGGTAAACATACCATTACGGTTCAAAAGGAGGGGCATATTTTTAGCCGTGGTAGTTTTACCGGCTCATTTTACGAACAGATTGATGGTATTTATGAATTTATTGACTCCACATATGTTAAGTTGGCAGGCCGCATTGTTGGTGGCGATACCGAAGGCAATAAGCCACTTGGTTTTGGGCTGTCAATCAACAATGTTGGTACAGTAAGTTTTACCATTTCACCAATAAAAGAGCAGTATTTTATCGAAGGAAGTTCGAAAACAAAAATAATAACAACAAATTCAGAAACCGGAGAATACGAAGTTTTTGTTTATCCCGAAAAATATAAAATTGTAGGTGATATTGCTGAAAAATTGGGTTCGCCATTTACAAAAGCCGAAGATAAAGCAGTGATTGATTTAGCTTCGATCAGCGCTAAAACGGATACACTCATTCTAAAAAGTGCAAGTAAGGCCTTAATCGATATCAATACAGAACTGAAAAAATTCACCTTAAAAAAATCAATAAATGATGGTTATTATCTATTTAGTGCCTCAATTGGTGACACCGTTTATGTTCAACTTGAAGATAACGCTTTAATATTAGGTGATAATCAAGTCTACATCGTAATAAATGAATCAACGTTCTTTTTAACTGATGATTTAGGAGGTGGTGAATTTGAGTTTTCAGATGGTACGAATACGATATATCTTAATCTGAAAAATTCGGAGACGCTAGAAAAATATACGATACATCTGAGTGATAATATCGAAATAACTCAGGGTGATATCAATATCAAACTTTACGATCTATATACTTATAATGGTAAGCGCAGTTGGACCCTTCAAAACCAACCTGAAATTGTAGTAACTAGCTTTTCTAATCAAAATCAGGAAATGCTTTCTGAAAGTCGTTTGACAATAGGAGCAGAAACAATTGATTTATTTGACGACGAGGGAAACTATAGCTTTGGAAAACCAGTGCTGATTCAGGGAAATTCATATCATTGGATGGTAAAGGTATTGGAAAAATATACGAACGTAGATGATGGTAAAGCCTATACCTATGATATTCCGAATACCATTCTCACCATCAAAAACAACTGTGCGAAAAATACTGAATCAGAAATAGATACGATCAAAATTGGGTACCTAAGTTATTCTTTTAAAGGTGGAGAACCCAATTTAATGGAAAATTCGACTACTCCCGAAGACTCCTATTCAAAAAATATTGATATTTCAGCTAAAACTCCTAAAGGAGTTAGTGCGCAATGGACCATAAACGATGAGCCTTATTCGGCTTATGTTTTGGGAGAGGTGCTTTTGGGTAAGAATTTTTATACTGAAGGCCCCGATTTAGTGGAGTTTATCTTACGTGACCCTCCGGGTTCTGGTAGTTATGCTACCTTAGAAAAAGGTAGTACAATTACAACAGCCGTCAGCTATTCCAGTTCTACAGGTACTATAGAAGAAGATGTTGATCACTTTACAATAGGATTAGATTACGAATGGGATACTTTTGTTGCAACTATTGTATTAGATGCAACAGCTGATGATTCCGATGGGGAAATTGATTCTAAAATTACAGAAACAGGCACTGGTGTTACCATAAGTACAACTTTGAATACCGAAATAAGCACCAGTAGTGAAGCTTATTTTACAGGAGCTTATGGTGATGTATTTATAGGGAAAAGTACCAATCAGTTTTATGGTGAAAGCCAAAAAATTACTATTTTTTCGAATGAATACAATAGTTCCTATCCAAAGGCGAATTCAACGAGTGGTTTTTACATTGGTAAAAGAGATGACGACGCAAATGGTATTGAGTTAGGTACCACCTTTATTTATACCCACAACCATATTGAAAATTATTTAATTCCTGAGTTAGAACGAAAAAGAATTAATTATTACAACGATCATACTACTTGGTACACCTTGAAAATTACAGATTCAAACGACGATAGATACCTTACGTGTAACGATGATCCAAGGTTTGATTTTAATAAAGAAACTGCTGATGTTTTTGATGGAGAAAGTTATGCTTTTGACAGTACATTTGTTGTAAGTGCAGGTGAATTTTTAAAAGCCGATTACGATTCGCTTGGCTATTTTAGTCGTCAAATAAACAAATGGAAAGAGAAAATTGCATTGAATGAGTGGGAGAAGTTTATAGCAAAAAAAATTGATTTATCAGAAGATCAAAATATATCCTTTGATGCAGGAAGTGAGTATACTGTAACAAAAACAATTTCAAATGATAATTCCTATTTCACGCTAATAACAATTGAAGATTCAGATTATAATAACAAGGCAATAGGCAGTACTATTTGTGGCGTTGGATATATTCGCTACGATAATTGGACAAATTATGGTGGTTCAACTTACGTAAATGAAATATTTAAAAACTCGAGCAAAAGTATCAGTTACCATTTAGCCGATGCTAATCAGGGTGATTATTACAGCGTTAATGTGGATAAATGTATTGCCGGACATGGACCGGTATTTACAACTTTGGGAGGGCAAAGTTCGTGTCCTTACGAGCCGGGTTATAAGATCCAATATGAGGAATTTCTTCCAGTCGATCGTATGAATTACTTTAAAGATGAGTATATCTCAGATAACGAAACTAAAGTACTTGTTTCCAATATGTTCAATGAATTTAAAAATGAATATTCATTAGCTGAAGATCCATTAAAGATAGAAGATCCGGTAATTACCTGTGCTAAAACTGAAATTACTGATGTCCGACCAGACGATGCCGCAGTATTTGATATTACTGTCGGAAATAGAACAAATAATGCATCCGATATCATGCTTGTATTACGGGTCGAACCTTCTTCAAATCCTTATGGAGCAATAGTGGAAGTTGACGGACAAACCATCAATAATGGTATGTCGATAATGCTGCAAGGTGGTAAAAGTATGCTTAAAAAAGTAAAAATTTACAAAGGTGTTGATGAAGTGGATGATTATGAAAACATTAAGCTACTGCTTCATACCGAATGTGCTTACGATCCAACGGATGATGTAGAAGATGCGTCAGATGAAATATTATTGACAGCAAGATTTACGTCTACTAATTCGCCAATTCAACTCTTAAAACCAAGTGAAAACTGGGTAGTGAATAAATACAATAATGGAATGCTTAATTTCAAAGTATCCGGATATGATTTGCGTAATGTGTATTTCGATAAGTTTGTACTTCAGTTCAAAAAAAGCACACAATCTGATTTGGAATACCAGACTATCGTAACTTTCTTCAATAATGATAAACCCCTAGAGACATGGGAAGGTGCAACTGTTTACAATGAATATTCTTCAGCAAAAGAATTGATTAATTCACAAAGTAGCGTGGTTTATGACTGGGATGTTGCTGACATTCCCGATGGAACATATGTGCTAAGGGCGATGACCTTTGGAACAAAGGGTACTGAAGAGATTACTCAGGCTTCTGAAGTGTTGTCGGGTATTATTGATACCAAAAGCCCGTCGTTGTATGGTACGCCACAACCGGCCGATGGAATACTTTCAGTTGGAGAGAACATCAGTATTCAATTCAGTGAAGCCATCAACGAAGGAATGCTAACCGGTTTAAATTTCGCAATCCTTAACAGCAATTCAATTGAAATACCTTATAACTATATTGTTCATACCGACAAGATTATTCTGATACCTGACATTGATGCCATTCAAATAGAAAAAACAGTTCTGACTATTAGGGTTAAAGAAGTGGAAGACCTAAGAGGAAACAAGATGATTTCACCTGTAGAATGGTCAGTATATGTCCATCAAAATCCATTAAGTTGGATGGAAGATCTTGTTGAACTTGAAAAATGGGCGAACGATGAATTACAGTTTAATGTGAAGATTCAAAACGCGGGGGGGACTTTCGAAAATTATACCATCGAAAACTTACCGGCATGGTTAGTGGCCACTCCACAAACAGGAATTATTGACCCTACCCAACAGCAAACCATTCAGTTTAGTATTTCGCCAGGATTAAACGTTGGAGTATATAACGAAGAAATTAATTTGCATACCGGCCTGGGCTTTGACGAAAAATTGAATCTTTCGCTTCGGGTAAAAGGAAACGAACCCGATTGGAAAGTAACACCATCTGCTTTTGGATCAAGTATGAGTTTTGTGAGTCAATTAAGTATTGGCGGACAATTGTCGACCGACATTTACGATAAAATTTACGTTTTTGCCGGAAATGAATGCCGAGGGCTTGCAAATGTACAGTATTATCAATCGACCGGTGAATATTTGGTCATGTTGGACGTTTATGGTAATGTAAATGGCGAAGCCCTAAACTACCGGATTTATGATGCCAGTACAGGTATGATTTTTACTTCAGTGACACCTAACTTCAGTTTTATGGCCGAAATGGTTTATGGCGATTTCATCGAACCTGTTTTATTTGAATGTGGAAGCATCACTCAAAATTCAATTGATGTAAATATGGGCTGGACCTGGTTATCGTTCAATGCCACCTTGGATCAATATGCATCGATATCAGAGTTGATGAGCGAAGTGACAGCAATAAGTGGAGACCGCATCATTGATGATACCAACAGCGAATTCAAACGATTCGAGGATGAGGAGATTGGTTGGCAGGGATCTGTTAATGTTCCTGAAACAGGGAGACTTTATCGGTTTTACATTCAAAATGGTGGAACACTTGAATACGATGGAAGTGCCATTAATCCTGAAGATTACCGACTAAGCATTAACAAAGGTTGGAATCGTATTGGATATATGCCATCCATCAACATTGAAATGAACGAAGCCCTTTCGGCTTATCCGGCTTCAGTTAACGATGTAATTAAAGGCCAGCTTGGATTTGCCATGTACAACGGGTACACCTGGCTTGGAACTTTAACTTATCTCAAACCCGGTCAGGGTTATATGTTGAAAAGAAACGATGACACTTCCGTGGAGTTTTCGTATCCCAAAGAGGGTTCATTTACAGGTAAGAGTGGAAATGTAAATGTGAACGAACTTTTATGCACTCAGTTTGAAATTGACCCATACCTTTATCCGCTTTCCGGATCGGTGCTGGCAACGCTGGCCAATGCTCAAATTGATGATGAAAGTTATCTGATGGCTTATCTGGGAGGCGAGTTGCGCGGTGTAACAAAAGTATCAGGAGGTCTTCAATTCATTACGGTATTGGGTAACGAATCTGATATTGGCCGAAACATCTATTTTGATTTGCAAACAAAAATGGGCGTAACCCAACTGGAAGGAAGTTCTGTTTTTAAGGGGAATGAAATCTCAGGAACTTTTGCAAATCCGGTTCTTCTGAACTTGAGTGGTCAAAGCTCAATCGAAGAACTGATGCAACAAAATAGCTTGTTGGTGTATCCAAATCCGATGAATACCATTGCTAAACTTCAGTTTCAACTGAGTAAGGCGGCTACGATCAACTTTGAAATCTCCAATGCTATCGGTCAGGTTGTTTATCGTCATAGCCCAACCAATATGAATGAAGGACAGCATAATCTTGTATGGGATTCGAAAGACTTGCCTTCAGGATTGTATACCATAAAAGCAACTATTGGGACATCAATTCGCGTGATTCAATTCAATAAAATCAGATAGAAATTAAACCAGCCTGTTTCTTTCAGGCTGGTTCAATTAGTCTTTTGTTTAGGACATTTAACTATGAAGAAGAAACTAATCATATTTAGTATAGCCATCCTATCACTGAAACTTTCATTCGGTGTTTCCCCCAACTGGCAGATGAACACTTCGAATTATGAATTTTCGATGCAGGTCATTTGTTTGGCTAAGGTTGAAGGTTTGGAATTGATAAATACTAACGATAAAATTGGGGCCTTTGTTGGCGATGAGTGCCGTGGAGTAGCACAACCCATTTACATTGCGTCCATCAATCGGAACATTTTTTACCTGTCGGTAATGAGTAACACGAGTTCGGATGAAACAATTACCTTTAAAATTTATGACGCGGGCAACGACAGGGTATTGGATGCTTTGAATGCACTTCCATTTGGAGTAAACAAAGCAACCGGTTCGGCAAAAAGTCCTTATGTGGTGGGCACGGCCGGAATGGTCACGGGTATTGCCATGCAGGTAAATAATTTTAATGAAAACATGCCGCTGCAATCGGTGGTTGCCAATTTATCCACCCTGTATAACGGAAATACTTTGGTCTCGACCTACTCACTGGTGGATGGTTTTGCAGACAACTCCGAATTCTCAATATCGGGCAATCAATTGTTGACCAGCAGCCCGATGAATTTTGAACTTCAATCGAATTATTCGATCAAATTAAAGTCGTCACATGCTGATTACACCGTAGAACAAACCTTTGACTTGTTGTTAAGCGATTTGAATGAAGCACCAACGGCCATTTCGTTAAGTAAAAGTTCAATTGCCGAAAATGTGGCCAAGGGTTCTACTGTTGGTCTGTTAAATGTTGATGATGAAGATGCCATTGAGTCATTTATTTTTGAATTGCTTGAAGGGGGTAGTGTGTTTGATATTGCAGGAAATGTATTACGAACAAAGGTGCTTCTTAATTACGACAACAACACCAGTTATACACTAAAGGTGAAAGTGACCGATAAAGGAAGCAATACTTTGGTGTACGACCTGATTGTAACGGTTGAAGATGTGGTTGATGAAACCATTGTTTGTCCCCAACATTTTTATTCGGTATGGGAAGGAACCAACGGTCAGGATCAAATGAACATTTACATTAAAGGGGCTGAATTGAATGGTGTTGCCTTGAAAGCAGGTGATGAGATTGCCGCTTATGATGGCACCCTATGCGTTGGAAAAGCAAAATTGACCACCACCATTAATGCTGAAAATATTCTTCAAATGATTGTATCGCACGACGACGGCACAGGAAATGGATATACCATTGGAAATTCTCTGGTTTTTAAATACTGGGTTTGCAGTGAGAACAAGGAATTTGAAACCATTGAAGTCACCTTTTTTGACGATGTTCCTTCCTGGGAAACTTCCGGAACATTCCAAATCAATGCCACTTCTTTTGTTGGCTTAAGTTGCATTTCGGAACGTTGTGTAAGCCTGGACTTTGTAAAAGGGTGGAATATTTTTTCGGTCAACAACAGTGCTTACAACAGTAGTCTGCTCAACTTGTTTCAAACCATGATTTCCGAAGGCAAACTGACCAAAATTCAGGATGAGACCGGAACCTCCCTGGAGAACTGGGGGATTTTAGGTGGTTGGGTCAACAATATCGGCAACATTCAACCTACCGAAGGATATAAAATCAAAGTTAACGAAGCCATTAGTTTTGATGTATGTGGCGAACCTTTAACCTTTCCCTATGAAATTGCCCTTACCATTGGTTGGAATGTCATTAGTTTTCCGCATTCTTCGAGTGTTGATGCCTTAAAAGTTATTCAGCAATTGATCGATCGGGGAACCCTCATTAAAATCCAGGATGAAGAAGGTAATTCGTTGGAGAATTGGGGTGTCCTGGGTGGCTGGATGAACAACATCGGCAATTTTGAACCCGGCAAAGGATACAAAATGAAGGTGAATTCAAACGAAACGCTGGTAATTTTTAATACCTATTTGTAAGCCACTTTTTTTAGGTAGTGCCACTTATTAAATCCAACTTTTAGTTAAATCTAATGAAATTAAAAAGACTTTACCTATTTTTTGCCTTGACTGTGATCTCATTCACCTTGTTTGCGCAAGCTCATTTCAACGTGGCTTTTGACGGAAACGGACAGGACCATATGAACATTAATGTGATCACAGCAACAATCAACAATTTCAATTTAGAAGCAGGGGATGAAATTGCAGTTTTTGATGGTGAAATTTGCTGTGGGGTGATTGTACTCACTCAGCCCATTTTAATGACTGTGCCGACCTCTTTTGGTAAAATTGCAGCATCGAAAGCCGACGTTGGTGTATTAAATGGATATACCCCTGGAAATGCTATTGTTTTTAAATATTGGGATTCCAGTGCCCAAAAAGAATATTCAGGCCTTAGCCCAGAATTTATAAATCCAGTTACTTTAGGTGTAATGCCAGCGATCCCTTATACCGTTGCCAGTACAGCTTTTGTGAAATTATCCCTTACCGTTACGAATAATTTGCCAACAGGTAATGCCGGTACCGATCAAACAGTTAATGAAGGTACACTAACTACCCTTGATGGAAGTGCTTCTTTCGATGTTGATGGTGACAATCTGACCTACGCCTGGACCGCACCAAATGGCATTGTTTTAAGCTCAACCAGCGCAGAAAAGCCAACCTTTACCGCACCCGAAGTGACCATCGATACCGAATACACTTTTTCGCTTATCGTGAATGATGGTATGGCCAATTCCATTGTCGATGAAGTAAAGATTACGGTTCAACAAGTCAATAAATTACCAACTGCCAATGCAGGAACCGATCAATCGGTCAACGAAGGCTCATTGGTTACTCTTGACGGAAGTGCTTCTTCCGATTTCGACGGCGATGATTTGACCTACTCATGGACTTCCCCTAATGGAATTACATTGAGTTCAACAAGTGCTGCAAAACCAACTTTCACTGCACCTGAAGTCACTGTGGATACCGAATATACGCTTTCATTAATTGTGAATGATGGCACAGCAAATTCCATTGCCGACGAGGTGAAAGTGATGGTCAAACAAGTGAATAAGATTCCTGTTGCCAATGCCGGTGTTGACCAGACCGTAAATGAAGGAGAAACCGTAAGCCTGGATGCAGGTGGTTCCAGTGATCCTGAAGGTGTTCTGCTTACTTATAGTTGGACTGCCCCAACAGGAATAGTACTAAGTTCAACCTCCGCTGCAAAACCAACGTTTATTGCTCCTGAAGTCAACGTTGATACCGACTACACCCTTTCCTTGGTCGTAAACGACGGCTTAGCCAACTCAACTGTCGATGAATTAACGGTTACCGTTAAACAAGTGAACAAAGCACCTGTTGCAAATGCAGGAGCAGATCAAACAATTGATGAAGTCACGCTGGTCACCCTTGACGGAAGTGCTTCTTCCGATGTTGATGGCGACGTTCTGACCTACTCATGGACCTCACCGAATGGAATTACACTGAGTTCAACCAGCGTTGCAAAACCAACTTTCACTGCTCCCGAAGTTTTGATTGATACCGAATACACTTTTTCCCTTGTAGTTAATGACGGCTTGGTCAATTCAATAGCCGACGAAGTAAACGTGATGGTAAAACAAGTGAACAAAGCACCTTTGTCCAATGCCGGGACAGATCAAACAATTGATGAAGTCACGTTGGTCACCCTTGACGGAAGTGCTTCTTCCGATCCTGAAGGAGACAATTTGACCTATAGTTGGACTGCACCGAATGGTATTGCTATAAGTTCAACCACCATTGCAAAACCCACTTTTAATGCTCCTGAAGTTTTAACAGATACCGAATATACTTTTTCATTGATCGTGAATGACGGCTTGGCGAATTCCATCGCCGACGAAGTGAAGGTGATGGTGAAACAAATTAACAAAGCTCCGATAGCCAATGCCGGAACAGATCAATCGGTGAATGAAGGTACCCTCATTACTCTTGACGGAAGTGTTTCATCCGATGCTGATGGTGATCAACTGACCTACTCATGGACTTCCCCAAATGGAATTACACTGAGTTCAACCAGCGATGCAAAACCAACTTTCACAGCACCCGAAGTTTTAACAGATACCGAATACACCTTCTCCCTTATCGTGAACGACGGATTGGTGAATTCCCTTGCCGACGAAGTAAAGGTGACAGTAAAACAAGTGAACAAAGCACCTGTAGCCAATGCAGGGACAGATCAAACGGTTATTGAAGGAACTTTGGTCACACTCGATGGCAGTGCTTCCAATGATCAGGACGGTGATCAACTCACCTATAGCTGGAATGCTCCGGCAGGAATTGTATTGAGTTCTACTTCGATTGTCAAACCAACATTTACAGCACCTAATATCTCCGAAACCACCGATTTTGTCATTCAATTGACCGTATCCGATGGCTTAGTTTCCTCATCAATCGAGGAGGTGAAAATTACCGTAAAGAAGGCCAACACGGCCCCGACTGCCCATGCCGGGACAGATCAAACGCTTGATGAAGTTACACTGGTCACACTCGACGGAAGTGCATCTTCTGATGCTGAAGGCGACGATCTGACCTACACATGGACCTCACCAAATGGAATTACACTGAGTTCAACCAGCGTTGCAAAACCAACTTTCACTGCACCCGAAGTCTTAATTGATACCGAATTTACTTTCTCTCTTGTAGTCAATGACGGCTTGGTCAATTCAATTGCCGACGAAGTCAAGGTGATGGTAAAACAAGTGAACAAAGCACCTGTGGCAAATGCCGGGACAGATCAAACGCTTGATGAAGTTACACTGGTCACACTTGACGGAAGTGCTTCTTCAGATCCTGAAGGCGACGATCTGACCTACACATGGACCGCACCGAATGGAATTACACTGAGTTCAACCAGCTTTGCAAAACCAACTTTCACTGCTCCTGAAGTTTTAATTGATACCGAATATACTTTTTCATTGATCGTGAATGACGGATTGGTTAATTCAATTGCTGACGAAGTAAAGGTGATGGTAAAACAAATTAACAAAGCACCGATTTCCAATGCAGGAACAGATCAAACAATTGATGAAGTCACGCTGGTCACACTTGATGGAAGTGCTTCTTCCGATGTTGATGGCGACGATCTGACCTACTCATGGACCTCACCGAATGGAATTACACTGAGTTCAACCAGCGTTGCAAAACCAACTTTTACAGCACCTGAAGTTTTAGTGGATACCGAATACACTTTTTCCCTAATGGTGAACGACGGCCTGGTGAACTCCATCGTCGACGAAATAAAGGTGACGATAAAACAAGTCAACAAAACTCCGATAGCCAATGCAGGGACAGATCAAACGGTTATTGAAGGAACTTTGGTCACACTCGA
>JBGUEP010000002.1:0-274810 GCA_041821245.1 Prolixibacteraceae bacterium
AAGCAATGACAATTGAATCATTTTGGGTTGTTGCTGATTTTACAAAAACAATTTCCTTTTTAGTACTTGGTACATCACCAGCGTTAATTGCCCAATCCAATGATTTGCTTAATAACAAATCAAATCCAGGTGCGGCATATAACAATCCGTCATTGAAAGGATACATGAGCACTACATTACTTTTTGTTTCAACCCTTGCATAACTACCATCGGCAGTTAAGGAGCGAACAGAAGTACCTGCAGGCACAGCCCACATTGTTGGATACAATTTACCATCGGCAGGAATAGATGCCAAGGCAATTGCTTCAGGGATACTATCGGTTAAATTGAACGATTTAATTTCCTTACCAGCCCAATCAGCTGAATCAGGTGTACCTAAGGTCCAGGTCACCATTTCATCCATTGCAAAACCTGCGGTAATTGGATGTGTATTATTGGTTATTTTAAATTGTACTGTTGTTACATCATAAACTTTTGTTGCAGCATATTGTGCAGCATTTTTATCGTTTATCCAGCCCCATTTATTGTTCTTTGGACCGTCATTTTGCATGGATACACATGGAATAGGATAACCATTCACAGCATAACCGTTCATATTCGAAGAACCTGCTCCACCTGAAAGTACGATTCCGGCATAAGGAGTATAGTCAAATCCATCAGCATTAAGCGCATCCTTTTTAACCATGGTTACAGAATAGCCGGCTTCAACCAAAGCATCATAAACATTGGTATCGTATGGTCTTGCTTCACTGTAAATTCCATAAGAGTCGGATGACACATAAAGAATTTCACCAGCAACCTGAGCGCTAACCTTTACTGTATAAACTTTTGGTGCTCCTCCAATAGGTGCAGTTACTTTTATTTCATAGGTATTTCCAACGCTAGCTTCAATTGTTGCCGGGCTTACCACAGCCCCTTCGGTTACAGGAACAATTGTAAGCGTTGCACTTGCAGCACCGGCAGGCAATACAAGTTCTGCTAAACCTGCGCCATTGTTAATTTTCACCATTCCGGCACTGGCTACAATGTCTTTAATTTCATTGGAGTTATCAACTTTTGCGGAAGGAACTTCCAGTCCAACTAAAGAATAAACAGCATTTCTCCACAGGGTTAAACCATCGGCAGTAAGGTTGTTACCATCCTTACAAATGGCACCATAATTCATACCTAAAGCAATCATTCTTGCTTTTAACACTTCTGAACCAATGGTACTACCGGCAGGAATATCATTTATGCATACAGTAGCTGTTGCAGGGTCGTTGACTCCGCCAGCCAATAATGTATTTTCAGCAGAAATAACCACATCAGTGGCATACTGCAAGCCTTTTGTTCCTTCACTGCCATTATCAGCCGCTCCGCCTACAAATATTTGCGATACTCCTTTACTGTTGGTCATGCCTCTGAACAGTTCATGACTTTTATAGCTATTGTTAATATTAATGCTATATGTTTCAGGAACTTCACCTCCACTACCCGGAGTATCTGCAGCAAAACCACGTCCGGCTTTCATCGTGAACACTTTATTGAGGATAAATGGAACAGGGATACTTCCCATACCCAAAGATCCACCTGGCTTGTAAATTGCAGCAGACGAACTGAATCCTTCCTGTGCAATTACAGCAGCATAAGCTGATAGGTCTACCACTGAATCAGCTGAAATTAAAAGTACTTCAAGATCAATGTTTGGATCGTTCTTTAGTAATTTGATAATAGGATCATTGTCAATTGTTGCTGCTGTTTCAGCCATCACCAAATCGACATTGTTTACATAAGCAACTTTAGCACCTTTTTCTACTGCACCACCATTAATGGCCCAATCGAGTGATTTAGTCAATAAAGTTCCAAAACCTGGGGCTGCATATAACAATCCGTCATTGAAAGGATACATGAGCACTACATTACTTTTTGTTTCAACCCTTGCATAACTACCATCGGCAGTTAAGGAGCGAACAGAAGTACCTGCAGGCACAGCCCACATTGTTGGATACAATTTACCATCGGCAGGAATAGATGCCAAGGCAATTGCTTCAGGGATACTATCGGTTAAATTGAACGATTTAATTTCCTTACCAGCCCAATCAGCTGAATCAGGTGTACCTAAGGTCCAGGTCACCATTTCATCCATTGCAAAACCTGCGGTAATTGGATGTGTATTATTGGTTATTTTAAATTGTACTGTTGTTACATCATAAACTTTTGTTGCAGCATATTGTGCAGCATTTTTATCGTTTATCCAGCCCCATTTATTGTTCTTTGGACCGTCATTTTGCATGGATACACATGGAATAGGATAACCATTCACAGCATAACCGTTCATATTCGAAGAACCTGCTCCACCTGAAAGTACGATTCCGGCATAAGGAGTATAGTCAAATCCATCAGCATTAAGCGCATCCTTTTTAACCATGGTTACAGAATAGCCGGCTTCAACCAAAGCATCATAAACATTGGTATCGTATGGTCTTGCTTCACTGTAAATTCCATAAGAGTCGGATGACACATAAAGAATTTCACCAGCAACCTGAGCGCTAACCTTTACTGTATAAACTTTTGGTGCTCCTCCAATAGGTGCAGTTACTTTTATTTCATAGGTATTTCCAACGCTAGCTTCAATTGTTGCCGGGCTTACCACAGCCCCTTCGGTTACAGGAACAATTGTAAGCGTTGCACTTGCAGCACCGGCAGGCAATACAAGTTCTGCTAAACCTGCGCCATTGTTAATTTTCACCATTCCGGCACTGGCTACAATGTCTTTAATTTCATTGGAGTTATCAACTTTTGCGGAAGGAACTTCCAGTCCAACTAAAGAATAAACAGCATTTCTCCACAGGGTTAAACCATCGGCAGTAAGGTTGTTACCATCCTTACAAATGGCACCATAATTCATACCTAAAGCAATCATTCTTGCTTTTAACACTTCTGAACCAATGGTACTACCGGCAGGAATATCATTTATGCATACAGTAGCTGTTGCAGGGTCGTTGACTCCGCCAGCCAATAATGTATTTTCAGCAGAAATAACCACATCAGTGGCATACTGCAAGCCTTTTGTTCCTTCACTGCCATTATCAGCCGCTCCGCCTACAAATATTTGCGATACTCCTTTACTGTTGGTCATGCCTCTGAACAGTTCATGACTTTTATAGCTATTGTTAATATTAATGCTATATGTTTCAGGAACTTCACCTCCACTACCCGGAGTATCTGCAGCAAAACCACGTCCGGCTTTCATCGTGAACACTTTATTGAGGATAAATGGAACAGGGATACTTCCCATACCCAAAGATCCACCTGGCTTGTAAATTGCAGCAGACGAACTGAATCCTTCCTGTGCAATTACAGCAGCATAAGCTGATAGGTCTACCACTGAATCAGCTGAAATTAAAAGTACTTCAAGATCAATGTTTGGATCGTTCTTTAGTAATTTGATAATCGGATCATTATCCAATTTGGCTGCAGTTTCAGCCATTACCAAATCGACATTGTTTACATAAGCAACTTTGGGTTTTGCAGGAGCAGCTGCCTCTGCTTTTAAATAGTATACATTAACTCCACTTGAAGGTGAAAAGATATAGATAGTAGTTGCAGCACCAACATAGGAGAACTCTCCCTTAGAAATGGATGCTCCTAAAGCAGGAAATCGACCAATAATGTTCGCACTATCACCAGCCGAAACCAATAATTCACGATCAGAACTACTTGAAGATGACATGCCCATTACAGTAATCGTGGTATTTCCCGGAACCGGAAAAGCCAAGATTCTTGCTGATGGCAATCCATCCACAAACTTCGCAGAACCGCCAAGTTTTAGTCTTGAAGTAAAGCTCATTTCATCGAGCGATTTATTGTTCGCATCAATTGTAATTGATGCATCTGCTGAGGCATAAATTGATAAGCCTTCAACCGTGGCAGTTTCAGAAATTGTGCCAAGTGCATTAAACGTATCGGAACTAAAGTTCCATTCTTGCGCCTGAGATATCCCGGATATTGCCAGGATTATCGCCATAATAAAGATTTTTAAAGAAAAAGTTTTCATAAATTCTCAGTTTTTCATTAATGCTAATTAGTAATCAATTATTTAATTGTAGGTATTTAATTGTTCAATTTTAAAGTGTCAGTTATCCTTTTAGATGATGATGGTTAGTCCAATTTTATTTCAGATTTAGATTCTTTAGCTTGAGCTACGTTTCATCAGCTCGGCATGCAGTATCATCTGAATTGCCGGCCTACTTGGGTCGTTTATACGTTGAATCAACAATTCACTTGCTCTTTTCCCGATCTCAATGGCCGGTTGCCTTACCGCAGTTAATGGTGGATTAAGCGAATTTGACCATTGCATATCGTCAAACCCGACAATAGCAATATCACCGGGAATGGCTAATCCGTTGGTATGAATTGTTTCTAAAGCACCTAAGGTGATTAGATTATTTCCCGTAAACACGGCATCAGGAGGTAACGGTAATTCCAGCAGTTGTTTGCATAACTCAACTCCACTTTCATATTTTGAATTACCATATTTTATTAGTTGCTCATCAAACTCGATTCCATTCAACTCCAAAGCATTGCGATAACCTTCCTCTCTCAATTTACTCGAAGGAATGGAAGGCAGACCAGCAATATAGGCTATACGCTTATAGCCCGATTTTGCCAAATGGTCAACAGCCAGAAATGCTCCCTTTATATTATCTACCAAAACGACATCTACATCAATTTCAGTTAAACCACGATCAACACAAACAACAGGAAGGCCGTCCTTTACCATTTTTTTCAATTGTAAATCATCTTCCCTTGCGGGTGCTACAATTAAACCATCGATCGACTCCGATTGCAAAATTTCAAGATATAGCTTCTCTTTTTTCTCATCCTGTCCGAAATTGCACATGATGATCGCATAATTGTTTTTATAGGCGACTTCTTCAATCCCCCGGAGCACATCAACGTAAAACGGGTTTTCAATATCAGGGATGAGTACCCCAAGCAAATTGCCCGACATACTCTTGGACCGGAGTCTTTTTGCCACCCGGCTTGGTTTATAATTAAGTTCCTTAATGGCTTTTAAAATACGAATGCGAGTCGCTTCGTTGACATTACTACTATTGTTCAATACCCTTGATACTGTAGCTATTGAAACATTAGCTCTTTTTGCAACATCGTTCATGCCAGCCATAACCTTCTATTAAGTATTCAGATGATCAAAAATTATAAACTTAAAGTTATGCAATGTAAACGTTTTCATTGAAAAATAAAAATTTTTTTCGAAAGAACAGTGAAACTATTTGATCAGCAAGTCACCTTGAAAACTAAAATTGTGTGAAAATAGCAGAACATAACCATTCACTGAAAAAAACACTGAAGTCACTCTATCAAACACAATATCAAAATATAACATAAGATATACTTCAAGTAAACCTGAGTGACAATGCTTGTGTTTAGCAGTAAAATTCATCGAAGATGACAAACAGCACCACCGCGGATAAACAAAAAAAGCGAATATACATATCTATAAAAACATGTTAACGTTTACATTTCGGGGGATCTTTTCTTATATTTGTGAACAGCACTACGAATGACGATCAAAAGTTGATACTTTAATACATTTAGAATGGCACATTTTCGTAACAATCCAATTATACAAGTCTTAGTCCTATTGAGTCTTCTGATTTCATGTACCAATACCGGCAACAATTCAACAAAAGGTAAATATGAAAACGAATTACTCTATTCAAATTTTATCGATCCGCCCAATAATTTCAGATCACATCCTTTCTATTCTTTAAATGACCTGTTGGATACTACCGAAATAAGGATTCAAATTGAAGGATTTAAAGATGCCGGTTTTGGAGGTTTCTACCTGCACAGTCGCGATGGTTTATTGACTGAATTTTTAGGGGACGAATGGTGGCAGAATATGACTGCAGCAGTAAAAGCAGGAAATAAAACCGGCTTACATACCATGTTTTACGACGAAGACAAATGGCCAAGCGGATTTGCAGGTGGAATAATTCCTCAAATGAATGAAAAATTCCGTGCCAAATGCCTTGCCCGCATTTCAATTAACACCCCGACGCCCGAAGGCTCAGTGGTCTTGAAATCGGACGAGCACTACCATTATATTGAATATACCGCCCAAATGGGCAATGCGAAGTTTAACGGAACCACTTATGTCGATTTAATGAATCCGAATATGGTTCAGGCTTTTATTGATGTTGCCTACAAACCATATATTGAAAAATACAGCGGAGATATAAAAAGTTATACACCGGCCATCTTCTCCGATGAGCCACATATTCATGCAAGGTATTTCGACCGCTATACACCCAATCTTGGATTGTATTCCTACTCTCCTTTCGTTCGAACTAAGTTCCAGGAATTGTTTAACTATGATTTTATCGATAAGGTAAATTTATTATTCGAAGAAAAAGAAAACTGGCGCGAAGTCCGTTTGCAATATCATCAGGCAGTTGCCCTGCAATTCGAAGAAAGTTTCACCCAACAAATTGCAGCCTATTGCGAGGCCAACGGATTTAAATATACCGGTCATTATTTAGCCGAAGATGTATTGCAAAAAGTACGCGACCGCGCAGGAAACACCATGCTACATTATCGAAACATGCAACAACCCGGCATGGATTTGCTGGGACTTGGGTTCGAAAACAAACTGATTACAGCGCGCGCATTAAGCAGTGTGGCGAATCAATATACCATTCCTCGCCGCTTATCCGAACTTTATGGCACCAGTGGACAAAACATGAATTTTGAAGATCGAAAATGGCTGGCCGGATGGCATACCATCAACGGGGTGAATCACTTGTGTCCGCACCTTACTTTGTATAGTATGAAGGGATTGCGGAAACGGGACTACCCCCCCACCTTTTCATACCAACAGCCCTATTTCAAATACAACAAACAGCTGGAAGATTATTTAGGCCGAATTTCTTATGCTGCCACCATTGGGGAATATGCCCCACAAATACTGGTGATCAATCCACTCGAAAGTGAATTCATCAAAGGAGACAACGATGGTGAATTTACCCGGCAAACGATTAACTTACTGGAAACCTTGCAGAAAACGCATTACGATTACGATTTGGGCGACGAACAAATCATGCACGACATCGCCAAATTGAAAGGCAAACAACTGCAAATTGGAGCCATGACCTACGATGCCGTAGTTTTGCCCGACATGATTGAACTCCGCAAGTCAACCATAAAATTGCTGCTCGAGTTTAGCCAAACGGGAGGAAAAATAATCTATTGCGGGCGCTTTCCCGAATTTGCCGATGGCCAATTGAACAGTTCTTTATTAAAGGACTTATACAACGCTAGTCAATCCATTTCATTGGGGAATTTATCGGAGCAACTTCCTTTGACCATTAACCCCCAAATAAAAATCAACAACGACCATGGTGAAGTTTGGTCTCATGTTCGCAAAGTAAAAAATGGGAACTTAATCCAGTTGTACAACACCAACAGAACAACAAAAATCCGATTCACCATTCATTCTTCACTCATCGATAGCAGCACCGTTCTATGGAATCCATCAGAAGCAAAATGTTATCAAACCGAAAGGGCTAAGGATGGAAAAATTGAGCTGGAAATTGAACCTTCGTCGGTCATCTGGCTAACATCGGGAGAATTAAGTAAGGATGCTCAGAATA
The DNA here is from genome assembly GCA_041821245.1 of Prolixibacteraceae bacterium. Classification (GTDB taxonomy): domain Bacteria; phylum Bacteroidota; class Bacteroidia; order Bacteroidales; family Prolixibacteraceae; genus Roseimarinus. The sequence goes on from JBGUEP010000002.1 coordinate 7,659, forward strand.
TTCAAGTTTACCAATTGACCTCAGCCACGGAAAAACTTGTTGCCTTAAATGAAAATTGGCTTGGCCAACGTTTGAATCCGAATTCCATCACCTTGGATTTTGCCAGGTATTCTACCGATAGAGGGAAAACATTCAGCTCCAATGAACCTGTTATAGGTATTTTCGATCGTTTAAATCAGCAAGACTACAATGGCGATTTGTGGCTACAGTTTATACTAAACATTGAAGATCGACCTTCGAATGTTTCACTTTCGGTGGAACAACCCGAAATGTATTCTTCCATTACCGTGAATAATCAAGCAGTCGGCTTTGATAAAAATTCCTACTTTATCGATCATGCTTTCCCTGTGGGCAAAATTGATGACTATTTAATAGAAGGTGAAAACAAAATTGATCTTCAACTCAATTACAAAGCAGTGCTCGCCAACAGCCAAAATGCGGCCGAACGCTATGGAACTGAAATTGAAAACATTTATGTGCTCGGCGATTTTGGTGTGAGTGCCAAACACATCAATACAAGGGAGGATAGCGAACGCAACCAAAGCGGGAATTTTCAGAATCGACCAGTATACGGACTCTCAGAATTCTCTATCGTAAAGGAGGAAAAAACTTTCCAAGGGGATTTAACCATCGAAGGCTACCCTTTCTACGCCGGCGAGTTCGAATTGGAGCAGATTTTTAACTTAGAAGATCTAGAAGCGAATACAGCATATTTTGTTGATTTCCCCAACTGCGAGGCCATCAACATTAAAGTTGAAATCAATGGTAACCCTTCCGGAATACTAAGTTGGGCACCTTACCGTTTAAACATTACGAATCAACTCAGGCAAGGGCAAAATACCATAAAAGTAACACTGGTGAATTCATTGCGTAACTTATTGGGACCTCACCACCAGCAAAGAGCTGAACTCATCCATGTCGGCCCCTTCAGTTTTAGAGGTTCAGGAGGTTTTCCCGATCCCCGTGGCGATGCTGATTGGTACGATATACGTAAAACAAAAGAGCCTATGCGTTTATGGAGCGACACTTACTATTGTATTCCCTTTGGATTTATTGATGCACCAATTATATTAAAAGATAAAAGAAGATAAAATGACAAAATTAAGCATCCTGCTCTTAGTGGCAAGTTTGCTGTTTGGATGTAAATCACAACATTCAAAAACAGAACAAACCACTGAAACACAAGAAAAATGGAGTATCAAAATGGCCGATGCCGTAATGACCAGGTATGATACGCTGGCCTATTACAATAATCGCACATCGGTTGGCTGGAGTTACGATGTAGCCATGCTTGGAATGGCCATCAATCAAATGGGAAATATTGATAAAAAGTATAGCTCATACTTGAAAACTTATATGGATATGTTTGTTGATGAAAATGGACAAATTCCAAAATACAATCTTTCGGCCTACAACATCGACAACATTAATCCGGCCAAAAACCTCCTTATTTTATACCGCCAAACCGGTGAAGAGAAGTACGCCAAAGCCATTCCTCAGTTCATACAACAAATGGAAGAGCATCCAAAAACCGAGAGCGGTGGTTACTGGCATAAAAAAAGATATCCCTACCAAATATGGCTCGATGGGGTTTACATGGGAATGCCTTTCCTGACCATGTATGCTCACGACTTCAATCAGCCGCAATGGTTCGATGTGGCCACGCATGAAATTAAACTGGTGTACGAAAAAACACTCGACCCGGCTACCGGCCTTCTTTTTCATGCATGGGACGAAAGCAGGGAACAGCGCTGGGCCAATCCAGAGACGGGCTTATCGCCTCACTTTTGGAGCCGTGCCATGGGTTGGTACGTGATGGCTATAGTAGATGTATTGGACGATTTGCCTGCCGCACACCCCGATCATGCTGAACTCATTTCCATTCTGCAAAAAACCATCGATGCACTGCTAAAGGTTCGTGATCCCAAAACGGGTTGTTGGTATCAGGTGCTGGATCAAGGTGATCGGGCCGGAAACTATCTGGAAGGATCAGGCACGGCCATGTACATATATGCCATGGCCAAAGGGGCAAAAAAGGATTACTTGGATAAAAAATATTTCACTATAGCAGAGCAGGCCTTCAACGATATGGTCAAAGAATTTATCATTATCGATGAAGATGGCTTACCTTCGATGATTCAAATATGCGCCAGTTGTGGTTTAGGTGGTAACCCTTATCGTGACGGAAGTTACGAGTACTACACCACCGAAAAAATCAATAAGAATGACACCAAAGGTGTTGGTCCCTTTATATTGGCAGCCACTGCACTGGACCGATAATTCGAAAATCTATTCTGCAACCAACATTCTGGCATACAACACCTTCTAATTTTTGGTCATGAAAATTTATCTTATTATCATTTCACTTTTGCTGCTTTCCTGCTCGGCAAAGCAAAATAATGCCGCCGATTTGCCTCTGGAATTATGGTATTCAAAACCGGCAAAAATTTGGGAAGAGGCTTTGCCCATAGGAAACGGCCGCCTGGGGGCCATGGTTTATGGTGCTCCTGAGCTGGAACATTTACAATTTAACGAAGAAACACTTTGGGATGGTGGACCACGAAAATATCAACGGCCGGGGGCAGCAAAACATTTGAATGAAATCAGACAATTATTAGCCGACGGAAAGCAAGAACAAGCTGAAAAATTAGCCAACGAAGTTTTTATGGGAAAAAGAGCCTATGAAGATGATTACGAGCTGAAAAAAATGGAATGGCTTCATAAAGTGAATCTTCTTCCTGAATTGAAGAAGAGCCTTGAACCTTCGCTCAACGATAAGGATTGGCCGCAGATGAATATCGACAATAAAAGTGTTTGGGAAACCAAAGGACTACCCGACCTTGATGGTTGCCTGGTGTTTCGCAAGACCATTGAACTTCCAGAAAACTGGCAAGGCGAGGAATTGATCCTCAACATGGGAAAAATAAAAGATCACGACATTACCTACTTTAATGGAGTAAAGGTTGGGGAGATTGAAGGAAATTCCATTAACCGTATTTACACCATTCCCGGAAAATTAGTGAAGGCAGGGGAAAATAAATTGGCTGTTGAAATTATCAATTATGAAAAAACCGGAGGATTCAATGCAGTACGAACCGGTTATGAAAAGATGCACCTCACGCCAAAAGGGAAAGTTGAACCGGTATTCATTGAAGGAGTTTGGAAATACATGATCATTGACACTCAACCACCCTTTGCCCCACAATATCAAGCCGACTACCAACCCTTTGCCGACTTATGGATTACATCGCCCGGCCACGAGAAAGTTGAAAATTATCGACGATCGCTCAACATTGAACAAGCCGTTGCCTACACCAGCTACGATGTTGACGGGGTGAGTTTTCAACGTGAATATTTGGCATCCAATCCCGATCAGGCCATTATAGTAAACTATTCAGCCAGTAAGAATGCGTCCATCAACTTCATTTGTAATTTGAGTTCTCCCCACATCAACTATCAGCTACAAGCCATTGACGAACACACCATTCAGTTAAATTTAAAAGTGCTCGATGGGGTAATGAAGGGTACAGCTCTTTTGCTGGTTGAAACAAAAGGAGGAAAAATTAAAGTTAACGACAATGGCATCGAAGTCAGCCAGGCCAATGAAGCCACACTGAAATTGCTTGCCGCTACTAATTTTGTGGATTACACCTCAGTTTCGGCCGATCCAGACGAGCAATGTAAACACTACAAACAAGCCATTCAATCGATAGATTATACAACTATTAAAGCCAAACACATTGCTGATTACCAAAGCTTGTTCAATCGGTTCAGCATTGATTTGGGCGAAAAGGAAAAACGGATTAATCCAAGCAATCAACGCATTGACAGGATCAAAACTGCCCCCGACAACGATTTGGCCGCCTTGTACATACAATACAGTCGTTACCTGATGATTTCATCAGGCCGGGCAGGAACCCATCCACCCAACTTACAAGGAATTTGGAACCATGACCTTTTCCCGGCCTGGGGAAGTAAATATACCACCAACATCAATTGTGAGATGAATTTCTGGGGGGTCGAAAGTCTGAATCTGCCCGAGTGTCACCAATCACTTTTTAGTATGATCGAAGATTTGCATCAGGAAGGTACAGAAACAGCTAAAATACATTACAATGCCCGGGGATGGGTGCATCACCACAATACCGATCAGTGGAGAGGAACGGCACCCATCAACAATGCCAATCACGGAATTTGGGTGACCGGCGGAGCATGGCTGGCGCATCACTATTGGGAGAACTATTTGTATTCAGGAGATTCTACCATTCTTTTAAATGGAGGACTATCTACCATCAAAGATGCATGCTTGTTCTTTGCCGATTTTCTGGTGAAGGATCCAAAATCGGGTTTCCTCATCAGTACACCATCCAATTCGCCCGAAAACGGAGGATTGGTTGCAGGTCCTTCCATGGATCACCAAATTATCCGTTCGCTTTTCAAAATTGCATTAACGGCGAATAAACGATTTACTCCCAATGATCTTGAATTTGAGCAACTCATTCAATCCAAATTGGATAGCATGGCGCCTGATCACATCGGTCGCCTGGGCCAGTTGCAGGAATGGATGGACGATGTAGACGATCCCAACAACAAACACCGCCACGTTTCGCACTTGTGGGGAGTATACCCGGGAAACGAAATCAACTGGGAAACAAATCCAGCGTTGATGGAAGCCGCCAAAACATCGTTGATCATGCGTGGCGACGAAGGCACTGGCTGGAGTTTGGCGTGGAAAATTAATTTCTGGGCACGCTTCCTCGATGGAGAACATGCGCATAAAATGGTACAAATGTTATTGGCACCCGCCAACGATCCCGAACGAAATATTCGCGGAGGCTCCTACCCTAACCTGTTCGACGCCCATCCGCCTTTCCAGATTGATGGTAATTTTGGCGGTGCTGCCGGAATGATTGAAATGCTCATGCAAAGTCATCAGGGTTACATCGAACTATTGCCCGCACTGCCGGCACAATGGAACAATGGTGAGATCCAAGGTTTACGTGCCCGTGGTGGATTTGAAATTGACATGGAATGGAAAAATGGACAAGTCGAAAAACTCACCATTCTTTCAAAAGCAGGCCTTCCTCTAAATCTGAAATACAACGGCAAAACAATTCAACGTCCAACAAGCGTCAACGAAACAATTCAGTTTTGAACAGAAAAGTCAATGGTCGCTAGTCAATAGGAAAAAGACAGAAGAATTAAATATTACGAATTCATTGACGATAGCAGTTAGCCTTAATCAATTGGCCATTAGCCTTAAGCTATAAGCTAATGGCCAATTGATTAAAGCGAAAACACCTTTATTTCCTCAAGCGGCTACACACTTCAATTAATGCACGTGAATTGTGATATGGACATTTCCAAAAGCCGACTTTTTCTTCTTCAGGATAGGGAAGACCATCGGTATCGACCCTCCAAAACCATTCTCCGTTAACATGATCGACTAAATGCAAATCGATAAAATTCCAAACTTTTTCTGCTTTATCAAGGTAGGTTTGATCACCGGTAATTTGCCAGGCATTCACATACCCCACCATGGCTTCAGCTTGTGGCCACCAGTGCTTGTCGGCATCGAGGTGCTTACCTTCCCGCTCGTTAAAGATCGATCCGTCAACATCGGAACCTTGTTCAAAAGTAGCATCTACCATTCTTATAGCCATTCTATTCACTTCTTCAATTAGGGCAGGATCTCCCAATACTTCGGCAGCCTCCGCCATTAACCACGAACCTTCAATGTCATGTCCAAACGATACAATATCCGTTTTTACACTCCAATCGTAGTCAAACAACAAATTAAAATGAGCAGTTTCAGTATCAATAATTTTATCCAGAAAAATTCGAATAATTGAATGAATACGCTCTGCTAATATTGGATTTTTCCAACAACGGTAGAGGTTAGTATAAGGCTCAAGAATGTGCAAATGAGTGTTCATCGATTTTGGCCAATTGGCTTCTTTGGCGCTCAGTCGCATGTCGTCTAAAGGTTTCCAGTCTTCACTTAATGCTTCAAGGTATCCATCAAATTTTTTGTCAACAAAATGTTTTTCGATGGTCCAAAAAATCTCCTGAGCAAGAAATAAGCTATTTTCATTGCCCGAAGCCCTATAATATTCCGACAGACCATAAATGGCAAAACCTTGCGCATAGGCCTGTTTGCGGGTATTAATTGGATTCCCTGCAACATCTACTTCCCAAAAAACTCCCCCATTCTTTTTATCAATGAAGTGTTCTGAAAAGTACTTAAAGGCCCTATCGGCCATTTCCAGATAGGCCGGTTTTTTGGTGTAAATGTAGGCAGCAGAAAACGACCATAAAATTCGACCATTCAATATCGCTCCTTTTGATGCATTTTTAATTAGCGTCCCATCGCCCAAAATTGAGCCAATAAATCCACCATTTTTTTTGTCAACTGCATGAGTTATCCAGAAATTGAAGATATTGTTCAATTCATTTTCCTGAGCAGTGATTAACTCCGAATACGCCCTGTACATAACTATTTATTTTTTTTGATTTTTAGCGATTAATTTGTTAATAGCTTGCACCGAAAGATGAGAGTGCAACTGATCTTCAGGCGTATTTAAACAGTAGTCGATCAACTGATTGACGGAGGTTTTAGCCACATGCATCCGTGTATCGGATGAAGCATAGTAAATGAACACAGTTCCATCGTCATCGGCAATCCATCCATTCGAAAATACAACGTTGGAAACATCTCCAACCCGTTCGTCTTGCATAGGAGCAATAAAATGTCCGGCAGGTTTGTGGGTAATTTTCGAAACATCGTTAAGATCGGCCATGCACACATAAAGCACATAACGTAAGCCGGCAGCGGTATTGCGCACTCCGTGTGCCAAATGCAACCAACCTTTCTCCGTTTTGATAGGATGCGGCCCAAGGCCATTTTTTACTTCGTATATGGTATGGTAAGTTTTGGCATCGATGATTTTTTCTTCTGGAACTTCAGCATTTTCGATGGCTTCACTCAATCCCCATCCAATGCCTCCACCTTTACCGGTATCGATAAAACCGTCTTGAGGCCGTGTAAAAAAAGCATATTTACCATCCACCAATTGTTCAAACAATACCACATTGCGTTGCTGACCACCATGCGAAATCAAATCGGGCAAACGTTCCCAATTCAACAAATCTTTTGTACGAACAATACCTGCAGCAGCAGTGGCACTTGAAGTATCGCCATCGGGTGCAGTTAAGTCTTTACGTTCTGAACAAAAAACACCATAAATCCATCCATCTTCATGAGCAGTCAGTCGCATATCATATACATTGGTGTCCCATTCCTTCCCCTGAGGCAAGGTGATGGGTTGATCCCAAAAGCGAAAATTATCAACACCGTTTGGACTTTCTGCAACCGCAAAAAAAGATTTTCGGTCATTGCCTTCAACACGAACGACCAATACATATTTATCGTTCCATTTAATGGCACCGGAATTAAATGTAGCGTTGAATCCTATTCGTTCCATAAAGTAAGGATTGCTATCTGGATTCATATCGAATCGCCATTCCAAGGGTACATGATCGCGGGTTAAAATTGGCCGCTTATATCGACTATAAACACCATTTGTACTAAACAATTCCTTATTCTTTTTTGAAAGAAGCTTTTTGTGCGCTTTTTCAATTTGTACCTTTCTTATTTCAACTAATTTACTCATATGATTTTAAAATTTCTTTAAACTCGATTAATTTCAATGCCATCGACAACTCGATTTTTTGTAGTCAGATCAATTATTTTCTTAATATTATTCCAACCAAAACGGTATATTGCAGTGTCTATTTAAAATCTAATTTTGATTTAAATCCCTCCGTTAGTCTATATACACCAGACTTTGCAGCACCCTCAAATACAATAAATCGATGAGCTTTCAATAAAGACATATCACGTTGCATTGTTGCACGTGCTACGTCAAATGCAAGCATTAAGTCTTTTAAGCTTTTGCCATCTTCTACAAAAAGCAGCAAAACTTCATTAATCAATCTTTCAATTACAGCATCACTTGCAGCATCATTTATAGCATCACTTACAGCATCACGAACACGACTTTTTATAGCATCATTTACAGAATCATTTACAGCATCAATTCTCTCTTTTCTTTCGGCAAGATTTTTAGGACCATGAAAAGTAAGAACATCACCAGTAGAAGTTTCTTTCCATTCAGGAACTTTCAACCCTGCATCTTTACATTCTTCAATAACCCTAATTGTACCTCGACCAAGTTTGTCAATCAAACCACGAAGAAAAACAACATGAGCAATGTCAGGATTAACAGGATGAGAATCATGATTTTTCTTTAAGTCGCTAATTTTAATGTCATCAGGTAATCTACCACTATTTGAAATGACAAATTTATCGGGATAAACACTTATTGAAACACTACTTGAAAAGCTACTATAATCACGATGCATCAAGGCATTAGTAATTCCTAAAAATAAATCACAATCTTCAACCGCTTTTAAGCAAGCTGCTGTTGGGTCGTCGTCAATTGCAACATAAACCCGGCCTTCTTTAGACATGACAACTTCGTAGCCAAATCCTTCAAGTGTATATTTGATTTGGTCTAAATCAGAATCTGAACCATAAACAGTGGAAGATACCAGTATTTTCAATTTATCATCAGCCATTTATGTTTTCAATAATTCTTAGATTAAAAATTATTTTATTCAATTTCATCATTCATTTACTAATTGTGCAAGATACAATTTTCAAATATACTCGCTATTGCCTGATGGTAAAATTTGGCTCTTTTGTAAGCTGTAGCATCAGCTTGTGGGTTTTTGGGCATACAAATATGTGTTGGCTTCTTTTAGTATGAAGCATGACATTTTATCATTACAATTATTCTCATGAAAATGAACTGTAATTCTTTATTTATTTTAAAATACAAATCAACTAATTTCAGTCAGCAAGAACAGTATTTTTCATTTCAAACAAGGGGGCAAATTCAGCAATAAAAATATTAAAAGGGGTACATCTGTTTATAAAGGTGGGCAAATATTTCAAGTAAAATCAGCAAAGTAAAAGGAATGTCCAAAAAAGAACAGAAGTTTCAATTCGGTTTAAGAGACAAGAAACGATAGCCCCCTGCATATGTGCTAAATCACCCACAGCAAAGGGGGAAATTCAGGCTATTATTGATTTTCTAAATCACGATTTAACAACTCCCTTTTCATACGATTGAGAAGAGCATTTTCATTCTTTATCTTTTACTTCAAATACATCAAAGGAAAAGAAAAGCTGACAATACAAAACAACTGAATAACACCAACATGCAAAATTAGATTAAATGAAAATAAATTCAACATTTCTTTTGATGATCCTACTTGGCATCGCTTCGTTCCACCAACAGGTATTGGGCCAATCGAAAGCACAATATAATGATTCGACCCGCTACCTTTTTAATAAGCTGCGCAAACTTTCGAATGAAGGTAAATTAATGTATGGTTGCGCCAATCCTACAACCATAATGTATAAAGAAACCCACATTTATAATGGGTTCAACAATTCCGATTGTAAGGAAATCACCGGACAGAACCCGGCCTACTATGAAAGCGATTTTATGTGGCACGTTAAAGATTCACTTAAAGTGGCCGACATTCAAGCCATGCAAGCTGCATATAAAAGGGGAGCTGTAACCGGATACTGCTGGCATTTCAGAGGAAAGGAGAGCAACTCGTTTTATGCGAAAGGCAGAGGTTCTAAAGCATCGGCCGATAAAGATTTGGTGAAAAAAATTGTAGCAGCTGAAGATGGTTCCGTCAACGCTGAACGGGAATGGTTTTATCGGCAACTCGATTCAGTGGTTATTTCAACCATAAAAGAACTGGGATTCCCGATGACCTTTCGCCCATGGCACGAAATGAACGGCGCCTGGTTCTGGTGGGGATCTGGCAATTGCACTCCCGACGAATACATTCAACTTTACAGAATGACTGTTGACTATATGCGCCAACAAGGAGTTTCGAATGTGCTGTATGTATGGAGCCCCGACACCAAATTCACCTTGGAATATTATCCGGGCGACGATTACGTGGACATTTTAGGACTGGATGTTTATGAAATGGGAGCTGCATCGTACAAGCCAATGGAAACATGCGTTGCTGAGTTTGAAAAATTAACCGACTTTGCTGCGGAACATGGAAAGCTTGCAGCGATGACCGAAACCGGTTTGCGCATGGAAAATGGTCAATTCCGCTATCCCGAAGAAATACCCGATTACTGGACCAAAAACATACTAGAGCCCCTTACTTCCAACGTAAAACTAAAGCGCCTGATTTGGGTAGAAAGCTGGTATAGTGCCGACTGGAGTGGCCAACGTAAATCTCAATTCTATTATCCTTATAAAGGCATCGAAAAAGATTTTGTCAATGGACAGGCCGCCATCGATGATTTTAAAACCTTCTTTGATCATCCGGCAACGCTATTCGAAGATGATTTACCTAATATGTACAGCAAATAACCTTTTAATACCTTTCAATGAAAAGATATAAAACGATATTCATCGCATTCATTTCTCTCCTGCGATCAACAGCCATGAATGCTCAAAATGCTCAGTTTGAAGCCGAAAACGCTCAGTTGATTGGGACAAGTATTGCTACGCAACATGTGGGCTATTCAGGAAGCGGATATGTAAATGGCTTTGATAACGATGGAGATAAGGTAGTTTTCACATTCGATTGGGAAACAACAGGCAATTTTCAACTTTACATCGGATTTTCAGCTCCAAGTGGAAACAAGAACAATTATGTATATGTGAATGGTGCGAACATTGGCAATTTACTATTTGCTAATACAAGCAAATTCACCGAACTCAATGCCGGAAAAATTAGTTTAAACAAGGGATCAAATACCATCGCAATTGAAAAAAGCTGGGGTTGGATTGAAGTAGATTACATCAGAATTGGACCGGCTGAGGCATCGGCTGAATGGAACATCTCAACGGAACCAATTAATCCCAAAGCATCAGCGGAAGCCGTTTCGATGAAGAAGTTTTTAGTGAGTAATTTTGGAAAAACCACCTTTGCCGGCCAGTTTCAATCCGACGATCGCCTGTACACCGAATCGAATTCGGACATTGCTTTGGTAAAAAAAATGAGTGGAAAATTCCCTGCCGTTTATGGCAACGATTTAATTGATTATTCACCATCACGTGTCGCCTTTGGAGCGAGCTCAAAAGCCATTGAAGATGTAATTGCCTATGCCAAAAATATGAACGGGATGATTACTCTCTCCTGGCACTGGAATGCCCCAACCGATTTACCAAATACCGATGATCAACCCTGGTGGAGCGGCTTTTATACCCGGGCCACAAATTTCGATATCGCAGATGTTTTAGCACATCCCGAATCGGAAAAATATGAACTGCTCATTAGCGACATCGATGCCATTGCTGTTCAATTAAAAAAATTGCAAGCCGAACATATACCTGTTCTTTGGCGGCCCTTGCACGAAGCAGAGGGGGCCTGGTTTTGGTGGGGAGCTAAAGGTCCCGAAGCCTGTGTGGAATTGTGGCACATATTGTACGATCGCATCACCAACTACCATCAAATCAATAACCTGCTTTGGGTTTGGACCACCACCGATAGTCCATCGGCCTTAGACTGGTATCCCGGCGACGAATACGTTGACATCCTCGGGGTTGATGTTTACCTTTCGAAAGGAGACTACGGTGTTTCACCATCAATGTTCGACAATTTAAGAAACCTGTTTGACGGTAAAAAACTATTGACCATGTCGGAAAACGGTACCATACCCGATCCTGATCAACTTTTTACACAAGAGGCCTACTGGTCCTATTTCTGCACCTGGGTTGGTGATTTTATCAGCGACGGAGAATACAATACTGCGGCACATATCAATAGCGTATTTAATCACGAAAACATCACAACTGCTGATGAGCTGCCTGACAGCTGGGACACTTTTGTGGGTATTAACGAATTAAATTTATCGACTGGATTTAAAGATGTTCAATTTTTTCCTGTTCCATTTTCAGATCAATTAAATTTCAGAATTTCTGATGAATGGCCTCAGTCCATCTCTATTATGGATCCATCAGGCAAAATCATTCGGACCATTTTGCAAAGCGAAATGCAAGACAGTTTTTCGGTTTCGATGAAGGCTCAACCTTCAGGCATCTACCTGATTCAAATTCAGGATGAAAACAAAACAGAAACCAGAAAAGCATTAAAATATTAATATTCTGCTCAATGAAAATTAAAAACCAACTTTACTATTTGGTACTTCTGGCACTTTCGAGCCTACTGATTTTGTCGTGTAATCAAGAAAAACAGTCCAAATCAGCAGGTTTCGAATTCTTTATTACAACAAAAGGCAACAAGTTAATGGATGGTAATCAGGAATTCCGATTTGTATCCTATAACGTGCCCACCTTGCATTATAACGAAGATGAATTTGGATTCGAACAGTTGAATGCCTATAGCCTGCCCGATGAATTTGAGTTACGCGATGTATTCGAATCGGTTTCACAAATGGGGGGAAAAGTGGTTCGACTCTACACTATTCCGGCTAAAATTGAAACAGAACCCGATGGCACTCCCACCTATGTTTTGGGCCCCAATCAGTTTTCAGAGGAAGCTTTTAAAACCATGGATCTTGTTCTTGCCCTGGCCAATGAATATCAGGTTCGCATTATCTTTTCACTTTTGAACAATTGGCAATGGATGGGTGGAAGGCCCCAATATGCCGCTTTCAGGGGAAAAACAAAAGATGAATTCTGGACCGATCCTCAATTGATCTCCGATTTCAAAGCCACCATTGACTATACACTTAATCGAACCAATACCATCACCGGAATACAATACCGCGATGACAAAGCCATTCTATGTTGGGAAACGGGCAACGAACTCACCTGCCCTCTGGACTGGACCATTGACATTTGCCGTCACATTAAATCACAAGATCACAATCATTTACTAATGGATGGTTACCATGCTATCGACGATCATCCTGTTCGCGAAGGATCAATTTTAGAAGAATCAATCGACATTATTCACTCCCACCATTACGAGGTAAACCCAATTCTGTTTGTGGAAAATGTCAATCGAAACCTGGCAATTATTGCAGGTCGAAAACCATACATGATTGGCGAATTTGGCTTTGTTGGAACACCGGCCATTGATCAATACATCGATAAGGTAATCGATTCCGATGTGGTTGGAATGTTGATCTGGGGTTTCCGTGGTCATCGATCGAAAGGTGGCTTTTACTGGCATTCGGAACCCCTCGGTTTTGGAAGGTACAAATCGTATCATTGGCCGGGATTTGCTACAGGAAATGAATATGACGAAAGCAACCTGATGGCATTAATCAGGCAAAAAGCCTATGAAATTAACGGAGAAAACGCGCCAAAGCTTCCTGCGCCCAAAGCGCCCAAACTTTTACCTATTGAACATCAGGGCTACATTTCATGGCAAGGATCGGCCGGTGCATCGTACTACGATTTGTACCGTTCAACGTCGGAGCAGGGCCCCTTCGAAGTTTTGGCCTACAACATCACCGACGCATCTCAACAATATTATCCAATGTTCAATGACCGAAGTGCTCAAATTGGTCACAACTACTATTATCAACTTGTGGCAAAAAATAAATCAGGAGAATCAAAACCGTCTGCAATTGTAGGTCCTGTGAAAGTTGAAAGTCTGGCCTTAATCGACAACATGGAAAATTTTGGCCAAATCTATTATTCGACTCAGGGAATTACACTCGAATCGTCAAATGACCGAAAATTTAAAGAAGACATGCACCGACTTAAAGGAAACAAAGGTGATGAACTTGTTTATTACGTAAACGGTTCCATTGCGGGAGTTGAGATTTATTCATTTTGCCTGGACGATACCTTAAATATTAATATCGAAATTTCAACCGACGGTTACAATTACCAACCCATCACCGCCAATCGTAAAAGTTTTAACAACGGAAAAGGCGACTATGGTTATTGGGTGCCCATAGTTTATTCGTACCAACATGCAACCATGGCCCATTATTTGAGGGTTAAATTTAATAACGAAACGCATCTAAGTAGATTGGCAATCAACTATCATTAATCGACCATTAAATATGTATGCAATCTACATTGATAAATTCAGTTTATAAATTTGAGTTTATTGGTGCATTTACTTCCATTTTCAAATTGAAAAAAGATGAAAAGAAGTAGAGACCAATGCTTGTGTTTGATATTTTGGTAAATTACACGCTTTATAGTCGAATATGCAGAAATTCCTAAGAAATAAGCCAAACTCATTATTACAGAGTATATCATTTCTCTTCTTTTTACTGTTGGCCTCACCCGTTGGAGCTCAACAAAATGTGATTGTAGAAGACTTATCGGCAACCACCACCTTGCCCGAAGGAGCAGTTAACTGTCTTTTACAAGACCATGATGGATTCATTTGGTTGGGAACATGGAAGGGCTTATATCGCTACGATGGATTTGAAGTCATCAACTTCTCCTCCATTAATCCGAAATTTAATGCACTGAAAATTGAAGAAATTCTGATTGACGGCAACAGCTTATGGGTGGGTTCCTTTGTGACCGGGCTGATTCGAATTGACTTAACAACCTACGAATTCACAAATTACACCATTGATAGCGATAAGAATCACCGCTTGTCAGATAATAACATTCGAACACTTTGTAGCATGCCCGATAACACTTTAGTGGGTACTGAACGGGGAGGTTTTCTGGTGATCGACTCGTTGGGAAATGTGATTAAAACTTACACCACTGAATCGCATCCTGAAATATTACAAAACCAACAAGTTTCGAGAATTCTAAAAATTGATGACCAACATGTATTAATTGGCGACAATTCACTTTTTTCATTTAATATTCAATCTGAAGAAGTCAAAAGGATCAACTTCCCTGAATTGAACATTCACATTGATGATCTGGCCTATATTTCCAATACCGAATTTTTGGTATCCACGCTCCACGGATTGTACTACCTGAACCTTGAAAATGAACCAAAACTGGAACGCATTATTGATCATCGCATCAAATCAGTATTAAAAACTAACGACACAAAGCAAAAAAAATACATCATTGGAACACACGAAAGCCTATTTGAATTTGACCTTAAAACAAAGCACCTACTTGAATTTTACACTTCAGAAAGTGGCCAAACACTTAAACTGAACATCAACTCCCTGCTGTACACCAGAAACAATGTTTTATTGATTGGAAGCGAAAGCGGATTATATTCTGTTGTTGAACGGAAACAACATTTCGGAAAAATTACCATGCAATCAGAGGCCGACAATCCTGACATAATTTCATGCATTGAAAAAAAGGGCAATCAGGTGTTTGCCGGAAGCTGGGGCAAAGGTCTACTAAAACAGAATGAAAGCACCAAATTTCTAGATCCGGTTAAATTCAAATCGACCAATATCGCCTCCCCCCAATTCATTTTCACCTTAAAAAAAATTGATAAAACATATTGGTTCTCCGACAAAAATCATTTGGGCATTTTCAACTTTAATGAAGGAAAGGAACCATACAATTTAAACTACATTCAATGGTTTACCGGTCTGAATGGAAATCAGGAAATGAATACGGTGACCAGCCTGCTACAAAAAAATGATCACTCACTTTTGTTAGGAACCTGGGAAGGAAACCTTTATTATCACAATTCAATTACCAAGCAATTTATTATCCTAACCAACAAAGACAACCAGTTACCTCAATCAAAAGGACTTCCCATTTATTCTCTACTCGAAGACAATGAGGGCAATATCTGGGTGGCCTTAAGTGGCGGAGGTGTCATAAAAATGAAAATTGAAAACAATGCCATTGTTTCGCAACAACTGATCAATGTTGAAAAAGGTTTGGTGAGCAATTTTGTAACCAGTCTCTACCAAACACGGAACAATAAAATCTGGATAGGTACCGAAGCCGGCTTAACGGTAATTAATCCAGACAATACCTTTGAAACCGCCTACAACAAAGACATTATTTTAGACATTCAATCCATGATTGAAGATCCCGTTGGTTTTTTATGGTTGGGCACACAAAAAGGATTGGTCCGAATCAATTCAAATCACCTGGAAGAACCTTTTAAACTTTTTGATACATCAGATGGCTTAAACAATACTTCGTTTTATCTTAACAGTCTTTTTGCCGAACCTGATTATACTTTTTATTTTGGGGGCTATAACGGGATCGATTATTTTACCCCTTATAATATTGAATACAATTACGATAAACCCACTCCAAAAATCACCAATTTCAGCCTATTCAATGATAATATTTATCCATGTACAAAAACAGAAAATCAAATCCTTTTTAAGAATATCGTTAGTACCAATCACATCAACCTGAAATACAACCAAAACACCTTTTCGTTTGAATTCTCGAACCTGGAATTTCAGATGCAGGACAAATGCCAATTTTCGTATATGCTCAAAGGAGTGGATCTTGACTGGAATTTTAAAGATGCCGCTCATCGATATGCCATTTACACCAAACTTTCGCCGGGAAACTATACTTTCTATTTAAAAAGCACCAACAACGATGGGGTTTGGTGCGACCAACCCATTTCCGTTACACTTAGCATTTCGCCTCCTTTTTGGGCCTCAACCCTCGCATATATTTTCTACTTCATTATTAGTATGTTTTCAATTTTCATTATCAGCTACTATCGCTTAATGAAGGTGCACGACAAACATAAACAGCAACTTAAAGATGTTGAATACCAAAAACAAAAAGAGCTGGACGAATTAAAATTGCGCTTTTTCACTAACATTTCACATGAATTCAGAACTCCGTTAACTCTGATTTTAGGGCCATTATCTAAAATTTTAAAAAACGAAAAAAACAATCCATACAAGGAACAGCATCTGATGATTTTCCGTAATGCCAGTCGTTTATTACAATTGACCAACCGGATTATGGATTTCAGAAAAAGTGAAAATGAGCAACTGAAACTTAAAGTGGAAGAAACGAACATTTCGGAATTCATTTATAATATTTTCCTCTTCTTTAATTACGAAGCTCAAAAAAGAAACATCGATTACCGCTTCAAAACCACTTTCGACCAAAATGTACTCATCGATCAGGAATTTATCGAAAGCATTACCTTCAACTTACTTTCGAACGCCTTCAAATATACACCCGACGATCAAAGCATTACGCTGAGTGTTTATCACGACAACAATGGCATTAACGTTACCATTGAAGATACCGGAAAAGGGATTCCTGCTGAACAGTTGGCCCATATTTTCGATCGGTTTTACAGTACAACCAAACGCAACAGTGCAGGAATCGGGCTGAGTTTTACCAAACGTTTAATTGAACAGCATAAAGGCAAAATTCAGGTAAAAAGTGAAGTTGGCTTAGGATCGACCTTTACCATTTCACTCCCAGACAAAGATGTATACAGTGACACTGAAAAAAGTACAGCAAGCAATAAGGAAACAATTGTGGAATGGAACAAAATTGATCAATCCATCCAACAAACGGTCTCTGATGAAATTAGCCACCTGAAAAATTTATATGAAAAAGATGAACTTTTGGCCCTGGTGGTTGACGATAATTTTGAAGTCCGGCAGTTCATTACTTCTTTAATCGAAAATGAGTTTAATGTTATTGAAGCGTCCAATGGGAAAGAAGCACTTGAAAAAGCTTTTAATCAAATTCCCGACATTGTAATTTCTGACATTATGATGCCTGAAATGGATGGATTAGAATTGTGCAAAATCCTAAAAAGTGACCAACGAACCGATCACATTCCAGTAATTCTGACTACAGTTCTTTCTTCACAAACCGACAGAATTGAAGGTCTAAGTCATGGCGCCGACTCCTACATCCCCAAACCCATCGATCCCAATCACCTTTTAATTCGAATCAATAAACTCATTGAAAAACAATTAAAACTGAAGGAGAAATTTAAACTCTCTAATCTTGCGATTGAACAGAGCCAGACCAACGATCCGGTTGAAGAGCTTCACCCCTTAGTTGAAAAAGCACGCAAAATTGTACTCCAGAATATTGACAATTCAGATTACAACATCGATGAATTCTGTAACGACCTTGGATTAAGCCGAATGCAACTGTACCGAAAATTTAAAGCCATAACCGGATTATCAGCCAATAATTTCATCCGAAAAGTAAGATTACATAAAGCAGCCGAAATGTTAAAGACAGGCAACTATACCGTTAAAGAAGTAACCTACGACGTAGGTTTTATCGATTTAAAATATTTCAGAAAATGTTTCAACGATGAATTTGGTGTAAATCCTTCGGTTTACGGGCAGGTTTCCGACAAAAGATAAAGATATTGCCCGTCGATAACTATCTTTATACCAGTAAATACAAGCTATTCAACGTTCAGTTTTTTGTTTTCAGCAAGAATAATTTGAAGTGAGCATTATTTACGTACCTTTACCCATTAAATTTGAAAGAGAAAGAGAATAAATGAAATTTGAAGAATTCGATTTACACGAAGATATTTTAGAAGCCATTTCATACATGGGATTTAAAGAAGCTTCACCCATTCAAGAAAAAGCAATCCCAGCCATTTTAAACAATAAAGATTTACTGGCTTTTGCACAAACAGGAACCGGAAAAACTGCGGCATTTCTTTTGCCAATCTTAGATAAAATTGGGTCGTTAAAAACCAATGCAATCAACACCTTAATCATTGTCCCCACCCGAGAGCTGGCCATTCAAATTGATCAGCAAATTCAGGGTTTTTCCTATTTTGTACCCGCCAACTCAATTGCCATTTATGGTGGAGGCAGTGGAAACGATTGGAGCAGGGAACAAACCGCACTTTCGAGCAATACCGATATTATTGTAGCCACGCCGGGAAAACTTATTTCCCACCTAAACATGGGCTACATTGACTTTAGCAAAGTTGAACACCTCATTCTCGACGAAGCTGACCGCATGCTCGACATGGGCTTTTATGAGGACATCCAGCGCATTATTTCTTACCTGCCTAAAAAAAGGCAAACTATGTTGTTTAGTGCAACCATGCCTCCAAAAATTAAAAAATTAGCATCGAGCATATTAACTGACCCCGAAGAAATAATCATTGAATTATCAAAACCTGCAAAAGGAGTTTTGCAAGCGGTTTATTTTGTAAAGGAAGAACACAAAAAACCATTAATTAATTTACTCATTGCCGATAAAGACGAATACAACAGTATCCTGATATTCACATCAACCAAAATCAAGGTGAACCAAATCGTACAAGGTTTAAAAAGCAAAAAATACGAAGTACGAGGAATTTCGTCCGATTTGGAGCAAAAACAACGCGAAGAAGTACTGTCCGATTTCAGATCGAAAAAAACCAGGGTATTAGTTGCCACCGATGTATTAAGCAGGGGAATCGACATCAAAGATATTAACCTGATTATCAATTACGACGTTCCTACCGATGCCGAAGACTATGTTCACCGTGTTGGAAGAACAGCCAGAGCAGAGTCTGAAGGAGTTGCCTTAACACTTTGCAACGAGGCCGATATGTACAAAATCAAACGAATTGAAACACTGATCGGCTCCGATATTCCTAAAATACCTTTACCCGCAGAAATCGGTGAAGCTCCTGCCTACAACCCAAAACAGCAGCCAAAAACCTACTCAAAGGGGAAAAAACCTTTCAGAAGAAAGTCATAGAACAAGAAGTGAAAAGTGGCGTGTAAATTCAGCCACTTCAATTTTATTTACAGAAGTGCACTTTTCACCTTCAAACAAGTTATTGACTACGCCTGATGTGTAATTAAAATCAATTGCATCCTCCGTCCCACTGTTCCTCAGTGCAAATGCCTCATTATGTATTTTTTTGTTTTGTAACACCCGTTTCTATTTTGTTTCCCTCAAAGTAATTGTCGATATTGTTATCTACATTTATAGATATGAACCATCAAAAGAATCAACCATGTACAAAAAAATCATTTTAATTGCAGCTTTGATTGCAAGTAATTTTGCAGTTCTGGCCATCTCACCTTATTATAACTTTGGCTTTTTAAACGGGACAACACAGAATGCTATTGAAGATGTTTCCAAAGCATTGACCAATGCGGACTTTACTATTCTGGGGAGCTATCAACCCGAAGGAAATCCACACCTTAACGTAATTGCATTTACCAATTCCGAGTTACAAAAAACAACCTTTGCCATAAGCGACAGAGGCGCATTAGCCAGTGTATTAAAAGTATCCATCATCGAAAAAGACGGAAAACCTCTCCTTTATCTGCTGAATCCTGAATACATATTTTGGGCCTATTTACGCGATCAAATGGAAAATAACAGCACCAGCTCTGCCTTAAAAAAGGTAACCGACTTAGCTCTTTCATCCTTAAGTGCCATTTCAAAAACACCCGTCGAAACTGGTGGATCCTTTGAAAAAAAAGACCTCAAAAAATATCATTACATGATGGGCATGGAACGTTTCTCCGATCCGGTAGCTCTAAAGTCCTTCGCGTCATTTGCTGAAGGAACCAAAATCATTGAAGCCAATTTAGCCAAAGGCATTGGTAGTACTAAACTTATTTACAAATCGAATGTTGTAGGTAAAGAAATTGTAGTGTATGGCGTCGCCTTATTGAATAAGGAAGAAGGTGAGCCTCAATTTCTACCAATTATTGGTGAAGCATATGCTTCGGCGTTGCCCTATGAAATAATTCTGGAAGGAAAAGAAGCAAGTATGTTGCATGGCCGATATCGAATTGCCTTGCATTGGCCCGAATTAACCATGATGACCTTTTCGAAAATCATGAGTACGCCAGGTGATATTGAGAACCAGTTAAAGGCACTCACAGAAAAATAAAATATTTTAATTAAATGAAACATTTACGAGGATTGATTCTTTTGTTGCTGATAGGAAGTTTTTCATTCGCACAAACAGAAGGTGAATTAGTGGTATCCGTTAAAACCAGTGATACCGGCGGCGAGTTTAAACCCAGAAATGTAATGGCCATTTGGATTGAAAACGCTTCGGGTGAATATGTGAAAACCCTATTGGCTTATGCGGAAAAACGCAAGGGCTATTTAAGCCATTGGAAAGATGCAACAACGGCAGCTGGATCGGCTTATAACGTTATTGATGCCATTTCAGGTGCCACACAAAGCAGCCACAACACACGGACCTGCACTTGGAATGGAACCAATTTTAATGGAGATACACTAAACGATGGCAGCTATTTGCTGTGCATGGAACTAACCGACAAAAATAAAACCGGCAATTATTCTACTTTTGATATCACAAAAAGTGCCGAAGTTTTCACTCTTACGCCCGGTGATGCGCCAAGCTTTTCAAACATCAGCCTGGCCTGGACTCCCGCAAAAACAGCGCTTAATTTAATTGATGACTACAATGGCTACGATGTTTATCCATCGCCGACCAATGGCGTTCTTGAAATAAAAGGGAAAGACATTCAGTCCGTTGAAATTTCCAATTTAAATGGGAAAACGGTTTACAAAGGAAACTCCACAAAGCTTGATATTTCAAGCTACTCGAACGGCATATATTTTATTAAATTGAACACTTCGGACAATACTCTGATCAAACGAATTGTGAAACAATAAAATATAAGCTGTGCAAAAAGCGGATTTCATGCAAAAAGTCAAGCATTGAAAGACGAACAAAGAACCGTAGGTTCGATTAATCAGGTGAATCAAAACAGACCTTCACATTTCTTGCTTGAAATAGCTGTTTTGCCGGTATTATTTTAACTTCTTGGGAAATTTCCACCATCAGTATAAATAATTGAATATTGTTTATACTGATGGTGTGATCTTAACAGCTTACTGTTAGTCGTAATGGTTTGCCAACCTGTTTGTAAAACACCATCAGGATGAATGCTTTCCGATGCATATTTCAACCATTGGAAAGTGGCTTTAAGTTCATGTGAAACTTTTGTATTTAAATTGTAATTACAAACGATAAAATTCTTCCCACCCTTTTCGCGGGAGATTACCAATCAATAGTTGGTTGGCCGCTGCGTTATTTGTTACCTGTTTTGTAATTCTGTCGAATTCTATCCTGGTATTCAAACGCTGAGCAATTGTACCTAAACAAAATACCTGACTAAGTGGACCAGCAATCGAGAAGGGAGAACGCACTTTCTCTTCTCCTCTTACTCCAAGTACAAAATTATCGTAATGATTGGATGGACTTTCAGGTACTTCAGGCAACTTTGATGCCATATCTTTTGCCGCTTCTTCCGGAATAATTTGCAATGGACTGCTATGGCTTCCTCCTTTAAAAATCAAATCATTGCTATAAATAATTTTACCCGGGTTTAATTTGGCTGGTTTTATATTGCCTTCACCTGTGGCAGGAATGTTTGGATCGAGCTCTGAGATTCCATATCCTTTTGGTATTTCAGGGATATTATTTACTCCATCGAACCACGAAATGGTACAGGCCGGCATATTATTTCTTTCAGGAAATTTAAAGTCGAGTGTGGTGGTTTGTGGAAAAAAAAGTGGGTTATGTCCTTCAATTCTTACCGGATCGACCTCGTAAGGCAATCCTAAGTTGAGAAACTCATGCACCGAATCCATAATATGTGCGCCCCAGTCACCAAGAGCACCCATGCCAAAGTCGTACCAACAACGCCATTGTCCATTGACAAAATCTTTGTGGTAACCATGCTCTTGTGCAGTGGTTAACCAAGTATTCCAGTCTAAAGTATCAGGTATTGTTTGTGCTTCAGGAAAGAATTTCATGTTGGTATCCCAACCGTGCCACCTACGAGAATTATTCATGTGTGCCGTTACCCTGGTGACATCTTTTATTATTCCTGCTTTTTGCCATTCTTTAAACTGAAAATAATTTTCGCCACTATGTCCCTGATTACCCATTTGAGTAACCACCCCATGTCTTTCGGCTGCCGCCATTAACAGTTCGGCTTCGTAAAAAGTGCGTGACAAGGGTTTTTCAACATAAACATGTTTGCCTAATGCCATCGATAACATGGTAATTGGAAAATGGGAAAAATCAGGGACACAAATACACACGGCGTCTATTTTATTCGCCATCTTATCGAACATTACCCTGAAATCTTTAAAACGAGGTACATCGGGGTACTCGCTAATGGCTTTTAGTGTTTGCTGTGCTCCCATATCGGTATCGCAAAAGGCAACATTATTGACCAATCCCAGTTGCATAAAATTACTAAACACCTGTCCACCACGATTTCCGATCCCGACAAAAGCCATATTTATTTTATCGCTGGGAGAAATTTTTCGATCGATTCCTTTCTTTTTGGAATCTTTGCACGAAATGATTCCACTTGGAAGGATAAATAATCCACTTAATACCAAGCCACTTGTTTTCAGAAAATCGCGACGCTTTTTATTAAAATTCATTTTATTTTTTTTGTTATTGCTTATTGAGCTTTTAACTAAACACTTTTGTAATTTAATGTTCTACTCCTAAACGAATAATTCACATTTAATATTTTCGAATTAAACTTTCGCAGCGTAAAACTAACAATAGCTTAAATAAAAATGAGGTCTGTTTTTCTCAAAATTGATTGTTTTTGTCTCATTTCAAGAAACTGAACATAAGTACGCATTGACCTTTTAGAACTATTTATAGCAACATGAGGATTGTAATTCATTAATTACGAACCTTTGTTTTTTCACAAGAATCAATCTGATATGCGGGATCACTTTTTCGTGCAAACTTCAAATTTTCTTGCAATTCAGACCTTATGTTTACAGGAATAAACCATCAATTCAATTTCACCTAACGTAAGCTTATTTCTGATGAACAAATTGGCTATTCTTAGTGCAGTATTATTTTTTTCTCTGGTCTCTTTCTCTCAAAAAAACCAATTACCAATGGTAAGGGGTCAGGTTATTGACCAATCAACCAACTTACCCATTAGTTATGCAAGTGTAATTATTTACAGCGTAGCAGACAGTTCCACTGTTGGAGGTGCAATTACCAACGCAGCAGGAAACTACCAAATTGAAAACCTTAAGGCTGGAGAGTATATTTCAAAAGTTAGTTTTCTGGGATACAACGCTTCGTCCACAAACAATTTTGAAATAACCGGGCAAAGCCAAATAGTAAACCTCGGTCAGGTGATGTTATTACCGGGAAATGAAAACATCGATGAAGTTCAAGTCATTGCTGAAAAAGCAACTTACAACAATTCCATCGATCGCAAAGTCTACAATGTCGAAAAAGACGTACTCAGCCAGAGTGGTTCAGTGAGTGATTTGCTACAAAATATTCCATCAGTTCTGGTTGATGTTGATGGTAACGTTAGTTTACGTGGTTCAGAAAATGTACTCATCATGATCAACGGTAAGCCATCTATTTTGATGGGAGCCAACAGAGCAGCAGTACTTCAACAACTTCCGGCCAATACCATCGAAAAAATTGAAGTGATGACCAACCCTTCGGCGAAATTTAAACCCGACGGCACTTCAGGGATCATCAATATTGTGTTGAAGAAAAACCGGGAACAAGGCTTCAATGGATCAGTAGGTGGTAATATTGGAAATCAAAACCGAATCAACGGAACATTAAGCGCCAATTACAACACCGGGAAATTCAACTTTTTTGGCACCTATGGCATTCGGCAGGACGATCGACCACGTTCATCAACTGATATGCGGATCATGACCGATACGATTACAAATGAGAAGAGCTATTTTGAGCAGGAGGTTTCAGAATATTCACGACCTCTGTCCCAAATAGCCCGAATTGGTATTGATTATTCCATAAATGAGAACAATAGTCTTGGTATTGCCACTGATTACAATCACAAAAATTTTATTCGAAAAGACACATCAATGAATACCTGGTTGGATGAAAACCACCTCGCCACAAAGGAGTTTACCCGTACAAGAATTGATAATGAATACGAGAACGAAAATGAATTTACGGCTTATTTTCACCATCAATTTCAACAAGAAGATCATGAATTAAACATTGAATATACCCAACAAAATCAATTTGAAGAAGAAGACAATCATTTTACCGAAGACCATACAATCCCCAACGTTTATCGAAGCCTTGACAATACCTTGATTCGACAAAAAGAAAAACAGTCGTTAGTATATGTTGAATATGCGTATGCGGTAAATGAACAATCGAAACTAGAAGCTGGCTACGTTGGTGAATTTGCAAAGATCGACCTTGATTTTGGTGGTGAATTGTATGATATCAACGGCCAAAAATGGATCACCGATGTGGAAAAAACAAGCCGGTTTTTATATGACCAGGCGGTTCACGCACTTTACACCACTTATGGCTACACTTTTGGAGCTTTCAGCATGATGGGTGGTTTACGTATGGAACAGTCAAACATTAATTCACACCTATATTTAAGCGATTCAATCATCTCAAGTTCTTATTTCAGATTATACCCTAGCCTTCACATGGCCTATGAAATAGACGACAACAGTGAATGGCAGTTGAACTACAGTCATCGCATTAACCGACCTGAAGCCGATAACTTAAATCCTTATGCTGAATACCGTGATCCTTTAAATATCAGAGTTGGCAATCCTTACTTAAAACCCGAAGATATTCATTCGATTGAATTGGGTTATGAATGGAAAAACGATCAGTTTTCGATTATCCCAACAGTTTATTATCGATATAAATACAACGAATTTACCCGAATTACGGAATTTATGAACGATTCCGTTTTGGTCACCAGTTATCAGAATTTATCAAGCAGTCAGTCTTCCGGCGTTGAATTGATCATGAGCTATAAACCTTCCAATTTTGCCAGTATTAATATGAGTACCAATGGATATTATCAAACCATCGATGCTTCAAATCTGGGATTGGGTGCTTCAAAATCTGCTTTTTCATGGAATGCTACCCTCGCGGCCAACATCAATTTGAGCAAAAACACACTCATCCAATTAAATACCTATTATCGTTCTGCAAGCATCACACCTCAAGGCAAATACAATTCACGCTATCAAATGAATTTGGGTTTTCGTCAGGATTTATTTAACAAAAAGGCCTCTGTTATACTTACCGTTTCCGACGTATTTAACTCTCTTCGAAGTAATTCGGTATTAGATACCCCGTGGATGTATCAGGAAACTTCACGCAAAAGAGATTCCCGTAGTATTTATCTGGGATTTGTTTATCATTTTGGTCATACATCTAAAAAACAAAAAGATGGTGGATTAGAATTTGACAATGCCCTCTAGTGCTTAATTCAGCATGAATTTGTACTTTGGCGCATCCAAAAATTTCAGTAGTATGCCAACCATTCATTTAGAAAATTGTACGACGTGCATGAAATGTGTGAAGGATTGTCCTTCGAGTGCCATCGACATTAAATCGGGAATCATTGCCAGCACCTGCATTCATTGTGGCCATTGTGTCGCCATTTGCCCTGAATCGACCATCGCTCCCGATTTTGGCGAGATCACTCCATTGCAAGCATTAGCGGTAACTCCTGCCGATTTCCAAAATCTATCGAAGGGACTACGAAGCATTCGATACTATTTGAAAAAAGAAGTCCCGCTAGAAACCATAAAGTTGCTCATCGAAAACATGAAGCATTATTCTTCAGCCAGCAATGCCCGGCCGCTAAAAGTTACGGTGGTTCGTACCCCGGAGAAAATTCAATACCTGAATGATGAAACAACCTCTACCCTGCTCAAAACCTTATCGATGGTGACCTCTCCTGTGATGAGCATTCTATTAAAGTTTTTTGCACCATCCATGAATATTTCAGGATTGAAAAAATATAAAAAATCATTCGAACTGAAAAAGCAAACGAATAGTTCATTGGTATGCCATCATGCGCCTTTGGTGATGCTGTTTCATGGTGAAAAAACAAAATTCGATATGTCGGAAGCCGATGCTTACATTTGGGCCACCAACACCACCTTATATGCTAAAACACTGGGATTGGGCAGCTGTTTTATAGGTTTTATTGTTAAAGCCATGGAACGCAATAAAACGCTGAAAAAAGAGATGAACATTCCGGCCAATCACAAAGTATATGCTGCATTGGTTTTGGGCTATCCGAAAGTCAGTTATAAAAATGAAACCAGCAGGGAAAAACCTGAAGCACAAATCATTTAAAGCAATGATTTTACAAACAAAACATCATTTCCGCAAAAGTTTGATCCTATTTGTTCTGCTTTCCATCCTGTTCATTCAACCTTGCAGGGCACAAGAAACCATTCACACCTACCAAACTAATGACAATTTGGAACAGTTGATGGCTACGTTGAAAAAAGACCACCAGGCCACAAAAATATGGTGGAACACCTGGCTGGGAATTTATTCAGTGGGAACAGTTGTACAAACAGGCATTGCCTTACAAACCGACAATAAGGCCTTAAAACAAGACATGTATCTGGGAGCCGCAACAACCCTTTTAGGATCAGGAGCACAGCTTTTTACCCCCATGGTAAAAATTGATAAAAGTTTCTTCGTTGCACCTGAAACGCAAAGTCAAGACGAACGCACGGAGATGATGCGCAAAGCACAAGACTTGCTTGAAAAATCTTCAGCCTTCGAAAAAGCGGGACGATCATGGAAAAACCATGCCTTAACGGGAGTAGTCAATGTAGGTGGAGGTGTGATTACCTGGCTAGCTTTTGACCGGACACTAAAAGATGGCATCATTAATTTTGCCATCAACACCGTGGTCACAGAAGTGCAAATTTGGTCGCAACCCATCATTGCCAAAAAAGCCTTAGAAAAGTATTCCAGACAAATAGAAACAGAAGCCTATTCACCAAATACAAAAATAGCGCCTACGTTCACCGCAAGCGCTATTCCTTCTGGAATTCAGTTCAAGCTGGTTTTCTAAATCCGCACAAAATTTAACCAGGAGCTATTCTCCTCATAATTCTCCACGGCCTCCACATTATTGCGGAACGAAAAGTTGGAAATTAAATTGGAAATTTCTTGTTGCAGGAAAGTGATCCCACCTTCAATTAAATCTTTGCGATATCCGGAGTTGCCCAATTCAATCACCTGATTGAGGGATATGACCCGTCCTATAACTTGTCCCATTTCAACCAACTTACGCTGTGGCATTTGAAAATCAAGGTTGAAATTCAATTGGTTTTTGACATATTCCGAAGCCAATTCCGTTAAGTCATGAGTTTTCAAAAACTGAAACAGGTTGTTTTCTTTGGCTCTTTTCATCATTTTTACGATCGACTCAGTAATTTGAGCATACAAAATGTCATTGGAACCTTCAAATATCTGGAACGGACGACTATCACTTGTGCCACGACCGGCAATATGATCTAACTTATAGGCTTTTGCTCCAACCAATTGAACTACCGATTGGGCAGCTTCCTGCATCAAATCGGTTACCACACTTTTTACAGCGTTCGCTTCCAGGCCATGAGGGGCCAAATCGACTTCAATACCCGCTTTTTCACTGCTGTTCCGACACATGGCAGAACATATTGTGTATGAAGCCTGGAGCCTCGATAAGCGACTTTGCACCTGATCGTAACTAAACAGGCTCTTTCCACCAACTAAACGTTGCTGACAATGCGCAATGGCCTCGTCGAGCATGCGCTGAATAAATCCCATGGCCATGCCTGGAAATTGCATTCTGCTGCGATGCAATAAGTCGAGCATCATTTTAACCCCTGTAGTGTGTGGTTCCAATTGATGTACCACAGGAATCTTCACATCGATACGATTGCGACCGTAAGGGATCATGTAGAGGCCCAGATTATCAAACACTTCCTCAACAACAATTTGTTGACCCGGAGCATTGACATCACAAATAAAGAAATCGATATCGCGTTGCAAGTCACCTGAAGCAGTTTGTTTACGAGCAGTCAATAACCAATATTCGGCCCAGCCGGTGAGACCCGCCCAATGTTTTTTCCCTTGCAAATGGAACATTCCATCCTTTTCAGTATAAGAAGTTTTCATGTTAAGGGCATCACTACCAAAATCGGGTTCGGTGATCATCAAACCACCCATATTTTTTTCTTCCAAAAAACGTTTAAAAATGGGCGCTTTGGCTTCGTCTTTTGCATATTTTCCTACCGGTTGTAAAAATAAGGCTGAATTAATACCAAGCGTTAAGGACAGGGCCAGTGACTCATATGAAGCTGCCGTTAAAAGGGCTAGATTTTCATGCATCAATCCTCCCCTTCCGCCATATTCTTTGGGAATTCCTACCGATAATGGATTAGCCGACATGATTTCACGCAAGATAAAAGGGGGCAATCCCCGATCAAGACTACTTTGGTTAATATCGCCCCGAACATGAAAAACATGATTCATTTTTTCTTTAAAATTATCCAGGAATACTGAAAATGCAGGGTTTTCTTTCTTCAAGGCTTTTTTATTGTTCGCAAACTGTGTGTCGGTATCAATCATAAATTAATGGTAAATATGAATACTATAAATAATTGCTTTCAAAAAATAGTTATTACTACTAAAGAGACCTAACACTCTGCTATCCGTAAAGTTT
This sequence comes from Prolixibacteraceae bacterium, assembly GCA_041821245.1. Taxonomy (GTDB): domain Bacteria; phylum Bacteroidota; class Bacteroidia; order Bacteroidales; family Prolixibacteraceae; genus Roseimarinus. The sequence goes on from JBGUEP010000002.1 coordinate 37,090, forward strand.
TCAAAAAACAGTTAAAGTTTGTATCGATAAAGTAAATAAATTGGGAATAAGTGAAGCACAACGAATAAAATAAGCGTAATGCTGATAAACGTTGAACATGGAAAACCTGGTCAAAAACATGATAACAACAAATTTATGGTCTGGCAGCAGAATTAACCGCCAATTCCTCTGCAGGAGAACAATATTGTTAAAAATATGAATACGAAGGCAGTCATGACGATAGCGACTCACATCCCAATGCCCTGGCCAACCAAACCATCGGGCCTTTTTTTGCTGAACAAATAGCAGACGTGGCCTTAGCAGCAGACACCACCAATGGAATTCAACAAGCAGACCTTCAACCAACTTTGATTTATCCAAACCGTGTATGTAAAGGGCAAACATTCACTGTTAAAGGAATACCGGGAGAATCCAGTCAACTACAAATCACAGATCTGAAGGGGCGATTGCATCTTCAACAAAATATAACTGAAAACACGCAAATTTCAACCAACCAACTGGAGCCGGGAATATACATGGTTTCAATTTCGACTAGAAACAATCATTACGACCAACGTTTAATGGTTCTTTAAAACTAATACATAGGCTTGTAACTATTATTGCAAAGAGCCACAGTGGTGAGCGATGTGCTAATCATCAACATAGATTACCTAACTTCTATTGCATAAAATCGAAACGAAAATCGATCCCTTACCATTGTTCCTAAAACCGGAATCATCCATCGACCGAAAAGGTACAATTCACCAACGTCGTCCGAAGAAAGATTTATTCTCCTGCCAAATTTCTACCGCGGACGATCATCGTTCGTGCATTTCGAACCCAGGGTGGCATTCACTATGTTCATTTACCCTGGGCTATTATTATTTGAGCCCTTCAGGCTCATTTCATTTACGAATTGTGGACAATTAATTTGCGTGAATTCTTGCAATGACATTGGCTTAAGGAAAGGAAGGTATAATTTCGATATTGCGACTGCGAGGAACAAGTGGAAAGTAAACTGCATGCATTTTTATAAACTTTAATTGCATGAGCTAGAAACAATCAGGATTGCTAATGAAAATTGTCAGGCAACAATTGGTTCCTGACGATTGCATGGGGATATCGTCAGGCAACAATTGGTTACAACCGGTTGCGGAAAAAAAATTTAACAAGAAGGTATCCGATGCGGAAACAACACGAGTCCGAAGGACTCAAATAATAATAGCCCCGGGTGGAGCTGATCCCTGAGCTTTGGTTGCCGAGCCTGTCGAGGTAGTCGAAGGGCAGCGAAACCCGGGGTTAAGAGGCGGAAAAAAGAAATCGGTCGATCAAGTAGTATTCATTGATGAAAGAATCATCCATCGACCGAAAAAGTACGGCCCATTGGACTCAAGTACAACTAATTCAACTTCTTACTTAAATCTACAACATTTAAAATTCAGCACCCATTCATTAAAAGATACACCATACATTTAATTATTTTCAATCATTTTCATCCAATATTCAGTCCCACAAACATCTTCCATTTACTCATTATTTAATTTATTTGCAAAATAAATCATTTTTCAGGGTAACCTTTTTAGTGTTTTAGGAATAAACAGGTGAAACCAAAATTTATTGTATAACCTTAAATTCAACAATTATGAAAAACTTTCTTAAAATTCAAAATCAATCAATCAATCAATCAATCAATCAATCAATCTAAAAAATTATTCCTCATTTTTACAATCTTATTCTTTTCGCTAAATGGGATTTCCCAAATCACTGTATCATCAAATGGTTCTGTTAAACTAGCCGGTGATCTTAACGTTAACCCTTACTACACAACTGTCCAAATCATTCCAGATGAAACGAACAGCGCTTATTTGGGGACTTCAAACAAACAATTTAGTGCCATCTATAGCTCTGCAATATTTGGAAACGGAACTTATCTTGGATCTGACGAAAGGATTAAAGAAAACTTTAAGGGTATCGATCAAGCTTTGTTTAAGGTTTTACAGATGAAAGGTCAAAAATATGACTTCATAAGCGAATCTTCTGATTCAATTGGAGATCCCAAAGAAAACGAAAAGAAAGTCAAAATGGAAAAAGACCGGTTGGGATTTATTGCACAAGATATGTTGAGTGTATTGCCAGAAGCGGTTTATTACGACGAAGATGCCGATCAATATTACATTGAATACACTGCCATTATCCCTGTTATTGTTGAAGCCATTAAAGAACAACAGGTAACCATTGACGATCTTACTGCCCGCATTGAAAAACTGGAAGGAAATTCTGCCAAAGAAAAATCGTCCACCATTGGAGAAGATACATCACCTGCCACACTCAACCAAAACATTCCAAACCCGTTCTCGGCAAACACCACCATTAACATGTATCTGCCCAACACGGTTACCAAAGCTGTTTTGTACATTTATACCATGCAAGGCGAACAAATCCAAAAGCTGACCATAAATGAGCGTGGCAATACTGCTGCAAACATTGAAAGCCACAGCCTAAAAGCCGGCATGTACCTTTACACCCTTATTGCCGATGGCAAAGAGGTGGATACCAAAAAGATGATTCTAACGAAATAAATTCAACCCTATGATATTACTTCGCAACATAATTATTTGTTTCACCTTAATACTTGCTCTTTATCCTGTTTCATCTTATTCGCAATTCCCAAATAAAAATGGCGTATGGTTTATAGAATCACACGATCCTGGTGGAACATACTCGTTTAAATGTGAATTTGAGAAGAATACTAATATTAATGAAGTTGAATACTCCATATTTTCAATGGGACCCAATGAAAACAGATGTGCTCTCAGAAGTGATTCCTTAAAAGTTTATGCAATTAATTTATTAGACACAGTATATGAGGAATTTATACTCTATGATTTTGGTCTGGCAATTGGCGACACCTTTACAGTAGTTCAATATTTTTATAACACATTAGAAATAATTGATACGGTAAAATTACATGTTCAAAAGATTGATTCCATTAAAATAAATGGTGAATTTAGAAAAAGAATTTATCTAAATAATTCTCTAAATAGTCAAATATGGATAGAAGGTATCGGGAGTAGTTTTTCATTGCTTTACCAATATTGCATGACTTATTTTGAAGAGAATTTCAGCCTAGTTTGCTATCAAGAAAATGGTAAAACAATTTATGGAACATCTTGTATCGCAGATGATGTAAAAAACAATAGATTAAATACTACCTACTTCAGCTACTCGAACAAGGTATTGCATATTAATAATGAGTTTGACACAAAAGTAGAACTCACTATTTTCGATTGCATGGGAAAAAACATTTATTCCATTACAAATTATCAACAATCCGAAATAGACTTATCGATGCTAAGCGCAGGATACTACATTGTTACATTAAAGAATTCTACGAACACCGAATACATTAGAATTACAATCAACTAATTTACAATAGAATAAACTGCAATAAATAATCATTAGGCAGTATTAAAGTTCGAAGTCAAAAAACTTTGAGCCTGAATCCATTCAACAACTTAAATTTGCTTTCATGCTTATTTCATTAGTTTGCATTTCTCAAGAAAGCGATGTTTTTAAAATGAAGAAAGATGAAACATCAAATAAAAACATAGATCGAATTCTCCAATCGGATACCATTATTGATTTAAAGTTTCTATGTGATCCTATTACCAGTCTCTCTATATCGGGTAATATTAAATTATTAGACCAATCAAGTTTGCTCAGGATTATCTTGGTGACAGCAGATCATGAATACCTTGTTTATGAAACTAATATATTGCTTAGTGAAAAAATAGACTTTAGTTTTAATAAAGTATGCGATGAGTCAGACTTAATAAATGAAGAAATACCAAAAAAATTAATAGTAATTGTGCGTAATGCTGAATTCCTATTTACGAAGATCTATTTTTCAAATATAAAGCTTCACAAACACGAACAAAAAAATCTATTAACATTAAGAAAAGAACAAAAAAGGAAGGTAGAAAAATTTAAAGCTGAAAAAATCAACCACTTTAACAGGGAACATCAAAAAACGTGGAGTGCAGATACTTCGCAAATTGCTCTTTTGCCGTTTGAAAAGAAAAAACTGTTTTATGGAGACAGCTATGATTATGAAACCAGTGGTTTTGAATAGTATAAAGATGGAATTTTTTCGTTTCCAAACTTTCGGCCGGAAGAAAATAATGAAACTAACTTAAAATCTGTTGAAACCACAACATTTGTTTCTGCATTCTGTGGAAATAAGTGGTACCTTTACAATTAATGAGGGTGTAATACAATAAAAATGAAAAATTTAATTATTACCATAATAGCACTTCTTTCGATATCGATAGGAAAAAAATGTATGTCCCAAAACTTTATCTCCGAAAATAAAGAATGGAATATCGTTATAAAAACTGGTTTTGACGGTATTTTCAGGCTAAAAACTTATTCTTTCAAATTTATGGGCGATACTACATTAGATGAAATAAATTGCCATAAACTCTACTTCTCCGACGATAATGGGGAAAATTGGAGATCACAGTCTTTCTGGCATGAAAGGAACGACAGTGTTTTTCTATACCTTCCAAGGGAAAATGGGAATATATTAGAAGCTGAAGACATCTTAATTTATAATTTCAACATACAGGAAAAGGATTCCTTCTATAATCATACGTCTCAGGATTATATTTACGTCGATTCTGTTCGTACTAAAATGTGGGGGAATAGTGAACGTAAAATTATCTATTTTAGTTCAAAACAAAATGCTAAGCAGCAAACAAAATGGATTCAAGGAGTAGGGAATGATGGTTTAATTTACCTTAGTTCAGAAATTGGATCATCAGGGGGAACCAGCTCAATTCTTTGTTTCTATGAGAATGGAGAACAGGTTTACCAAAATGCTGATTATAACAGTTGCTTTATCTCCAACACAGGTGTAGACCAATTCATCCAACAACCAAATCTAGTTGAGACGATACAAATTGAAAATGATCTGTTGGAAATAAGCGCAAGCGCCCCTGGAACAATATCAATCTTCACACCTGATGGAAAGCTACTACAATCACGTCAAATTGATACCAATAAGATACAATTGTCCCTTTCGATCAAAGGTATGTTGATATATCGTTTTACAACTAAAGATGGCAAAGTTCAAACAGGCAAAGTCCAGGTGAAATAAACTTTTAATTACTTTGATACAGAAAAACCGGATAAATATAAAAGCATAAAAAAAGTGATCCGACAACTCAGGGTCGTCGGATCACTTTTTTACAATAATGACACCTGGATTGAAGGAATTGCTTCGTTGTGGACAATAATTATGATTTTGTTCCCTCTGATGTATAATCGACAAAAAAAGTCAGATAACTATCAAAAAAAAAGGGTGAAACTAAAATTTCACCCTTTTGCTATCTTATGGTAAAGTTTAAACTTCCCAGGTATTTCCACTACGCAACAATTCGTCAACGCAGGTGATTTTTCTCTTTTGCTGTACTTCGGCAATTTGAGCTTCCATGGCATGATCATAGGTCATGGCGTCAACCGCACGGATAACACCAAAAGCAACCGGCAAATCGGGCAACTTCATGCTAATGAGAGACGAATGCAGGAAAATATCTTCATCCTTAGCATCATGCACCAAAACATCCTCTTCGGTATAACCAACCTGTCCAATGGTAATGGCTTTTAATTTACCATTGATCAATACCAAACCTTTGTCCTTATTCACCCCGAAAATCATTTTTTCACCGTGCTTCAGGTAAATCTGTTTATCGTCGCGATCTTCACCTTTGGTAATGGCTTCGTGAATTCCGCTATTGAAAATCACACAATTTTGCAGGACTTCAACAACTGAAGTTCCCTTAAAATCGGCCGCTTCATGATAGATTTCCTGGCTCATTTTCATGTTGCCATCGATGGTACGGGCAAAGAAATTTCCTTTTGCACCCAACACCAACTGTCCCGGTACAAAGGGTTCTTCAACTGTTCCAAATGGAGAAGTTTTTGTTTTTGTTCCACGATCGGTCGTTGGAGAATATTGGCCTTTTGTTAAGCCGTATATTTTGTTGTTAAAAAGAATCACATTAAGATCGATGTTCCTGCGAACCATATGAATGAAGTGATTTCCTCCAATGGCCAGCGCATCACCATCACCGGTGATTTGCCACACATGCAATTTAGGATTGGCACTTTTTACGCCTGTAGCAATGGCCGATCCGCGTCCATGAATGGTATGAAAGCCATAGGTATTCATATAATATGGGAAACGTGAAGAACAACCGATACCCGAAATAACGGCATAATCAGCCTTCTTTAATCCTTTTTCAGCCATTACACGTTGAACAGCATTCATCACAGCATGATCGCCACAACCCGGACACCAGCGTACTTCACTGTTACTTTTAAAATCTTTTACTGTATAATTATATTGAGTCATGTTTATTCCTCCGTTAGTTTAATGACATTTTCTTTAATTTCTTCCACCGAAAAAGGCAATCCCATTACTTTATTGTACTGATGATAAGTAAATTGTGGAAGTTTGTCTCGTAAATAAGCCACAAACTGTCCAAGGTTCAGTTCACATACAATGATTTTTTCGTAACGCGAAAATACCTCTGCAGTATTGGCAGGTAGTGGATTAATGTAATTAAAATGAGCCAAACCAACTGATTCACCTGAAACACACAATTCATTTACAGCACTAACCAGATGACCAAAAGTACCACCCCATCCTACAATCAAAACTTTGCCTTTTTCACAACCATAAGTTTCTAAATCAGGAATCAAATCGACACAGGCTGCCACTTTATTCGCACGCAACTCACACATGTACTGATGGTTTGCAGGGTCATGACTTACCGTTCCCGCTGCGTCTTTTTCCAATCCACCAATTCGATGCTCAAATCCTTCCATGCCAGGGAAAGCCCATTCACGTGCCAGGGTTTCATCTAAACGCTGATACGATTTAAATTTGCTTGGATCTTTGGCTACCCTTGGGGTAATGGATGGCATATCTGACATGGACGGAATCTTCCATGGTTGACTTCCATTCCCTAAAAATCCATCGGTCAACAGCATGACAGGAGTCATACGTTCCAGTGAAATTTTGGCGGCCATAAATGCATAATCAAAACAGTCACTTGGAGTACTGGCTGCAATAACCACCATCGGGCTTTCACCGTTACGACCATAAAGTGCCTGATTTAAATCGGATTGTTCTGTTTTGGTAGGCAAACCAGTAGATGGTCCACCGCGTTGTACATTCACCACCACCAATGGCAACTCAGCCATGATGGCCAAACCAATGGCTTCCGATTTTAAGGCCAAACCTGGTCCTGAGGTAGAAGTCACGCCCAAATCGCCGGCAAACGAAGCACCAATGGCCGTACAGATACCTGCAATTTCATCTTCGGCCTGAAATGACTTCACGCCAAGATCCTTCCGTTCCGATAAAGCTTGCAAAATATCGGTAGCAGGAGTAATAGGGTACGATCCAATAAACAATTCGAGTCCTGCTTTTTCTGCTGCGGCAATTAAACCCCAGGCAGCAGCATGGTTTCCGTTTATATTTCGGTAGATTCCTTTTTCGATATGACCGGCAGGTATTAAATATTGAGGAGTTGAATGCTGCATGGTCATTCCATAGTTATAACCCGCACGTAACACATCAATGTTTGAATCCAAGATTTGCGGTTTTTTGCCAAACTTGGCGGCCAGGGCCGTTTCGATAACATCCAACTGACGATTGAAAATCCAACTCACCAAACCCAGTGCAAACATATTTTTGCTTCGCAATACCGACTTAGGATCCATATCGCGATCGATAAGGGCTTCTTTGGTTAAACTGGTAATTGGAACAGCTATTTTATGATAATCCAGCAAATTAAGTTCCGTAAAAGGATCATCGGTAACATACTTTGCTTTCAATAGGTTGCGCTCTGTAAAAGAGTCCGAGTCGTAAATGATAGTCGCTGCAGGTTCTAAAAATTTGGCATTCGCTTTAATCGCCGCCGGATTCATAGCGACCAATACATGGGCTTTATCACCCGGAGTAGTTATTTTTTTATTTCCAAAATGCACCTGAAAACCAGAAACTCCACCAACAGTGCCTTGCGGTGCTCTGATTTCTGAAGGATAATCAGGGAATGTCGAAATATCGTTGCCAGCCAATGCTGTTGCATCGGAGAACAAAGTACCGGTAAGCTGCATTCCATCTCCCGAGTCTCCTGAAAATCGAATGGAGACCTCATCTAATTCAATTACTTTTGCTTCCTTATTCATACGTAAATAATTTATTTTATAATTGCCGTATGGAACTCATATGCTGTACCTTCATTTGAATTTATGCTATTCAGCAAGCATGCTAGTTTCATCGTATAATATTATCGTTGATTTATTTTGTGGAAATTTATTTTATTTTCGCGGTTGAAGATATTACTTAGGTCACATAAAAATATGATATTTGTTAGCTTTACCGGCAACAAAAATAATGAACTCAAAGGAAAATTCAAGTGATTGATTGGAAATGAAATCAGCCTAAAAAGTATTTATTCCTTAACTATTAGTATTTTGAGGCCTTTAGCTCCTGACAAATACAGCTTTCTGGATATATTTTAGATTTGTTTTAAATAATTAAGCATAAACGAAATGGCATTAATACTCACAGTAAACAAGAAAACCCCTCAATTTGGCGATAATTGTTATTTAGCCGAAAACTCCACCATTGTGGGGGATGTAATCATGGGTAACGACTGCAGCGTATGGTTCAGTGCGGTGATCAGAGGCGATGTGCATTACATTAAAATAGGCAACAATGTTAACATTCAGGATGGAGCAATCATCCATGCCACCTATCAGAAGTCACCAACCAACATTGGGAATAACGTTTCCCTTGCCCATGGAGCCATCCTACATGGATGCACGGTGCACGACAATGTTCTGATTGGCATGAATGCCGTGGTACTTGATGATGCCGTAATTGAGTCGAATAGTATTATTGCAGCTGGTGCGATAGTCACCAAAGGAACCCTTGTAAAATCAGGCTCGGTGTATGCCGGCTCGCCTGCAAAAAAAATTAAGGACCTCAGTCCGGAATTACTTCGTGGCGAAATTGAACGCATTGCTAACAATTACGAAATGTACGCCAGTTGGTATAAGAAATAGACGGAAGACCGAAGACGGAAGACGGAAGACCGAAGACCGAAGACCGAAGATGAAATTGGAAAATGGAAAGTTGAAAATGGAAAATCACCGAAGACGGGAGACGGAAGACGGAAGACGGACCCCTCGACAAGCTCGGGGACCGAGACAAAATAAACAAACCAGTATCCAGTAACCAGCAACCAGTAACCAGCTATGATCCAACAAACAACCATCTACCTACCACAATACCACCGCGGCTTTCACCTGATCACTTCAATCATTGAGAGAGAATTGGGGGAATTACCAGCCAGTGGACTGCTCAATTTGTTTCTTCAACATACTTCAGCAGCACTCAGCATCAACGAAAATGCTGATCCGGATGTTCGGCTCGACCTGAACAACTTTATGCATCAACTCATTCCTGAAAACCATCCCATTTACACGCACACCCTTGAAGGATCGGACGATATGCCGGCTCACATCAAGTCATCAGTTTTAGGGGTTAGTTTAACCATCCCGATCAGCAACCACCAACTGAATTTAGGAACCTGGCAAGGTATTTACCTGTGTGAATTTCGAAATCATGGTGGGAGCCGGCAACTCCTAGCGACTATCTATAGTTAGCCATTCAATTTCAGCAACAAGCAAATATTAAAAAAGTATTACCAGAATTCATCACTGCATCACCAATAACAGATTTCCAATTCACAATACTGAATGTTCGATAGGGATCCATCACTGCGTTCTGGATGACAGCCTCATTGTGGCGGAGAGGAAAAAGTATGGCGGCTCCGCCGCCATACTTTTTCCTCTTAATCCTCCACCCGCCGTGTCATTCCGAACGCAGTGAGGAATCCAATCGCATCCCTTCAATCAATGTCATTGTCCCCAAAGTGAGGAATCTAATCGCATTCGTAATACCGCTACAAGAATGATATCATTAGCAGTTTCAAAAGGCAGAATGTAGCATGTTCCGTCATGAAATCGCAACAATTAAGCTGTCCTTCATGCTACGCAACATAATAATCCGAAATGAAAAGATCATTAAAATTGCGCCATTCAGCGTAAAAAAAATATTTTCGGTTTAAAAAATTTCGTACTTTACAATCAATTAGGGTAAAACGCATGATAACAACATGTACAATTGCGAAAATTGATGAATTTCTATACAGAATTTACGGGATTAAGCTAGATTCCGTAATACGGAACTAAAGTTTGATTTGAACCATTTAGATTAAGATTTGTTAAAAATACTCAACGATCAAGTGGAAGTGAACTGGTCAAGCTACAAGCTATGTGTGAAAAAATAAATGAAATACTATAATTTACTCAAAAACAAAATTAAAATGAAAAAAATCTACTTAATTTTATTCGGACTTATCTCCCTAAGTTTGATAAACACAAGTGCTTATGCTAAGCTTAGCGACGGAGACCGTCAGGCACTGGAAGGATTTTATGAAGGAACGAATGGTCCAAGTTGGACACGACCTTGGCCATGGGATCCTGCAACAAAAAAATTCACAAAAGACCCAACGACTGATCCAGCTGCCTTCCCGGGGCTTGTAGTTAACGCCAATACGGGATTCGTAACTGAAATTAACTTGGCCAACAACAACCTTAATGGGTCTATTCCTGCCAATTTTAATATTCCAACAGGGGTATCGGCATTAAACAAGTTAAAAGTGCTTAATTTAAGCAATAATTCAGGACTAAGTGGTGAAGTTCCTAGTGAATTCATTGGGTTTATGGCATCACTGGAAACACTGAAATTATCAACCGTACAACTTAGCGGATCGCTACCAGCAAATATTGGTGAGTTAACAAAGTTAGAAACCTTTGATATTTCATACACCGGAATTAACGCAATTCCTGAATCGATTGGCAATTTGTCCAACCTGGTAACACTTAATCTAACTTCGAATAACATAAGTACAATTCCATCAACTATTTACCAATTAAACAAGCTTACTTCCTTAAATTTATCCTACAATAAATTAGTTGATTTACCTGCAAGTACAGTAACATCAACACAAATCATGTTGGTTGATTTACGAGGAAACAAATTGGATTTTTGTGATTTTGAAGCGTATAAAACAGGTTTTCCAAATTCAATTTTATTGGCCGCTCCTCAAAAAATAACCCTACCTGAAACCGTTAATGTTTCGGTAGCTAAAGGAGAAAGCATTGATATGCAAACCACCGTATGTGGAACAAACAACACTTATCAATGGTATAAAAACGGAGCCATTTTAACTGGCAAAACCAGTAAAACATTGACCATTTCAAATGCATCAAATACCGATATTGGTTATTACCAATGTTCGGTCACCAACCCCGCTGCTCAAAACCTGGTTTTACAATCGAAGAAATTCATTCTTACCATCTCTCCTGATTGGGGGCCAAACATTGCCGTTACTAACGTAATAGAAGACACACCGAAGGATATTGCCATGACTGGCTACTATACCACGGCCCAGCTAATCGATTACTTTACCATTTATATTAACAATGGTAATTCCATGAAATTGGAATTAGTAAGCGGTCCTAAGCACGGAACGGTAATTATTCCAAACCCTGCCATTCCTTCCTTTAGATACACCCCTAATACCGATTATTTTGGACAAGACACCCTGATTTATAAACTGACTTCAGGTAGTTTAACGAATACCGGTATTATTTCCTTTGATGTTTTACCAGTGAATGATGCTCCGGTCTTGAGCCTATTCAACGAAAATGGTTCTCCCCTTTCACCATTCGAATTAAATGTGAAGTATGGTGAAACAGTTAAATTCAAAGCAATTATGGACGATTCCAAAGACAAAAATTTGGCATCAACTTTGACTTTGACTAAGAAATCCTCTTCACTTGGAGGTTCAATTACTTATGATTTGGCCTCTCAACTTGGAACTTACCGACCAAGCAGTAACACAACAGCTTCTGACATTACCACCCTGGTAGCTAAAGAAAATGGCAGTACACCTAAAGAATCGGGTCAAAAAGTGGCGACTTTTAAAATTCAGGAAGTCATCACAAACACTCCTCCTGTTACCAGTAATGTGAATATAGAGGTCGAAGCAGGTCAGGTTGTCAGATTTGCCATTCCTGCAAATGATGCGGAAACTGCATTAGCCAATTTAAGGGTGAACATTGTTTCATCCCCTTCCAATTCAAGCTATTTCAATTGGTGGAATGGAGAATTTATTTACCTACCCAAACCAGGATTCTCAGGAACTGATCAGTTCAAATTTACCGTAACCGATAATAAAAATTCAGTTTCCAACGAAAGCACTGTAACCATCGTGGTAAAAGCACCACCTGTGATCAACTTACCTGAAACAACTTTAACTTCAAATTTATTATTCACAGGTAATAGAATGTACGATTATTATAGAACATACACCTACTACTACCGATACCAACGTTGGTATTATTCCGGATACCAATATTATTACCGAGGCAGCCAGTTTAACCCATCCAATGTTGGGATGCAAGTGATCAAAAAAATCTATCCAAATTCATACATTACAGTAAACGCTAATAGTTACATTTATCTTTTAAGAAGATTAAATGATGGTAGTTACACAATTAATTATAATTACTCTTACCTGTCAAGTCTAATAAGTTCTTATCAAAATGGATATTCGGTTGTAGCATATTTGAATCGCTATAAAGATTCCAGAAAAGTAACTGTGAACCACCATGATGCTGCAACTGGTAGAATAATTGCGACACAACAGGTTTCACTTGCTACCGAGAATGGATATACTTATTACTCTACCAGATATTACTACAGAGGTTATAAATACAGATACTACAATGGCAATGAAGAAATGAATAATCCGGAGTTGGACTTAATGGCCATGGAGGATTCCGAATTTGATAGCAATTTCAAATCATCATTTTTAGAAGACCCTGTTCCACCTATTGATATTCCAGATAGTTTATTATTTGAAGAACCAACTGATACAGTATTAGTGGAAGAAATTGATCCTTTTGAAGACATCGTAAGTTCGATCACCACTTCTAGAGATACGGTTTCAGTGAATTATGGCGAAGCCACTACATTAACCTTCCTTGGGACAAGTATTGAAGGGCAGGTTGAAATGCAAATTAAAACACAACCAACGCAAGGAACCTTGACTAATTTCAAATTCGATGTATTCGAGAATGAAATTAGCACCAAATATACAGGAAGCTATACCGCCTCGGCAAATACAGCATCAATTGACTCCATTGTATATACCGTATTTAATGCCAAGGACACCGTAAGCGAAACGAAAATCATTCGTGTATTACCGGTTAAATCACCACCAACAATGGCAACACTTACCGATCAGTCAATTGATGAAGATACTGAATACACATTGGATCTCAACATTGCAGATGCTGACACACCGTTTAGCAATCTGAACATCATTACCAACATCACTTCTGATGATACTTCTTTTGTGGCGTCATTGACTGGCAGTATGCTGAAAATTGTTCCTCCTGCGAACTATAACGGTTCTGCTTTTGTCGAAGTAAGTGTTGTGGATTTGGACGGATTACAAACATCAAGTAGTTTTACACTCACTGTGAATTCGGTAAACGATGCTCCTGAAATCAATGTTGAAGAAGCTTATACAACTGATTACAATCAAGAATTCTCTCTGGTTGTTTCAACATCTGATATTGACGGAGAAAGTGCAGTCTTAACGGTTTCAGGAACACCAGACTGGCTAGAATATGTTGCTGCAGGAACTACAGTTGGTACATTTACCGGTACACCAAAAGGTGTCGATGCAGGTGTATATGCCATTAAATTAACCGCTACCGACGCATCAACCAGTGTTGAAAAAACATTCCAGATTACCGTAGTTGGACCAGATGTGGACTCACCTCCAACTCTTGCCAACGCTATTTTACCTGTTGAATTGGCTAAAGGATCAGATCCTGTCATTGTTGATGTGAACAATACCTTTACCGATCTTGACGGAGATCCTGTAACAGTTACCATCAGCGGAAATACCAATAGCGACTGGTTATCGGCGAATTTGACTTCCGAAGGTTTGGTTGTAACAATTGTTAATCCAAGCTATACCGGATTGGCTGTTGTGACATTAACCGGTGAATCGAAAGGTTTAACTACAACAACAAATGCAACTTTCTACTCCAAGGATGAGGCTCCTGTTGTTTCAGGCAGCATTGATGAAATGGATTTGTGGAAAAACTCTGCAGATGTAAGCATTAGTTTAGCAGGGGTAGTTACCGATCCTGATGGTGATGCAATTACTTATTCCGTTGCATCGAATACACTTCCCGAAATGGTAACACCTATTGTAGATGGTGAAACCTTAACCTTAAAATTTGCATCCGGTAAGGGAGGTGCATCAGTAATTACCCTTAAAGGTACAGCATTTGGCAAATCTGCCGAATCAAGTTTTATTGTTAATGTTAAAGATGCTTCACCAGCCTTAAATGCAGAAATTCCAGATCAGGTATTAAATAAGAAGGATTCCTTAATCTCCATTGATTTATCAAATACTTTCACTGATCCGGATGACACAGAAATTACGATTACGGTAACTGAGGTTTCAAAAGCAAACATTGTCAATATAAGTATCATTGAAAATACAATGTTCATTTCACCGGTTGGAGCAGGTTACGGTGTTCTTGATGTTACAATACAAGGTAAAACTAACGATAAATTTGTGAATGATACCTTTACTATAGAGGTGAAAGATGTTGCACCAAAAGTAAGTGTACCTATCCAAAATCAGGTGATTCCTAAAAATGGCAATGATGTACAAATCGATGTTTCAACGCTGTTTAGTGACGAAGACGATCCAATTGTAACTCCCGCCATCCTTTCGGTTTCAGATGATACTAAGGCTAATGTAACACTTACAGGAAATAGTCTTGTTATAGAACCTATTGTAGGGATGAGTGGTACATTCAGCATTACCATACAAGGTACTTCTGCTGGAAAAACAGTTGATTTCACATTTAGCGTAACGCTTGTTGACAAAGCTCCGGTAGTAGCTACTGCAGTAGCCAACCAAAGTGTATATAAAAACAATGCTGACATCGTAATTGATTTAGCTAATTTGTTCACCGATGAAGACGACACAGACATGACACTTAGCGTGAAAGCTGTTTCCAATTCAGATTTAGTTACTGCAAGCTTGTCGGGTAATGCCCTGACCATTAAAATTGCTGCAGGCAAAGCAGGCGCAGCCGACGTTACTATTTTGGGAACTTCTGGTGGTAAAACTGTTGAATCAACCTTTAGTGTTACAGTAGAAGATCGTGCACCTGAATTGGTTTCTGCCCTGGCCGCAGTTGCAGCCAAAGAAAATGATGCACCGGTTAAAATTGAATTAAGTTCACATTTTAAAGACGCCGATGGTGACGCCTTTACCTATAAAGTGAATTCAAATTCCAATAGCGCATTGGTGACAACCACCATTTCAGGTAGTGAATTATCATTAACCTTTGTGAAGGATAAATTTGGATCAGCCGAAATTGAAATTGCAGCTACTGCCGATGGCAAAAGTGTTACCAGTAAATTCACTGTAACAGTTGCTGAAAAAGTAGGTATTTTTAATACCCGCTTCAGTGAAAACATGAGCATTTATCCTTTGCCGGCCAATCAGTATGTGAATTTAGACTGGAAAGGCAATAGCACTTTAAAAAATGTGAAAGTAACCCTTGCCGATTTAAGCGGACGCGTGCTCATTGAAGAAGCCATTGAAACCTTGGAACCAGCCCAAATGCATAAAATTGATTTGAGCAGAATCGCTTCAGGTATCTATTTCATGACCTTAAGTTCTGATGAATTTCGATTGAGTCAGAAATTAATCAAGCAATAATATAAAAGGGTCAGGCTTACAAAAGCCTGACCCTTCTTATTTCTATTTCTTCCAATTAAATAGTAACATATGCATAAATACAGATCAATGACCAAGAAATACAAAATCCAAATACTTATTACACTTACGGCTATTTTGTTAAGTTCTTGCGGACTTAAAGAGCTGACCGATTATGACAATATCAGAATAAAAGCAAGTCCCGAAATGGTGATGCCGCTGGCATTTGGCCATGTTGAAATGAAAAACGTGCTTAATTTGCTCCAGGACGGCGATTCGCTTTTTGGAGAAAATGCCGACAATGAAATCATTGTTTCCTACTACCAAAGTGATCTTTTCAAATATGCCGTAAAAGATCTTATCGAATTCGAAAACAACATTGCTGTTGGAAACTTCGAAGTGGACCTTGGCACCATTTCCCTCGACTATAATTTTGAATACACCATTTCGCTAGGTGATTTACTTGGTGATTTAAGTGGCGATATTGAGGAGTTGAAAGATTATGACGGGCAAAATAAATCATTTCCTGCCTACGAATATGATCCAACAGATCCGCTCAAAATCGATCTCGATGAGGTAACAGATTTTGAAACTGTTACCTTCTCATCAGGAACGCTTACGGTAGAAATGAAGAATAACCTCCCAGTTTTTGGTATATATATAAAAGCTGAACTATACGATAAAGTAAGCAACGACGTAATCACCTCTCTTGATTTTGGTTATCAGCCAAGCTATCCGGGTTACGAGTTGTATTATACCGATGATTGGTTTGGTGGAGCATTTGGTTTACCTGGAAGTATCTGTACTGCAGAACAACTTCCTGAGTATCCTGCAGCACCCGGTGCTGCCACTGAATCAACTAGCATTAGTTTGGCCGGCTTAACGCTGAGCAATCAATTGGGCGTTCGTTTAGCTTATTTCAAAACCGATGGTTCAGGAGGTCAGGAACCATATATTGATTTCACCCAGGGATTAGATTTCACCATGAAATTAAGCAATGCTGCAGTTTCAAATGGTCGTTTCAAAGTTCCTCAACAATCCATTACAGGGGATGAACAAAAACTGGAGAACATTAAAATTAGTGACGAAATTGATTTAAACAAAGCCACATTAAACAGTGGAAGTTTAAATCTAACCATGACCAAGTCCATCCCAATCACAGGCACCATTGAATTGTTATTCCCTTCCATCAAAAAGAGCGATGGCAGTGAATTGAAACAAACCTTTAGCATGACCAATGCATCGGTGGAAAACTTCAGTGTGAATCTGGCCAATACGGTCATTGATTTTACCGAAAATAGTTCAAACCCATTCAATACCTTGTATTATTCCTATAATGTTGAAGTATATGAATCAGCAGATTTTGTTGACTTTACCGGAAGTACTTCTTTCACTTTCGATATCGGAATTTCCGATTTGGACATCCAATCAGCCGATGGCGATTTTGGACAAATGGAAATCAGCTTGCCGGAAGATGAATTTGCTTTATCACTGGACATTTTAAATTCCTTGAATGGTCTTCAATTTTTGAGTCCTGAACTTCAACTCATTGTTCATAATTCATTAAGTGTACCTGTGAAATTGGCACTTGATTTAACCGGTTATAACGATAAAGGAGAATCAGCAGGATTAAATCCTTTTCCGTTTATCGTTCCTTACCCCGATTACCCAGCCGAAATTCAAATTACTGATACGGTAGTGATTGACAAGGACAATTCAAACATTATTGAATTTCTTTCCTTACCACCCACCGAAAAAGTAACCTATGCAGGAAACATAAAGATGAATCCTGAAGGTCCGCCGGCAACAAATAAATTAAACCATGTTGACATGTCCGGTGAAATAGGATTTGACCTCAAAGTTGAAGTACCTGTTCATTTCTCTACTCCCGGAGGAGAAGGTTTAAGCATTACCGACACCTTAAATTTTGATGGAGGATTGCTTGACTTTATTAATTCAGGGGAACTGATTATTAAGGCAGAGAATGGATTACCTGTTGGAGTAGAATTGGAATTGGCATTTATGGATTCCATTACCGACCAGGTTCAAGGCGAGAAAGTGAGTACCATATTGCTTGAAGCTGCACAAGTGGATGAAACCGGCAAGGTAACCATCAACACTACTGCCACTCACACCATTGCATTGACGAAAGAAAATATTCCTGATTATCGTCTGGCCAATTCACTCATATTTGTTGCTAAAATCAAATCCCCTGGAGATGGTGAGCAACCTGCCAAATTGAGTTCTACAAATGAAATTTATTTAAATGTTGGATTGAAAGCCGCCATTAACTTAAATCAATAACGATAAACATGAAGAATATGAAGACAAGATATACCATCTATTCAACCATTGCCCTCTATTTATTATTGGCGCTTTCATTTAAGGCATCTGCTCAGGATAACAACATGTTTTATCACATGAGCAATGTTCCTCAAAGCTATCAGTTAAATCCGGCAATTATTAGAGATTCAGCCAAAATTGTATTAACCGTTCCTGTCCTTACCCGTTACAGCGTAGGATTAAACAGTACCTTCTCACTTTCACAGGTGGCCTATAAAGAAGGGCGCGACCTGGTTATTGATATCGATAATTTGTACAATACCATCGATGATCAAAACAGTATTTATCAAACATTCAGAATGCCAATATTGAGTTTTCAATTGCGAAGAGGCGATCAGGTATTTAGCTTTTCGGTGAATGAACGTCAATTGTTTAAAATGAAGTTTGATAAAGAATTAGTTGGACTCATCAGTATGGGTAATGCAGGTTACCTGAATCAACCCTTCTCAACCGATTTAGACTTTAACCTTTTGCACTATCGCGATTACTCGTTTGGATATACACAAAAAGTAATCCCTAACTTAACAGTTGGTGGTCGCTTAAAATTATTGACCGGATTTGCCGCATTGGATGCAATTAAATCGAACATCACACTGACCACCGATAAAAATGTGGAATACCTGGAACTGACTACCGATGGTGAATACAATACCAGCTTACCGGTAAGCACGGAAAAAAATGCCGACGGAATTCTTCAAACCCTTAATTTAACGAATGATTTTAATCCTGTTGGTTATGCTACATCTTTCTCCAACCTTGGTATTGGGATCGATTTAGGGGCGAAATATGACATCACTCCTCAAATTGAAGTTTCAGCCAGTGTAATCGATTTGGGAATGATCAGTTGGAAAAACAATTTGAATACCATGTACCATAAAGGTAGCTATAAATGGGAAGGACTTGATTTTTCCAATATCATTGACGAAAACGATCCTGATTATGTGCCAGTTGAGGATAAAATCACTGAAATCACCGATGATTTAAAAGCATCAGTAGCCCTTACCTCATCAGAGAATGCATTTACCACTTATTTACCAACTCGTGTTTATGTTGGTGGAAAGTATCAGATCAACGATATGTTTTCTGCCGGACTTGTTGATCGAATTCTTTTCTACGATGGCGACATCAACAATGCATTGACCATTTCGGGAAATGCACAATTTGGTAAAATTGTAAGTTTATCCACAAGTTATTCCGCCATTGGTAATTCATACAACAATGTTGGACTGGCTGCAGCGTTCAAATTAGGACCAATTCAATTGTTTATGGTTACCGACAACATTCTGGCCATAACCAATCCTGTTACTGCTCGTCACATGAACGCCAGTTTTGGTTTCAACATGATGTTTGGACAAAAATAAGTTTTACACTACACTTTATACAAAGGCTGATGGATTTATTTCCATCAGCCTTTTTTAGGATATAAAATTTGGAACAGAACCCTTAATATTAGGTTAAATACCAATGCTGCCAAGGCTTACAACATCACAAAATGCATTACAATATTTAAGAACACAGACCACTCTTTTTCAAGACATAAGACTTTATATTTGCACTGAAAATAATTATTGCAATGACAAGAACTTTCATAGGATAAGTTTTGTTAAACATGAGATAAATTTTACAGAGTTAATTTAAAGTTCATTTCAATCATTAAATTGTATTTCGATGAAAATCAAACATCATTTATTAGTGCTAACCGCATTGCTAATCACCATAAGTGTGAAATCACAGGACATGAGCGTAGGCGTGGCGCTTAAAGCATCAACCATGGGAATTGGCGGTGATGCCATTTTTCAATTCCATCCTAAAATGGATGTTCGTATCGGTTATGAATCCATGGGCCTCAGCCGGACCTTGAATTATAACGAATCGGACCTCAGTTTTGACTTGGCTGCATCGGTAAAATTAGGAGCTATTTCAGGACTTTTCGATTATTATGTGGCCAAATCGGTTTACGTTTCGGCAGGTGTAGGCTACAACCTTTTTAACGTAAATGTTTCAGGCGTTTCTTCGAAGGACATGCCGTACGGAGACATTACCATCCCTGCCGAAAAAGTAGGTAGCATTGATGTCCAACTGGATCCTTCGATGAAAATTTCGCCGTATTTGGGCCTTGGTTTTGGAAAAACGCTGGGTACCGATAAAAAACTGGCAGTAGCATTTGATTTGGGCACGTATTACCAGGGAGCAACCAAGGTCACTTTAGCAACTACCGGTTTGTTGGCACCAACATCGGAGCCGGAATTGGGTCAGGAAGCATTACTGGAGAATCAAATTAGTCAATACTATTTGTATCCTGTGCTTCGCTTAAGCATTTCCTATAAATTAGCATCGTTTTAATCCTTAATACTAAAGAATATGATACTCAAAATAAACAATAGAATAAAAACAGGTGCATTACTTCTGCTAATGCTCTTCATTGGCACAAGCTGTAATGACCTACTGAACAATCCTTTGCAAGACAAAGAAACAGGTGAAGACCTCTCCTTGCTTTTGCTTGACATGAATGTTTTTGATACAAAAATAAACATACATTTAATTGACAATGCTTCAGAAGACTATGTTACAGATGATGAATTTACAGTCATTTTTGATGGTAAAGATGCCGATAAACTGGTGGATACCGATGGCCATAGAATCACACAGGTCATTGTAAAAAATGGTTTTTATGATGTGTTTCTTGATCCAAACTATATACCCAGTGATGCGAACCCAATTGAATTTATGGTTTTTGCTATTTCAAAATCAAACCAATGGATTTCAACACCTCAAGAAGTGAGCATTATGGAAATTGGCAACACCGACATTGTTATGGAATTAAGCAAATTAGAAGGAGGAGAAGAATTTCTTGACGATGAAAATGAATTTAGAGCCAATGTAAATATATTTGAAAATAGCAATCTAAAGTCATCAACGACAAATGGTTTAGCGCATGTAGATACACCATTTAAATTATCCTTAACTTGCCCGGGAGGTGTTATTGAATATCCTCAAGGATTTGCAAGTGGTGCTTACTACTACTATAATTACTACAAACCCAACAATTGGACTGCTCCAAAGTCTGTTGTATGCAAAGCTTACAATTTGGACGACCCCGATAAGAAGTTCCAGGATTATGGGTTTATGGGATGGTATTACGTAAATGGAAGCCCAAGTTTAATTGGTCAGGATGGAACATTAGCCACATTGTACGACAAAGCAAACACCAACAACTTTGGGTTTTACACACAAACAAAAAGAGCTGCATTAAAATGCGCAAAAGGCTTGAAAGTCAAAATAACTGAAGCGAACGGCATGGCAGGATCTTCGCAATTTGAATATAAAATAACCTTTGCAGATGGCTCTGTTAAAAAGGGAATTATAACAGGCAACTTTAAGGCGAGCAACCAATACACCGTCACTAAAACGATAGCCCCAATTTACTATCCTGATTACGACGCAAAAGCTAAAGTTGAAATAACGTGTAAAGGAACCTATTCATTGGATAAACAAAGCAGCGATATTTCTACTGCATGTGATGGATTAGTACAATTAAATGCAACTCCTATTGTAGGGCTAAAGCCCTATAAATTAGTCACGACCTTAACTTGTGAATCGGGTAATGTAGGTGCGGCTCCATCGATGCGAGGAACGGTTTCCGGCCCTGGATTAAAAGGTGCTGTTCCGTTTGAATTTGAAAATGGAATAGTAACAATTAACCTTATGCCCAATGAAAACTACAACATTAATGGAACCTATCAAGGAAAATCAGCGTCCTTTGTATTTACTACAAAGAATGATGCTACCACAATCAATAGTGTGAGAAAAGCAACGCTGGACAAATATCCGGAATTAGCAGAATTGACCATAAAATTTGCGGGTATCGAAGCTGATGGGAAAACAGAAAGAATTAATTTGGGTGTTAAATTCACATCGGCATCTTGCCCCTTCTAAAAGAATATTAATTTTCATATAATTTAAAGACCACTAAACATTAGTGGTCTTTTTTTGTTTACCTATCATTGAAAAGCAAAGTTTACTTAACAATTGTAAATTAAATGGCACTAAAATTTTCATTTTTAAAAAATAATGCCATATTTGCGTCGAAATAATGATAAACAATGACAAAAAACTTATTCATATCGCTCATTAGCCTACTCGGTATTCTAATTCTCGGAAAGAGGAAGTGAGAGTGGTATGTATATGTAAAATGTTGAAAAAATATTTTAAGCCATTCTCACAAAAGAGAGTGGCTTTTTGTTGAAATAAACTTTTTGAAATGTTGAACACGCCGATCGATAAAAAAAGGTCGGCAAAAAATTAGAAACCATGAGCGACAGGTTGTACATTTTCGACACCACGTTACGCGACGGAGAGCAAGTTCCCGGTTGCCAGTTAAACACCATTGAAAAAGTAGAAGTGGCCAAGGCCCTCGAAGCACTCGGTGTTGACGTAATCGAAGCAGGATTCCCAATTTCCAGCCCCGGCGATTTCAATTCAGTGGTCGAAATCTCAAAGGCCGTAACCTGGCCAACCATTTGCGCTTTAACCCGCGCCGTTGAGAAAGACATTGATGTAGCAGCCGAATCCCTAAAATATGCTAAAAAAGGGAGAATACACACGGGAATCGGAACATCGCCCTATCACATCAAATACAAACTCAATTCCAATCAGGATGAAATTATTGAACGGGCCATTGCTGCTGTAAAGTATGCAAAACGTTACGTTGAAGATGTTGAATTTTATGCCGAAGATGCAGGTCGTACCGATAACGTTTATTTAGCCAGAGTGGTCGAAGCTGTTATTAAAGCAGGTGCTACGGTAGTAAATATTCCTGACACCACAGGCTACACCTTACCACACGAATACGGTGAGAAAATCAAATTCCTGATGGAAAATGTAAAAGGCGTACACAAAGCCATTATTTCTACTCATTGTCACAACGACCTTGGAATGGCTACGGCCAACTCGGTGAGCGGTATTTTAAATGGTGCCCGCCAGGTGGAAGTTACCATCAACGGAATTGGTGAACGCGCCGGCAACACTTCATTGGAAGAAGTGGTGATGACCTTTAAAAGCAGGGAAAAAGAGATGGGCATAGTGACCAACATCAACACCAAAAAGATCTATAAAATGAGTCGCATGGTGTCGAGTTTAATGAACATGCCTGTTCAGCCAAACAAAGCAATTGTTGGCCGCAATGCTTTTGCCCATTCATCGGGAATTCATCAGGACGGTGTTTTGAAAAACCGTGAGAACTATGAGATCATTGATCCTAACGATGTAGGAATTAACGAATCGTCTATTGTCTTAACTGCCAGAAGTGGCCGCGCCGCCTTAAAACACCATTTGAACAATTTGGGCTTCGAATTGACCAAAGAAAAATTGGATGGAGTTTACGACGATTTTTTAAAAATGGCCGACAAAAAGAAAGACATCAAAGAGGACGACTTGCTGATGTTGATTGGCGAAGTTCGTCACGAAAACGACCGCATCAAATTGGATTATTTACAGGTGATTTCAGGAAAATCATTGGAACCAATGGCCAGCGTACGTTTGATTATTGGTGGCGAAAAGTTTAGTGCTACCTCAAGTGGGAATGGTCCTGTTGATGCCGCTATCAACGCAGTAAAAGAAATCATTACCCGTGAAGTAACGGTAGAAGAATTTCTAATTCAGGCCATCAACAAAGGCAGCGATGACTATGGAAAAGTACACATGACCATTAAACATATCGACAGGGAATACAATGGTTTTGGAGCACATACCGATATCATTACCGCTTCGGTAGAAGCTTTCCTTGATGCCATCAACAAAATAACAACTGTAACAAAGTAAATAACAACTTATAATACCCAATAATTCCCACTCCGCTCAGGAGGAGGTTTGGAGGAGGTTTATTATGACAGCAAAAACATTATTCGACAAAGTTTGGGATGCCCATGTGATCAAAGAAGTTGAAGGAGGTCCTGATGTATTGTACATCGACCGTCACTTCATCCATGAGGTAACCAGTCCGGTTGCATTTTTAGGTTTGAAAAGTCGTGGCTTAAAAGTTGCCCGTCCCGATCAAACTACTGCAACCCCCGACCACAATGTTCCTACTACCAATCAGCATTTATCAATTGTTGATGAACTGTCAAGGAATCAGGTAGATAAATTGCAGGCAAATTGTACTGAACACGGTATTGTTTACCACGGTTTGGGAACTGAAGGTCATGGCGTAGTACACATTATCGGACCGGAACAAGGCCTCACCCAGCCGGGAATGACCATCGTTTGCGGCGACAGCCACACTTCAACCCACGGAGCATTTGGTGCCGTTGCCTTTGGAATTGGTACCAGCGAAGTGGAAATGGTTTTGGCCAGCCAGTGCATTATGCAACCAAAACCTAAAAAGATGTTGATCACCGTAAATGGTGAAGTACAACCCGGAGTAACAGCAAAAGACATTGTGCTTTACATCATTGCCAAAATCTCAACGAGTGGTGGTACCGGACATTTTATTGAATTTGCAGGAACGGCTTTCACCAACTTAAGCATGGAAGGCCGAATGACCGTTTGCAACATGAGTATCGAGTGTGGTGCACGTGGAGGCTTAATTGCTCCCGATGAAGTGACCTACGAATATGTAAAAGGTCGTCAGTTTGCACCCAAAGGTGAAGAGTGGGACAAAGCCCTTGCGTATTGGCGTACACTGAAAACAGATGAAGGTGCTGAGTTCGATGCGGCATATAATTTTGACGCTGCCGATATTGAACCCATGATTACCTATGGAACCAATCCCGGAATGGGCATCAAAATAAGTGAAAACATTCCAACAAGTGAAGGATTAACAGGCAACGATAAAATCAGCTTCCAAAACGCATTAAAATACATGGGATTTGCTGAAGGTGAAGCCATCGCAGGAAAACCAGTCGATTATGTATTTGTGGGGAGTTGTACCAATGGACGGATCGAAGATTTTAGAGAATTTACTAATTACATTAAAGGTAAAAAGAAAGCCGACAATGTAGTTTGTTGGTTGGTGCCGGGTTCTGTTGCTGTTGAAAAACAAATTCGTGAAGAAGGTTTGGTTGAAATATTGGAAGAGGCGGGATTTGTTCTTCGTCAACCGGGATGCTCGGCTTGTTTAGCCATGAACCCCGACAAGGTTCCTTCCGGTAAATATGCCGTATCAACCACCAACCGGAATTTCGAAGGACGTCAGGGACCAAAAGCCCGCACCTTACTTTCGAGCCCATTGGTAGCTGCTGCATGCGCAGTAAGTGGAGTGGTCAGCAGTCCTGTATAGGACGCCTCCGCTACCCCCTGGCAGGGGAATAAAAAACTACCGAATTGGGTAGATTTAGTTCAATAAAAGTACAATTAAACGCACCCATTTCTTCCCCTTGAGGGAAGATGCCCAAATGGCAGATGGGGCTTATATTTTAAAATTATGTCAATAGATAAATTCACAACATTCACAAGTACGGCGGTACCTTTACCCATTGAGAACGTTGATACCGACCAAATTATTCCTGCCCGTTTTTTAAAGGCAGTTGAGCGCAAAGGTTTTGGTGATAATTTGTTCCGCGACTGGCGTTACACCGAAGGGAATACGCCAAACCCTGATTTTGTATTGAATCAAGCCCAATACACCGGTTCAATCCTTGTCGGAGGTAAAAACTTCGGAAGTGGTTCAAGCCGCGAACATGCAGCATGGGCTATATACGACGGTGGATTCAAGGTAGTTGTATCCAGCTTCTTTGCCGACATATTCAAGGGCAACGCACTGAATAACGGCTTGTTACCCGTTCAGGTTTCACCGGAATTTTTAGAAGAAATTTTCGCCACCATTGAGAATGATAAAAATGCAAAATTCACGGTAAGCCTTGAAGAGCAAACCTTCACAAACAATGGTACCGGATCGAAATTTGAATTCGAAATCAATCCCTATAAAAAGGAATGTTTGACCAATGGCTACGATGATATCGACTATCTGGTGGCCATGAAAGATCAGATTGAAGCATTTGAACAAAAATAAAACTCCCCCCCAACCCCCTTTCGACAGGCTCAAGGAACACCTGAAGGGGGAGCTTATTTCTACCATTGATTACATGTTCAGATTATTGAACATTTGTAAGCAATAAGAGTTACTAATTGTCTGGTTCGGATTTAGAATCATAACAAGACAATAATTTAGGAGACGATAAAACAAAAAACTTTTAAAATGAATAAAAGCAACAATATGTCCGTCAATTCAGCTCCCCCTTCAGGGGGCTGGGGGGGTAATCTCATCACAATAATGGACACCACCTTACGCGATGGTGAACAAACCACCGGGGTTTCATTCAATGCAATGGAAAAGCTAAGTATGGCTCAGGTACTATTGAATGATCTTAAAGTTGATCGCATTGAAGTGGCCTCGGCACGCGTTTCAGAGGGAGAGTTTAAAGGGGTTAAACGAATTACCAAATGGGCTGATGAAAACGGACACATCGATAAAATTGAAGTTTTAGGATTTGTGGACAAAGGTGTTTCCATCGATTGGATTGTGAATGCTGGAGGTAAAGTACTCAACTTGTTATTGAAAGGTTCCTACAAGCATGTAACGGAACAATTGCGTAAAACCCCTGAAGAACATTTAGCCGACGCCAGAGAAAATATTGAACTTGCCATTAGTAAAGGACTGGCAGTAAATGTTTATCTGGAAGATTGGTCGAATGGCATGCGCAATTCGAAAGATTACGTACATTTTATGTTGAACGGTTTGAGCGGTTTACCCATTCAGCATTTTATGCTACCCGACACGCTTGGTATCCTCGACCCCGATGAAACCTATGATTATTGCAAGGATATACTGGAAGCTTTTCCAACACTCGTTTTCGATTTTCATGCCCACAACGATTATGATTTAGCCATTGCGAATGTATTTCACGCCATAAAAGCGGGCGTCCGTTGCATTCATACTACCATTAATGGATTGGGCGAACGTGCAGGAAACGCTCCCCTTTCAAGTGCCATTGCCACCATTAAGGATCACCTTAAAATGCAAACCAATGTTCAGGAAAACAAACTGAATACGGTGAGTAAACTGGTGGAATCTTTTTCAGGCATCCGCATACCAACCAACAAACCATTAATTGGTGATTTTGTCTTTACCCAATGCAGTGGAATTCATGCCGATGGTGATACAAAAAATGATCTCTATTTCAACGAATTGTTGCCTGAACGATTTGGCCGAATTCGAAAATACGCTCTGGGAAAAACGTCAGGAAAAGCCAACATTAAAAAGAACCTTGAAGATTTAGGAATTAACCTGGATGCCGATTCCCTGAAAAAGGTAACCAATAGGGTCATCGAATTGAGCGACAAAAAAGCATCAGTGAGTGCCGAAGAATTGCCCTACATTGTTTCCGATGTATTACGCAACGAATCGGTAGAGCAGGTAGTTTCCATTCAAAACTTCACAGTTACCTTGGCCTATGGGTTAAAACCAATTGCATCCCTGGCCATCAACTATAAAGGAAAAATATACGAAGAAACAGGTAAAGGTGACGGTCAGTACGATGCCTTTATGGATGCTGTGAAAAAGATTTACAAAGGTTTAAAAATGAACCTTCCCAAACTCATCGACTATTCGGTAACTATTCCTCCCGGAGGTAAAACAAACGCCCTGGTCGAAGCGGTCATTACCTGGGAAAAAGGCAAAGAATTCCGCACACGTGGTCTCGACCCCGACCAGACCAATGCGGCGATTACTGCGACCATCAAAATGCTCAATTTATTGGAAATGATGCAATAATTGTTAAAACAAAAAAAGTGCAGACTTTAAAACGGTCTGCACTCAATACTAATGGAATAGACTTTATTAACCCACAAATATAGTTTTAACTCGTTACCATCAATAGCATGTATGAGGTACTACCGATAATTCTAGTTGAAAATTAAGATACAACTATCCCTTATTGGTCCCGTCAGAATTCCAAATTATTAAAATTGAGTTTTTTCCTACCAAACATAACATAAACTACTAGATCAATAGGATTCATGTCCAGTATGGCCTACAAGGAATTAGGTCTTCGCTATTTTGAAACTCAACATCTTTGAATTTATGTTCACATTGTTCAAAGATTAAGTTATCCTGCTTTTTTTGCAGCAAGTTCAATATCAATTGAAGTAAATTGGGGTAAAGGTGCTCCATTCATCCAATCTTGCCAGCGTTCTTTAACCGGCAAAATAACCGGTTGCCGTAATTTCGTATTGTGTACTTCACGCATCACCCCCATGGCCTGGGTGGTCACAATACTATAACTTTTTATCACTTCTCTGGTCAACGGATTCATCCACTCGGACCAAATACCTGCTAGAGCAAATGCACTGTCATCGGGCAGCGTAATGAGGTATTTTTGTTTGTTCCTGCCTTTGGAATCGAGCCATTGCCATTCGTAAAAACCGTCAACAAGGACCAAGCAACGTTTGTTTACCGAATTTCGAAAGGATGGTTTCTCTTCAATGGTTTCGATTCTGGCATTTAAGGTATATTTTTAAATTTGATCGTCCTTTGCCCAATTAGGAATTAAACCCCAATGAAAAAAATCAATCTCGCGCGGATTATTATTCGCAATCACCGGAGTTTCAGGAAAATTATAGCCGTTAAAATGAATGGTTTTATTAAACTTATTCAGTTTTTTAATGATGGCAGAAAATTTTTTATCAACGTCTTCCGATTCTTTGAACAAGCGGGTATGGTAGCACATGAAATTGTAGTTTACATATAGTAGTATAGGATTTATTGCATCAACTGCATATAAATTGGCTCACTTTTAAGTGGTTCCGGCATCAAATGCCAAAGATCAATCAAGGTTGCATTTAAGTTTTCTTCGTCGTTCAACAGGTGATAAGCATTGCTCAGATTAAAATAATATATCCAGTTGTTGGAATCAATGGCTATCGCATTTTTATACAGAGTGGCCATAAACCGGGCCTGATCGGTGTCGCTCTTAAAATAATTCGGATCGCTGGTATTGGTTTCCACAACACTCACCAGCATGTCGGCTTTGTAAATGTTCAAAACCGGTAGATTCGGCAAATTATCCATGTTCAATTTTAGTTTTTGATTGGCCTGGCTATTCTTAGGATCCAAGTTCCAAACAATATAACTATCAATCAAATCCCAATATTTATTCCACACCGAATGGCCTTCGCTCCATTTGCTCCATTCCTGAGGCCATTTCCGCGCTTTTGCCAGCACATCGAATGAAACCATTTGATTAAATGTACGGGCAGCTATTTCCTCAATCACAGGATAATCAATGGTATTGATTCGTTTTTCCTGCTTCACTATTTCGGAAAAATCATTGGTCACAAAGGAAACAACGATATCGTATGGAAGTTGCCATCCTGTGGTGCGTTTAAAATCGTCGGAGAAGAAAGAAAGCGCCTGGTTGATTTGAGAAGGATTCCAATTTTCAGGATTGGTAGCGACCAAACCCAGAGCAAGTTGATCTTTGTTATTGTTGGCCAACCACAACGAAGCATCAGGAAATACCTGCAAAAAGGTATTGACCACAATGGCAAAGGTTTCTTCGCTAAACTGAGCCATTTGCAACCATTGACAAAATGTTCCGTTCGCGGCCAAATGTGCTTTCACATTTTCGAAATGCTCAATGCTGTATAAATTTCCGGTTCCGGCAATTTGTGGTGAATAAAGTTCGCCAATAATCACATCGTACTTTTCTTCACTCATGGCCAAAAATTCCCGACCATCGCCTTTATGAATACTGACCCTTGAGTTATTGGTAAGGCTATCGTTGTAATAGGCGAAGTAAGGAAGTGTTTCCACGACCTCGGGTACAATTTCCACAATATCGAGGTGAGCCACATCGTAACTCTCCACCACTGCATTTGAAGTAATTCCTGTTCCCTCTCCAATTTTAAGTACCCGCTTTGACGGATTGGAATTAATAATAATGGGTAAGGCGCCTTGATGATCCTGAACCACAATGGCCATGGCACCGGTTCCACCCAGCACATATCCGTTATCGAGGTTAAGAGTTAAATCGCCAAATACATTTTTATTGATGGATACACTACACATTTTTCCTTCTTCATAATAAGTGTATGAATCGGTATTTCCATTTCGTTTCCAGTTCATTTCCTTAGGGAGTAGCGTCACAACCAGCACAGCAAGCAGAAGAGGAATCAAGGTTAGCAAGGGCTTCTTAGCCAAAAGAAACAACACAATACTAAGTGTTGCAGATATAAAAACAACCAGAATAAGTGTATTGCTTGAACCTATGTACGAAATCAAAAACAAGCCAGCGAGTAAGGCTCCCAATGCGCCACCCCAGGTATTCCAGGCTGTGATGACTCCTACCACATGACTTGTGCCGGCTTTTGATGAGGGCCAAATGCGTTCAATCAATGGGAAGGTCATTCCCATCACTATTGCCGGCAACATAAAGGCAAAAAAACCAAAGACTCCATACAGTCCCAATACCTTATGATAGACATTCTCTGTCCCAATTGAAGTGCTCAGTTCGGCCCAATTCTGGAAAAATATTTTTCGGATGATCAAAAAGGAAAGGACCATCATTACGGCTTTAGCCAGTTCCAAAAATCCCAGTTGTTTTACATTAATCGGACGCTTCCACAACGAGAGCAAAAGACTTCCCAAGGCAAGACCTATTAAAAAAATACTGAGTAATAGCGCCAGCGAAACGGTCGTGGATAAAAAGTAAAAATTAAAAATACGGAACCAAACCACTTCGTAGGTCAACGCAAGGAATCCCATAAAAAAAGCGATTAAGCTGGGAACAAGGGTCTCGTTCCATTTTTGCTTCTTATATACGAGATCGATCTGTTTTAAACTGAATTCATTTCTATATAAGAAACAGAGGAAGGCCACCACAAAGTTACCCAATACAATCAATCTTCCCGACCAAACAATTCCCAATTTAGGGATCAAAAACATACCAACAACAATACTTCCCAACACGGCACCAAGCGTATTGATACCATAAAACAGGCTGAACCGCGTGGTAAACGCTTCGGGTTTATCAACAATAATCGCGGTGATTAACGGCAAGGTCATTCCAATTAAGGTGGTAGGAACAATTAATAAAATAGTGATGTGTAAGGCTTTCATTAGCAGCCAAAGATGCTCAGGTACTATTCCGGTTAAACCCAGGTAAGAGTTTTGAGTGGCTTGAATCAGAAAAGGAAAGGCCAATCCAAAGAGGCCAATCAGGAGCTCAATGGAACTGTATATTTTAATGGGATCATACTTACGACTAATGATTTTATTTCCAACGAATCCTCCAATACCTAAACCTGCAAAGTACAAGGTGAACACCATGCTGATGGAGAACAATTCACTTCCAAAAAATCCTTTAATGCTGCGAATCCAAAGCAGTTCATAGGACAATCCTGCTATACCGGAAATAAATACAATGCAGGCAAAGATGAAGGTTTTACGGGAGTTACTCATGATGTTGCTCGTGTTATTGGTTAGATTTTATGATCAGTCAAAAGTTGGGATGAAAATAGGAAAACTAATAGAATTGTCAAAATAGGATTTGGGCCGTTCAATTTTATGTAGTTTGGTTAAAATTGAATGGAAGTCTAACAGGAAAATGGTACACTTTTATTCCGAACGTTTTAGCACACTTGAAAAATATTTTTTCGTTACAAATACCATCAGCACGAGCAAAACTATTGCTGAAGCATTTAAGGTCATCACCGTACGCATGGGGAAATAATCGTACAAAACTCCCGTTAGTAAATTTCCAAAAGCCACTCCAACAGCATAGAATGTGTAAAAAAGGGATTGTCCGGTTGAACGCATCTCTGCAGGAATAATTTTATGCACAAACGAGATCACCGACACAAAAAACAATCCAATGCTTATGCCGTGCATCGCTCCTATCCCTACAGCCACAGCAGGTGATGAATTTAATCCATAAGCGAACATTCGTATGGCGGTTCCTGCCATGGCAAATAAAAAAACATTCTTCGATCCATATTTTTCAACCAGCCGTTTTCCAAAAAAGAAAAAAGGCAACTCACTCAATCCCTGCACCAGGAATGCCAGACCAATCAATTGATTGGCAGCACCAATATCGAGAAAATAAACGTTGATCATTAAATAAATTGGGGCAGAAAAAATGCTGTAAAAGAAGACCAGCAGTAGGAAAAGAAACAACACTCTTTCGTTTCGAAGCGTATACCAAATAATTCCTCGTTGCATTTTGTTCAGATTCACCTTCACTTTTAAAGGTTTATACATGGTGAACAAAATGATCCATGTAAGCAAAAACAATAAAGAGGCAACAGGAAAAATCAGATATAAATTACCTTCATGAATAAAAGTTCCGGTTAGAAATGATGACAGCCCCCAACCCACCGAAGCCCATAGCCTGATTTCGCCGTACGATGTTTTACCTTCGCTTTGTGCCTCATAATCAAGCCCAATGGTATCGATAAGGGAAGCGAGCGGATTGTAGACCAGGGTCAATACAAACATAAATAGAATGAACAACAGTGCGCCCTTTAAAATGACAAAAAAAGGTAACAACAACATGGTAAGGCCAATGGAATACAGCAACATTCTTTTCCGACCATATTTATCGGCCAGCATCCCCCAAACCGGCAACACAAAAATGTTGTTGAACTGTTGAAAACCGGCAATGATACCAATTTCAATTCCAGTCAAGCCAGCGCCATCCTTTAAGTACACATAAAAATACGATAGCCATACTGCACCTGAAGCATAGGCCAGGAAAAACAATAACTTAATGATGGTTTTTTGATACTTCTGAAACGCCATTGGGTTCGTTTACTATTTTATGCAAAAGAAGAATAAAAGTTTGGAATATAAAACACTTCCTTTTTATAACGAAATTCAAAAAAACGAACATCCTAAATTTCAATGATTGTAGCAATACAAATAGATTAAACCCAAATTCAATGTCGACCGAAAAGGAAAAAATTTACAGTGGAAACAAAAATGGGTTGACTTTTCAGCCAACCCATTGCATTTATTCTTATTCTCAAGTTTACATTTCAATGGCTTGTTTCAGCAGAATAGATTTCGATGAGCTTCCTACTTCAATGTTGAAAGTTCCCGGCTCAAGCACCCACTCCATTTTCTCATCATCGAAATACCGGAATGCTTTTTGATCAAGCACCACTTCAATGTTTTGAGTTTGTCCGGGTTCCAGGTACACCTTGTCAAAACCTTTCAATTCCTTTTCGGGGCGTTTTAAACGCGATTCAGGATCGTTTATATATACCTGAGCGACTTCGCTGCCAGCCACCTTTCCCGAATTGCGGACCTCAAAAGCAACTTTTACCAACTGACCGTCTTGGCTGACCCTCAAATTATCGTACTCAAACTGTGTGTACGACAAGCCAAAACCAAAACAAAATTCAGGTTTCACCTTATAGGTATCGAAATAACGGTAGCCCACCCAAATATCGTCGTTATACGTTTGCTTTTCGTCAACACCGGGATATTCGCCAAAAACGTGGGCAGGTGATTC
Source organism: Prolixibacteraceae bacterium (assembly GCA_041821245.1). Taxonomy (GTDB): domain Bacteria; phylum Bacteroidota; class Bacteroidia; order Bacteroidales; family Prolixibacteraceae; genus Roseimarinus. Next base: position 70,889 of record JBGUEP010000002.1, read on the forward strand.
GCTCAACAATTTTGGAAAAGTAATGGGCAATTTTCCTGATGGGTTGACTTTACCACTAATGATATTGGCCAAAGCATTTCCGCCTTCCATTCCGGGATACCAGGCCTGAACCAAACCTTTCACCTGAGGCAACCAACCGCCCATTTCAACCGGACCACCTCCGTACAACACGACCATGGTATTTGGATTAACGGCAGCCAACTGTGCAATCAGTTCGTTCTGACTAAAAGGTAAAATCATATTGGGTTTATCAACATCTTCGGCATCAAATACATTCTCTGACCAATCCGATTTCGTATAATCTGTACTCCAGCTTTGGATCCAACCACCCACAAAAATCACCACATCGGCTTTCGATGCCAGTTTTTTGGCTTCGCTGACCAATTTGGTATTCACCTGATTGGTTTTACTCACTTCGTAACCAGGAGCAAATTCGATCTTCACCGCATCGCCAAAAACCTGTTGAATACCTTCCAAAAAGGTGACTTCATATTTGGCCTTTACCTGCGAGCTTCCTCCACCCATTTGATGCTGACGTATTGCATTGTCACCAATTACCGCAATGGTTTTCACCTTGGTGGCATCAATTGGTAAAATCGATTCGTTTTTCAACAGTACAATTCCTTCTTCTGCAATTTTTAAGGCTGTTTGCTGATGTGCAGCTGTATTAAATTCACCGGCAGGACGTTTGTCGAACTTGTTAATCCGGTACATCAAACGCAAAATTCTACGTACTTTATCATCAAGATATTTTTCTTCGACTTCACCACTTTTTATCATTTCCAGAGCGGGATCAGCCAGGTAAAATTTATTGTAATCAATATTCGGCTTCATAGACAAATCGGTACCCATTTCTATGTCTGTACCATTCAACAGGGCTTGTTTGGTATCGTGGACTGCATTCCAGTCGCTAATCACCACACCATCGAATCCCCATTCGTCTTTTAATATTTTATTGAGCAAATAATCGTTATGCGAACAATGTTCACCTCGAAACTGATTGTATGCTCCCATCAGGGTGAGCGCTTTTCCTTCTTTAACCGCCATTTCGAAACCAGGCAAATAAATCTCCCGTAAGGCACGTTCACTCATGCTCACATCAACAGAATAGCGCCAGGTTTCCTGATTATTGGCAACAAAGTGTTTCACACAAGCCGCAATTCCATTGGCTTGTACACCTTGAATATATCCCACAGCCATTTGGCCTGCCAGGTACGGATCTTCGCTGAGGTATTCAAAGTTTCGACCATTCAAAGGAGTTCGTACAATACAAATGCCCGGACCTAAAATCACATCTTTTCCGCGATAATTGGCTTCACTACCCAATACGTTTCCAAATTCGTAACCCAATTTTCGATTCCAGGTAGCTGCAAGTGTTAATCCTTTGGGAAGATAAGTGGCAGCATCGTCCACATCGGTATCAACCTCCCAGTCTCTGCCATGTTCCACACGAACACCGTGAGGACCATCGGACATGACTAGCTCCGGAATTCCCAGTCGTTCAACTCCGCCGGAATTAAACGACGAACTGGCGTGAACCATATTAATTTTCTCAGCCAGTGTCATTTGCTGAAGCAGCGAGTCAATTTTGAACTCTACGACTTCGTCCTTCGAAAGTTGCTTCGACTGGCAGGAAACCATGATTGTTCCCAGGCATAAAATGGCTACAAATAAGCGAATAGATTGTTTCATGTATACTTTTGTTTGATTTCTAAGTTATTGTGCTAATGGTTGGCAAAATAAGTTGTTTTTTCTCTGGCTTGCAAATCGAAAAGAACAAATTCTATTGCCCCAAAACAAGGGTAATTTTTCACTAAATTAGAAAGGAAGATTCGATATTCAGTATGGGTATACAGGCGGTGGAAAAATTGGATAATGATTTTGAACTCCTTTTTGTTTTGCTTTTTACCAGTAAAGCAATTACATTCGGTTTTCTAATTTAAATTGTATGGCAAAAGAATCTGAAATTATATTTTATCAAGGAGATGATAGAAATGTAAAAATTGAGGTTTTTTATCACGACGAGACTTTCTGTATGACTCAAAAGAAAAAATAGCTAAGCTATTTGGAGTGCAAAGACCTGCAATAACAAAACATCTAAAAAATATATTTGAGAGTGGTGAATTAAAAGAAGATTCAGTTAGTTCCATTTTGGAACATACTGCAGAATACGGGAAAAAGTACAAAACAATATTTTATAATCTTGTATAGAAAGATTCAGGATAAAAAATATGAATCGGACTTTGATAAAGAAATCAAACATACGATTATAGAGAACCAACAGTAAAGGATAAAATCCAAAAGATCTTTAAAATAATTATTTTCATTGCAAGTACTAATATTTTTCTTATTACTTATTACGACCATCGACAAAAAAACCATTACCAACGAAATGATACCGTATTACATATGTCCATTCGGAACCTTGTAAAAGTGAAAGCCGGGCCAACCCTTTTTTGCCTAAATTCGACAGCGACCTCAATGACAGAACAAAGTGGAGGGAACAATTAGCCACAGAGTGCAAACAAATTACTATTTTTAGGTCAAATAATCGTAGTAATATATAGCCACGTGCACCTCACGGTGTTGGCATTTAAGTAACAAAGTGGTATGCCGGGAAACTTGCACCTACAATTCTTAGGGGGCATTAGCTACCGGTTCGCAAATTAAACAATGAAAAAGCACTATGAATAGATTAATTATAGTAATTTTTGTTGGGCTTGGATTTCAAAATGTCCTTTTTTCACAAAACAGGCAAGCTGTATTTGAAACGAGCTACATTAAACCTGATCGGATTGTTAAAAAAACGGAGCATTCTTATTTTATCGATTTTGGAAAAGCCTATTTTGGAACTGTAGTACTGAAATCAAAAACGGCTCAAACTGATTCCATCGTCATCCATTTAGGTGAGAAACTGGGCTCCCCCGATAGTATTGATCGCAAGCCTGGAGGCACCATAAGATATCAGCGAGTCATGATTAAAGGATTTGTAAAAAACAAACCATTTTCAGTTGAACTTACACCGGATAAAAGAAATACAAAACCACAAGCAATAGCGTTACCAGACTCTTTCGGTGTAGTCATGCCCTTCAGATACTGTGAGATTGAAAACCTGAATATACCTATTGAAGATTTACAAATTCATCAAAAAGTATTTCATTACCAATTTAACGATGATGCCAGTTATTTTAATTCATCCGACTCTATACTCGACCGTATTTATGAATTCTGTAAGCATACAATTAAAGCAACAAGTTTTACCGGTTATTACGTCGATGGCGATCGTGAACGTATTCCATATGAAGCTGATGCATTTATTAATCAACTAAGCCATTATGCCGTGGACAGTGTGTATTCCATTGCCCGCAGAACGAATGAATATTTTATTGATCATTGTACATGGCCAACAGAATGGATATTACATACCGCCTTGATGTATTATTACGATTATTTATACACCAATGATTTGAGCTCAATCGAAAAATACTACGAGAACCTAAAAGTAAAGTCGTTGATTGCGCTTGCCCGTGAAGATGGGTTTATTAGTTCCAGATCAGACAAACTTAATCCGGAACTAATTGAAGCATTAGGATTTGACACCCGTCATGAATCCATAAAAGATATTGTTGATTGGCCAAATGAAGAGCGTGACAACTACGATTTTCGGGATGTGAATACCGTTGTCAATGCTTTTTACTTTGAGAATCTTCGAATTATGTCAATTATTGCTAATAATTTAGGGAAATCTGATGATGCTCAAATGTTTGAAAGAAAGTCCGATCAGTTAAAAAAGGCAATTCACCGTGAATTAATTGATCCAACTACAGGTTTATTCATTGATGGCTTAGGGGCGAATCACAGTTCATTGCATTCCAATATGTTTCCCTTAGCATTTGATCTTGTTCCTGAAGAAAATATTCCTGCAGTCATCAATTTTATTAAGTCGAAAGGTATGGCCTGTAGCGTTTACGGAGCACAATACTTACTTGAAGGACTTTGCAAATATGGGGAAGAAGAATATGCCTTGCATCTCATTACAAATACTGTGGGGGACCGCAATTGGTACAACATGCTAAGGATTGGATCAAGTATGACCATGGAAGCATGGGATATAAAATACAAATCGAACCTTGATTGGAATCATGCATGGGCAACAGCACCCGCAAATATTATTGTAAGATACATTTGGGGCATTACACCAGAGCAACCGGGATTTAAACACATTAGGATATCGCCACGATTAAACAATTTGAGTCATTCAAGCATAAAAGTTCCTACCATAAATGGGTGTATTATTGCCGACTATGAAAGTTCAAGTGACCAGAAACAGATGTATAATATTGCACTACCTAAAAATACAAAGGCTAAATTTTTTATCGATAAAGCACCTGAAATTATAAGATTAAATAATAAAAAAATATACGTCGTTGATGATTATATCTTATTAGACAAAAAGAAAAATAGAATTGAACTGATTTTTTAAATATGATAAAACAACTACTGATCGGCAGTACTTCTGTAATCCCAAACAATCTCATACCACCAAACGTTAGAAACAAGGCATGTACGATACCTGTTTCGCTCTGGTTTTGAACATTGATTTTTAAATAGAGAATACAAAAAGGGAACTTTGAGACCCGTTTTATGGAAAGATTGTTTAGTTTAGGCACGACTTTAACCGGATTTGAAATTCCGTGCTTTTGAACGAAAGATCCTACTAAAACAATAAAATGAAAATTTTCACATTCACCTTTTTCAACCTACTGTTATTAAATAGCTTAGCCCAGACAATTTTTCCTTTACATTCCAATTGGAACTATCAAAAAGGTAACGAAGCACCTTCCGGTGGAGACGATTGGACCCAACTTAACTTTGATGACTCAAAATGGCAGACAAGTCAGGCCCCTTTTCGATACGGCGATGGAGAAGGCGGCACCATTCTGGATGATATGCAAGGCAATTACAATTCGGTATACCTGCGAACTGAATTTGAATACGACCTGGAGGATACCTTGGAAAGCATTACTGTTTTGGTGAATTACGATGATGCCTTCCAACTTTGGCTCAACGGCGAAGTAGTGCTCACCGTAAACTATCCCAACAATGCGACCTTCAATACTTTTGCCAATGGCAATCATGAGTCGGGTGAATTGGAAACATTTCGATTAGATCCTGAGGTGCATGCCTTAAAATTGGGTAGCAATCAGCTTGCTGTGCATGGATTGAATGTGTCAAATACCAGTTCCGATTTTTATTTCGACATGCAATTGGCGGTTAAAATACATGTTACACCAGTGTATTTGCCACTTGCCGAACCGGCCGCTATTGAAGTTCAAAGTGGGTTTTACGATGAACCTTTTACAGCAATCATTACCGCTCAGAATAGTGGAGACACTGTAGTTTATACTGTTGATGGGAGCGACCCTCGGATATCAAGCACTACCATTCAGGCGGTAACTCCATGTGCCGTACTTATCGACCCTGATAATACAGCACGGAAGCACAATACGCCGGTCTTTCTTTTGCAGGCCTGCAAATACCAGTACAATCATGCCCTATCTCATCCGGTGACGGCTTCCTATATCTTCCTGGATAAGGTAGTCAATCAAAAGCATCCCGGTGGAGATTGGCCATTGGCTTCTCAACAAATAAACGGTCAGATTTTCGACTTCGATATGGATCCTGAAATCGTAAACAGTTCCGCCTATAAAGATGAAATTAGGCCTGCTTTGTTGGATATTCCAAGTATTTCCATTGTAAGCGATTTAAGTAATTTATTCGATCAGCAAACAGGAATTTGGGTAAATGCACTTGAGCATGGTGATGAATGGGAACGTCCTGCTTCTTTCCAAATTATTGATCCACAGGGAAACGGAACCTCCGAAATGAATTGCGGAATCCGAATCAGAGGAGGCTATAGCCGTAACGACGGAAACCCAAAACACGCCTTACGTGTTTTCTTTCGGGATGAATACGGAGAATCAAAACTCAAATTCCCCTTGTTTGGTGACGAGGGTACCGACGAATTTGATAAGATCGATTTTAGAACCAGTCAGAATTATTCCTGGAGTTTTAATGGGGGTGATGGAAAATACAACATCATGAATCGTGAAATATTTTCACGGGACATACAAGGCCAAATGGGAGGACTTTATACCCGAAGTCGCTATTATCATCTGTATTTGAATGGAATGTATTGGGGGATTTACCAAAGTCAGGAACGCAGTGAAGCAAGATTTGCTGAAGACTATCTGGGTAGAGATAAAGACGATTATGACGTAATAAAAGTTCGTGGAGAACAGCGTGAGCTGGAAGCAACGGATGGAACAACTGACGTTTGGGAAGAGGTTTTTAAATTAACTCAAAAAGGATTTCAAAACAACGTAGACTATTTCAAACTGTTGGGACTTGACGCACAGGGAGAGGTGGATCCTGCCGGAATGTGTTACGTCGATGTGGCCAATCTCATCGATTATGTCATGGTTATTTTTTATACCGGAAATTACGATGCTCCGACAAATATTTGGTCAAATAACAAAGGGGTCAATAATTTTTATACCATTAAAAACAGGAACCGCACCCGAAGTGGTTTTGTATTTCTGCAACACGATGCAGAACACTCTTTATTGTACGATGCGGTGAATGTCGGATCGGGTATAAGCCAGAACCGTGTAAACCTGGGTTTTCTAAATGACAACATGAAAATGACGGTATCCGATTTTGCGAATTTTCACCCTCAGTACCTGCATCATAAGCTGATGGAAAATAGCGAATACAGACAGTTGTTTATCGACCGTGTATACCTTTGGTTCTTCAAAGAGAAAGTATTGCAAAAAGAAAACTCGCAAGAGGTATTTTGGTCACGTGCCGTGCAAATCGAAAAGGCCATTGTTGCCGAATCGGCGCGTTGGGGCGATTCGAAAGTAAGTTCACCCAGGACGAAAAAAGATGATTGGGAAGTGGCCATCAACCAGGTAATGTACAAGTATTTTGAAGAACGCCCGGCCATTGTAATGGATCAAATTAAGGAAGTAGGTTGGTTCACTTCATTCAGTACCCCTGAATTTTATCGTGGTGCATTAAAAATAGAAGAATATCACCTTAATCCCGTAGCTGATGAGATCATTAGCATTAAAAATCCGGATAACAAAGGAGATATTTATTATACCTACGATGGTTCCGATCCACGTGCGTTGGGTGGAGCTGTATCGAAAAATGCCAAAACGGCTTCAGGTGATGTGGAGATCAAATTTAGAGAATCAGCAATGATTAAGGCTCGTATTAAGAACGGAAATGAATGGAGCGCAATCAATGAACTTCGACTATTAAAAAACGACGATCTTTCGACTTTAAAAATAAGTGAGATCCATTATCATCCTTTGGAGACTGCATTGATCGGAAGCAAGGAGATGGAATTCATAGAGTTTAAAAATGTGGGCAATTCTGCATTAAACTTATCAGGCTTAAGTATTTCAGGAGGTATATCGTACAAATTTGAAGAAGGCGTGGTAATCCCTGCCGGACAATTTATTGTTTTGGCTTCAAACGCTTTTGAGTTTTTGGAGCGCTATGGAGTTAAGCCCACAGGTGAGTTTTCGGGCCATTTGTCCAACAGCAGTGATACCCTTATTGTTACCGGAGATTCAAAAGAGTTGTACAACATTATCTACAGTCAGGAAGCACCATGGCCAGCTGAAGCCGATGGTGAAGGAAATTCCCTGGTATACAACGAAGAAGAAGAAGGCCTTGAGGCATCAAGTGCTTATTATTGGAGAAGTTCGAATCGTTTGGGAGGAACTCCGTTTGCCGATGATTTCAAAACTGCCATCGATGCCTTAAATTCTGACGGCACCTTAAGTGCCAATTTTTCATTCTACCCAAATCCAGCTACAACTCACCTCAATATTAACTATACCATTTCAAAGGCAGGACCTGTTACTCTGAAATTATTTAATACCTGGGGACAAAATATGGCAACTTTTGAAGATAATGTTTGGCACGAAAAAGGGAAATACACCACCTTCGTTCATCTGGAAAATTACAGCTTATCGAGAGGTGTGTATATTTTGCAATTCAGCAACAATGGTCTTATAAATAAGCAAAAGCTGACGCTGAAATAAGAAGGTAAATTCATCTTTACTCCCTTATTATTTGGTATTTGTAAAATGTTGTCATACCCGTATTCGTTGAGATCGGACATCTTTCCGTTCTCCCCCTTGTTTGTAATGAAAAGATACCTTTATCGAGTCTGTGACGAGGAGAAGGCAACAAAATTAGTGACTTATGGAATAAAATAATTATTGTTTAAAACGACTGGAATCTTGAAGAATGAAATTTGGGTTAAATAAAGGACATTGTATTATATTTGCCTCCGGGGCCAATAAAACAAAAATGGAATTGCCATGATTGGAAAAGTCCACCAAACGAAAATAATATTCAGTTCTATTCTATGTGCCCTTTAAAAAATAAAATAACAACATGAAAATAACAAAAGCCAAAAAGAGCTGGGGCATCATTTTGTTGTTGCTTACAATAATTATTAGCCTGGCCGCATATCCACTAGCTCCTCAGGATCCCATTCAATATTATGAAAGAGACAGTAGGAGGATAAAAAAAGAAAAGGTGGCCGGAGAAAGGTGGTTGAAATGGTTGTATTACAATCCAATTGGAGAAGCTAGCTTGTGGGCATTTGCGAAAAGAAAGCTGGTTTCATCGATTTACGGGAACAGGATGGATCGTACTTCTTCAGCAAAAAAGATACCTGCTTTTATCGAAGATTTTGACGTTGACATGAGCGAAGCTCAAAAACAGGAGTTCAGCAATTTCAACGATTTTTTTACCCGAAAACTTACGGCTGATGCAAGACCAATTGATACAAGCGCTATTAGTGTGGTATCCCCTGCCGAAGGTAAAATTTTGGCTTATGCCGATATCCGCAACTCCGACTTTATTATAAAAGGATATCGCTTTGATGTAGCTACCTTCTTGGATAATCCGGAACTTGCACAAAAGTACCATGATGGCGCCCTGCTTGTCATCCGGCTTGCCCCATTTGATTACCACCGTTTTCATTTCCCTATCAGTGGAAATATATCTCAAAGCAAAAAGATTGATGGTGACTATTATTCAGTCAACCCCTTTGCTTTGCGTAAAAAGGCTGAAATATTCTGTCTGAACAAACGAGAATATACCATCCTTTCAAATTCTTTGTTTGGTGATGTTGTGATGGCCGAAGTTGGTGCCACCATGGTCGGAAGCATCGAACAAACGTTTAATCAAAGTACTGTAAATAAAGGAGAAGAGAAAGGTTACTTCAAATTTGGAGGTTCAACTGTTGTACTCCTTTTTGAAAAAAATAAAATTCGTATTGATGAGGATTTATTGATCAATACAGCACAAGGCTATGAAACTACTGTTAAAATAGGCGAACGAATTGGAGAGCAAAATTAAGAAAGCGAATCCTGAACTTGGTATCAAAATTAACCGAACCAAATCACTACGTGGCTTAAACACGGCGAAACAAGAAAACTAAAGGGTACAGCCCACGACGACGCCAAAATATAGTCAATAGTCAGTGGTCATTAGTCAATAGAAAAAAGGCAACCTTCATTTCAACTGGCCATCTTCCCGTTCATAAGCATGGCAACGGCATCGTCGAGGGAGCCGGCACGGATCACCTCACCGGAATTCACAAAATAGATTTCGTCGGCACTGGCAATGGTGTTGAGCCTGTGGGCAATAATTACCCGCGTGGTGGTGTCGGGAAGCTTCTGCAAAATATCGTCGAGCAATTTTTCGGTTACGGTATCGATGTTGGCGGTAGCTTCGTCCAAAATTAACAAATCGGGTTTGCGAAGTACCGCACGAATAAAGGCAATCAGTTGTTTTTGCCCCAAACTGATTCCATCGCCTGAAATATCCACCACGGTATCGAGTCCCTCTTCGAAACGTTGCAACAACAACTCCAAACCGGTTTCATGTAAAACTTGAGTCAGTTCTTCATTGCTCAGGTCAATCAAATCAACATTTCCGTATAGCACATTGTCGCGAACGGTTCCGCTGAAAAGGAAGGGTTCCTGTAGAATGAAACCTATTTTTTTCACACGTTCTTCCGGGGTATAACTCCGAATGTCCTTCCCGTCGAGCCAAACCTGCCCCTTGGTGGAATCGTACAAACGGGCCAATAAAGAAGCCGTAGTAGTTTTTCCTCCTCCTGTTGGACCAACAAATGCATAGGTTTTCCCGCGCTCTAAATCGAAATTGATGTGATGCAATACCTCGGTACCGTTGGGATAGCTGAAGGAGACACAACGAAAGGACATCATTGGTGCATTTTCATCACGCTTCGGTTTTACCAATATGGGCATGTTGTTCTCGAGATTCAGTATTTTAAGAATACGATCCCAGGCCGCCAAAGCCAACTGAAAATTGGCCCAAAGCGAAGCCATTTGTTGGAGTGGATGGTAAAAGTTATTGATGTACGCCAAAAAACTAATCAAAAGACCCACGGTAAAATTGCCCTGTGCAATTAAAAAGATCCCAAAAGCCAATACAATTAATTGCCCGATGTTAGAGAAGAAAGTATAAACCGGCGCGAACAAATTATTCACAACTCCTGCTTTTACGGCTGTTTTATAGTTATCGCGGTTCACCTCTTCAAAACGTTTTTTGAAATAATCGCGGCGGTTAAACGCCACAATCACTTTGAAGTTATTCAGGCTTTCCTGCACTTCGGCGCTCAAAGCCCCTGTACTTTTCAGGTTGTCGGAATTGAGGCGTTTCACCCAGGGTGATATAAAACGGGTAAAAATAAAAATGATGATGGCCGGTGCCAGGGCCGCTGCTCCCAATTCAAAATTGATGGAAAGCAGAAAAATGGCAGCGCCAATCATCACCATGATAAAGCGGATGAACTGCATCAACGATTGCGAAAAAAACTGATTGATTTTATCGGTATCGTTATTGATTCGTGAAATTAAATCGCCCGTTTTGTTCTGGTTGAAAAAATCGAGCGGCAATTCCTGAATCTTTTCAAACACTGAGTTTCGAAGGGTGTACAACATGCGTTGGCCAACAGTTCCCATCAGTTTCGACTGAATGTAGCCGGCAAAAAGGGAAACAATATACATGGCCAGTAAGATGCCACTGAATTTTAGAACACCATGGAATTGTTTGGTTTGAATGTAATGATCTATGGTATAACCAATAATCACCGGCCCCAACAAACTTAATATGGCAGCAATGGTCATGGCAATAAAGGCGATGATTAGCAATTTTTTCTCTTCCACCATATGCGCAACCAAGGTTTTCAGCGATCCCCAGGTCGATTTCTTTTTATCCGTAGCATCAACGATGTTGTTCAAATTATAGTTCATAGTGGCTGGTGCTTTTTTGTGAATTGTAAATCTGAATGTATTCGGGGCAACTTGTTTTTAACTCATTGTGTTTCCCTGCTGCAATCAACTCCCCTTCCATGAGGAGAACAATTTGTTCGAAATTCCTTACGGGTGCAATTTTTTGGGTGACTGAAATCAGCGTTATATCCGGGTAATTTTTCCGTACGTTGTCCAATATTTTTTGTTCTGTTTGCCGGTCCACTCGGGCAGTAAAATCATCAAGTAATAAAATACTCGGATCTAAGGCCAAAGCCCTGGCCAACATGATGCGTTGTTTTTGTCCGCCCGAAAGACTGGTGCCCCGTTCCGAAACAATGGTATCGAGTTTTTGTGGCAGTGTTTGGATGAAATCGGTCAGTTCTGCCGTTTCAATGGCTTTGGCCAGGGATTCATCGGTAACCGTTTCGCTGAAGGCAATGTTTTCGCGCAGGCTGATGTTGAACATGACGCTGTCCTGAAATACAAAGCCAATTTGTTTGTAAAACGACTCTTTTTTATACGCATCCAACTTAAGCCCATCAAACAGGATTTCGCCATTGGTTGGTTTGATGAGCCCTGTGAGCAAATAAAGCAGCTGACTTTTCCCTGCGGCGGTTGGCCCGATGATGGCCGTTTGCGAACCCGGTTCGATGGTAATATTGAGCTCTTTTAACACTGATTTCCCGTTATAGCTTACGGTGATGTTTTTCATCTCAATTTTCCCGGTCAATTTTTTTGTTTCAATTCCGGCATCTTCAAAATCGGGAGCTCGCATCACTTTATCAATGCGCTCATACGATGCTGTAGCCTGAGCAATAATGTTACTCATAAAACCAATGACGATAATAGGGAAGATGAGAATTCCTACATAACTGTTAAACGCGGCAAAATCACCCAAGGACATTTCATCTGAAATCACAAAATGTCCACCCAGTGCCAATATGACCAAGGTAGCCAGATTAGCTACAAACATGATCACAGGAATTAAGGTGGCAAACAAAGTAAGTATGGAAATCCCTACATTTTTTGCTTCGTTGCTGGCCGCAATAAATTTACGGTATTCCAGATTTTGTGAATTCGTTACACGAATGACAGCCGAACCCAAAATACTTTCGTTGATGACCTTGTTGAGCCAGTCCACAACTTCGCGGCTGCGTGTAAAAAGCACTTTTACTTTTTTAAAGATAAAGGCAAACGCAAAGCCAATTATGGGGATAATGGCAATGACCGGAACGGCCAATTTCCAGTTGATCATCAGAAGCAAAACACAGGTACCAATAATCAGAAACACCGATGAAACAATGGTGGACACAGCCTGCGCCACAAACATCTTCACCGCATCCATATCGGAAGTGAGGTTGGTCAGCAATTTTGATGGATTGGCTTTCTGGATAAACGAAAAACTCTGTCCCGATATTTTATAGGAAAGTTTGCTTCGAAGGTCAAAGGCCACACGTTCCGAAGTAAAGGTTTGTATAACTGCCTGCAAGTAGGAAAAAATAAAGATAACCGCTGCAGCCACCAGGAATTCAATGATCAGTAGTTTTGCATTGAAGTCGCCTGCGGTATAATCATCAATTCCGTGCGAAATAATTTTAGGAATGATCAGGTTGGCACCGTTACCTATCAGTGTAAATACAATGAGCAGCGCCACCACTCCCTTGTAGGGTTTTAACAATAAAAATATATTAGGCTTATCCTTTTTTGAATTATTTTTTTGTTGTTTGCTATTTGCCTTCATCATTGGATGACTAAAATTTGAATCTGTAAAAGAACCAAAATCATTTGATGAAGTTCACCAAAACCAACAAACAATTTTAATCTAAGGATAAACTTAAAGCTGATTACACATTTGAAATTCTTTTGTAAGCAATAGCAGCGATGACATGGAGTAAGGAAAGTGCATTGACACCTCTTCCCTAGCCCTTCTCCTTGAGGAGAAGGGGACAGATTCTGCAAGAATTGATGAAATCATCAAATTTAGGTTAACTGTTACAGCCCTCTCTTTTAAGAGAGGGTTGGGTGAGGTAAATTTAGGTCTGATCGAAATTGGGTCGTTGCTTACAAATAGCAAGAATACAATCCAAAACTGTTGCCAAATCCTTTTCTACCTCATCATTTGTGAATCTTACTACCATAATTTCCCAGCGTTCCATTTCAGCTGTTCTATTTTTATCATAGTTCCTTTGATCAGAATTTAAATGGATTCCACCATCCACTTCAACCACCAAACGTTTTTCATGACAATAAAAATCAGCAATAAAAATATTGATCGGATGTTGCCTTCTGAATTTAAAGCCGCCAAGTTTACTATTTCGAAGATTCTTCCAAAGTATTTTTTCTGCATTTGTCATTACTGCCCTCAAAACTTTTGCGTTTTCTCTGATATGGGGACTTGTATCAAAGTTTAGGTTTTCCAAATAATTAGTCATACTAAACATTTTACATGCTAATTTACGGAATGACAAAGTAGAAATCCAGTCCTTTTTTGATACCTCATCCCTGGCCCTTCTCCTCAAGGAGAAGGGGATAGTGACTACCTGTAAAGATGAAATGATCAAATTAAGTCCATCGGTTACAGCCTTCTCTTTCAGTAGAGGGTTGGGTGAGGTAAAATTCCAAGAACTAAGCTATAAATTCCATGTTATTATTGATAAAATCCATTGTTCTTATTGCAAAGCACATTTTATAGACTATAAAATCAATTAAATGAATCAGATAGAGAATTAAATAAGCCGATTATTCAATTAAATAGACCATAAATTAAATATTTAAAGGTGTTTGATCAATTGCAAAATTCATTGTTCCCATTATTAATTTTATTCAATCCATTCAACAACTGATACTTTCCATCATTCCCGTTTGAAATTTATTCAAAAAATCGTAATTTGAGTAAAAACTTTCTAAGAGATGGAAAAAATTGCAATTTATCCAATGGTTTATCGCGAGATTAATCGCAGATATTACAACGCGGCACACATTGCCCGTAGTCTAAACTTAGATCCTTCGACCGTTTCGGGAATGAATAAACGTAAAAGTATGAGCGTACAGCGTTTGGTGCAATTTTCACACCTATGTAAGTATAATTTTTTTCGTGAAATTGCCGAAATGTTGCCTTATCAAGAACCCGCACCCACTAAATTGGAATCGTCGGCAGGCGTAATTTCAGCATTAAATGAGCGCATAAAAGAACTGGAGATTGAGGTTAAAATATTGCGTCAAATGGTGAAAGATATTGCAGGAAAGTAATCCCTCGACAAGCTCGGGAACCATCCCTCCACAAATTAGATTCCCGTCCTTCCTCAAGTTCGGGAACCGTCCCATAAAAATGCCGTCCCTTTGTGGAGACGGCTTTCTAAATGACTATTTTCTATTGACTATTTTCTTATTTCCGGATCACTTTTCCGAACTAAAAAGGCTTCTTCCTCTAGTTCTTCTTCAATGCGAAGGAACGGGTAGTATTTATGTCACTGGCTCCCTAATGTTTATCGAAACGGACTTTTCTCATACTATGATAAGTTTATTCAAGTGATGCATTAATCAAGTGATGCATTAATCAAGTTAATTAGTAAGCGCCTCGTTAATAAGATTTGACATGGTATATACTCCTTCAAAACCAACTTTAAAGTAGATTTGTTCGCCCTGCTTGTTTAGGAGCAAATAAGAAGGTACACCCCTGACGCCAAACTTATTTTTCAGGTAGGCAAACTGTTCGTTCTTTAACCTGAAATGTTCACCATGAATATCAGGAATCATATTGTTCCATGTTTCCAGAGGCGAGCTTTCGTCGGTAAGATATACAAATACCACATCCTTTCCTTCATATGTTGCCTTTGCCGGTTCCATTTCCTTCATTGCCATCCGGCATGGACCACACCATGTTGCCCAAAAATCGCATAACACTACTTTCCCTTCAAAAGGTTTAAGCAATTCAATAAACAGACTATCATTTGATGTTTCCGGCACTTCATGTACCGAGTATCCTCCTTTACCTTTATTGGCCTCAATTTTTTGAATCAACTCATTGTTCAAACCCGAAATATAACTGGCATAAAACGGATTATCCATAGCAGCAATTTTCAAAAGGTCGTTCTCCGAAAGTATCTCATAACTTTCGAATCCTGCACATTTTTGTTGGGTATACATCAAATCAAAAGCAATTCCCTTATCCGTTCCTATAATATTGGCCAAATGTTCGAAAACTTCCTTTTCTTTCTTGTTCTGAGTGATTTCTGAAATTTTAGATTTATATTTTTTCTCAAATTCCATTCGCCGGTTCATTAAAGCAATTACACTTGAATCTATCGCTAACCCTGGGGCAAAAGGCACAAGTAATTCTTCAGGCAAATTGGGGTTTTTCTTTAGTTGAAAATTTATGAGTTCAAGCCTCGACTCAATAATATCAATACTCCTTGAATCATTTGCCAAAACCTGCGTTCTGAATTTTTCTACCTCTTTTTTATCATCAGCAGTCAATTGTTTATTTAACAACAAGGTGTCACAAAACTCAATGGAACCTTTCTTTAAAAAAGCAATCCGTTCCTGATCCCAGTTATCATAGTCTTCGCTAATCATAAAATTGACTACTTCATTCTCTTCCTTGCTAAGCTGTTCCGTTTTTATAAGTTCTTGTAGGATATCGGACTTAAGATAATTTAGGCTGATGCGTTTAGATTTACTACGGTTAAGGTATCTACATGAGCTTACTGTATTCCCATAATTTTCACTGTACAATGAAATGGGGTTATTGATAGGAAAATCGTTAAGGAAAGAATAAAAATTTTCATCAATATTTGGTTCTTCGAAACCGACCAAATCATCTTCATAGTTCAAATTATTGGCCTTTCTGAAGGCATTCTCTAATTCGTGCTGTGCCATAAATAAATGATACAAAGATTCATGCTGACAAAATAGTTTACTCAATGCCAGCGCCTTAGGCGACAAACCCAGTGTTCCCAGATTCTGGAAAATGTCTTCTTGTTTCTTTAGTACATAGGCTTTGAAGTGATTGGCATCCATTCCAACAATTTCAGCATTCCGCTTATCGTAGTCATCATTAAATCTCAGGATATCAGTTCTGCTCAGTTGATTGTTTATGTTAGCCCAGGCTCCACCGAAGAACATAAATTCAGACGATTCAAATTTATCTTTTCTCAAATGTGAATCTTGCCTGCATTTTTGTTGCAAATCGAAATAAACCGACGATTCCTGGCCTGGCGAAAGGAGAATATACTTATTATAGAAATTGGTACGAAGTAGCACTTGCATATCACATACCATGGGTACCTTTAGCTCAAAACTTCCATCCGCAGCAACGGTTGAGCTGCTTTCTTCCTGATTTCGGGTTACAGGATTATTCACATATACTTTCACCGAATAATTTAACCCGGGAACATAACCTAAGAATTTTCCTTTTAGAACAGCATCGGATGCATTAAATATAGGAATTTCCAATTCAGGACTGTCGTTCATATTTACCTCAGCCAACTTCTTAATTTCTTTTGGCACTTCAGTTCTGACCGTCAATTTTTTTGAGTTGAGTTCAATTCCCCATATTTTAAAACAATTGTCGCAATCGCTTTCAATAAAGTCAATTCGTTCAGTTTTCCTGTCGATTGGAGGAAAAACCAATGAGAATTTCTTCTGCCCTGTTGAGTCCATATAACATTCAGCATCTAAACCAATTCCATTTGAGCTTTTAATCAATACTTTTTCACCATTGACTCCGAGATAAGAATCAGATGAAATCCTAATCCACATATTCGGTCGGTAAAATGCATTGATATACAACACAGTTGCTGTATCCGACAGTGCAATTTTTTCAATTTCGATAGAAGTATGACTCCATACATTGAAGGGAGGAAAATCAACGATCTTTACTTTTGCAGAAGCTACATTGAAACCGAGAAAAGCAAGTAGAATAAAAAGAATAGTTTTCATACGCTAAAGTTAGTTGGTTAGGTATAAATTTCAGTTAAAGGATTCTATACCAAATTAAACAATAAATTAAACAATATGCAAAACTAAATTTTCTACATCAGGGGCATGCCAGTTCACCAACGATGTAAATTGGTTTCGTTGCGTTATCAGCCATAAGTTCTGCCACCAAAAACCAATCAAATACCTTTCTAATGGCAGATCATTGTATTTAATATTATCGTTACCTCCTTATTTTTGCGCTCGATTATCTATATTTACCTCCATTATTGAGTGTATACTTCATGAAGTTACCTGATAAATACCTTAAGCTACTTGAGCAATACCATCGAAAATACATTTCATCAATTCTATTCGCCGTTGTGCAATTACGCAACGCGGATCATTAGGAATGAAGATGAGGCTGAGGACATTGTTCAAACCCTCTTCATTCAACTTTATGAAAAAAATAAGTTGCCTTCCATTCTAAATGTAGAAGCTTACCTACTCCGAAGTGTTCGGTATAAGTGCATCGATTATTTGAGAAGCAAAAGCACCACCCTATCCATTGACCACTTAAGAGAAGAACCTGCCAATAGTTTTCCTGAAATATCAGAAGATGATATTGAACCGCTCTTTCATTACTATGCGGCCAAGCTTCCGCCAAAAACACGTGAAGTTTTTCTCCTGAGCCGGGTAAATAAATTAAGCTACAAGGAAATTGCCGAAGAGTTGAATCTGTCTCAAAAGACCATTGAAAACCAAATGGGAAGTGCACTCAAAAAACTCAGAAAGATTGTGGGTGACGAACATTTTTGTTTACTGATATTTTAAAATACACCCCAGCCCCCTAAAGGGGGAGTTAAACTACCTAAATAACCAACTTTTGATCTTTGATTCAACAAAAGAAAACTCATTCACAGCCAACCGCTAATAAATTAATAATCAACCTAGTCACTATTACAAATAAGTTAGAATTGCCCCCTTTAGGGGGTGGGGGTTTTATTTTTTTTCACCTCGACTAGGGGTATGCCCATATTTCTACGACATGTCATTGAAGCACCGTTAAAAACCAACACATGGAAAACAATTACGATCTCCTCAAAAAGCATTTTCAGAAAGAAACTTCTATTGAAGAAGAAAAGAAAGTGAACGAATTCAAAAAGAATAATCTCCAGGAATACCTCCTGCTAAAACAGCTATGGTGGAGCAACATGGAGGTGAAAATTAAAGATTTTGATTCGAACATGGCCTGGCAGAACGTGCTTGCAAAGGCCAATAAAAAGAAAACAAAAACCATTTCAATCTATACACGACTAAGACGCGTTGCAGCTGTAGCCATTATTTTAATTGCCAGTGCACTCACCATTTATGTCATCAACTCTAAATTGTCGCCAAACGAACTTATAGTGCAAACCAATCAATCCGAAAGAGGAAATGAAATTGTCTTAAGCGACGGCTCAAAAATATGGCTGAATAAAAATTCAAAAATTACTTATCCTGAAACGTTCAAAGGAAAGACACGAAGAGTGAGCTTGAATGGTGAAGCCTATTTCGAAATTGCCAAAAATCCGAACAAACCATTTATTGTCGAAACCGATCATTCGGAAGTAAAAGTATTAGGTACTTCATTCAACATTGCTACCGATTCGCTTCAAACAGTCACTTCAGTGGCCACTGGTAAAGTAAATGTAAAATCGAACTACAGCAATTCAAGTGTGAACCTGTTACCCGATGATATGGCAACAGTATCAAAAAATGCGCTACAAAAATCCCAAATAACCAATCCCAATTATCTGTCATGGAAAACCGGGGTATTCCATTTCGAGGATACCCCGTTGCACGACGTGGTTCGCGATCTTAACACTTTTTACAACAAAACCATTGTTTTGAAAAGCACCAATCAGGAACAACTGTTCTCGGCTCATTTCGACAATACTAAATTGGAAGACATTATTGAAATATTAGAAATCACCTTAAACCTAACCATTCTGGAAACCCCGAACAACTATGAAATTAATTAAACTCCTGCTCATATTGATGGTGTCGACCACACTATCCTTGAAAAGTTTTTCGCAGGAAATACCACTCAACCAAAGAATTAGCATTTCTTTTTCGATGCAACCCATTAAAAAGGTCATCAAAAGAATAGAGAAGGAATCGCAAGTCTCCTTTGCCTATTCCAATGTTCCTGCACTCGACCAAAAAGTGAGCGGAAGTTTTACCAATCAAACCATTAGTGAGGTGCTCATTGATATCCTTCAGGAAACCAATCTTTCGTTTAAAATGGTGGCCGGAAAAATCCTCCTGTTTGAAAGAAAGAAAAACCCCAACGAAAAGGAGATCAGGTCTACCATTCACGGATACATTTACGACCAGGCATCTGGTGAACGGCTCATCAATGCCAACGTGTATAACCCGGATAACTACGTGGGAACCATTTCGAACAATTATGGTTTCTACAGCTATTCGGCACCAATTGGCATGTTAAAATTGGAGGTGACTTACATGGGCTACCAAACCCAAACTTTTCACTTCGATTTAGAAAACGACACCACGCTAAATATTTCCCTCCAGGCAAAGTCAGATGAATTGGGAGAAGTCACAATTATTGGCACGCAAACCAACAAGGTGGAAGATACCCAAATGAGTATGAATGATCTTTCGGTGCAAAAACTCACTAAAGTTCCTGTTATATTGGGTGAAGCTGATGTATTAAAAGTCATCCAAATGCTTCCAGGGGTTCACGCTGGAACAGAAGGCACAAGCAGTATATATGTCCGTGGTGGAGGCCCCGACCAAAACCTTTTTCTTTTAGATGGAGTACCTGTTTACAATGCAGCTCACCTGTTTGGTTTCTTTTCTGTTTTTAATCCCGATGCGATTAAGTCTGTAAAACTTTACAAAGGAGGTTTTCCTGCCCGTTTTGGTGACAGACTCTCATCCGTGGTTGATGTTGCCATGAAGGACGGGAACATGAAAGAGCTTCACGGAAATGTATCAGTTGGCATAATTGCCTCCAAACTTCAAATGGAAGGACCTCTTGTAAAAGATAAAACCTCGTTTATGCTTTCAGTCCGAAGAAGCTACATCGACCTTTTGGCACAACCTTTTCTAATGAGCGAAAGTAAATCGGATAATAAGGACATTAGCGGACTTGCTCACTTTCACGACTTTAATTTGAAAATAAACCAAATATTTTCAGACCGAAGCAGACTTTACTGGAGTGGTTATCATGGTCGTGATGCAGGAAAAGGAACAGAAATCAGAAATTATTACTCCAACAACAATACAGTAAAGGAACAAGTTGAAAATAGCATTGGAGCTGGATGGGGAAACACCCTATCATCATTAAGATGGAACTACCTAATCTCCCCTAGGCTATTTTCTAATACGACATTTATTTACAGCAAATTCTTTTTTGATATTGAATCACAACGCTTCGATCGTGACTTAGAGAAAAACACTCGGCTTGAAACTTCTTATAAATACAATTCAGGAATTGAAGACCTATGCGGAAAAATTGATTTTGATTATTTCCCCAATTCTACCCAATTCATAAAATTTGGAGCTCAATATACTCACCATCATTTTACACCGGGAGCTTCAAACGCAATAGAAAAATATGAAAATATTCAAGCACAAAATATTGACTCGGTGTTTGGCAATCGTGAAATCTATGCCAATGAATTTTCTGCTTATTTTGAAGACGATATTAGTTTTAACGCTTCATTGAAAGCTAACATGGGGATACGCATTTCGGCCTATCTTGTTGATGGTAAGACATATGTTCGCCCCCAACCCCGAATTTCTCTTCGATATAAAGTAAAAGACAATTGGTCTTTTAAAGGCTCTTATTCTCGTATGGTACAACATGTACATCTCTTAACCACTTCAAACATAGACCTACCTACCGACTTATGGGTACCTGTTACCAAACACATAGAGCCACCGGTATCCGATCAATTGGCGTTGGGAACAGCAATAAGTATACAAGATGGAATAAATTTAACCATCGAAGGCTATTACAAAAAAATGAAAAACATTATTGCTTATAAAGAAGGTGCATCATTCATTGATAGTAGCAACGAATGGGAAACAAAAGTGGAAAAAGGAGATGGAACCTCCTATGGCATGGAATTCATGTTAGAAAAAACGGTTGGAAAAACAAGCGGATGGATTGGTTATACTTTATCAAAAACAACCCATCAATTCGACGAAATCAACTTTGGAAAGCCTTTCCCTGCAAAATACGACCGAAGACATGATATAAATGTTGTTGTTTCGCACAAATTTAACGATCATTTCGACATTAGCGGGAGTTGGGTTTATGGTACAGGAAATGCGGTGAGTTTATCATTATCCAAAGTTCCAATAGCAAATATCCCTTACTCCCATGGAAGAGATGAATATACCCCATATTACCCTGGCCGAAATAATTATAGAATGCCTGCCTACCACCGAATGGACATTGGCATGAATTTCCACAAAAAGAAAAAAAGGGGTATTCGAACCTGGAACATATCGGCATACAATGCTTACAACCGAAAAAATGCCTTCCTGCTCATGTGGCTGGAAAATGGCGATACCATGAGTGCGGATCTTGGTGGTGAACAAAAACTAACAAAAATAAGCATCTTCCCTATCATTCCTTCTGTTTCTTACTTTTTCAAATTTTAACATGATGAAAACCATTAAATATACAATTCTGTTTTTCACATTCTTTTTTCTGATATTATCCTGTCGAGAAGAAATGATACTTGATGAATCATTACTTCAACCCAAAATTGCGGTTTCAACATTTCTCACCCCTGGCGATATAATCTACATTAAATTACTTCATGATATCCCCGTTTACCAGAAGAATAATGGAATGTACCAGAATAATGATGGAATGAATGAAGTTCCTGACGCAAATATTGTTCTTTACGAAGACAATGAAATAGTGGAAGAATTGGAGCGACATTTCTATGTCCAAACCTATTGGGATGAAAACGGAGAATCGGTTGTTAGCAGCACTGATACTTCCTTTTCATTTTATACAACAGATCGATTAGCACAAGTTGGCAAAACCTATCGCATGGAAATCGAAAGTGCAACTTATGGCAACCTTAGTTGTGAAACCACAATTCCTGTACCTGTTGAGAATATTAATCTGAAAACTGAATTTGAAAAAACAGAAAATAATAATCGAAGCTATTACAAGGTAATATTCAAACTGAAATTTTCTGACCCAAAAGATGAAAAAAACTACTATCGTATAATTCTCAACGAAATAGAAGGAGCAAAATCCAATGTAGTTGGTGATTCGCTAAATCAAACCATTTATTTACGCAATTCAAGTTTTGGCAGTCACTTTTACACAGAAGATCCAATTTTCTTTTACGAAAAGAATAACGCGAATAGTTTTGTTGTGGGAGAGACGGATAACAACTATGGTATTTTTACCGATGAAACCATTAACGGTAAAGATTATGAATTATCCATTTATACAACCTTGAATCCTGACCCGGCATATCTTGATACCACAATTGGGGAATTCATTCAATACGAAGTAATTCTTCAGTCAATTAGTACAGAAATGTATTATTATCTAAAATCAATCGATCAACAAGAAATCATGTATCAATTTCCCTTTGCAGAACCTATACCCATCTATTCCAATGTAGAAAACGGCATAGGAATTATGGGAAGTTATTCGTCCATATCAATAATATCTACCTCCTTTGGACAATATCCCAAAGAGGGCATTAAATACAGCGAAAATCAAATTCCGGGACAAAATAATTACTAACCCTACATTAATTCTCAAGAAAACACCACCATTTATGAAAACCACCAAACTATTCCTTTTGCTTTATACGGCGGTACTAACCACACTGCCATTGCAAAGCTTCTCTCAGGAAACTCCCCTTTCCCGGACAATTACCATTTCGTTTAATAATGAAACGCTTAAAAGTGCCATTAAAAAAATTGAACGGCAGACAGGCGTTTCATTTGCCTACTCAAAACTTACGGATCTCAACAAAAAAGTTGACGGTAATTTTGTTGATCAAAAATTAAGTACAATGCTTGATGCACTTTTCAAAAACACGAATATTTCGTACAAAGAAATAGCGGGCAAAATCACCTTATTTGAAAGTAAAAAGCCTCAATCAAAAGCAGAAAGAGTCACCATTCACGGTTACATTAGCGATGCACAAAGTGGCGAACGGCTCATCAATGCCAACGTGTACAATCCGGATAACTACGTGGGAACCATATCGAACAATTATGGTTTTTACAGTTATTCTGCACCAACTGGCATGCTGAAATTGGAGGTGACTTACATGGGCTACCAAACCCAAACTTTTCACTTCGATTTAGAAAACGACACCACGCTAAATATTTCCTTACAAGCAAAGGCCGATGAATTGGGGGAAGTCACAATTATTGGCTCGCAAAACAATCCGGTTGAAAACACCCAAATGAGTATGATTGATATGCCAATTCAAAAGCTTAAAAAAGTTCCAGCCATTTTTGGTGAAGCCGATGTATTAAAAGTCATCCAGTTACTTCCTGGCATTAAAGGAGGCACCGAAGGCACCAGCGGAATTTATGTTCGTGGGGGAAGTCCTGATCAAAATCTGTTTTTACTCGATGGGGTTCCTGTTTACAATGCCAACCATTTAATGGGATTTTTCTCAGTCCTTAATCCCGATGCGATCAAATCGGTCAAGCTTTACAAAGGTGGGTTTCCGGCCAGGTTCGGAGGTCGGCTTTCATCGGTAGTTGATGTAACAATGAACGATGGGAACATGAAAGAACTCCATGGTAATTTTTCTATCGGGATTATCTCCTCGAAATTTCTGCTGGAAGGCCCTTTGAAAAAAGATAAAACTTCTTTCCTAATCTCAGCTCGAAGAAGCTACCTCGACATTGTTGCTCAACCGGTATTGTGGTATAACAATAAGGAAAATAACGAAGACACCAATGCCAGCGCTTTTTTTCATGACATTAACCTAAAGTTGAATCACATTATTGACGATAAAAACAGGCTGTTCTTCAGCGGATACAACGGGAAAGATTATGGGAAATTAGGATATACCGATAGCTATTTAAGCGGAGAACGAGAAGACACTGTCGACTATAAAATGACAACCAATATTGGTCTGGGATGGGGAAACACCATTGGATCGGCCCGATGGAATCACCTTTTCAGTAACCGGTTATTTAGCAATGCAACGTTAACTTACAGCAAATATAGTTTCATTGCCGAATCAAATTTCACAACTTTTGGTTTATACGACGATCAAAAAATAGAAGACTTCTTCCGATACAAATCAGGAATTGAAGACATCAATGCCAAAATCGATTTCGATTATTACCCCATACAAAAACACAACATCAAATTTGGAGCAGGTTATACCCATCACTATTTTACGCCAGGTGTTACCCGATTGAAATTTGAGAACGAACTACCCGACTTTGTAAATGCATCAATTGACACCACCTACGGAAATCGCGAAATTGGTGCAAACGAAATTGCTTCATTTATTGAGGACAACTTTATCGTAAATAAAAACCTGAAATTAAATGCAGGCTTGCACCTTTCGGTCTTCTTTGTCGATGGGAAAACTTACATTAATCCACAACCAAGAATAAACCTTCGGCTCAAAACATCCAATAATATAGCGCTAAAGGCATCGTATTCCCGCATGGCTCAATACGTACACCTGCTCACTACTTACAACATAAGTATGCCAAGCGATTTATGGCTTCCAGTAACCAAAGATTTTGATCCGCCAGTTTCCGATCAGTTTGCAGTCGGTTCGGCTTTCAACCTTCCAAAAAATTTCAGTTTAACAATTGAAGGATATTACAAAAAAATGAAGAACCTGTTAGAATATAAAGAAGGTGCTTCGTTTATGGGAACAGCCACCAACTGGGAAAGTAAAGTTGAAAAAGGCGATGGATGGTCCTACGGAGCCGAATTCATGCTCGAAAAGCAAACCGGCAAAACCACGGGTTGGATTGCCTATACACTGTCATGGAGCATGCGGAAATTTGAAAACCTAAATTTTGGAGAAACGTTTCCAGCCAAGTACGACAACCGTCACGACATAAGCATTGTCCTAACCCATGAGTTTTCGAAACGCTGCGATGTGAGCGGCACATGGGTTTACCGCACAGGTAATTCTTTTTCATTGGCTATAATGGAATATACGCAAGCAAGAATTCCTGCAACCAATTCAATAATCAGATATTCATCAGATCCTTTGCTCGAATACGATGGACGCAACAACTATCGAATGCCTTCATATCAGCGTCTCGACTTGGGAGTTAACTTTCACAAAAAGAAAAAACACGGTAACCGAACATGGAGTATTTCGGCCTACAATTGTTACAATCGTCAAAACCCCTTTATTATAACATACGGCACTAAAGAAATCATTGAAGATGATCTATCAACGCCTGGCATTGACGAAAGTGTTAAGGCTACAATTTTAAAACAGTATAGCCTCTTCCCCATTATACCATCAATTTCTTATTCCTTAAAATTTTGAAATACATGAAAAGAAAAAACATATTCATACTTCCACTACTCCTTACCATTACACTTTTTTCATGTGAAAAGGAAATCATAATCGATGTTGAAGCAAATCGGCCCAAATTGGTGATTAATGGTTTTGTTGCAGCCGACAGCATAATTGAGATCACGATTGGGGCAAGCAAAACCGTGTTAGATGTGGATACAGCCGATTTTGTCTGGATAGACGATGCTATTGCTACTCTCTACGTCGATAACGAAGAAAAGGAACAACTTAGCATATATCCCATTAAACCAATTGACAATATAAACTATGAATACTACGGGCTACCGCAACCGACTGTTGGTTATCGATCAACATTAACAAAAGGAGAAGTTGGAAGAACCTATAAACTAGTAGTTACTCATCCGAGGTTTGAAACAGCAACCTGCGAAACAACTATTCCAGTTCCACAAAAAATAATTAGCATTTCCAAGTCAACAGAGTTTCTAGATTACAGTACTTACAGCTACGTACGACTTAATTTATACTTAACTTTTGAAGACGATGTGGACGCAAATAACTATTATCGAATCACACCTAAAATACGTCGAGGTGAATGGAAAACAGATTCAGAGGAAGACACTACCGGTTATATTATAGTTGGAGAAGGCTTCGATGCGTTGTCATCAGATGACCCAATATTAAATCCTTCGAAAACCGATGTCAATGATTTTTTAATTAATTCTCCTTACAATCGATATTTAATTTTTACCGATGAATTGTTATCTGGTAATACCTGTGAAGTTCGCCTACACCAAAACTTTAATGCTTACGTCCTCAGGAATAACCAGATTAATTCCAAACCTGGAGAATTCTACAGTTATACCATTTATTTAAACACCTTAAGCCAAGAAGCATTCCTTTATGTGCAATCGAGTTATATGCAACTTTGGTATCGCGACGATTACTTCGCCGAACCAGTACAGGTCTATTCGAATATCAAAAACGGAGTGGGAATTTTTGCCGGTTATTCAAGTTCTCAAATTACAATTTCGGATGGCGAATACCCTGTAGATGGAGTAGAATACAGATACAACTGAAATAGCTTTTATCTTTGAAAACACAAACTTTATGAAATCAACTAACCCAATTGTTTTGCTTTTGACGATAGTGCTGGCCACACTGCCATTTCAAAGCTACTCGCAGGAGAACATCCTCGACAAAACAATTAGCATTTCGTTTGAAAACGAAACCCTTAAAAGCGTCATTAAAAAAATTGAACAGCAGACAGGAGTTTCATTTGCCTACTCAAAACTTAGCGACCTCAACAAAAAGGTAAGTGGCAACTTTGTAGCACAAAAATTAAGTGTGGCACTTGATGCACTTTTCAAAGACACCAACATTTCGTACAAGGAAATAGCGGGCAAAATCACCTTATTTGAAAGTAAAAAGCCGCAATCGAAAGCGGAAAGAGTCACCATTCACGGCTACATTACCGATGCCAAAAGTGGCGAACGATTGATTAATGCCAACGTGTATAATCCCGATAATTATTTAGGAACCATTTCGAATAATTATGGCTTTTACAGTTATTCTGCCCAAACCGGGAAAATGCAACTTTCGGTAAACTATATGGGCTACCAAACACAAACTTTTCACTTCGGTTTAGAAAACGACACCACGCTAAATATTTCCTTACAAGTCAAGTCCGATGAGCTGAAAGAAGTCACAGTACTTGGTTCTCAAAGCAATCAGGTGGAAAATACCCAAATGAGCATGAACGATATTCCCATTCAAAAGCTCAATAAAATCCCCGTAATATTGGGTGAAGCGGATGTATTGAAAGTATTGCAATTATTACCGGGAGTTCAAGCCGGAGTTGAAGGTACCAGCGGAATTTATGTGAGAGGTGGTGGTCCTGACCAGAATTTGTTTCTTCTCGATGGGGTTCCTGTTTATAATCCCACTCACTTACTCGGCTTTTTCTCCACCTTCAATCCCGATGCAATCAATACGGTCAAATTGTATAAGGGTGGCTTCCCTGCCCGATTTGGTGGAAGATTATCGTCAGTTGTTGACATTACCATGAAAGACGGGAACAAAAACAAATTGAAAGGAAATGTTTCGGTGGGATTAATATCATCCAAGCTGGAATTGGACGGCCCTCTGTTTTCGGACAAAACCACCTTTATGCTTTCGGCACGCCGAACTTACATGGATGTTCTCGTTCAACCTTTTTTATTTTTTAGCAATAAAGCAGAATCGCATTATAAAACCAAAGCAGGAGGAGATTTTCACGATTACAATTTAAAAATCAAACATTCATTTTCAGCTAAAAGTCAGATTTATGTTAGTGCCTATTCAGGTAAAGATGGTCTAAGCATCACCGACAATTGGGATTATCATTATCAACAAAAAGCAATCAACTCACAAGACGAAACTGAAGTTGCCTGGGGAAACAACATTGCATCATTTCGATGGAACTACCTATTTTCCAGTAAATTATTCAGCAATACCACCTTAACCTACAGCAAATATAACTTTGATGTTAACCTCCGCTATTTGAGCGAAGCAACAGATGCGAACTGGATAGAGGACGAACAATTCAACTATCATTCAGGAATTGAGGATTATTCAGCAAAAATCGATTTCGATTATTACCCGCACCCAAATCATGCCGTAAAGTTTGGAACAGCTTATATTCGACACCATTTTTCGCCAGGTGTAACCCACCTCAAATACGATTTTACCGATTATGCAGAACAAAACAGCGACAGCACCTGGGGGAACCGACATGTTTACGCCAATGAATGTGCCTCCTATCTTGAAGACGAGATTAGCCTGAGTGCACGCTTAAAATTGAATGCAGGCCTTCATTTATCCTTATTCAATGTTGACGAACAAAACTATTGGCGATTGCAACCACGCTTTTCGCTATGGTACAAACTTACGTCAGATGTTGCACTTAAAGCTTCCTACTCCCGCATGGCTCAACACCTGCACTTATTATCCAATTCAGGGATCAGTTTACCTACAGACATTTGGGTGCCTGTAACTAAAAACTTTAAACCTCCCCTTTCGGACCAATTGGCCGTGGGTACCGCAATAAATCTTCCCAAAGGTTTCAATTTAACGCTGGAGGGATTTTATAAAAAAATGGAGTAGGATTTTTTGGGGCTTATGCAGCCGATAAAAAATCAATTTCAATAGGGACATATCCTCAACTGAAAATCAAATACCATGACAACTATACCGATAGAATAATCCGATTTTAAAACCAGTAACTTCTTAATATTAGTTAAAAATAGTACTTCAAATCAATTTTTTCATGATTATTTCCTAGATTTAACGAAATAAACGTCCCGCTTGTTCGTTATACGTTCAAGCTCTATACAAAACAATAAATTTGCACCACTAAAAAATTAATCTACAAATACGAATTAGCATTACTTCCGATAAGATTAAAACCACTCTATACTCTAAAACCAAACTTATGAAACACCTTTTCCTCATCTCTTTCATGTGTTTATTGTCAACTATACTAATGGCGCAGCGTGCTACCATCAGCGGCTACATTAGCGACAAAGAAACAGGTGAACGACTCATTAATGCCAACGTTTACAATAAAGAGAGTTTTGTAGGCACTACTGCAAACAATTATGGCTATTTCAGTATTTCCTTACCAAAGGGCAACATTAAACTGGTGGCCTCATTTATTGGATACAATGCACAGGAATTCGATTTAAATTTGCAGGAAGACATTAGCCTGAACATTGAATTGTTGCTCCAATCCGATGAACTGGGTGAAGTGACCGTAATCGGAAACCAAACCAATAAGGTGGAAGATACGCAAATGAGTATGGTGGAACTTTCGGTGCAAAAACTGCAAAAAATTCCCGTTATCCTTGGTGAAGCCGATGTACTGAAAGTACTTCAGTTACTTCCCGGAGTACAATCGGGAACAGAAGGTACAGCCGGAATATATGTTCGTGGTGGCGGTCCCGATCAGAATTTATTTCTGCTCGACGGGGTTCCTGTATACAACGCCAGTCACTTGTTGGGTTTCTTTTCGGTATTTAACCCCGATGCCATTAAAACCGTAAAATTGTACAAGGGTGGATTCCCTGCCCGTTTTGGTGGTCGCTTATCATCGGTGGTTGACATCAGCATGAAAGATGGAAACATGAAAAAGTTCAGTGGCAATTTTTCCATCGGGCTGATTTCCTCCAAACTGGAACTGGAAGGTCCCATCATTAAGGATAAGACCTCGTTCATGCTATCGGCGCGTAGAACCTATCTCGATATTATGGCGCAACCCATCATCAATTTGGCCAATAAAATCGATGGCACCAACCTTGAGGCCGGAGCCTATTTTCATGACTACAACTTAAAAGTGAACCATATTTTTAATGAGCGAAGCAGGCTTTACCTGAGCGGATACTTTGGAAGCGACCGCGGATTTGTTCGTGATCGAACGGAACAAAATATTACCGATGATAAAAATAATCTCATTCAATACCGATTCACCAACGATCAGGGTTTAAGTTGGGGAAACACCATTGGATCGATGCGCTGGAATTACCTGATTTCACCCAAACTATTTAGCAATACCACCGTAACGTACAGCAAGTATTTGTTCGATATTGGTTCAGAATTTATTCAGGAAAACAGAACAGAAAAAGAAACGAAAAAAGATATTTTCAAATACTACTCGGGCATTGAAGACATTGCCGCCAAAGTAGATTTCGATTATTTTCCTAGCCCTAATCACTCCGTGAAATTTGGAACAAGTATTATTCAGCATCATTTTACTCCCGGGGTTACACGAATTGAACTCGAAACCGAAAGTGCCATTCAAAATAACGATAGCATTAGTAAACTTTTTGGAAAGCGCGATTTTTATGCCCAGGAGATATCCAGTTACATTGAAGATGAAATCACCATTTCACCCCGAATGAAACTGAATGCCGGAGCCCACCTTTCCATTTTTAATGTCGACGGTGAAACCTTTGTTCGCCCGCAGCCTCGTTTGTCGCTCAGGTTTAAAGCACTCGAAAATTGGTCACTAAAAGCGTCGTATTCAAGAATGGCACAGCACGTGCATTTGCTAACCTCATCAGGCATCAGCATGCCCAACGATTTATGGGTGCCGGTAACCAAAGATTTTGCACCACCCATCTCCGATCAGGTGGCCGTTGGAACTGCCTTCAATTTTAAGCATGGATTTAATTTCACCGTCGAAGGCTTTTATAAGACCATGACCAACTTAATCGAATACAAAGAGGGAGCTGCCTTTATGGGAAATGCGACCAACTGGGAAGATAAAGTTGAACTGGGCAAAGGCTGGTCGTATGGTGCCGAGGTCATGTTAGAAAGAACAATTGGAAAAACTACCGGATGGATTGGCTACACCTGGTCGAAAACCGAACGCCAATTCGATGAACTAAATTTCGGCAAAAAGTTCCCTGCCAAATACGACCGCCGACACGACATCAGCATTGCTTTTACACACGAGATCAGCGACAGAGTTGATTTTGGTGGCACCTGGGTATATGGCACCGGAAATGCCGTTACTCTGGCCATTATGAAATATCCTCAGCTCGACATTCCTTATTCTCAGGTAACTTATCGCGATGCAGGTGATTTACAAGATTATGGTGGCCGAAACAATTACCGTATGCCGGCCTATCACCGCATGGATTTTGGCATCAATTATCACAAAGAGAAGAAACATGGCATCAGAACATGGAGTTTTTCGGTCTACAATTTATACAATCGTATGAATCCGTTTATGCTGCAATGGGAAACCGAATATGGCGACTATACTTACAATAACATTACCGGCGAATTGGTGTATGATTCTGATCCTGAAACGGTATTGAAGCAGTTTAGTTTATTCACCATAGTCCCCTCAATCTCCTATTCATTTAAGTTTTAAAACATTCCAACGATGAAGACAATAAAAATAATCTATACCGCACTTATTTTTGCACTTGTACTGAATGCCTGTTCAAAAAAAATAAGTTTCGATGCCGATCTTATTTCATCAAAATTGGTGATTAACGGCATCATTGAACCCGATAGTCTCGTAGACCTTGTAATTGCCACAAGCAAACCGATTCCCGGAACCATTTCGGACTTTATTTGGCTGCCCAATGCCACGGTAGTCCTGTATGAAGATGGCAATAAAGTGGAAACCTTAGAGACCTACGACCTTGTTTATGCGGAGAATGATGATCAGGAATACAATTACAACTATAACTACAGCGAAGAAAAAAGACCGGCAAAAGCTTATCGTTCCAAACTGAGAACCAAAGCAGGAAGTACCTACCGACTTGAAATAACCCACCCCGATTACGAATCGGTAAGTTGTGAAACAACCATCCCCGAACCGGTAGAAATTATTTCAATCGACACGTCCAGTTTTAAAGAGAATCAACACGGGTACGAAAGAAATGTATTGAAAGTGGAACTAAAATTTAAGGATCCTGAAAATGAACCGAACTATTACCGCATGATTGCTCATGTGCTCAGAGGAGAACCCACGGTGAATTACAATTACGAAACGCGCGAATACACCGACACCGTTGTCAATGTTACTGAAACCTACGCCAACATCAACGATCCCATCATCAATCCTGAAAATGAAGACGCCAACGACATTCTTTTTAATAGTCCATCGAACAGGTACAATGTATTTACCGATGAACTAATTGACGGAAAGGAATATACCATCACTTTTAAGCTGGAATATTACGTCAATCGCTTTGATCTGGATAGTATTACTGAAAACATGGGTGCTTTTTACAACATCGATTTTATACTGCAAGCCATTTCCAGAGAAACTTACCTGTACTACAAATCGTCGTACGAACACAAATATTACGATGGAGAACTTTTTGTTGAACCGGTACAGGTGTTCTCTAACGTAGAAAATGGAATAGGCATATTTGGAGCGACTTCCGGTACTTCGTTTTCTTACAAAGATGGGGAGTATCCAATCGATGGTGTGATTTATCAACAGGGAAATTACTATAACTATTACTATTGATTTAACCAAAGCCACTCTATACCCTACTTAACCAGATACGATGAAACACCTTTTCATTTTTCTTTTTGTGTGTTTATTGTCCACCACAATAAGTGCGCAACGTGTGACCATTAGCGGATACATTTCCGATAAACAAACGGGCGAACGACTAATGAATGCCAACGTTTACAACAAGACCAATTTTCAGGGAACCATTGCCAACACCTATGGATTCTACAGTATTTCTCAAAATAAGGGAGAAATCACCCTGGTGGCTTCCTTCATTGGCTATCAAAAAAAAGAGTTCAAACTGAATCTTCAAAACGATGTTTCGCTGAACATTGAACTGGAATTACAAAGTGATCAACTGGACGAAATCACTGTTTCGGGCTCTTCCATTAATAAAGTGGAGGAAACGCAAATGAGCATGATTGAACTGCCCATACAAAAGTTGAAAACCTTACCGGTAATTCTTGGTGAAGCCGATGTATTAAAAGTGATTCAATTGCTACCAGGCGTCCAATCCGGAACAGAAGGGACCAGCGGCATTTATGTGCGCGGAGGTGGTTCCGACCAGAACCTGTTCCTTCTGGATGGTGTTCCTGTCTACAATGCCAGTCATTTGTTGGGTTTCTTCTCTGTTTTTAACCCCGACGCCATTAAAACGGTAAAATTGTACAAAGGAGGTTTTCCTGCCCGATTTGGTGGCCGTCTGTCATCAGTGATCGATATTGGGATGAAGGACGGAAACATGAAAGAATTTAAAGGCGACTTCTCCATCGGATTAATTTCCTCCAAATTATCGTTCGAAGGCCCAATAGTGAAGGACAAAACATCGTTTATGATTTCGGCACGCAGAACCTACGTCGACATTCTGGCTCAACCCATAGTGGCCTACATGAATAATAAAGAAGAGACCAGTGTAAAAATGGGAGCTTATTTTCATGACTTCAACTTAAAAGTCAACCACATTTTTTCCGATCGTAGTCGCCTGTACTGGAGCGGATACCATGGACGTGACAAAGGACACGGCGGTGATAAATACGATAACGGCTGGAGTGAAAAAATAGCTACCAATGAATATGAAGATAAATTTGGACTCGGCTGGGGAAATACCATCTCTTCCTTACGCTGGAATTACCTGCTAACGCCCAAACTATTCAGCAATACCACCTTAACTTACAGCAAGTATTTTTTCGACATCGAATCGTATGAATTAAACAAAAACCTGGTGGATACCACGAAAGAAGAAGTTTACTTCCGCTATTTCTCAGGGATCGAAGACCTAACTGCCAAAGTTGATTTCGATTATTTCCCTACACCGAATCATGCCATCAAATTTGGAACTTACTATACCCGACATCACTTTACACCTGGAGTTTCCAATTTTACAGCCACCAATTCGGCTTATGAGGAAATGGATACCGACACCAGTTACGGAAACCGCGACATTTATGCCAATGAAATTTCATCGTACATTGAAGATGACATTGACATTACCTCCAAACTTAAAATCAATGCCGGCCTACACCTCTCTGTATTCAATGTCGACAATCAAACTTTTGTGCGCCCACAACCTCGTTTAGCCATCCGTTACAAGGCAACCGAAAACTGGTCTTTAAAAGCTTCCTATTCGCGCATGGCACAACACGTACATTTATTGGCCACCTCGGGAATTAATTTACCCACCGACCTCTGGGTTCCGGTGACCAAAAAATTTGAACCACCCATTTCAGATCAAATTGCAGTGGGAACGGCCATTAACTTGCCATTCGATTTAAGTCTTACCCTAGAAGGTTTTTACAAGGACATGAAAAATCTGATTGCCTATAAAGAAGGTGCCTCATTTATGGGTGGTGGTGCCGACTGGGAAAGCAAGGTTGAAAAAGGGCACGGCTGGTCTTATGGTGCCGAATTTCTTTTGGAGAAAACCGTAGGAAACACCACCGGCTGGATTGGCTACACCTGGTCGAAAACTGAACATCAATTCGACAACATCAACTTCGGAAGGGTTTTCCCGGCCAAATACGACCGCCGTCACGACATTAGCGTGGTGGTCACCCACAAATTCAGCGATAAATTTGACATTGGCGGAACATGGGTGTATGGAACAGGTAATGCCGTAACCTTATCATTTTCGCAATATCCCATTTCAGAAATTCCGTATTCCAACTCCGGTTATTGGAACAATAATGTGAAGTATTACGAAGGGCGAAATAATTACCGCATGCCAGCCTATCATCGTCTGGATTTAGGCATGAATTTTCACTTACAAAAGATACACGGCATACGAACCTGGAGTGTTTCAATCTATAACGTTTACAATCAACTCAATCCGTTTATGCTGAATTGGAAATACGATTATGATACTTATTATTCTATAGGCTATCAGCAAGTGCCAGTCCAGCGTTTAATGAAATTGAGCCTCTTCCCTATTATTCCATCAGTGTCTTACTCCTTCAAATTCTAAACAATGAAGAACTTACCAACTCATAAATCCTTGCTTTTTTTACTTCTGTTGATCCTTGCGGCAGCATGTGAAGAAGAAATTATTCTGGACCGGGATTTAACGGCACCCAAAATTGTTGTCAATTCATTCATTGAACCCGACAGCCTCATTACAGTCAAACTATTCAGAGACATCCCAATTAACAGTTCAGTAATATCGACGGAAATACCAAACGCCACAGTAATATTGTATGAAGATGGAATCAAAAAAGAGCAGCTAAAAATGGTGTTAAACATTTACGAACAACCCACCTATGTTAACCCTGGTGAATTTACGACTGATACACTTTACACATATGTGTCCGAAACTACCCGTGCTGCATTTGGTATACGCTATACTCTGGAAGTGAGCCGGCCTGGTTTTGAAACAGTGAGCACTGAAACAACGATTCCAAAACCTGTTGAAGTCGTGAGTATCGATACTTTTTCAGTCTTAAAAAAAGAACAATGGTGGACAGGAATGGATTATCATTTTAAACTTCGCTTTAAAGATCCTGCTGAAGACACCAATTATTATCGTATAATCATTCAACAAAAAAGAGGGTCTCTTCCTTACCATTCCGACTCAGCTGATTCACTAAACATTTATATAAATGGAAACATGGGATCGAGTTATTTTAATTCCGAAGATCCAATTTTTTCTTTTGAAACAGAAGATGCAAACAACTATATATTTGGCTCATCGTGGAATGAATACGGGGTGTTTAGTGACGAGTTAATTAACGGCAAAGAATACGAATTGAATTTTTATCAAAGTGACGGCTACAGCGATGAATATGAATTCCGCCCCGACAAAGGCGAGTTTAAAGAATACACCATACTTTTACAAAGCATTACCTATGATATGTTTTTGTATTTAAAATCTATCGACCTACAATCGTACAACGATAATATGCCATTTACAGAACCAGTACCCATTTACAACAACGTTGAAAATGGCTTAGGTATTTTTGGAAGTTATTCCTCGGCATCGATTAGTATTATGTACGGTGAATATCCAATGGAGGGGGTGACTTATCAATAAGAGGATTAAGGAACCGTTCTTTTTTGAGAGAACGGTTCCTTAAATTCCTTATACTTTCGCCAATTCCACGGTAAAGTGCCTCAGAATGGGCGCTTCATCAGTTATGTATAAACCCGTGTCAATGGTATCGCGTCGGTCATAAATGTTTTTTAACCCAGCTACCACCACGTCGATATGGTTATTCGTATACACTCTTCTTGGGATAGCCAGTCGCAATAACTCCAGCTTGGGATAGCGGTTTTCGCGGGTTACCGGATCACGATCGGCCAATAAGGTTCCAATTTCTACTGCCCGAACTCCGGCTTCCAAATACAAAATACAAGCTAGAGTTTGTGCCTGATATTCTTCTTTGGGTACTTTCGAAAGAACTTGTTTGGCATCGATAAAAATGGCATGACCGCCAAAGGGTTGTTGCACCGGAATGTCATACTCAATAAGTTTTCGTCCTAAATAATGCACTTGTTCAATCCTGGTTTGCAGGTAGTCGAATTCGGTACCTTCGTCCAAACCAACGGCCACTGCGTCCATGTCGCGGCCAGCCATTCCGCCATAGGTCACGTATCCTTCAAACATAATATCGTACATCGATGCCCTCTTAAAATGATCCTCTACTTTAAAGGCAATAAATCCGCCGATATTCACAATGGCATCCTTTTTGGAACTCATTGTGGCCATATCGGCATACAGATACATCTCGCGCACGATTTCTTTGACCGTTTTATCGGCATAACCTTCTTCCCGTTCTTTAATAAAATAGGCATTTTCGGCAAATCGGGCTGAATCGTAACAGACCGGAATTCCGTGTTGCTGTGCCACGTCATAAACGGCTTTCATATTGGCAATGGAAACAGGCTGCCCACCCGAAGAATTACAGGTCACTGTTAGTATAATCATGGGGATTTTTTCAGCTCCATACTTTTCAATCACAGCTTTCAATTTATCAATATCAACATTGCCTTTAAAGGGATGTAGATTCGAAATATCGAAAGCCTCATCGATAGTACAATCAATGGCTTCGGCTTTACGGAATTCGATGTGACCTTTAGTGGTATCGAAATGCGAATTGCCGGGCACAATATCACCGGCTGTAATGAACGTGGAGAACAAAACATTCTCGGCTGCACGTCCCTGGTGCGCTGGCAATACATGTTCAAATCCCATGATGTTTCTGACCGCATCGCGCATACGGTAATACGACTTTGCTCCGGCGTAACTTTCATCGGCCTGCATCATAGCAGCCCACTGGTTTTTGCTCATGGCGCCGGTTCCGGAGTCGGTCAATAAATCGATGTAAACTTTTTCGCTCTCCAACTTGAAGAGGTTATATTTTGCTTCGGCCAGCCACCTTACACGTTCTTCACGGGTGCTACGGTAAATGGGCTCCACCATTTTAATACGATACGATTCTGCAAAAGGTAAATCCATAACTTTTCTGAATTTGAATGAAATAAAAAATGAAAGATCATCTAAACAATGGTGTTTAGCTTTCGTACTGATCACGATTTTTTATGGAAGTAAAGCGGTGTAGAAATTTGATTTGAAGTCTCATTTCGAATTATTTTCATCAAAGATATGTGATAGGAATAAAGCAGACGATGACATCGCTCAGATTTAAGGCTATTCAAAAGATACTTTCATAAAAAGATTCGCATCTATTGTTCCTTAATGAAATCGTAAGTAATTCGTTTATGTCCTACAAATGCTTTAGTATTCACGAATACCAATAAAGAATAATAAGAAACTGATTAAAATCAAAAGAGCCTCCTACCCTTTTCAAGCTACATATAATTAGAGCAATACGTATTTTAAATAA
This sequence comes from Prolixibacteraceae bacterium, assembly GCA_041821245.1. Classification (GTDB taxonomy): domain Bacteria; phylum Bacteroidota; class Bacteroidia; order Bacteroidales; family Prolixibacteraceae; genus Roseimarinus. Next base: position 109,068 of record JBGUEP010000002.1, read on the forward strand.
AGAAATCTAAAATAATTTGGATTGTTCAATTTAAATGTTTTATCTTTGTGAGCGAACATTCACTCACTATATATTTTTATAATGAATACAGAAACGACAGAACGACAACAAGAGATTATAAATGTTTCACTAGAGTTAATTGCAGAAAGTGGGATACAATCTTTAACGATAAAAAACCTTGCGAAGAAAATAGGTTTCGCTGAGTCTGCGATATATCGTCATTACGACAATAAAATTCAAATATTATTAGCGATTCTCGATTTTTTCAAATTAAGCACAGAGCATTTTTTTACGGATCAATTAAGTTCAAACGAAAACTCTCTCATTAAAATTGAAAATTTGTTTCAAAATCATTTTAAAAAGTTTTCAACTTCACCATCATTAGTTGCTGTAATTTTTTCAGAAGAGATTTTTCGCAACGAGGCAGAACTGACTGAAAAAGTGCAGGAAATAATGAATAAAAACATTGCAAGCCTCGAAACTATCATTCAAACCGGACAAAAAAACGGAGAGATAAAGGCTGATATTGATGCTTCCCATTTAGCTGTTATAATTATGGGATCGTTGAGGATGTTTGTAAAGCAATGGCACATGCAGAATTATAAATTTAACTTAATAGAAAAAGGTTCAGGGTTTATCAGCTCAATAAAAGTTTTGATTAAAAAATAAAACTAAGAATCATGAAAATTAATGTAGTAAAAGAAACACAAATTGTAGAAACTCCCCATAAACTGGATGTTCGCAAATTGTACGATAAAGATTCGGCACAGGCAATGCACATAACCTTGCAGCCGGGAGAAGCACTCAAACCTCATATCACTCCTGTTGATGTATTCTTTTACATTTTAGAGGGGGCACCTGAAGTATTAGTTGGTGATGAAAAGATTCAAGTGCAAGCCGATTGTTTGGTAGAAAGCCCAAAGAATATTGTACACTGCTTATATAATAATTCAGGCGCTATTGCTCGAATACTTGTTGTAAAAGCTCCAAAGCCAACAACACAAACTAAACTTTTATAAATCATACTCCCATGAAAATGAATAGAAATAAAGTTCTTCGTTATTCTATTGCAGTTGTTCTTGCTGCATTTGGTTTGCTGACTCTATTTTTAAGCAGTTCGGTAATTTTTGATTTATTTGGTATACGAGCGAAAGAAGGTAATTATGTCCTTTTTGTTGTAAAAGCAAATTTTATCGCTAGCGTACTCTACCTTTTTGCAGCTTATGGTTTAATTGGAAGAAAAAAATGGACCACCCTACCCTTATATGTCTCAATTGCAGTTCTAATTACCGCTTTTGTAGGTTTATTTGTTCATATCAATTCAGGTGGTATATATGAAACTAAAACAATTGGTGCAATGGTTTTTCGGATAACATTGACACTACTATTTGCAGCAGCAGCCTATTTCCTATTTAAAACGACTAAAGGGAAAAGGGAAAAAAATTTAAACACAATGTTAGTGAATATTCACTTATCGAAATAAGTTAAATCATGAAAACAACAAGTACTGCAATCATAGACAAATCGGCACAGATTATTATGAATTCAGGATTAGAAGCCCTTACCATACCTAATCTATTGCTAAAGATGGGCATAGCTAAAAATGAACTTCATAATCAAATTACAAAAGATGATGATCTTATCTTAATGCTTCTGCTTGCTTTTGAAAATGAATTAAATACTCTTGTCCAAGAAATTGCCAACACGGGGATTGAACCGGAAACAAAAATTAAATTACTATTTAAAAACCTATATTCTTTATTTCTGCAGAAACCTTATTACCTGGCTTTAATTTTCGATAAAAGTTTAATGAACCGGGAGCATAGCATAAAAGCAATAATGTTACGAATAAAAAATACGGCTGAAACATATCTATCTACACTAATCAATACAGGGAAAATGGATAATACTTTCAAAACAAAAATGTCAACCAAATTATTGGTTGGCAAGATTTTATCCAGTTTCAGATTGTTAATGAAAAACGAGCAACGTGTAAATGAGATGATACTTGAATTGAAAGATATTAGAACAACAAAAAAACAAAATTAATATGCTACTAAAAAAAATTTTACGTCCAAGGTTAGTGAATATTCACCTACTGAGAATACTGACAATATTGGTGATTACGCTGACAGCACCTGCTTGGGGACAAGCACAAACATGGTCGTTGCAGCAATGCATCGACACCGCACAGGTAAATAATAATAATTTGCAAATGGGCAGGAATAACATAGAACTTGGCACTGAAAGGCAAAAGGAAGCTAAAGCCAATTTAATCCCTAAAGTAAACCTTAATGCTGATTACAAGTATTTTATCGATTTGCCCTATCAATTGATGCCTCAAACCACATTTGGAGGTCCTGAAGGTCAATATAAAGAGATTCAAATGGGAGTACCTCACAACATTGGTGCAAATATTCAAATTGCTATGCCACTGTATAATCCACAGGTTTACGGGGCAATAAAAACCACTAAAATTGCTGCTGAAATAAGCGAATTACAATACAAAAAAACAGAAGAGCAAGTTTTCTTCGACATATCAAATTTGTATTACAATGCCCAAATTTTAGTTCACCAACTGGCATTTATCGATAGTAATTTAGTGAATACCATTCGCTTGCTCGAAAACCTGGAATTGCTTCATTCCCAACAAATGCTTAAGCAAAGCGATGTTACAAAAGTAGAATTGCAAAAAGAACAGCTAAGTACACGACGCGAATTGATTGCAAATAATCAGGAACAAGTAATGAATGCCTTAAAACTATCAATGGGGATTCCTTATCAGCAAAACATACAAATTGATGCTGAAATTCATAATAAAAACCTAATGGACTATGCAAATTCTACCACCATTGATTTGCAAATTGCATATACCCAAAACCGATTACTTTGGAGTGAATTGAGTACCTTAAAAAACTCACGCTTACCTTCTGTTTCGTTGTATGGAAGTTATGGACAAACCGGCTTTGGTTATGACGAGAAACCCAATGATTTCCTAAAATTTTTCCCGACCAGTTTTGCGGGATTGCAAGTTTCCGTTCCCTTGTTTAACGGAACTGTTACCCATCGAAAAATAAATCAAAAAAGGATAGAAATTCAAAATAGCGAATTGCAAAAAAGTTTAGTTAAAGATCAAAACAATATGTTGATTGAAAATGCCAATCATCGCAGGGCTGTTACACAAAAAACGATAGAAAATACCTTGTCGCAAATAAATTTGGCCGGCACAATCTATCATCAAATGCTATTACAGCAAAAAGAAGGAACAGCCAACTTAACCGATGTTCTATTGGCGGATAACACGCTTCGTGAAGCACAGCAAAATTATTTATCAGCGATTGTTGAATACCTGAAAGCCGATTTGGAATTAAAAAAATTAACAGGGAATATTTCAAATAAGAATTAAAAATATAGAAATGAAAAAAACAATTATTTATATAGGTGTGGCAGTGGCATTAATTGCCATCGTGGTTTTTCAGCTAAAAAGCAATAAGGAAACCACCGTAAAAAGGGTTTATCAATACGATAAAGAGCAAGCTATAAATGTGCAGACCATTTCTTTAAAGTTTGAAAATATTGAAAATGATATTTCATACACGGGAACTTTTGAACCCAATAAAGAGACAAAAGTTAGTGCCGATATTCAGGGAAAGATAATTGCACTGATGGTGGATATAGGAAGTACGGTCAAAAAAGGACAGCCTTTAATTCAATTGGATAACTCCTTATTGAAACTGCAGATGCAAACTGTTGAAATACAAATTGAAGGCTTAGAAGCCGATGTAAAACGATTTACCGTTCTTGCCAAAGCTGATGCCATTCAGGGCATTCAACTTGAAAAAACCTTACTGGGTTTAAAATCTGCTAAAGTGCAAAAAGCCACTTTAATGGAACAAATCAACAAAACAACCATCACAGCTCCTTTTCATGGAATTGTTACTGCTAAATTAACTGAAGAAGGTGCTTTTGCTGCTCCGGGGATTCCACTGCTGCAAATAACCGATATTTCGCAGCTGAAGTTTACAGTAAATGTTCCCGAGCATGAGTTAAGGCAGTTCGAAAACAATCAAAAGTATACGCTTAGCGCCGATGTTTATCCCGAAACTGAGTTAACTGGAAAAGTATTTATGACAGGCAGCAAAGCCAACATGGGAAATAGTTACCCTGTGCAGTTCTCAGTGTCTAACACCCCAGATTTAAAAATCAAAGCAGGCATGTTTGGAAAAGTTCTTCCAATAACCATTGCTATGGAAAACAATAGTGAAGGAAAACAGATCATTATTCCGGCATCTGCTATTGTTGGAACAAATATTCAAGCTCAGGTTTATAGGGTAATAAATGGGAAAGCGATTCTTCAAAACGTTAACATTTCTGCCAGATTTCAAAATAAAGTAGTTGTATCGAGCGGATTAACTGAAGGAGATGTCATTATTACCAACGGATTTATTAACCTGTTTGATGGGGCAAATGTGAAGTCAATTACGAATTAAAAATTGAAAGAAGATGAACATAACAAAAATATCAATCAATCGACCCTCGCTGATCATCGTTCTTTTCAGTGTATTCACATTATTAGGGATCATAGGCTTTAAAAACCTGGGATATGAACTGCTTCCTGATTTTAATCAACCGGTAGTGGTTATAAAAACATTGTACCCTGGTGCCGAACCAAATGAAGTAGAAACCTCTGTTTCCAGAAAAATAGAAGACGCCTTGTCGAATCTCGAAGGTGTAGATTATTTGGAAACCAAGTCGATGCCCAATGCTTCGGTTATTATTGCCAATCTGAAATATGGAACAGATTTAAACATAGCCATGCAGGATGCCCAGCGGTATATCGACAACATCCGCAAAGACCTGCCTGCTGACATTCTAAGTCCGGTGATGAGCAAAGTTTCACCAAATGATTTGCCTATAATTTCCATTATTGCAACCAGTAATTTGCCTGCAACAGATTTTTATCAAAAAATGAAGGATGAATATCTACCGCAAATCCAGCAATTGAAAGGAGTAGCGGAAATCACCCTGCTCGGTAGCGAAGAGCGTGAAATTCAGGTAATGGCCAATCAGGACAAACTAAAACTTTATAAAATATCACTATATCAGGTAGTTGAAGCCATCAACCGCTCTGGTATTGATTTGCCTGCCGGTAAAGCACAAACCGATAAGGAAAGTAATTCGGTAAGATTAACCGGAAAATTTGCCACTGTAAATGACATCATGAACGTACAGGTGGCGATGCCTGCACCGGGAATGCCAGTCCATGTAAAAGATGTAGCTACCGTGATTGACGGAGTGAAAGAAATAAGTTCGGTCAGCCGATACAATGGGGTAAACGGAATAGGCCTTATGCTAAAAAAGCAAGGGGATGCCAATGCCGTAGAAGTTTCAAAATTAGTACACGCAAAACTTACTCAAATTGAAAGTGCCAACTCAAAATATGGAGTAAAATTCACGATTGCCGATGATTCGACAGACCTCACCATCGCTGCCGTAAATTCAGTGGTTGATGATCTGATTTTAGCAGTAATCCTGGTTTCTCTGGTGATGTTCTTGTTTTTAAGAAGTTATCGTAACTCATTGATTGTGTTAATTGCCATTCCTACCTCATTAATTACTGCTTTTGCCGTAATGTGGCTGTTGGGCTTCACCTTAAACCTGATGACCTTGCTGGCCATGTCCTTAATTATTGGAATACTGGTAGACGATGCCATTGTTATTCTGGAAAACATCCAGCGGCATCTCGATATGGGCAAAGACAAAGCTACTGCTTCACTGGAAGGTCGTATGGAAATTGGCTTCTCAGCAATCTCAATTACTCTGGTTGACGTGGTGGTATTTTTACCCATCTTATTTTTGCAGGTTTTTGTGGCCGATATGTTGAAACAATTTTCGATAGTGGTCATCACATCAACACTTACCAGCTTACTGGTGGGTTTTACATTGGTGCCCTGGTTGGCTTCGCGGATTGGGAAAAAGGAAGATTTACAACCAACAAATTTCATCAACCGCTTTTTGTTATGGTTTGAGAAACAGCTAACAGCATTCATTAATTGGTATGGACATCAACTGGAATGGGTGCTTCGCCATAAACTCATCTTTTCCGGAATCGTAATTTTACTTTTGATAATGACCGTTGGAATAATGAGACAAGGCATTATTGGCAAAGAGATGATGTCAACCGGCGACCAAGGGAAGTTTCGTTTAAATCTGGAATACGACAAAATAACCACCGTACATGAAAACAATATCAGAACGCAAAAAATAGAAAATTTCATCCTTCAACAACCTGAAGTAGCTTCTCTTTTCAGCAACGTTGCCGGACCAAGCACAGGCATAGGAAGTCTGGGGGTTGGCTCTGCCAATTTATCTGAATTTACCATTCAGCTTAAACCGGAAAAGGAAAGAAACATTAAAACGGAGGTCTTTATGAAATCACTTCGTGAGGAGCTGAAAAAAGAGTTCTCGGGAGTAAACTTTTCGATGGCTGTACTCGGATTACTGCCCAAACAAGCACCAATAAAAATATCATTAAGCGGCAGCGATTTAGATTTAGTAATGAAAACAGGCAAGGAACTGAAAGCAATAGTTGAAAAAATACCGGGTGCCGATAATGTTCGATTATCAGTAGAAGAAGGGAGTCCTGAATACAAGGTAATTCCAAATAAGAATAAGATGCAGCGACTGGGTTTAACAAGCGCTTATGTTGGTTTAAATTTGAGAACCGCTTTCACCGGGAATGATGATGCCACACTAACCGAAAATGGGACAGAATACCCCGTTAGAATAGGATTGGATGAGTTTGACCGGAAAAACTACGAAGATGTACAACGTATTTCCATCGTAAACCCAATGAATATTCCGATTGAGTTATCTCAATTTGCCGAAGTAGTGCAGGATAATTCGCCTTCGTTACTCGAAAGATTAGATCGACAACCATCGGTTACCTTAACATCCGAATCGTTTGGAAGACCATCGGGTACATTAGCCGACGAAGCAATTAGCTATTTGAAAGCCGCTCCTTTGCCCGAAGGCGTAAAATTAACCTGGGGAGCAGATATTAAAACACAAAATGAAAGTTTTGGGGCTTTGGGTTCAGTTCTGCTTATTTCGTTTATACTCATCTATTTGATTATGATAGCCCTTTACGATAGCTATATCTATCCGTTTGTGGCATTGTTTGCGATACCAATGGCTGGCATTGGAGCCTTTTTTGCCTTGAATTTATCGTTAAACAATTTGACTTTGTTTGCACAGCTTGGGTTAATCATGCTCATGGGACTGGTGACAAAAAATGCCATTCTGATTGTGGATTTTACCAACCAATTAAAAGCACAGGGAAAGTACTATAAAGAAGCTTTAATTATTGCTAGCAAAGAGCGGATGCGCCCCATTTTAATGACAACTCTCGCCATGGCTATTGGCATGTTACCCATTGCAATGGCCAGTGGCACAGCTGCAGAATGGAAAAACGGTTTGGCTTGGGTAATCATTGGCGGTTTGCTGTCGTCCATGATTCTGACTGTTTATTTAGTACCCATGGTTTATTATATGGTGGATAGAATTAAAGAACGAATTGCTGCAAAAAGCTCAGTTTCTAAATGAAAAGTAATGGTTTTTTAATTATTCTAAGCATATTATTGTCCTTTGCAGGTTTTGGGCAAACAACAGAATTATTGCCTCAAATTGGACTTTCATTAATATCGCAAGTAAACCAGGGGAACAGCTACATCACCTTTCCAACAGATATTGGGAACATTGAGCGACTTTGGTTTGAAGGAAATGTGAACCCGAATTTTTATTTAAGAAAAAGTAAGAACTCCCGCTTAATGGGGGTTCTTACCCCTCAGATTATCGTTCGGATGTATCAGGAAGAATCGTTTCCGGTTCGAACGCCTAGTTATAGGCCTCAGATAACAATGTATTATATGCTTAATGAAAAACCTGATTCGAAAAGTGCTAGTATTTATGGCCGAATTGCGCATCATTCCAACGGGCAGGAAGGGGATTTCTTTTTGGACGATGGAAGTTTAAACGTGAAATCGGGAAGTTTTACCACAAATTTTTCAGAATTGGGCTTAATAAAAACCAATGTAAATACTCATTTTAATGCTTATCAGTTCTTTAAAACATCGTTTGAGGTTCATCCTAAAGTTTCAATTCAAGAAGAGTTAATTGGTGTTTATAGCCGTTACAGATGGCATAATGCATTTTCAATTTTCAGAGTTACCTCCGGCAACAATCAGAATAACTCACAAAGACCTGCGTATTCAATAAAAGGTGAAACCACTTGGATGTTTGGAGCGTTCAATCAACTTGAGGCATTTTCAACGGAAAGGCTAAACCTGAGTTTGACTTTTTACTATCATCCGAATTTTTTGGAAGATATTGGCCTCTTTGTTCAATATTATCATGGCTCCGATTATTACAACATGTATTTCAATCATCGTTTAAATATGCTTCGATTTGGGTTTATGACAGAAAAATTAAGGTTCTAATTTCTAAAGACAATGGGTTGGCATAATTAATATGAAACGAACATGTTTGCAGATAATCACAAATACCAATGAAAATTCGACATGTGAGTTCCCCCGAAAAACATCGGGGCAGGCTATACGGCAACTAAGAAACAAATTATTTATGTATGAATTAAAATTCAAGACAATGGCTAATACAGCGCTCTATACTGAGGATAAAATATTCAAGGCGGCCTATGATGTTTTTCTTTTATATGGCTATCATGGTACTACGCTTCATCAAATTGCAATACTTGCAGATGTTCATAAATCTGCTATTCATTACTATTTCAGGTCAAAAGAAAAGTTATATGCGAAAGTTGTAAAAGCTGTAGTTGACAACATTTTAAGAACGGATATTGATTTGATTGCGAACAAGTTAATAAATGGGAAACAGATATGGCTTCTTCATTCAGAATTATACAACAATCAAAATCTTTTTGAAAGAACGCTAAATGAGTTATACCTGAACGATTGGGACAAAAAACTAAAAGAACTAAAAGAGTTGCTCGAAATTAAAGAATAAGCAAGTCCATCGTCACAAGTACATTTTCAAACCAACCTTATCATAGCCCAAACTCAAGGTTGGTAAATGATCTTTCTCCTTTATCGCATGAAAATTCTAGAACCTTTCTTCGCAGCTATTGTTTCAATTAAGTTAACTGCGTTAAAAATTATAAAACCAATAAAATGAAATACATTATGAAGATGAACAAAACACTTATTTACTTGCTGGCTATAGTACTGACTGGTTCTATATTTTATGCCTGTAACCCAAAAACAGAAACCAAAGCAGGAGTTCAACATTATCGCCAAATCCAGTTCAGTGAAACTCCTTTTGATATCGAAAAAGGCATCCGCCAAATCACAGCAGAAGAAGCAAAAACCATGAATAACTATAAATTCACCTACGATGAAACCGGAAGATTAACCGAAGTGGTTTATGGTAGAGACACCACCATTCTATCTTATGGATCGATGCGTGGTGCTGATAAAATCACTTACACTTACGAAGGAAATAAACAAACCAAACATTATTTCAACGAGAAAAATGAACAGGTTGAATCGGGCGGTGCCTATGCTGCGGTATACACTTTGAATGAAGATGGAGTTAGAACAAAACTTGAATTTTTCGATAAAGAAGGAAATGCCATTGAAAACCGTAACAACATTCACCATTACGACTGGAAAATATTAGAGAATGGTATGGTTCAGGAATTGCGTTATAATTTGGCCGATTCAGAAGTGGTTATGAATCCCTTTTGCCCCTTCTACGAATTGCGCTTTGAATACGATGCCAATGGTTACTGCACAAAAATGATGAATTACAAAGCCGACACATTAACCAACTGTACAGCCGAAAACTGTGGCGACATTGGTGTTTCATATTTCGAATTTGCCAACAGTGAACAAGGTGATGTGCTTAGTTTTTCGGTACACAACACGGTTGGACAACTATCGAATCTATATTGGGGTTGGGCAAAACGCGTTAGCAAAGTTGATGAAAACGGAAACCAAATTGAAATGGCTGTTTTCGATCAGGATGATGAATACCATTCAGGGAAAAATGTTCCTGTATTTAAAAGTGTCTACGACGAACATGGTGCCATTATTGAACGCTGGAACCTCGATGCTGACCGGAATCTGATCAATGATCCCAACAATGGCGTAGCCATTATGGAGTACAAATATGATGAGGTGGGCAAACGCGTGGAAACCTTAAAATACGATAAAGACAGACTTGCTGTTGTTACTGAATAAGCTAAAAAGAAATGTTGAAGAATATTCAAGTAATTCCCTTACTTCTTTTGGTGTTTTTTACCTTGAGTTGTTCAAACAGCCAGAAAAAAAATGCTCAGAACGAAGAAGAAATTGAAGAAAAAAGTCAGGTACAAACGCCTGTTTCAATCGATCAGGAAACCAGTTTATTGTTGAAGGATCTGGCAGAAAATGGCGACTATGTGAATAGCCGTAACTTTCCTTCATTAATCAAAGCATCCAGTGTTTATGATGAATTGGAAAGCAACAACCTGATTATTGATCTTCGAACAAAAGAAGAATTTAACGCCGGTCACATTAAAGGTGCTGTTCTAAAAGCATTTTCGGATTTACCGGCTTATTTTGAATCGGGTATCAAACCTTTCGAATACAAACGGATTATCTTGGTTAGTGCCGATGGTCAGACAGCAAGTTATACCACTTCGCTGCTCCGACTAATGGGCTATGGGAATGTATACGCCCTTCGTTGGGGAATGAGCAGTTGGAATGCAGCTTCAGCCAATACAGGCTGGTTGGCAAATTGTTCATCGGATTTTCAAAACCAACTTGAAACCACCGTAAATGAAGCACCATTGGCCAAAGGCTTGCCAAAGCTCAACACCGGAAAAACAAGTGGTGAAGAAATTGGTACAGCACGTTTCAATCACCTTTTTAGTGAAGGAATTGACCATATCATGATTGATGCCTCAACTGTTTTTTCGAATCCCAACGACTATTATGTAGTGAATTACGATCGTCGTGACAAGTACGAAAACGGACACATTCCGGGAGCAGTGCGTTACAAGCCAGGTGCTACCTTGAGTATTGTGAACGAAATGGGCACACTGCCTACCGATAAAACCATTGTGGTGTATTGTGGAACCGGGCACAATTCCGGATTCGTAACCGCCTATTTACGTTTGTTTGGCTACGATGCGCGTACTCTTTCGTACGGCAACAACAGCTTTATGTACGATAAAATGGTGAATGACAAGTCAACCCTTTCGTGGTTACCGTTTACTTCAGAAGAAGTGCATGAGTATCAAGTCGTGAAGTAATTTCAATAGATAAGAAAACCATCCTTTTTTTCAGGGATGGTTTTCTTTTTCATAATATTCAATTACGAGGAACAGTTTCTCAGTATTCATGCACTACTTATCATCGTAATGTCCTCTGGCTGCAATAACTTCTACGGTTACGATTTCATCATCAATGGTATAAACCAGTCGGTTCATTTTATCTATTCTTCTTGACCATTGACCTTGCCGATCACCTCTTAACTGCTCTACCTGACCGGTTCCTGTTTTGGGATGATTTATCAGCTCAAGCAAAAGTTTTTCTATTTTCACTGTAAGGGATTTTCCACTATTCTTTTTCAAAAATGCAATATCCTTCTTTGCCTGAACTGTAATGTGAAGTATATACATGTTTTATAAGCTGTCCATAAAATTTTTAACATCATCCATGGAGTTGAGTTTAGCTGCAATTTGATCTTTGTTTTCAATCGCCTGTTTTACTTTCTCAACATTTCGTTTATCTGCCCAAAACATATCGCCACCCGGACTAATCTCAAATGGGTCACACCTGTATTCCTGTGGAATATCCACTAACATATCATCATCTGTAACAGGAACAAGTTTATAGGCCCGGCTTTTCCGCTTAACGATTACTTGTTCATTATTATCAACCATTTCAAAGTATTTCTTTTGATTATCACGAAACTCCCGACTAGTGACTATTTTCATCTCATTATAATTTTGTGTACCAATTTAGGTACAAAGGTACTTTATTTTACATTCATTTTGTTCAATTTTTAACGGACAACTTCGCGAAGAAGCACATAACTATGAAGTAGTGAAGTAATTTCAATAAAACCACGCGATGCAATCGCGTTGAATCAGGGGGTATTTCTACTGGTTATTCCATCACAGCACAAAATTCAGAAGACATTCACCGCTTTTACAAATCGGCGTTGGTATCCACTCTTTTTCAAGCTGGTTATGACCACTTTCATTTCCTTACCCGATGTCGCATGCATAAAATCACTCTCCATACCATTAGGATTGCTTACAATACCTACATGACCAAGCACATTGCTGGTGGGGCTCAGAAACACCAGAACATCACCCTTTTGAACACTATCGATCGAAATTTCTTTACCAAAATTTTTATATTGGGAGGAGCTTCGTGGGACCTGAACATTAAACTGTTGAAAAACAAAATAAACAAAGCCCGAACAGTCAAATCCAGCTTTACTGCAGCCTCCGGGAACGTAAGGTGTATCCAAAAAGGATATTCCAAAATCCACCAGACTGTCCCTCAGGGAAACATGACATTGAGTTGGATAGAATAATGTGTCGTTGATAATTGGCTGAATGCTTTCGGATACCCTCTTATTTGGGCTCAATGAGCCGTAAGCGATAATGCACAAAATAATAATGGATAAACCAAGGAGTAGGATAACCTTTAAGCGATAGATCGTTTTCACTCTATAAAGGTAACTGAAATTTAACGATTTAAATGGATGCCCGTTCAATCCAAGAATATCTATTTAAAAAACATTCTGCTACCTGAACAACTCCACAATTCTAAAGGAAGTAGTAAAATGAAAATGAAGCAAAAAAATGACTTTTTTCAATTGACTAATGACGCGAAGTTTCTAACCTGCTTCTTTAGATTTGCCTATTGAAATTTCCAATCGTCTGGTTTTATTGCCACAAAGGCACAAAATCACAAAGGTCTCACAAAGGTCTCACAAAGGGTCCTAAATCGGCTGACAGCACTTTGTGTTTTCTTTGAGCCTTAGTGATTTTGTGGCATTATTCTTTACATATCCTTTTGGGGGTAATCAACGAATGTTCCTTACTCGGATGTCCAGGAAGTGCGTTCATCACAAGGTGGGATGTAAAGTTGCAGGAGTGAGGATAAAATTGGTGAATAAGTTATTATTCCAACTCCCCGGAACGAATCGTAGTATCTCGTTGGAATTCATGCTTAAAATCTTCATCACCTCCGGTAGAATAAACAAAAAGGTTTATCACTCCTTTCTGAGCCAGCAACATCCAACATCGCGCTGTTAATGAAGGATCATCGGACACCAAAATGGTTCGCTCACTTTGTTTGATATCTTTCAGTGTGGTCTTATTTAAAATTTCATCTGAATTAACTTCTATAACATTGGCATGCATCGCAAAACGTTGCTCTGGTTCATCGATGTAAACAATTAAACTATTGGCCGCCAAAAACTTTGGATTCGAAGCTTGCATCACATTAGAATAACTCAAGGCAGGAAGCGCATTCTGTTCAGCTCCATTTTTAAAATGGTCGGTAAATAACAAACGAATACTAACCAATATCACAATAGCTAAAAGGATATAAATAATTAAGCTATATTTTTTAAAATAATCTTTCATCACATGAATTTAATTGCACCCTCCGTCAAGACTTTTTTCCGCCTGACGTTTCGATTCTGCAAATTTAGTCTTTAAACTGTCGGGCAAGCTGTTGATTTCCGTAAAAAATTGTTTAGCTCTGCTTCGATTCTCAAATAAGGCATTCTGCCTTGCCGAGATTTTTTCACCAGAAAATTTACTGTCCATCACTTTATCAAACCATTCGTTTAATCCGCCCTTCATCACCTTACAATTTTCGTATCCCAAGCCACGAGCTAAAACCATGGCATAGCTTGAATTTACATCACCATTTCCATAAAAAATGTATTGCACTTCGGTATTGTACAACCACGTTTCGGGTTTCCGTTCAAAAAATTGCTCAAAAGGAACATTGATTGCCCCCGGAATTGAAAATTGTTCAAAGTCTGTTTTGTTTCGCAAATCAATCAATTGAATTAATGGATCATCGCTGTTAAGCAAAACGGCAACCTGATCAACCGTTAAGTAGGTATCGTCTTCCAAAATTGAATTCAGAAGTGCAGCGGGTTTTTCTTTAAACGAATATTCCCCAATACCCGGTAAAAATACCAGTAGTAAACCAATCAATACTAAAACAATTGAAAGTTTTTGTCGTGCATTCATTCCCATTTATTTAAAGTTCAGACGTAATATCCGGGCGAGCAAAACGTTTCTCGGCCTTTTCTGCCAACCAGAACAATGCTACTGCCACTAATATTAAAAGAAAAGTGAATAAGGCGGCTGAAATGCCCATCACTTCATTAATTTTTAATGGTCCCTCATAACCATCGTTGGCTAATCCACTTATCGAAGGCCAGGTTTCAGCGAATAAAAAAGCGCCAACAAAACCACCCAACAAAAAGATGATTGCATCAATTTTTCCGATGGAAGCCGCACTAATTCCGGTGCCGGGACAAAAACCTCCCATCACAAAACCAGCACCCATAATAATGCCTCCAATTATTGACGCCTTGGTGTAAAACTCATTTACGAATACTTTGCTCAAATCGAGCAGGCCTAAAAATCCCATCAATTGAGAGCCGACCAAAGCGACAATTGATGCTGTAAAAAAAACTTTGATTACTGTGGTATCATAGCCATAAAACATTCCGGCCAGTTTGCGGCTCGAAGAAAATCCGGCTTGTTCCAGTGCAAAACCAAAACCCACTCCAATAAGAAGTGCAATAGCCAAACTCCAACCTTGAGAAAATGTGGGACTTAAAGTAATAGGATCCATAATTTTATCGTTTTAAATTAAATCCAGTTTTTTCTAAAGAACCAGGCAAAGAGAAAGGCTGATCCAAAGATGGCAGCCATGGTTACAAATCCGGCGACCGAAAGTACGGCCATTCCCGACAAAGCTGCGCCACTGGTACAACCCCGTGCCAATTGTGCTCCATATACAAAAAGTACGCCGCCCAGAAAAGCCATGATCAAACGTTTTGTTTTTGAAATGGATGGCGATTTTTCAATTTTCCATTTTAAGCGTCCCGAAAGTGCACCTGAAATAAATCCACCGATCAACACCCCTAATATCTCAAAGGGCAACCAGTTCAAGAGAGGGCTTTTCCCTCCTTCAAAATACTTGCTGTAAAAACCGGAACTTGTTGCATGCCCGGCATCCAGGAGACCAACAATGGAAACCACACAGTATTTAATTCCTCCGCTGGCTCCCAAGCCGCGACCGGAAAGAAACATGGCCAACAGAAGTACTCCTCCAAGCAGCGTTCCTGCCAGATATGGATTCATGTAATTTTTCTTCATGCTTGAGATTTACTTTTTATTTTATTTTTTTGATGCTCGTTTTCAGCAATGAAACAAGCTACTGAACGAATGGTTTAGGATTTCTGGTGTGCGAAAGTTAGTGTAAAAATCGAATCAAAAAGCCTAACACGATGTTAACAAAAGGATTTTTAAACAGAAACTTACCTTTGCGCTTGGCCCCTTGCTCTCTGCCCTTCGCCCTCTGCTACAACTCCATCGGCAACTGCTGTGCGATCACAATTTCTTCGGGACTTACTTTTGCTTGCACCACAAATACCTCTACTCCACTGGCAACTGACTTTCGTAAGGCTTTGCCATATTCAGGATCGATGGAATCAGCGGGTCCAAATTTGGAAACATCGCTTCGTTGCACCACATAAAGCATTACTGCCCGCATGCCTGCTTCTTTCACCCTTATTAAGGTTTCGAGATGTTTTTTACCTCTTGTGGTTACTGCGTCGGGGAATAGTGCCCAATCACCTTCCTTCATGCTTACATTTTTCACTTCAATAAAACAGGTTTCCCGATCGTTTTTGGCCATCACATCAAAACGACTGTCTTCCCAGGTGACTTCTCGTTTAACTTCGGTATAGCCTGTTAAACCTTCAATTGAACCATTCGAAATGGCTTCGAATGCCAATTTGTTTGGATTTCCGGTATTGATACCCACCCAGTCTTTGTTGATTTTGATCATTTCCCAGGTAAACTTTGTCTTGCGTTTAGGATCGTTTACAGGAGTCAAATACACCTCAGCACCTTCCTCCAAACAACTTTTCATGGTTCCTGAGTTGGTGCAATGGGCAACAACCACCGTTCCGTCGTCCAGTTTAATGTCCGATAGAAATCGTTTATAACGTTGAATTAGTGTTCCGTGAACCAGGGGTGTTTCGAATTTCATTTTTTATAGAATTTCAACAAAAGTACATTTAACATGTATTTCATGCAACGATAGCAATGTTGTTGCAGCATAATTTATTACTCTGCGGTCTCTTGTGTTCATTCCTTTCTATTTCAGAAAATGAATTTCCAGAGATAATTAATTGGAATGATTTTAACACCAAAGAACGCTGAGAACCCGAAGAAATTTGTAAAAAGCTTTGTTCAAAAGAGATTTGAACCCAGGCAACCATTGGATAAAATATTTGATTCGAATAAATGTGCACCAAAAACCTGCCACCATAGAAAATTATGTTGCATTAATTACTACCTTGGAAACCATAGTTAGTATGAATAACAACTAAACCAAAATAGTCATGATTATAAAATTTTTAGGAGCAGCTCAGGAAGTAACCGGTAGCAAACACCTTGTGATTACACAAAAAGACAAAAAAATATTATTGGATTGTGGACTGTACCAGGGAAAAGGGAAAGAAACAGATAGTTTAAATAAAGATTTAGGCTTTGAACCTTCAGAAATAGATCACATCATACTTTCTCATGCACACATCGATCATTCAGGATTGATCCCTTACGTATACAAACTTGGATTCCGGGGCTCGGTAATTTGTACCAGTGCCACCCGAGATTTATGTGCGATTATGCTGGCCGACTCAGGTGCCATTCATGAAGCTGATACCATCCAATACAACAAGAAACTGGCCGCTCAGGGTCTTCCGCCGGTGGAACCCATTTACACACGAAAGGATGCCATAAAAAGTCTGGAGCTGTTTATTACAGTTGCATACGATCGTAAATTTTACATCGATGACCATGTAAAGGTTCGATTTACCAACACAGGACATATGCTGGGGAGCAGTGTGGTGAATCTGGAAATTCTGGAATCAGATGGCTTAAAGAAATTGGCCTATACCGGAGATATTGGTCGCAAACACAACAAAATTCTGCGTCCTCCTGTGCCGTTCCCTCAATGTGACTTTCTGATTACCGAAGCCACTTACGGCGACCGCCTGCACAAAGATCAGATGGAGGCTCGTACTGAGTTGCTACATGTGATAAAGCACACCTGCATTGAGAAAAAAGGGAAGTTGGTCATTCCTTCGTTCAGTGTGGGCCGAACTCAGGAAATAGTCTATACCTTGAACCAGTTGTTTAACTCGGGTGAACTTCCAAGAGTGGATATTTTTGTGGATAGTCCCCTTTCGTTAAACGCCACAGAAGTTTTCCGAATGCATCCTGATTGCTTTAACGATGAGATGCAGGATGCGATGCATTTCGATCCCGATCCATTTGGTTTTAACCATTTGTTTTATACCCGTTCGGTGGCTGAATCGAAAAGGATCAACGACCGTCAGGAACCCTGCGTGATCATTTCAGCTTCGGGTATGATGGAAGCCGGACGGGTTAAGCACCATTTGGCCAATACCATCTCGAACCCTCGAAATTCAGTACTAGCTGTAGGCTATTGTGCCCCAAGAACTTTAGGCGCAAAAATTCTTCGTGGCGATACCGAAATTTCAATTCATGGAAACGTTTACCCTGTTCGTGCCGAGATCTTCCGCATTGATTCCTATAGTGGTCATGGCGATTACCAGGAAATGATTGATTTCCTGAATTGTCAGAAGAAAGATCAAATCAAACGCACATTTATTGTTCACGGTGAGCTCGAACCACAAACCATTTATAAGGGCCATTTGGAAGACGACGGCTTTTCGAACATTGAAATACCAAAAAGAGGAGATTGGGTAGCTTTGTAGAAATTAGTAAAATATGCAGGAGTTTCATACATCAGATGAGAAATGGTTTGAGAAATCCATTAAAGCGTATACGCTAAAACAGGAATTCAATATCATCGACGACCTGAAAATAGGATTAACTAAGAGCGACGTAAAAAGTGCCGTCGCTCTTATTTCCTTTGTGAAAAAACAACAGAAAATGCCCTGGAAAAAAATCACTCAGACACTCACCAGCATTGGCATTACAAGTGTTGGTGTTTGGATTATTGCGGCTGCCATTGCCGACCCGGAACCAACCAGTAAACTCACCTTATTAATCACCGGAGGTTTAATATTAACTTTAACCGGGAGTTTGGGAACATTGGCTGCTCTGGGTTTAAAATTTTCCGTCACTGCCCGCAGAGGCGGTACTGAATTTAATATCAGACCCGAATAAGTTTTTAAGTCAACATGATAAAACAATGGCAATCCCCAACTACAAATTCACCAAACACCTATTGTAATCGTAAGTCCACCGATAAATGCTCACGGCAGATACTATATTAAGCCTATTTTTATTCCGTACATCAAATCATTTAGCCATGAAAATAACCATTGTTGACGGATCACTATCAAATTATTCCAAACCGGATTACACCACAGAATTAGCCATAGAGTTAAACAATCAGGGCCACCAGGTGAAGGTGTTAATTGCCCACAAAAAAAAGATCAACTATTGCACCGGATGCTGGACCTGCTGGTGGAAAACACCGGGAGAATGCATCCACAAGGACGACATGGCTGAATTTTATAAAAGTTACCTGCAGTCCGACTTGGTACTGCACTTTTCACCTCTGGAGATGGGTTTCATTTCCAGCTTGTTAAAAACGGTAAACGATCGTACCATCCCTTTGGTACATCCATATATGGCTCTAGTGAATGGTGAATGTCACCATCAGAAACGCTATGAAAAATATCCCCAAATGGGATTGATTGTGGATCAAAAAGATGCAGACGAAGTGGATTTACAAATCACCAAAGATCTCTATGAAAGACTCGCTCTTAACCTTAAAACAGAATTAAAAATATTTTCAAGCACCCAACAAACCACGGAGGAACTAAGCCATGCCATTAGTCGTATTTAACGGATCACCCCGTCGAACAAAAAGCAATTCGACCATATTAATGCAACAATTTTTAAACGGATATCATGATCATACTCACACTAACCCTCCTCTTCATTATTTGGCAGATACTACGAAAAATAGTGAACATCTTCAGGCGGCGCAGCAAGCAGACCAACTAATTATCATCTTTCCGCTCTATACCGATGCCATGCCTGGCCAGGTTAAGTTTTTTTTCGAATCGCTGGCCCAGATAAACATGAAGGGAAAAACAATTGGCTTCGTTGTACAGTCCGGATTTCCTGAAGCCTACCATTCTATTTTTGTAGAACGTTATTTAGCTAAATTAGCTAAGCGACTTGAGTGTCATTATTTGGGAACAGTAATTAAAGGTGGTGTGGAAGGCATAAAGATAATGCCCTCATCGATGACCAAAAAATTGTATGCCAACTTTTTTGAATTGGGAAAATACTTTGCCGATTCGGGTATGTTCAACAAACAGATTGTGAAAGAATTACGGAACCCATATCGAATGAGTGTTGTTCGCCGAGGTGTTTTCAAAATAATGTTGGCCACCGGTTTGGCCAATTTCTACTGGAACTCAAAATTGAAAGAACATAACGCTTATAAAATGCGCTACGCTCAACCCTATGCAGAATAAAACTCAAACTCTATTTTCAAAAAACTCCAGAGCATTATTCCCAGCGAATATAGAACCGTTCTTTCTAAAAAGAGAACGGTTCTTTCGTTCCTATTAGAGTGCCCGGTATCATGTATCCAACATCGAGCATCCAGATAACTTTTCCTTAACTTTATACACCAAAACATCCGGGCTTTAGTGCTTTGTAACATTTCACACAAATACAGACTTCTCAATCCTCTAATTTTGTCATCGAAAAGAAGATTACAATCTTCGTCAAAATGTAAAACAATAAAATTTAGATAATGCAAACAGCACTTATTATCATTGGAAGTATTTTAGCAGCATTCATTCTGCTACGTTTTATCACCATGCGAAGAATTAAAAACACTCCGATGGTTGCCGATCATGCTAATGTACTGACTTTAACAGATAAAAATTTTCAACTGCAAACGAAAAACAAAGTGGTATTGGTTGATTTCTGGGCCACATGGTGTGCACCCTGTCGCGTAATGGCACCGGTTTTAAACGATGTTGCCGCGCAGTTATCAGGAAATGCACATGTTGGGAAAGTGGACATTGAAAAATATCAATCGCTTGCTCAAAAATATAAAGTTAGGAGTATCCCAACCCTGATTCTTTTTAAAAACGGAAAAGAAGTTAACCGTTATGTCGGAATCAAAACAAAAGATTTTTTAATAAAAGAAATAGGAAAAGTAAAATAACCCCTAAATCCCTTGTTCACTGAGCTTGTCGAAGTGAAAGGGGACTTTAGATTCTACCAAACTTAGAAAAAACATTAGTAAACAACATTTTAGTAAAAAAAGAAAATGGAAAAAATTGTAATTATAGGAGGTGTTGCAGCCGGAGCAACCGCCGCGGCTAAAGCACGTCGCATCTCCCCTACGGCAAAAATCACGATGCTTGAAGCTGGTCCTGATATTTCATTTGCCAATTGTGGCTTACCCTATTACATTGGGGGTGACATTAAAAGTCGCTCTAAATTGATTCTTCAGAGCCCGGAAAGTTTTAAAGAACAGTACGATGTAGATGTTTTTACCTACACCATGGTTTCGTCGATCGACAAAGCTGCCCATCAGGTGCAAACCATTGATCCCCGGAATGGAATTAAAAAAACTTTTGAATACACGAAATTAATTTTGGCACAAGGAGGTCGCCCCATTAAACCAGCGATGCCGGGTGCTGAATACGACCACGTATTTACCTTATGGACACTGGATGATATGGATAAAATTTCCAATCATTTAGAAAAGAAAAATCCTAAAACAGCCGTGGTTGTTGGTGGTGGCTTTATTGGACTCGAAATGGTGGAAGCTCTGGTAAAAAGAGGCTTGAAAGTTGAAGTGGTAGAAATGATGCCACATGTGATGTCCATCATGGAAGCCGAAACAGCCGGATTTATCGAAAATGAACTGGCAGCGTATGGCGTTGGAATTCATACAGGTGCCGGTGTTACCGAAATAGGTAAAAACAATGTAAAACTCGACAATGGTAAAGTTTTGGATGCCGATATGGTTTTACTTTCAATAGGTGTTCGCCCCACCCTGCAACTGGCCATCGAAACAGGACTAAAATTAGGTGATGCCGGTGGTTTGTTGGTAAATGCACAAATGCAAACTTCCGATCAGGATATTTATGCTGCAGGCGACATGGTTGAAATAGAGCACCGTGTGAATGGAAAAAAAGTAAGAATTCCATTGGCTGGCCCTGCCAACCGTCAGGGACGTATTGCTGCTGAAAACGCATTGGGTGGAAATCATCCGTACAAAGGATCCATTGGAACTTCTGTCGTACGTGTTTTTGAAGCAGTGGCAGGCACAACAGGATTATCGTTAAAACAAGCCCGTGCTTTGGGAATTGATGCGGATGCCGTAGTGGTTCATAAAGAACACCATACCTCCTATTATCCAGGTTCCGAGAATGTAACTGTTTTGTTGGTTTACGATAAAAAAACAGGAGTCGTACTGGGAGGCCAAACAGCCGGCTATAAAGGTGCCGATAAACGTTTGGATGTAATTGCCACCGCTACTGCAGCAAAACTTACAGTAAGCGATTTGGCCGATGTTGATTTCGCCTATTCACCTCCAATTGGAACTGCAAACGACGCCATAAATATGGCCGCATATACAGCAGAAAACAG
The DNA here is from genome assembly GCA_041821245.1 of Prolixibacteraceae bacterium. Classification (GTDB taxonomy): domain Bacteria; phylum Bacteroidota; class Bacteroidia; order Bacteroidales; family Prolixibacteraceae; genus Roseimarinus. The sequence goes on from JBGUEP010000002.1 coordinate 131,053, forward strand.
AATGACGGGCTTTAGTCAATCTGTAACGGTTTCCGAGTTGGATACTTTTATCTCCGGTAAAAACCCTGTATTTATCGATGTGCGTGATATTTTTGCTTTCGAAAAAAGCCATATTAAAGGAGCACTGCATATTCCACTGGAATTGTTAGCACAACAAATCCATACAATTCCAACAAATCGGATGCTTGTTATTTACGATGAGACAGGCAAAAAAGGTCACCAGGCACTGCGCACACTCGTTGGAGCTGGCTTTACCGAAGTATTGAATATTTCAGGTGGTCACATTTCATTACAACGTCAGGCCATTACCACCGGGTTCATTCAGTTTGAAATTGGTTTATTGCCCATCGAATCCAAATCGATCGGTGAAGAAGAAGTTCAGAAAGAAGAAAAAACAAGTCCTGTGAATAATGACTCAAACGCTACAATAGTAGTTGATGTGCGTACTGCAGAAGAATTTGCAGAAGGAGCATTTCCAGACGCCCTTAACATTCCGTTGGATGAATTAATGCATCGTTTTGAAGAACTGGGCAAAAATGCATCACGCGAAATTGTTGTATACTGTGCAACAGGTGCCCGCTCGGCTTACGCACAGCGTTTATTAATGCAGGTTGGATATGCCAATGTAAAAAATGGTGGAGGATTAAACTCCATGATGGCAAATCAAAAAAGAATAACACCCACCAAAGAGGCTCCGTCAAATGAACCCCTGGTAGTTGATGTTAGAACAGAGGGCGAATTTATGGGAGGAGCCTTCCCTGGAGCCATCAACATTCCGTTAGATGATTTACAATCGCGCATAGACGAACTGGGAAACAAATCCAGAGACATTACTCTCTATTGTGCTTCGGGTGCACGTTCGGCCTACGCCCAACGCATCTTAAACCAAATGGGCTATTCCAATGTAAAAAATGGTGGCGGAATTATGCACATGATGATGAAGAGATAAGAAGGATTACAAAACAAGTGATCTTGTCTTTTTATAAGATGACATCACTTCAAATAAAAATCCCACCCGCTTAAGTGCAGGTGGGATTTTTTTATGAATTCAAATCAATTATTTTACTAAATCATTCATGACCAAATTTACTTTTTCGTCAGCTGCAGCATTCACGGCATCAAAATCAGCAATGGAGTTCAGAGCTGCTTTTACTTCGATATAAAATTTGATTTTTGGTTCTGTACCAGAAGGACGAACCGAAATTTTTGTTCCATCAACAGTAAAGAACTGCAATACATCGGCAGTTATTTTCTGATCGATCTTTTCTTCGGCTCCTGTTAAAACATTTCGTGCAATTAAGGTACTGTAATCTTTAACAATTTCAAGTTTAGAGCCACCCAACTCTTTTGGAGGATGAGCATAAAATCCTTTCATCATGTTGGCAATTTCAACTGCACCTTGCTGACCTTCACGAACAATGTACTTCATTTTTTCTTTCGAAAAACCATATTCAACATAAATGGCTTTTAACAATTCGTACAGCGATAAATCCTGATCTTTCGCCCAGGCAGCAATCTCGGCCATCAACACACAGGACGAAACAGCATCTTTGTCGCGAACAAAATCAGCTGGCATAAAGCCAAAACTTTCTTCGCCTCCACCAATGTATTTTTTCGCACCTTCCAAATCGCGAATCACTTCGGCAATAAATTTGAACCCGGTATAACAATCGAAATATTCAATGCCATTTTTACGGGCAATTTCAGCTATGAGTTCCGATGTCACAATTGTTTTCACAATGAACTCGTTGCCTTTAAGTTTACCCAATTTTTTATATTGAGTAATAATATAATATAAGAAGAGTAGTGCGGTTTGATTTCCGTTCACAATGATCCATTCCCCTTTGTCGTTTTTAGTACAAACTCCAATGCGATCGGCATCGGGGTCAGTAGCCATTACAATATCTGCATCAACAGCAACTGCTTTTTCCATGGCCATTTTCATGGCAGCCGGTTCTTCAGGGTTGGGGGAAATGACAGTTGGGAATTCTCCACTGACCACATCCTGTTCGGGTACGTGAATTACATTGGTAAATCCGGCTGCCGCCAATGCCGCAGGAACCATCATCACACCTGTTCCATGTATTGGAGTATACACAATTTTTAAATCGTGCTGCTTTTTCACCGCCTCAGGATTGATAATTACTGAAGTTGCTTTTTCAATAAACTGTTGATCGAAGGCAGCACCTAAAATTGTAATATTAGCTTCGCTTCCATCCCACTTGATGTCTTCCACTTTAACTTTACGAACTTCTTCAACAATCAGTTCATCATGTGGACCCACAATTTGAGAACCATCGTCCCAATAGGCTTTATACCCGTTGTATTGTTTCGGATTGTGTGAGGCAGTTAAAATAATTCCACTCTGGCAGCCCAATTCACGAATGGCAAACGACAATTCCGGGGTAGGTCTTAAATCCTCGAACAAATAAACTTTAAAGCCATTGGCTGAGAATATTTTTGCAGCAGCTTCAGAAAACTTCCGACTATTATTACGACAATCGTGCCCAATAACCACTTTAATTTCTTTTAAATGGGCAAATGCAATTTTAATGTAATTGGCCAATCCCTGGGTAGCTGCACCAACAGTATAAATGTTCATCCGGTTCATCCCTGCACCCATAATTCCGCGAAGACCACCAGTTCCAAATTCCAAATCTTTATAAAAAGAATTGATTAACTCGGTTTTGTCTTCATTATCAAGCATTGCCTGAACCTGAGATCGTGTTTCCTGATCGAAGGCTTCACTTAACCATTTTTTTGCATTTTCAGTAACGGAATTGATTAATTCAGCATTATTCATTTGGCAATAATTTTAGTATTTAACAATTAAGCCTGCCTGAAAACAGACAGGCTTTATAATATGTATCCAAGAATAATTCAAATAGTGAAATAAGAATGTCAGCTATTCCAATTCTTATGTTTTTTATCTTTTAGACAATAAGCACTCTTTAAGGCTATCGCGCCAATTCGGAATACCAATACCAAACGATTCTCTAATTCTTGTCGTATCCAGCACAGAGAATTGTGGACGTTTCGCTTTTGTGGGGTATTCTGCGGTACTAACAGGAATAAGTTTGCAATCAATACCTTGCAATTCAAAAATTTCTTTGGCAAATTCATACCAGGAGCAACTTCCCTGATTTGCATAATGATACACTCCAGGTTGATAGGCTTGTGGGTTCAAAATGGATTTAATGATGATATCAATGATGGTATTGGCTAAATCGCGAGCATAAGTTGGTGATCCAAATTGATCATTCACTACTTTCACCTCATCTTTATCTGCACCCAATTGAACCATTGTTCGCATAAAATTGTGTCCATATTCGGAATACAACCATGAAGTACGAATAATTACATAATCGTCGAATACCGTTCTGATTTTTTCTTCACCTTCCAATTTCGAACTACCATAAACCTGAATAGGATTGGTGGCATCATCCTCTACATAAGGAACATTGGTATTTCCATCGAAAACATAATCGGTCGAAATATGAATAAGAAAAGCATCATTCATTGCACATGCGGCAGCTAAAACCTGGGGTGCCAATGCATTAATTTTTCTGACATTCTTCACATCCTCTTCGGCCTTTTCAACATTGGTATATGCAGCACAATTGACAACAATAGCTGGCCTACTGGCTTCCATAAAGACTGAAACGGCATCTGGATTGGTGATATCCAGCATATCAACATCTGTAAAGATGAATTCTAAACCGGGATAATTTTTACACAGCCTTCTTAGTTCATTGCCTAATTGACCATTTGCTCCTGTTACTAATATTTTACTGTTCATTTTGCTTGACTATAATTTCGTTCACTTCATTACACATTAATAATAGGTAATTTTTCTCTTTATTCAACAAATGAATATTATTTTCTCCTAATTTCCAATCATTATTCAAACAACAAATTAATATATAATTAACTAATTCATTATTCTTCCTGATTTTCACCCCTACTTTACTCAAATTTGTAAAGATATTCAAAAATACAAAACCACGCTATCAACAGGCTATACAAGCAGATATTATACAACCTATTTTTTTATTTAAAGTTTAAATATCGCGATTTATTCTATTAAAAATTAATTTTCAGGAACAATACTATTGCTAAAATTGGACTCATCGCATAAGTTTCCCAATGATTGCGTTCGAAATGAATGTACTTCACAATTTAACCAACACTGTAACACCTTAATATTTAAAGAAAATCAAAGTAAAGGTACAATTTACGACAATTCACTTTCAACAATCGCTATTTCTATATTTTTACAAGCAGAACCCTTTGATTATTAAGATTTAAATTTTACTTTTGCCGCGCAATAATTGCAAACAACATAAAGTCAAACTCATTAATTATTAAATTCATTAAATGACAGAAGAATTAAAAGATCAAGTTGAGCAAACGAAACCCGTGCAAGAAACAGTCGCACAATCGGAAGAAGTTGCACCGGAAGCTGTAGTCGAAGTTACACCTGAAGTTACTCCAGAAGTTGCTGCGGAAGTTGTAGTAGAAGTTACACCGGAAGCTACTCCAGAGGTTGCTCCAGAAAAAATTATCGCGAAAACTGAAGAGACTATCGCACCAGAAGAAAAAACAAGCAACACTGAAGTTGTCAGTGAAAACACTGAAGAATCTTCAAAAAAATCAAAAAAAGCCATTAAAATTGTGGTAAACCCAACAGCTGATGAAGACCTGGATTTTGACTGGGAAACCTTCACTTCAGGAGCCGGTGGTTATACCAACAAAAAAAGAGAAGAATTATCTGACCTTTACAACAACACTCTTTCCACTATTCAAGACAAAGAAGTTGTTGACGGAACTGTAATTTCGCTAAACAAGCGCGAAGTTGTAGTGAACATTGGTTATAAATCAGATGGTATTGTAAGTTTAAATGAATTCCGTTACAATCCGGAGTTGAAAACTGGCGATATTGTTGAAGTTTATGTTGAAAACCTGGAAGACAAAAAAGGTCAATTAACACTTTCACATAAAAAAGCCCGCGCACTCCGCTCATGGGATCGTGTAAACGAAGCCATGGAAAAAGACGAAGTGATCAAAGGATACATCAAATGTCGTACTAAAGGTGGTATGATCGTTGACGTATTTGGAATCGAGGCTTTCCTTCCCGGTTCACAAATCGATGTGAAACCTATTCGTGACTACGATATTTACGTAGGCAAAAACATGGAATTCAAAGTGGTTAAAATCAATCAGGAATTCCGTAACGTGGTTGTTTCTCATAAAGCACTTATTGAAGCTGAATTGGAACAACAGAAAAAAGACATTATTGGTAAATTGGAAAAAGGTCAGGTTCTTGAAGGAACTGTTAAAAACATTACTTCCTACGGTGTATTCATCGACTTGGGTGGTGTTGACGGCTTGATCCACATTACTGACCTAAGCTGGGGACGCGTTTCACATCCAAATGAAATTGTTGAATTGGATCAAAAAATCAATGTGGTTATTTTGGACTTCGATGATGACAAAAAACGTATTGCTCTTGGCTTAAAACAATTGACTCCTCACCCATGGGATAACCTGGATGCTGAATTGAAAGTTGGCGACACTGTAAAAGGAAAAGTTGTTGTATTGGCCGACTACGGTGCATTTGTTGAAATTGCAACCGGAGTTGAAGGTTTAATCCACGTTTCTGAAATGAGCTGGAGTCAACATTTGAGAAGTGCTCAAGATTTCTTGGCTGTAGGTGAAGAAGTTGAAGCACAAATTTTAACTCTCGACCGTGATGAGCGCAAAATGTCATTAGGCATTCGTCAATTGCATACCGATCCATGGGAAAAAATTGAAGAATTGTACATTGTTGGTTCACAACACACCGCTAAGGTTCGCAACTTCACCAACTTTGGTGTATTTGTAGAAATCACTGAAGGTGTTGACGGTTTAATCCACATCAGTGACTTAAGCTGGACCAAAAAAATCAAACATCCATCAGAATTCACTTCAATTGGTGCCGAAATTGACGTTGTTGTTTTAGACATTGATAAAGACAACCGTAGATTAAGTTTGGGTCACAAACAATTGGAAGAAAACCCATGGGATGTATTTGAAACCATCTTCCTGGTTGATTCTGTACACGAAGGAACAATTGTAGAATTATTCGACAAAGGTGCTGTAATTGCATTACCATACGGTGTTGAAGGTTTCGCAACTCCTCGTCACTTAACAAAAGAAGACGGAACACCAGTTAAAGTTGAAGACAAATTAGCATTCAAAGTTATCGAATTCTCAAAATCAGCTAAACGGATCATCCTATCTCACTCACGTATTTGGGAAGATGTGAAACGCGCTGAAGAAAGAGACACTAAAAAAACTCACTCAAATCAGACCAACAAGGCGATGAAGGCAGTGAACGATAACATGGAAAAAACCACCTTAGGTGATATTTCTGATCTTGCTGCTTTGAAAACAAAAATGGAAAAAGCTGAAAAGAATAAAAAATAGTCTGCTCGTTCCAGCATTTTAAATCGAAATTTGTACCTTGCTTTTGCTATGGATTATAAAGTTGAGAAAAAAGAGAAGTATGTTGTTGTATCAACAACATCTTCTACATTAAATACAACGAATGCACCCGATCTGAAATCAGAGTTTGTTTTATTGTCAAACGATGGCTTCAAACATATCATTCTTGATATGAGTAGTTGTGAATATTGCGACTCCTCAGGTTTGAGTGCCATACTTGTTGCAAACCGACTTTGTGAACAGATTGAGGGCAAATTCGTTTTAACCGGATTACAGGAAGAAGTAGAGAGTTTGATCAAAATCTCGTTGCTCGATACCATCCTTAACATTAAGGAAAACCTCGATGCGGCAGAAGCTTTTATGGAAACAGAAGTAGAATAAATCATCTAACACTATTTTGTTAGAGATGATTCCATTCGAGTTAACCATATTAGGAACCAGTTCAGCACTACCTACTGTATCACGATACCCAACCGCTCATGTACTCAATGTACGTGAGCGGTTTTTTTTAATCGATTGCGGAGAAGGCACACAAATCCAACTGAGAAGATACGGCATCAAGTTTGCCAAAATCAATCACATTTTTATTTCTCATTTGCATGGCGACCACTATTTTGGATTGATAGGCCTGCTTTCTACCTTTGCATTACTTGGCCGAAAAAATGATTTACACATCTATTCCCATTCAGTTTTACCTGATCTGCTAAAACTACAGCTCGATTTTTTACAGGAAGACACAACCTACAATCTGATCTGGCATCCGCTAAATTTTAAACGTCCACAAGTAATTTTGGATGACGAAGTGATTAAAGTGACTTCTTTCCCGGTGAAACATCGAATACCTTGTTGTGGATTCCGCTTCGACGAAAAACCAACAGAACTGAATATTCGTAAAGAAAAAATTGAAGAGTATACCATTCCGCTCCGTGCCATTCACCTGATAAAAAATGGAGCTGACTATATTACCGACGAAGGAACTGTTATTCCGAATTCAACCTTGACTCTGGCAAAACACCATCCACGGTCGTATGCCTTTTGTACCGACACAGCTTACCTTCCCCAATTAAATACAATACTCAAGAAGGTGAATGTACTGTACCATGAAGCTACTTACGATAAAACCATGGAAAAACAAGCCATTCAAACCTATCATTCCACAAGTATCCAGGCAGCGAGTCTGGCAAAAGATAGTGGCGCAGGGCAACTGATCATTGGTCATTTTTCGGCTCGTTATAAAAACATTGATTTGTTAGTGGACGAAGCGAAAACGATCTTCGAGAATACAATAGCTGCGCAAGAAGGATTGGTCATCTCCATTAAATAGATAAACCTTACAGGTGAACCAATCAGATACCTCAGGAACAGCCTATCCTAACGAGCTTATAAGTATTGGTTTTTCGACCGATTTGATTTATACTCCGAAGGTGAAAAGCCAAAGTGCTTTTTAAACGTCTTACCAAAATAATTGGAGTCACTAAAACCAACAGCAGCACTAATTTCGCCCATCGATTTATCGCTAGATTTGATCATTCGGGCAGCCTCTTTCATTTTTACCATTCGAAGGTATTCATTGGGAGCATATCCACTGGCCGCTTTCATTTTTTTGAAAAACAGTGTTCGACTAATTTTCATTTCATCGACCAAAAAGTCAACATTCAAATTTTGATTCGATAAATTATCAATCACCAGCTGTTGAATGTGTTCCATAAATCCAGCCTCTAAACGATGAACGCCTTCCGGAGAGACCTCTTTTTCGGAACTGTCACGCACATACCTTTCTTTCAATTTCTTGCGTTGTAAAATGGTTTGTTCAACTTTTGTCAGCAGATAACTCAATAAAAAAGGCTTAAGAATATAATCATCGGCTCCACTTTCGACCCCCAGTAATTTGTTTTCATCTGATGATTCAGCAGTAATTAAGATAATCGGGATATGACTGGTATCGAAATCATCTTTTAGCATTTTGGTCATTTTATAACCGTCCATACCCGGCATAATCACATCACTTAATATTAAAGCCGGCAAATGTTTTCGTGCCAATTCTACACCCATTTCGCCATTTGATGCCTCAATAATTTTGTATTTTGCAGAAAGTTCGCTCGACAGGTATTTTCGCATATCGGGGTTATCTTCAACAATCAAAATTGTTTCAAGGTATTCAACCATGTGCTTGTGTATTTTTTCATAGGCAGGCTGATGGGCAACAATAACTTCGATGTCATCGATGGAATTTAAATCGAAGGCTAGTTGTGAATTAGCGTTAACCAATATTTCAACATCGGAATAACTATTCTTTCCTATCGGTAGGTTCACGGTTAATGTTGCTCCTTCCTTGGCATTATTTTTTGCAGAAATTTCGCCCTTATGCAAATTCACAATCTCACGGGTATAAAATAAACCAATACCTGAACTATTCTTACTATTGTAAAAACGCTCAAATATTTTAGCAAGTTCGGTTTCATCAATACCCACCCCTTCATCGGAAACCTCAATTTTTAATACCTCGTTCAGCTGATCAATCTCAATCTTTAAATAAACAGGTTTCCCTTTGGGGGTAAACCGAAAGGAGTTGGACAAAAGATTGTAAACCACCTTTTCCAATTGCCGTATATCGATGTAACCATGTGCCGAATCTAAATTGTATTCGTATTCAAAAAGAATCCCCATTTTTTGAGCCAGCGGCAAAAATACCAAATAAATCTCCCTGAAAAACTCTACCAGGTTCACCTCTGTAACCTGTAATTGCATTCGGCCCTCTCGTATTTTTCTAAAATCCAGTATCTGTTCGATCAAGCGCTTCAAATAGGTGGCATTTCGTTTAATCTGCATCCCTTTTTCTTTGGCAAAATCAGAACTTTTATGACTTAAAATAATCTCTTCTACAGGATTTAAGATCAGCGAAAGTGGCGTTTTAAACTCATGTGAGATATTGGTATAATACTCAAAACGTTTTTCTGTGATTGTTTTTTCTATCCTTATTTTATTCTGAAAAATAATTTGACGATACAATATAATAGTAGCGGTGGTCACTAATGAAAAGACAATTAGAATCACCAATATATAACCGGCAGTTGAACGCCAAAAAGGAGGATGAATAATGATGAGCAACCTTGCCGGCTCCTTAATCCAGGTACCGCTACTGTTGGTGGCTTTAACCTGCAACAGGTATTCACCGGGAGGAAGCTTCCGGTAACTCACTGAATTGTTAATGGAAGGTTTGCTCCAATAGGTATCGTAACCTTCCAAAAAATAGGAATACTGAATGGCGTCGGGTTCCACAAAATCCAATACCGAAAAGTATAAACTGATGTTGTTTTGTGAGTAGTTCAGTTCGATCTCGCTTTGAGCCTGAATTGTTTTTTTTAAAATGGATGAATTAAAATTGGCAATGTTTTCGCCATTGATTTCCATTTTCGAAAACTTCAATGGAAATTGGGTGGTATCTTTTTTTATAGAATCGGGATGGAAAATAATGAACCCGTTGTTGCTGCCAAAAACAAGTTCCTGTTTTAACGTTTTATTAGAACAGTTTTCGGAAAATGTAAGCGGCAGTAGACTACTTTTAATCCTGTATTTTTCAACTACACCATCAGAGGCATTCAAACGGAATAATCCATTATCGGTTCCAATCCAAATATTCCCCTCATTATCTTCTTCCATACTATAAACATTCGGGCTTAAAATCTGACTGTTTTGATGCTGCCAACGGAAGTTTCTATCCTTAAAATCTTCGGCCTTCAATTGATTAATGCCACCGTCGAGCATCGCTAAAAAGATATCGTGATTTTTGGCTTGTTTGATTTGATAAACCACTTTTCCCGACATACTTTTTGGATCAGTTATGGAAGAACTCAAATTAATGAATTGCTTATGGTCTGTTTTCAGGTAACGATTCTCCAGTATGCTTACACCTTCAGAAGTAGCAATCCATAAGTTCTGTTGATTATCAAAAAACAAATCACGCACCTCAGTGGAGACAATACCATTTGGACTCCCGTTGCCATTTACAAACTGTTGGAAAACAGGCTTCCCAAAAGGATCGATCAACAAATTTAGCCCTCCGTTCAGCATCCCTATCCAGTATTGTCCATACACATCCTGTTTAATACTATAAACATCATTTGATATCAATGAGTTATCATCAGCACCATCGGCCATAAAATGCACCACGTCAATGTTCGGATTGTGCAGATTATTAATATTATTTAAGAGCGATTTGATCACATAAATTCCATTCCCTTTGCTCCCTATCCACAAATTGTGGTCATTGTCAAAAAACAAACAATAAACATTTGTTTCAGGAAAGCTACCTGAACGATATAAATCATCAGGGATTGTACCAATTTTTTTTACCCCTCGATAGACGTATATTTTTCCTGCCTTACTGCCCACCCAAACATTTCCAAGAACGTCGGTAGTTATGGAACGAATGTAATTATCGAAACCTGTTTTGGGATTTTGAACGGGACTTATTCTTCTCATTTGTTCCTTTTTTAAGGATATTTTATTTACGCCACCATAGGACGTACCAATCCAAAGGTTTTTCGAGCGATCTTCGTAGATTGAAAGAACAATATCGGAAGACAAACTTCCACTATGACTTGGATCGTGGCTAAATTGAGTAAAATTATTTGATGCCCGGTTAAAGAGGAAAAGCCCTCCCCCATTTATTCCAATCCACAAATCCCGATTACTATCTTCAAGAATAATTTGTTTGTCGGGTTCCCCCAGGAACATGCGATTGTTCGCTTTTAAATCGAAATAAGTTAACTTCTGCTGATCTGCATTAAACTGATAAACTCCTCGTTTTTCCGCGACCAACCAAAAAATGCCGTAACTATCCACTACTATTTCGGAAATAAATTCGGCATTTAAATCAATGTTATCTGATGTTTTATAATAATGAAAGACGTCGTTGAAAGGACTGATACTGACAACATCACCAACTGAAGTACCAAGCAACATCTGGTTTTTTCCGCTCGTTTGAATACAGGTAACATTACCCCTTAGCTCTTTACTAACTTTATGCTTTTCAAATTGAGCAACATCATTGTAGTCAAACACAAACAAATCACGCGAACCTGTTCCGAAGTACATTTTTTGATTGAATTCCCCGACTGAAATAAAAGCTGTTTCGTTCTCGGCAAAAAATCTCTCAGTGGTAAAATCGATCGACTCAGCAGAAGGTTCAAAGCGAACAAGTCCTTTCTGGGTACCTATCCAGATGTTAGCTCTACTGTCATCGAAAACAAAATTTACCGTATTATCGGGCAAAATATTACTCTGATCAAAATATTGAGTAGTGTAGTCTTTTGATTCCCTTGAATTATACCTCACGCGCAACAGGCCTACATTCAAAATCAACCAAATATCGCCATTGGGAGCAATGTGCTGACTAACAACTAAAGTGCCTTCGGGCAAAATGTGCATTTCCTGAAAATTAACCACCTGATGCTTTTGTGGATCAATGCGATGCACATTCCCCAATGAACTACGGGTCCAAATAAATCCGTTATGATCCAGAAAAATGTTACTCAGTCGCGAATCGCTCAAACTTAGCGTATCGCCAATTACTGTTTTATAAATATCAAAGGAATGACCATCGAACCTGTTCAAACCACCAGATGTGGCAAACCATAAATAGCCTTCCTGATCTTGCGCAATATCTCTGATCAAATTGTTTGAAAGTCCGTCGTTGGTAGAAAAATGCTCAAAAACATAATCTTGACCTAAAGCAATACCAGACCAAAATATCACAATGAGAATAAAAACCCTTTTCATCAAATGAGGTATTTTTTAATAGAAATAACTAATTTCTCCTAAATTAACAACATTTTTTAAAACCTATATTTTACTGCTCCGATTATCAACAAAAGAAATAACAATTCTGCAATAAGTAAATTCATTCAGTTCATTTTGTTGTACGATATTCCCGAAAAAAGCATTCGGGAATACAAAAAGACGATTCATAATATAACAACAAAAGGAAAAAGTCCTTGGTCGACAAAGCCACACTCATTTTCAAATTCCATAAAGAATAAATACCCTATTCGGGCAGACCAATCGCAAGTGACGCAATTCCAATGACATTATCATACAACTTCCGCCCCGCATCCTTCAAAAAAACAATCATAGAGAACAATTCAAAAAAAGAGAAAGATGCCTTATGAAGTATAAATTTCAACGGAACGAATATAATGTACCAAAATAAACCGATTTGTCCAGCATAAGAAGTACGATTTTACCCATCTTAAAATGAAAGATTACTCAATTTTGTAGCACTAGAGAACTAAACAATTTAAACGGGAGTGAACAATCGCAATTTGAAGGTTGACTTACGTTGAATAATATTGACACTAAATCTAAACCTAAAAACATATGAAGAAAATATCTTCTTTGAAAGTTTTTATCCTCATGTTGGTCACAACCTTTTGGTTAGTTGGTTGTAATTCCGAACAAATGGAACAATATGAACGTCCAACATGGCTGGAACCTCCAATTTATCAACAGCTACTTGAAAAAGGAAATTTTACCAATTTTCTGGCTTGCATTGATAAAGCAGGATATACACAAACCCTTAAAGGTGCTGGTTACTACACAGTTTTTGCTCCGAACGACGATGCCTTTTCTGCTTTTTTTGCAGCCAATGGCATAAATTCAGTCGAAGATATGAGTGAAGAAATGGCGAAAGACATTGTCACCTATGCATTGGCTGTTAGTCCGGCTTCATTTGAGCAAATCGATGATTACCAGAATGCGGCAACAACGGCAACTGATGCATCAAAAATTGATGTTGCTTTTAAGCGAACCACCTACAACTATAAGTGGGTTTATACCGATACTGACGTTGCTAAAGGCACCGAAAAAGCAGTTATTGATATGAATGCTGTAGAATCGGAAGTTCCGGTTCCCGGAGGTTTTGAAGACAACGATTACAACCAAAAGAACATTCCGTTCTTTACTGCTAATTTTATGACCCGGGCAGGCTTAAGTGCCTATGATTACAATTATTTCTACCCCAATAGCGAATTGACCGATTTTAATGTGGCCGGAGCCAAGGTGCTGGAGAAAGATTTATGGGCCGAAAATGGAATCATCCATGTGGTCGATAAAGTGATCCTTCCTCTAAACAGCCTTGAAGAGATGTTGGCAAATACAGCAGAATGTTCTGATTTTAAAGACATCCTTGACCGATATCTCGTCACCTACCAAAAAGCATCGGAAAATTTTCAGTTAAAATACGAACAATCATCGGGAAAGAGCGATTTGGTATTCGTTAAAGATTACCCCTATTGCAGTTTCGCTTTGAATTGTGAAAATTATTTGAAATTCGGCGGAGGTACACAAATGGATGCCCAGGTAAATGGTTGGAGCATGTTTGCCCCTTCGAACCAGGCCTTGAGTGAATTTTTTACGAATAAATTCTTCAAATACGGTTACCATTCTCTGGACGAAATGCCCTCATTTGTTATTCTGGAACTGGTAAATGCCCATTTGTTTCGAACCACCGTATGGCCAAGCAAATTTGCAACTACAGGAAATCCATATGGTGAAGAAGCCCGGTTTGATGCCAATAGCGATGTATTTAAAAAAGAAATTGGCAGTAATGGAATGTTCTATGCAGTGAATAAAGTCCAGGATACCGATGCTTTTAATACGGTATTGGGTGATGTTATCCTGAATCCAAATTATTCATTAATGTATCAGGCATTATCCACACTCGAACCTTTAGTATCCACCCTAAAAAATACCGTCAGTAACTACATACTTTTTCTGATCACGAATGAGGAAATGACACAAGCCGGCTTTAAATACAATGCAGCCTCCTTAGCCTGGGAATTTACAAACGACACCAATCGGCCCGATTTAGGAACACATGTTTCCACCGCACTCGCTCGTTTCATCAATTTACACATTGTGTTAACCACTACCGAAATGCTGGCTGATGGATTTAACATTAACAACGAAACAGGTCTTTTAAAATCATATGGTGACGAATACATTAAATACAAAAATGGCGAAGTATATGCCAGTGGCAATATAGCCGGTAAGCGGCCTAAAATTACGCAATCATTGAATAGTGGTTCTAAAAATGGACAATCACATGTACTGGACAGAGCCATGCTGTTTTCAAACGGGAACATCGGTGAAGTGATGTCGGTTGCATCCTTAACATCAACGAACCGGTCAACAACACTTTTACGTTATTTGGAAAAAATAGCACAAGCCACCTATGTCAACGACGAAGGAGTAACCTCCTATGTATCCAACTGTGTGTACAATTACAATACGAAAGCCATTAAAGACATTGCCAATACCGATGTAATTACAGTTTTTCTACCAAACGATCCGGCAATTCTTGCAGCAGTAAACGATGGTCGCCTAAAATCTCTGGCCAATTTCGCACCCGATGGAGATCTTAATGTACTAGCCGACGACAATGTCGCATTGGATAAATTTATAAAATACCATATCGTCAAGGGAAATATTATTCTTGGTGAGCAGGTGAATAGCAGCTATACCACCTATAGCAAACTAGATGACGGAACCTTCGCTACTTTATTGGTGCAAGGCGATCAGGGCACACCAGGAAGCATGACCGTAACTGATAACCAAGGCCGAACAGCCAACATTATCAATACGGTCTCCACTACTTACAACATTCTTGGAAACAGAGCCATTGTTCACGTTATTGATAACTACCTGTCTTATTGAACTTAATTTGATTTGCAATGAATAAAAAAGTTATACTTATCATTATTCTGTTAGGCCTTATCCTTTCATCAGCTGTTGCGCAAAAACGAGTAATAGTACGGGGAAAAGTTACTGATGGTGCAGAAACATTGCCGGGAGTAACCGTTGTCGAAATGGACAAAAACAGCCGTATTGTTACCGGTACAACAACGAACATGGATGGCGAATACGTCATTTCAACTTCCAGCAATGAAAATAAACTTCAGTTTTCATTTATTGGTTTCAAAGAACAAACCGTTGAAATTGGAAACAAAACCACCATAAATGTGATCTTGCTTGAGGATGTTAAAACACTCGAAAGCATCGACGTCATAGCACAAAAAGTAACCAATACTGGATTTATGAATGTTCAGGACCGTGACCTCGCAGTTCCGGTTGCCAAAATTTCAGCACAGGAATTTGAAGATGTTCAGGCTTCCTCCATCGATGAAGCCTTACAAGGCCGACTTGCCGGAATTGACATTACCTCCAATTCAGGTGATCCTGGTGCAGGGATGTCAATACGAATTCGTGGAGTAAGTACCCTTTCAGCAAACTCCACTCCGATGATCGTAGTAGATAATATTCCTTACGAGGTTTCTATTGCCTCTGATTTCAGCTTTAGTACAGCCAACGAAGAAGGGTATTCACAAATGTTGAACATTCCGGTTGATGACATCAAGGACATTACTGTTCTGAAAGATGCGTCAGCAACGGCTATGTGGGGAACAAAAGCAGCTAACGGAGTATTGCTGATTACCACCAAACGTGGAGCACGTGGTCGCAAACCCATCATTTCTTTCAATTATAAAAATACGTTCTCTATTAATCCGGGTCACATTCCATTATTGAACGGTGACCAATATTCCACTTTGATTCTTGAGGCTTATCAAAATTCAAAGGAGGTACCATTAAATACAAGTGAAAGGAGAGAATTCCTTTATTCCGCCGATGACCCCTATTATTTCCACAATTACGGCGCCAATACCGATTGGGTTGATGCCATCAGCCGCAATGGCCGGACAAACAATTATGATTTATCGATTACCGGAGGTGGGACAAAAGCATTTTATCGTTTTTCGGTGAACTATCAGGATCAGCTGGGAACAACATTGGGAACCGATTTAACGCGTTTGTCAACTCGTCTGAATCTCGATTACTTTATTTCCGACAAATTAAAAATGCGTGCCGACTTTTCCATTGCACACGGAACAACCAATGCCAATTATTCCGACAACAGCATTAAAAGTAACCGAAATACTGATGTACGTGGTATTGCTTATAAGAAAATGCCAAACATGTCGATTTATGAATTCGATGCTTACGGCAACATCACTGACAATTTTTTCTCCCCCGAATCCAATGCTCAGGGAACATTCCCCAGTACATACAATCCGGTGGCCATGGCTACCGATGGGGTAAATAAAACAATGAACGACCGAATTACCACCAAATATTCGCTCTACTACGATATTGCAAAAGGATTGCGCTACACCATGGATTTATCGTTTGACGTGAATACCAACAAAGTCAATAAGTTTTTACCGCAAACTGCAACCGGAAAAGAATGGACCGATCAATGGGTCAATAAATCGTATGACTATGATTCAGATACTTATTACATTTACTCCAACAACATGTTGGCCTATAGCCATAAGTTCAATGAAAAACATCAGGTAGCTGCAACCTGGAATTTAATGACCAACGAGAACATTGGAAGTGCCTTTAATGTAACAGCGGCTAATTCTGCATCGTCACAGCAACAAGATCCATCCAATCCATCAAAATTGAACGAAAGTGGCTTAGGACCTGAATCGGGCTTATCACACGGTCGCAGTATTGGTTCGGCCTTAATTGCCAATTACATTTACGACGATCGCTACATTTTTAACGGTGGTTTCCGTTATGAAGGAAATTCACGCTTCGATGAGAACAACCGTTTCGCCTTTTTCCCAAGTGTTTCTCTGGCCTGGCGTGTATCAGGCGAACCTTTCATGAGCACTGTAAACTGGCTCGACGATTTTCGTTTTCGTTTTAGTTATGGCGAAAACGGAAACCCTCCAAAATATGAAGGAATGTTCTATAGCAACATCAATTCTTTCGACTGGAATTACCTGGGGAACAGTGCTGTTTACCCTACGAATATGGAATTAAAAAGTCTAAAATGGGAATCGATCAAACAAACCAATATAGGATTAACCTCCGAAATGTTTGATGGAAGAATTTATGTTGAATTCGATTACTATAAAAACCGCACGGAAGATATGTTTGGTTACAATGTGCCCATTCAAAGTACTTCGGGTTACACCAGCACCAGTGTAATCAACCTGGGAACCATGGATAACTATGGATGGGACATGTCCGTTCATACCCTTCCAATAAAAACCAAGGATTTCAAAATGACCTTCGATTTTAACCTGGCACGGAACTACAACATCTTACGTGAATTGGCCGATAACTTTGCCAACGTAAGAAATGAAACCATTGGTAACGGGGAATTTCAGACCATTGCCCAAATCAACAACCCAGCCGGTTCATTTTACGGATATAAATACAAAGGTGTATATACCACCGATGACCTGTTGATTGCACGTGATGGCGACGGTAACAAAATTACAGATCCAAACGGTAACGAAATCCCCATGGTGTACGATTTTGAAAACACCCGCTATTATTTTGAATTGGGCGATGCCATGTATGAAGATATCAATTACGATGGAAACATTAACGCCAGCGACATTGTATATCTGGGAAATGCCAACCCTCTTTTTACCGGAGGTTTTGGATCGTTAATTTCCTACAAAGCATTCTCCCTGAATTCCTTTTTCTATTTCCGTTATGGAAACGATATCATCAACCGGACGAAAATGAATGGAGAAGCCATGTTTAATTACGACAACCAGCTGGCATCGACCCTGAGCCGCTGGAGAAAACCCGGAGATGAAACCAATATCCCACGCGCCTTAATGTCTAAAGGATACAATTACGCCGGCTCAAGTCGTTTTGTTGAAGATGGTTCATTCCTTCGTTTGAAATACATCACCGTTTCCTACCGTGTTCCGGTTAAGTTGGTGAAAAAAATTGGCTTTGAGACCATGAGAATGTCCGCCACATTTAACAACCTCTTCACCTATACCAAATACAGCGGTCAAGATCCTGAAATCAACATTAACTCTACTGAAGATGCGATTTATACGGTTGGATATGACGATTCAAAAACACCGCGATCCAGGGATATTACTTTCATTTTAGCAGTTACATTTTAATAAAGTTGGAGGAAAGTAAAAATGAAACGAATAGCAGAAAAAATAGCCTATATGAGCAACTTAATCAAACGAATTCCCAGTCCAACTGTGCAAGCAAAGCAGGAATCGAATACAATTGAAAAAGGAGAAGTATATGAGGCGAAAAAAGGTGCCGGAATGAAAAAAATATATTACGCGTTAATCGCACTAATACTTGCACTTACTATTAGCTCGTGCAGCGACTGGCTTTATCTACAACCCGAAGATGGTGTTTTGGTGGATGAATTCTGGATGTCGCAAGCCGATTTGGAAGCAGGTTTAGCCGGATGTTATGCCTCCATGTTGGGGAACAATGTGAGTGGGTCAATGAGTGTTTCCGAATTGATGCTCATGTGGGGCGAAATCAGAGCTGATATGTTGACCTATTACAGCAAGGAAGTGAGCGACTATATGCTGATTTGGCAAGGTGACATTAAACCCGAAAACTCCTTCAACAAATGGTCGTCGTTTTACCGCACCATTAACTACTGTAATACCGTACTCGAAAAAGGAGAAGCCATATTGGCCACCGACGCTTCATTTAGTGTTGATGAATGGAACCAGATCAGGGCCGAAGCATTAAGCATTCGGGCACTCATGTATTTTTACCTGACCAGAGTTTTTGATCAGGTGCCATTGATTCTGGAAGCAACCAATAACGACTTGCAGGTAATAACCATTTCTAAAGCTGAAAGAGCTGATATTTGGGCACAAATTGAAGCAGATTTAACCGAAGCAGAACAATACATTCCTTTTTCCTATAATTTGACCAAAGATGTCGATAAAGGAAGAATCACCAAATATACCGTTTGGTCCATCCAAGCCGATTTTTATTTGTGGACTGAACAATATGCCTTAAGCGAATCGGCCTGTGATAAAGTGATCAATTCAGGAAAATTCTGGCTGGTAAATGGCGACATGGAATGGCTTACCAACCTTTTTGTTCTGGGCAACAGTTCTGAGGGCATATTTGAATTACAATTCGATCAGGACATTCTCAATCCTTATTATGCAATGTTTTTTACCAATGCCAACTACAGAGCTCAACCCGATGTGATGGAAAATTTCTGGCCCACCGATCCCTTCCTTGTTGATGCCGACAGTGCCGACATTAGAAGCGACAGAGGCGCCTATCGTTCCGGGGCAAGTTACTCCATATGGAAATACATTGGAAGAAACAGGATTTTTACAAAATCATCTTCCGAAGCCTATTCCAACTTTATTGTATACAGGTATGCCGATATCCTTTTAATGAAAGCTGAAGCCATTGCTGCTCAACTCGACACAGATGATCCGGTACGCGGCGCTGAAGCCTTGGCCCTGATTAAAAAAATCAGAAATCGGGCTAACGCATCAACACTTACCGACGAAGGTGATCCTACATCAAAAGAAACCCTACTGACTTATATATTAAACGAAAGAGCCAGAGAATTTGCCTTCGAGGGAAAACGTTGGTTCGATATGCTGCGTTATGCCAAACGTGACGATTATAAACGACTGCAAACCATGAAAAACATGTACCAGTTATGTGCACCATCAAACAAATTGCTTTCGATTCAAAGTAAATTAAACGACCATAACAGTCATTATTTACCCATACCTCAGAGCGATATTGATGCAAGCAACAACCAGTTGATTCAAAATCCATTTTACGAATAGAACAATATAAATTGAAAGAATATGAAAAGCATACAATATTTATTATTGATTATATTTCTAGCTGGGTTTAGCGCTCTATTCCTTACCGGATGTCAAGAGCCCGAATACGAAGAACGCACCAACTACGAAATTTTGATTGGGGAGTATTTCGAACAACACCCTGATTCATTTTCAATCTTCCTGAATGTTTTAAAACGTTCCGAGACCATTGCTTTTTTGAAAGCGTATGGAACCTATACCTGCTTTGCACCCACCAACGATGCATTTAATGCTTATTTCGACAAAAAAGGAATTGGATCAGTTGATGACATTAGCACCGATGATTTAAAAAGTCTGGTTCGTTATTGCGTGATTAAGGACACCCTTAGTTCCGAAACATTTGTTGATGGCAGAATGAATACACCAACCCTTTACGGACAATATCTAACTTTTGGAACCTTCTTTGAGGACAATGCGCTCATTAAAAAAATCAACAAATATGCGGTGATCGACGAACTGGATATTCGTTTGTCGAACGGGATTATTCATACCTTAAAGACCGTTTTAGAACCGGAAGCCAAAACCATTGCCCAATACATGGACGAATCTCCGGAATTTTCCATCTTCACTCAGGCGCTGAAAGAGACAGGACTCTACGATTCATTAAACGTACTCCCCTCGCCTGCCCGAGATACCATTTGGTATACCTTTTTTGCTGTTTCCAACGAAACCTTAAAAAGTGATGGAATCAATTCTTTCGACGATCTAAAAGCAAGGTATCAAACCGAGGAGATTCCAAATGGATTATACCTCTACATGTCGTATCATATTTTAAAAGATCAATACCAGTTTATAGCTGACCTTATTTCGTCCAAAACGGTAGCAACCGTAGCTCCTTCCGAAGTACTTACGGTAAGCACCGTTGGAACATCCGTATTAATTAACGACGATTATTTTGCTGGGATATACGAACCCGGATTCGAAATTGCGAGAAGCCAATCGGATCAAACTGCGGGTAATGGAGTGCTGCACTTTATGGAAGGAAATTTTGCCATTAAAGTGCGTTATCCTTTCGCCGTATATTGGGATGTATGTGACCAAATTGAATTGAAAAAAATGCCGGGCGTATTTCGGAAAAACGGACAAAGCAATTTGGCCAATGGTACCTTTGAAAACATTAGCTGGCTACCCGAAGATGTGGTGATTCATTACAATGCCAACAATACCGTAAACGGCGACAACGCCTTTGCATTCAGAGACTGGTTCCACATTGACTTCAGACCTGAAATTGTAAAATCAATCAAATTCACCACACCAACGTTGGTAAAAGGTACTTATAAGGTTTGGGTATGCACGCGTTCACAAGCATCATCGGCTCGTCAATACAAAGCATATGTCTATTTCAATGGAGAACAAACTTCAAAAATTCTTGACGGTGCAAAATGTTACGGATCATTTGGTACTTATGCTACCGACGGGGAATTAAATCAAAACAACATGAAAATCTACCAATACGATCCATCACACTATTATACTGATGATCCGGCTGCCGTTCAAACAATGATTGACAATGGTAGAATACATAACTGGCTGGAAAATCCGAATGGAGAATGGGGACGTTACCTTTCACAAGATGGAGGAACGGTTGTAGTAAACGAAACAGGAAGCCAAACCATTGAATTTGTTGCAACAGCAGGAGGTAATGGTAGCTATTTCCGATTAGACATGCTCCTCTTTATTCCTGTCGAAGAAGACCAAAATTGGCCAAGGGTTAACATAAAAGATGGATCGTTGGTGTATAAAGAAGATTTGGAAGCCGGGATTTTCCCAATTAAATAGAAGACTGTAAGTGAGTTTTTCAAATGGTTAAATCCTGAAACAGCTCATTGATCGTACTCAATTTTTGTAATGCATTTTAAAATGATTAAAAAAGACACGATGAAAAATTATAGATTTTCCCTGGTGGTCGTTGTGATCCTTCTGTTTTCAGGATGCTCCAACGTTTGGGAAGAGCATACCAAAATTAACGATAATGTTTTAGAAGAAAACATCTTCAACTACCTGGAGTCAAATACCAATGTTTCAGAGTTTTCGAAACTTCTAAAGCAATCTGGAATGGATGTTTATTTAAACTCTTCCGGGATTTATACCGTTTTTGTTCCGAACAATCAGGTCATTTCCAGCCTGGATCAAACCTTAATTGATTCAGACGAAAAAATCCGTTTGTTCGTTGCCAACCACATTACCAATGGGATGTATTCAACATTGACCGATCAAACGCTGATTCCACTTAAAATGAAAAGTGGAAAAACCCTTCAATATGATGGAGGCAGCGATGTAATTGACGGCATTGCTATAAAATCAGGAGAAGAGCTCACCTTAAAAAATGGAGTGGTTCAATTCATCGATCAAGCCTTAGCTCCACGCTACACCATCTGGGAATTCATTACAATGGTGGCTCCTTCCAACAAATTTATTCAATACCTTGAGTCCTTAACCGAATCGGTTTTTGATGTTGAGAACTCGGCACTCATTGGAGTGAACGATTTAAACGAACCTATTTATGATAGTATCTGGATTGATCAAAATAAATTCTTTCTCAATGTAACCGATTTGAGTTCAGAAGATTCTTCATTGACCTTATTGATTCCTTCCGACGAAGTTTTCGATGCAGAATTTACCAAATATGAACGCTTCTATCGTCGCGATGATAAAGCTTCCAATGAATTTCCAACTTCTCGTGACAGTGTTTACATCAAATTAATGATTGCCAAGGATATGGTTTTCGAACATGCCTTTTCTGAAACCGAAGCGCAGGACACCTTAATCTCGTACTATGAAGTAAAAGTACCGTTTAATAAAACATCGGTCACTTTATCCTATCAGGCCAGTAACGGTTATGTTCATATGGTATCGGATTGTCCGGTTAAAATCAGCAATAAAATTTTACCCATTGTGATGGAAGCAGAGAATTGCATCACCGGAGTGATCATAACCAATTCTGGATCGTTTCTTTACAATACAACATCCGGAATAGGGAATCCATATTTTAGAGAAAGACCCAATGCTTCGAACGGTTTTGATTTAATCGTTGACAATTCACATAAGAGTGAAACCTTATCCGGGGCCTTGTTTGTTGGACCTGTTGTCGCTTCTATTCGATACAGAGTTAAAATCAGAGCCATTAACGATTTCAATAAATCGTACCGAAACCCAAGTTCAGATGTTGAATTGAAACAAATGCTGGGTCAGGTAACCATAACAAGAAGTGCCATTACCGATAGAATAAAAGCCATTTCAACAGCAACCAACGCGTTGAATTCAGGACCAGGATACGGAACCGCCGATGTAGTTTATGACCCAACGCTACCTTCCTCTTATTATATACCAGTCTCCTTAACAGAATATAGCCCGAGAAGTCAGGCGTTTGACGACGAAATCGACCTTGGATACTACAATTTTGCAAAATCAGACAGTGTTTATCTGAGGCTCATACCAGAATCACCACTTATGGCTGTTACTGCTGACTATTTCCGTTTGGTGCCAGTTTATTGAATCAGTTGAAAAATAAAGACTATGAAGTATAAAAGCATAATATTGGCGATTACCCTGCTATTTACCGGTTTAACCAGCCCTTTAATAGGTCAGGAAGTCGCGGGAATTAAAATTACCGGACATGTTTACGATGCAGTAAGCAAAACACCGGTTGAACTGGCATCGGTTGAATGTGAAAATTTCTCATCAACATTTACCGAAAAAGATGGAACATTCTCCATCATGGTTCCATCCAAAACGGATGTCCTCCAAATTGTCGCACGAGGTTTTCAATCCAGAGATGTTTTATTGGGCGGACGAGACTCCCTTGTGATCTACATGGTTGGCGAAGATGTCGGTACCTTCCAACAAACAACGTATTCGGCCTTTACGGCAAA
The DNA here is from genome assembly GCA_041821245.1 of Prolixibacteraceae bacterium. GTDB lineage: Bacteria > Bacteroidota > Bacteroidia > Bacteroidales > Prolixibacteraceae > Roseimarinus. The sequence goes on from JBGUEP010000002.1 coordinate 155,126, forward strand.
AAAACAATTGTACAATACCCAGGCCATTGGTAGTACCACCTCAAGTAATACAACAGTGGCAAAATTAAGCCCTGGTTCGGGCGAAGCAGCTTTCGATGGTAAAATAGCCGGCTTGGAAGCTCGTGCACGTAGTGGCATCAAAGGAATTGGTTCCGATATTTTTATCCGGGGCTACTCTTCAATTTACGGCACCAACCAGCCTTTAATTATTGTGGATGGAATGATTTACGATACCAAATCATATGGAACTTCACAAATTTTGGGTCTTCGGTCGAATCCTCTTGGAGGGATCGACGTAGATGATATTGAAAATGTTTCTGTCGTGAAAGATGCTGCATCAATTTATGGAGCAAAAGCGTCGAACGGAGTCATCTTTATTCGAACAGAGCATGCTACCGAACAAGCTACCACCATCGACTTTTCGATGAATGGTACCTTAGAAATGGCGCCGGATAACATCCCCGTTCTTGGAGCCGAAGATTATCGTTTGTATTTAAACGAAATACTTTTATCAAAAGGCTTAAGTTCCGATTCTATTTCACGCATGGCCTTTCAAAACCAGGATGCAGCAATTTTAAATTACTACGCTTATCAAAACAACACCGATTGGCAGAAGAAAGTATTCGCCAACAATTATTCCTCCAGTTACCGACTAAAAATTAAAGGAGGAGACGATGTAGCCCTGTATGCACTTTCGCTAGGTTATCTCGATCAAAATAGTACCGTTATCGGATCAGACAATTCACGTTTCAATTTTCGATTTAATGCCGATATTAAATTTTCACCAAAGGTGACCCTGAATTCGAACATCAGCTTTCATTACCTGACTAAAAACGTGCTGGGCACTGGCATGGAAAGCACCTACGACCCTGTTTATCAGGCACGCATTAAAGCACCTTTTCTTCAGGAATATGAACAAAACGATCAGGGTATTCCCAGTCCTGATTTAACCGATTACGACTTCCTTCAGGCAAGTAATCCGGTGGCCATTACGAAACACATGACCCAAAAGGACGTGAACTATCGTTTATTTGGATCATTTAACTTCAACTGGGAAATTGCCAGACACCTGACCTTAAGCAACCTCATTGGCCTCTCGTTTGATAAAACACGTCAATCCATCTTCATTCCCGATCGAGGTGTTGCCTCCGATTCAAGTAGAATAAACATTGTCACCAACCAAATGAAATCAAATGTTTTAAGGCATTTTGCCATTAACAATGATTTAAGGGCGACTTACACCAAATCATTTGGCGTTGATCATAAGCTAACCGTATTAGCAGGATCACGTATGAACCTGAATACGCTGGAAGAAGATTGGGCGGCTGATTACAACTCGGCAAACGATCAGATCAGGACACTTGGAAACGGAAATTATTTGCTCCGACAAAATGGAGGAACCATAGGCGACTGGACAAATGTGGCCTGGTACCTTAGCTCTGATTATAACCTGAAGAATCGCTATTTGTTTACCCTCAACTTTTCATTGGATGGTTCTACCCGATTCGGAGCAGAATCGGCAGGGGTTCAAATGCTGGGAAGCAAATTTGCCGTTTATCCGGGGGCAGCAATGGCATGGATTGTTTCATCAGAAGAATTCCTGTCAAGTGCCAAGAACCTTGATTTGTTAAAGTTAAGAATGAGTTATGGTTTAACTGGCAACGATGATATTGGCAACTATACCGCACAACAATACTACGTCGAAAAGAATTTATTAAGTTATCAGGGAATTGTTGCCGGTAATTTATGGAATCCTGCCTTAGGCGCTGAAAAAACAGCAAAAATGAATGTTGGTGTTGACATGGCACTTTTTAATGAACGCCTTTCATTAACGGCCGATGTTTACCAAAATAAAACCACCGACTTGTTCGATTATATCAGTGCGAATGTACTCTCCGGTTTTGGAGGTTATTATGGAAACCTGGGAGGTTTTACCAGCAAAGGTTTTGATTTGGCATTAAGAACAAGGATCATTAACAAAAAAGACTTGAAATGGGATTTTGGTGCAGTATTTTCAAAATACACTACACAAGTTGACGAATTGTTCGATCAAAGCAGAATAACTTCATTATACGGGGCCGAAATCATCACCAGTGTGGGTGATCCTATAGGTCTTTTTTACGGATACAAAACTAACGGGGTTTATGCTTCCGATAGCAAAGCACAGGAAGCAGGATTGCAAAACCGAATGAAGAACGAACAATTTAAATCGTTTGCAGGAGGCGATGTGATTTTTGAAGATTTAACGCCTGATGGAATCATCGACGAATTGGACAAAACCGTTATTGGAGATCCAACGCCTGATTTTACAGGTGAGGTATTTACTCGAATAAAGTATAAGTCCTTTACGCTGGATGCATCATTAGCATTTTCATACGGAGGCGATGTATACAACTACATGCGTTACTCTCTTGAAAATATGAGTACAACAAATAACCAAACCACAGTAGTTCTCAATCGCTGGAAATATCAGGGTCAGGAAACAGAAACTCCACGTGCCGTTTATGACGATCCCATTGGAAATTCAAGGTTTTCCGATCGTTGGATCGAAGATGGTTCATACGCAAGGCTTAAAAACGTGACGCTTAGTTACAGGCTACCCATCACTTCCAATTTGATCAAATATTCGGAAGTATATGCCACAGGAATTAATTTATTCACCTTCTCCAACTATTTAGGACTCGATCCGGAATTCAGTTTAAATGAATTCGTCTTGTCTCAAGGCATTGATGTTGGAATGATTCCTCAAAACAGAATGGTATTAATCGGAATCCGGATTGGACTATAACCCTTATTTTCCAGATAAATTATAAGAATATGAAAATCAAGAAAATAATCAACACAATTATCATCGCATCATTTTTTGCAGGTAGCTTTACTTCTTGCACCGATTTCCTTACACCCGATGTTAACGAAGAATTGTTATACGACGAAGTGTACCGAAATGTGGACGATGCCGATGCGGCCATCCGGGGAATTTACGGAAAGATGATGGATGTGGCGAATCAGTATGTGGTTTTAAATGAACTTAGGGCCGATTTGATGGACGTAACCATCAATGCAGAGCTTCCCTTAATTGAGCTTTCAGAACACCGTACCGTTTCACCAGACAATGATTGGGCAAGCCCACGTTTATTTTTCTCATTAATCAACAGTTGTAATGATGCCATCTACAATTTTGGATTGATGTATGAAAAAAATCGGATTTCACGGGAACAATATAATGTACGCTATTCCGATGTTGTTGCCATTCGTAGTTGGGCCTACCTGCAGGTTTCCCTTCATTTTTCCGATGCTGAAAAAGGCGGTGTCCCCTACATTACAAAACCCATAAATGATGTTGAAGACCTCACTGCTGAGAGCCTTGCTCAATACCCATTCCTGGACTTAAGTACCATGGTTGATTCACTGTTGCAAGCCATGGAAGCCATACCATTCAAAGACCTTACATCAGATGAAGGATTGATTACTACCATGGACGGATTCAGTACACGCCTGATGTACATCGACAAACAGTATCTGCTGGGGGAATTGAACCTTTGGAAAGGTGACTATTTGCAGGCGGCGTCCTATTTTAAAACCATAATGGAACGCGGCATCAGCGGAAATGATCTGTACGATTTATACAAACTCCCTTACGATGCTTCGGCAACTTTAGATGTTTCTTCAGCACGCTACAACAGTGGTTATGTGAGGTTCTATGACAATGATCGATTAAGTGCCAAAAATATGTGGCCCTATATGTTCGAAGAAACTCAGACCACTAATTATGCCAACGAATGGATTTGGGTACTCTATTTTAATGAGTTATCTGAACCCAACACCTTCATTGATCTGTTTGCAAAAAATGGTGGCAGTTATCTGCTTAAGCCTTCACAATTGGCCATAAACAATTGGGACAGCCAAACTCAGCGCAATACCTTTAAAGGTGATTTTAGAGGGTATTATTCCAATTACTTTGGCTTACCCGGTTCTTACGATATGGACGGTACCGATCCGGTGATCCTGAAGCACATTTACAACTACAGTCAGTACAGCAACAATTTTGATCCACTGGAAAAAACAGGGAAATGGCATTTATGGCGTGCCGGCAGTTTGCACTTACGCTATTGCGAAGCAGCTAATCGCGATGGACAGCACAAAGTGGCTTACGCGATTATGAATAATGGCATTGGAGCTAATTATCCGGGAATGGACACCACGGCAGCATCGAACGATTACACGAAACGCCAACAAACCTTTTTAAATTTTCCTTACGATTTTGACGCACGTGCCACCGGCATTTCCGACGTACCCCCAAATTTGAGGCAACCTTGGTTCCGCAACATGGGAATTCGCAACAGAGTATTTTTACAATCATTGGAAGTACCATCGGATTCTTTAATCACCATCGAGCACCAAATTTTAGATGAATGTGCTTTAGAATTGGCCTTTGAAGGAGAGCGCTGGGGGGATTTGGTTCGGCTTTCAATCCGAAATAACGACAATTCTATCTTAGCCGATAAGGTCGCTCAAAAACTGAACCTTGCCGGTAAAGACGGTGAATCGGTACGAATAAAATTAATGGATCGTAAAAATTGGTTTTTACCACTTTTTAAATAATACTATCGAAAATAGATATTGATAAACACTAGCATTCACAACTAATTATTTTAATTATGAGAAATTTATACACTGAAAAGAGATCGAATGCCGATAATAAAAGGCATATGATGAGTAAATTATGGAAAATGTTCAGCCTTTTGGTAGTACTTGCCTTCACCGCAACCATTGGTATGTCACAAACAGCCATGACCTGGACTGGTGCAGAAAATAACCGTTTTACCAATGAGAACAACTGGGAACCTGCAGGGACACCAATTGGTAACAACCTGACTATACCAATGCAGCTTGATTCAACTTTGGCTCCATTTGTTGTTGAAGTTACAGGCGCTGAAAATATCTCAGTAAACATCCTTGAAATGGGATATGCAACCGAAGATCAATATCAACCTAAAATCATCATCAACATGGATAATGATGCAGTTGAGTTTAATGTTGCAAATGGCAGTGAAAGTGGCGCTGATTATGGCTATACTGGTCTTGTAATAAAAAAAGGATATTACAAATTCAGAAAAGGAAACGGGCCTCGTATGGACAGCGACAATTGTTGGCTAAAAGTTGAAGGTGGAAAGGCAGAATATAAAAACCTATTAATGGGTAATGCCAATGCACCAGTTCGGGGTGGTAAAATTTACATCAGTGGTGGTGAACTAAATGCCACCGAAGGATTTGGCCGTATGTTTACAGGCCGTGAGGATGGTCAGATTGAGATTACAGCTTCTGGTATTCTTAAAGTTGCAGGAAACTTTGTTGCTCCTACAGCAAACTGGATCAACGGAGGTAATGACTATACCGTGAAACGTAACTACGATGCCATTGCCAATTACACCACATATAGTGCTGTACCAGCTAACTTTATTGGCATTGAAAACAGCGACCGCCAGGTATCTAAAACAGGTGAAGTAGCCACTGACACCCTTCGTTTGCTAGAAACAGGAAAAGTATTAAGTGCTAAAACATTCGCATGGAGATATCGCAAAACCGGAGAAACAACCTATACCAATTTCACGGGTACAGGTGCTAACACAGCATCATTTGCACCTACATTCATGTCCTCAGGTACTTTTTATGTATCGTGTTTGGTCGATGGTGTTGCAACCGAAAATGAAGTGGAATTTTATATCGTTTCCAATGCAATCTCATTTACTCCTGCCGAATTCCCTATCCAATTTGTTCGCTTAGGTGAAATGGGTGCTGAAATGACCGCTAAATTTACTACTGCCCCTTCAAAAATGGAATGGAAGTATTCAACTGTACCTGGAGGTCCATACCTTTCATTTGATCCTGTAGCTACAACGGCAACTTTAAAACCAAGTTTTACTGAAGAAGGAAACCATTATGTAGTGATAGATGCTACCATCAGTGGAGGGAATCATATCAGTACTGAATTATTATACAATGTTGAAGGAGTTTCTTCCTCCAGCAAAAGCATTACCTGGACTGGTTTAGTTTCAAACGAGGGAACAAATCCTGCCAACTGGAGTCCCGTTGCTAATCCTTACAGAAACTCAATTGCTATTAATGCTTTTGATTCATTGGCTACCACTCCTTACCCTTTATATTCACCAGCAGGCAATGATACCGTTTATACCTTCTGGGTTGGTCCAGGTGCTACTTTTACCGTTGATATTGAAGACACCTTAAACATTAGAGGTGGATGGCAACAAGTTCAAGGAACACTTGACTTCAAAAAAGGAGTCATCACCAATGCATCTTATTTCAGAATGGATGGCGAACAAGGAAAAGTGCTGATGAGCGGTAATACAAAAATGACCATTGAAAGTTTATTGATGGGAAATTCGAATACTCCAACTGCCGGTGGTTCTTTTTATTTAACAGACAATGCCATTTTGCACACCATTAATATTCCTGGTCGTATCTGTCCTGATACGCTTGAAAGTGTTACCTACATTTCTGACAATGCTCAGGTTGAATATGAAGGAGACGTGCGCTCAACGGTTCAGGGATGGATTGAAAGTTTAAAAATTGTATGTCCTGCCGAAGGTTGGGAACCATCAATTCTTTACGATGCGGAAATGAATTTAACCATTGTTAGAGCGCTTAACACTACTGCTTTTGCCATTGAAAATGATCAAAAAACCTATACAACAGCCAATTATCCTATTGATGAAGCCGTTAGTTTGAAAAACGTTGATGGCGTTACCAGTTGGGAATGGAAATGGGGAACCAATATCAATGGTCCATGGAGTTCATTCGAACCAGCGGTAAAAGATGTTCCTACCTTTAACCCTTCGTTTGCTCAAAGTGGAACTTATTTTTTGGTTGCCGAAACATCTGAAGGTGTAGTGACAACAAATATGAAAGCAATTGTTGTGATCGATTTAGCAATTACTCCAAACGATGATCAATTTATTGGCACCAACGAAGACGGAACCAGTTTAATGACAGTAATTCCTGCAGAATTTACAGTTACTGCTATTTCATGGTACTATCGTATTGCCGGCGAAACAGAATACTTCCAAACAGGAGTTGCCGATTCAGTATACGCACCAAATTTTGCCGAAAGAGGCATCTATGAGGTATTTTACGGAGTTGAAGTTCAAGACGAATTTGGTATTCAATATTTCTTGCAAAGTAGCTATGTGACGGTCACTGCAGGTAATGTGGGTGTTGATGCATATGCTTATGATCAATTAAAATTGTACCCAAATCCAACTACAGGTAAATTCTACATCAACGGAAGTTTTGAAAATGACTATTCTGTTGAAGTTATGGATTTAACTGGTAGAATTGTATCCAAACATTTTATGGCTGCTGGAAGCCATCCTGCTATCGACATCACTGGTAGTGGTATTTATGTAGTTAAACTGCGTTCCAACAACGACATTAAAGTTGGTCGTCTGGTTGTTCAATAATAGTTTCAGAAAATTAGTAATCAAATATTTCCATGAGGGTCAGAAAGATCCTCATGGATTTATTTTCAATTCTTAACTGCCTTCAAATCGTAAAAATTGAAGGTTATTTTTTAAAATAAAATGATGAATTATTCCAATTTCCATTGCATGAAGAGAACAATGCTTATTTTAATGTTGGCTATTTTTTCGTTGCAAACCATAGCACAACGTAAAATGGAGACACTCGATCGTGGATTGGTGGCTGTAAAAATGAACGATGGTGTGTTTTTAAGCTGGCGAATCTATGGCACTGAGTGGCATGGAGTTAATTACAACATTTATCGCAACGGAGTACAACTGAACACCCTCCCCCTTGAAGTATCAAACTATACTGACAATTCAGGAACAACTGATGCCAACTACACCGTAACGGCAATCGTCGATGGCATTGAACAAGAACAGAGTTTGGCCACTCAGGCACTCTCTAAACAATACAAAGAAATTACGCTCAAATCACGCAACACCTCAATATACGAAATTAACGATGCCACTGCTGCCGATCTTGATGGTGATGGCAGGTACGAGATCATCGTAAAAAGAATATCCAAAGGTTGGAACGAAGACAATACCAACTATTCCTACTTCGAAGCCTATCAAATGGACGGTACCTTCATGTGGGAAATCAATGTTGGCCCAAATATTTTACCCGATGTAGAAATTAACCTGGCCGCCTTTGATTTCGATGAAGATGGAAAAGCCGAGGTTTTTATGAGAACATCGGAAGGAACCATTTTTGGCGATGGCGTTCAAATTGGCGATACCGATAACGACGGAAGAACCAATTACCGTTATTCAGTTGGAACTGCTGCAAATATGCAATACATGAATGCCGGACCTGAATTCCTTTCCCTAATTGATGGAATGACAGGAGCGGAACTCGACCGTGTCAACTTTATTCCCCGCGGACAAAGTTCCGACTGGGGTGACAGTTATGGCCACCGCGCCAGCAAATTTTTCTTTGGTGCACCCTACCTCGATGGATTAAAACCAAGCCTGTTTATCGGACGTGGTATTTATACCAAGACTATCATGCGCACCTACGATATTGTCAACAAAAAATTACAACTCCGCTGGGAATTTAATTCCGGCAATAGTGGTCCATATTTTGGACAAGGAAACCACAACTACACCATCGCCGATGTTGACGAAGATGGTCGCGACGAAATTGTGTGGGGATCAATGACTGTTGATGACAATGGCAAAGGCTTATATTCCACCGATCTGGGACACGGCGATGCCTTGCACGTGGGCGATCTGGATCCTTTTCGTAAAGGAACTGAAATTTTTAAATGTTTAGAAAATGCTCCTGTTTATGGCACCGTTCTATACGATGGTGCTACCGGAGAAATTATAATTCACGATAAAATAGACAGAGATTGTGGCCGATGTATGGCTGCAAATGTTAGTGATGAGTACAAGGGAGCAGAAGTATGGGGCGGAAATTATTGTTATTCTGCAACATCAAAACAACCGGTTGAAGCTGGAGGATCAGTCAACTTCAGAATATTTTGGGATGGAGATGTATTGGATGAACTACTAGATCACACCAATTTTTCTACCGCAACCGGTTATGGTACCGGCTCCATTTCAAAATTTGGCAAAGGAAATATTTTTGTGGCAAATGGGGCTATTTCCTGTAACTATACAAAAGGAACCCCTTCCCTTCAGGCTGATTTGTTCGGCGATTGGCGCGAGGAAGTCATCTGGCGAAATGAGGCCAATACAACTATTCGTATTTATACTACAATTGATCCAACCATTTATCGAAATTATACACTGATGCACGATCATCAGTATCGTCAGGCCATTTGTTGGCAAATGTGTGGCTACAATCAACCACCACACGTCAGCTACTTTTTAGGCGAAGCTGAAGGCATGACCGTACCACCACCACCATCAATTACCAACGATAAGTTGGTCTATGCCGGAACAGGAAATTGGGACAAGTCTACTTCTGCCTGGTCAATGAATGCAAAACAAACAACCTACAGTGATGGCAAACAGGTGTTGTTTGATGCTGCAACGGAAAATAATGCCAGCCTGGTACTCAACGAAATAGTTTCACCTCAGGTACTGACGGTCAATTCACCAAATAACCTGACACTCGACGCACGAAATGGAAAATTAAGTGGTAGCATGACTTTGGTAAAACAAGGCTTGGGCACCTTTAAATTGAATGGCAATCATGACTTTTCAGGAAAAACTGAAATTTGGAATGGAAGTTTTATTTTGAATGGACAATTACCAAACAGTTCCGTTTACTTAAAACCGTTCGGCAAAATGTATGTTTCAGGAAAATTAAAGGAAATGACCATGCGCTACAGTGCTTTGCTCAGCATGGGCGAAGAAGATTCAACCGGGGTATTGGCCATCAATTCGGACTTAACCATGGAAGAGGGATCAATGGTTTCATTCGATCTGCACTCCCCAGATAGTCCTAAAAATGATTCCCTGACAATTGAAGGTAATTTTTCATTTGCCAACGATGTGACCTTCCAAATTACACCACACCTAAAAAATGGCGAAAATAAATTGACTGCAGGAAATTATTTGTTGGCCACCATAAAAGGTGACTTGACTGGAATGCCTGATCAAATAAAAATAGATGGCATTTCAGGTACTGCATCCAAACTAATTTTTACTGACGGAAAACTTTATCTGGAAATTACAGAAGTTCGTTCAGCTGCCTTAGTCGTATGGAACGGTGACAAAAACGATGGAATATGGGATTTGGCCTCTACCAAAAACTTCTTGAACAATGGAGTATCCGACATTTTTGTTGATCAGGATCAGGTTGTATTTAACGATGCTTCTGCCAATAAATCAGTCAACATTGGTTCCGAAGTTACTCCTTCAGCAATCGTGGTAGATGGAGCTGAAACCTATGTATTTAAGGGAGATGGTAAAATTTCAGGAACGACTACGCTCACAAAAAATGGAACAGGAACACTGTATTTAAAAAATGACAATGACTTTAGCGGTAAAGTAAGCATTAATGAAGGTACCGTATTGGTTGAGAAAATGCCAACAGCGCAGGCTTTAGGATCAATAGGGGCAATCAGTTCTGACCCGTCGAAACTGGAAATCAACGGGGGAATCCTCGCTATTTTGAATTCCGGAAATTCAGACAGAGCTGCATTTATAGGCAGCAATGGTGGTACGATCCAAAATAACACCCAGGTTCAATGGAACGAAGCCCTTGCTGGTGGTGTACTCACAAAAACAGGGTCAGGAGAATTGGTCCTGGCAGGAAACAATACCCATAGCAAAACAATTTTGCAATCGGGCACCCTTAAATTACTTTTCGATGAAACCAGCCCTGGGAAAACAATTTCGCTCGAAGGAGGCACACTACAATGCAGCGACAATAGTTATTCTTACAATACGGCAAGTTGGAACATCGAAGTGCCCGAAGGAAAAACATCAAGCATCAATCTCGATGGACGATGTTACTACACCGGAAATATTACCGGATCGGGAACACTCAATTTGAATATCCCTTTTGTACGAACCGATTTTAATGGCGACATGAGTACCTTTTCAGGAAACATGGTTTTCAGATCGTCAAACGGAAATGCTGTTGAATTACGTCTAAACCATAGCAAAGGTTTGGCAAACGCTTTGGCAACCATTGAATCGCCTGTTACGACTTCAAATACCAAGGGAGGAACGCTTATTCTTGGCGCACTTGACGGAAACGGTACTTTAACCGGAGATGAAAGTTACCAAATTGGTGCTAAAGGAATTGATACAGAATTTAAAGGGCTAATTACGGCAGGAAGTCTGGTGAAAGTTGGTACCGGCGAATTTACCCTTTCAAATGACAACAGCTACCCTGGCGGAACCAACATCAATGCAGGAGCGTTAAGAGTGATTAATAAATCAGGAAGTGCAACCGGTTCAGGTGCAGTAAACGTAAATAAAGGCGGAACACTTACCGGAACCGGAACCATTGGAGGAAACGTAAACGTTGAATCAGGTGGTATAGTTAAACCCGGGAACACCAACACCGGCAATAAACTGTACTTTGATAAAGCCATCAACTTTAAAACGGGTTCAATCCTGGAAGTCAAAGTAAATTCACTATTTAAGTTGTCTGATCAATTGGTGGTTACAGGTAAAATCTCCATAAACGGAAACCTGGTGATGACAAATTCTGCCAGTTCCGGCTTTACCGATGGCGACGAATTTAAGCTATTCGAAGCCAGCGAAATTGAGGGTGCTTTTACTTCAATTACTCCCGAAATTCCCGGTGAAAACATGGAGTGGGATATATCTGAATTGAATTCTTCCGGAATGATAAAAGTTGTTGAGAAAACTGCTGTTCAAAATATGAATACAGACAATATTGGAATATATCCAAATCCAGTCAACGACGTCCTTTATATCCAATTGGATAATTGGAACGGTGAAATCGTGAAGGTAAAAATTATTGATATCACAGGTGAAATTAGGATCAGTCACAATTTTGAAACTGGAGATCAGAACATCATTCAGCTGGAATCATTATCAGCTGGAGTCTACTTCGTCAAAATTGATTGGAATAAGCAAGCCTACAATTATAAAATAATAAAGCATTAAAGTCATTAATATGTTGATTGTTAACATGGACACAACAAAAAGAGCCCTGTTCTTTTTGCCCTTCATCTGTTTTTCACTTTTTCTTAATGCTCAGCGGCATATGGAACCGCTAAGCAGAGGTGGCATTGCCATTAGGAAGAACGATAGCAGTGTGTTCGTGAATTGGCGTATTTTGGGTAATGAGTTCGACAACGGCACAAACTACAATTTATACCGCGATAACGAAATTATTGCGACAAATCTTTGGGTATCGAATTATACCGACAATACCACGACGAATGGTAAATATCAGATTGTAGCCGTTGTGAACGGAATCGAATTCGATCGTTCTCCTGAGATCGACGTAAATGCCAATTTCTATTTTGAAATTCCTTTAAAACAGGATGCCGGAGATTGTTATGTACACCTGGCTTGGGTTGGTGATTTGGATGGAGATGGTGATTTCGAATTTGTTGTCGACCGAATACCTAACATTGATGGGCTAAGTAGCAAAGTGGAAGCGTACAAAAAGGATGGCACAAGACTTTGGCAGGTTGACATGGGACCCTTAAGTCTTGATCGCGATGGCATAGAAGGTGGCGCTGCAGCCATTAGCAACGGCATGTGGGATGGAGTCACCGTTTTCGATCTCGATACTGATGGCAAATCGGAAGTGATCATTAAATCGGCAAATGGAACCCGTTTCGGAGATGGAAATACATTAACACATACAAATAATACCCAAAATTTTGTATCTGTATTAAATGGCGAAACCGGTGCCGAATTGGCGCGTGCCTCACTTCCTGCTGATTATTTTTCTGATGGCCCCTTGCAAACACAATTTAACATTGCTTATCTCGATGGAATTATGCCTTCAGTTGTTATTAAGGCTAAAAACCGCATTGGAAGTGGTGATTTTAATGAAGTAATTGCGGCTTACAACTATTCCAATAATCAGATTGAGCAACAATGGAAATGGCTCCGCGGCTCCCAAAATTGTCCCGATTATCATCAGCAACGCATTGCCGATGTTGATAATGATGGGAAAGATGAAATCATTGATGGTGGTTTCGTTATAGATGATAATGGAACGCTGCTTTATTCTCTGGGAGATCAGGGGATTGTACATGGGGATCGTTTTCACATTGGCGATTTCGACCCCGATCACGAAGGCCTTGAAGGATACGGCATACAGCAGGATAACCCAAGTGGCCTGGCCTGGTATTCCTACAGTGCTAAAGATGGAACAATTTTACAAGCCCAATATTTGTCAAGTATTGGCGATTATGCCCGTGGAAATGTTGCCGATTTGGATCCTAACCATCTGGGTTACGAAATGTGGACGTTCACCGATGGTATTTACAATGTTAGTGATGGTAAAATTACCGATGTAATTCCGGCTTCGTATCCCAACCTTAGGCTTTGGTGGGATGGTGATTTGTCTAGTGAAATGCTCGATGGTGTCAAATTCAACAAATGGGATAATAAAAACAACATAGAAACCCGACAGCTTACAGCAAGTGATTATGGTGCAGTTGTCACCTGGCGAAATGTTCCTGTTTTATATGGCGATATTATTGGCGACTGGCGCGAAGAGGTGGTTTACGAAAAAACTGACCACAGTGCACTAATCATCTTTTCAACTACAGAACCAAGCAATGAACGAATATATACGCCACTGCATAATCCTGAATACCGCCTTTGCCTTACTACAAAAGGATATTATCAATCAACGCAAATTGATTATTACCTGGGAAGCGATATGACAACACCTCCTCTCCCCCCCATGCAAAAGGCTAAAGCAATATGGACAGGAAACGAAAGCAATCAATGGAATACCACGGCGGGCAATTGGAAAACATCCAATTATGCAAATATTTACGCCGAAGGAGACAGCGTTATGTTCGACCTTAGTGGCAGCAAAAATACCAACATCGAAATTAATGAAACGATTTCTCCTGCCCTGATCTATATGATTGCCCCAATGGATTATTCATTGAGTGGCGAGGGCCAGATTTCGGGTACTGGTGGTTTAATTAAATCGGGGTACGGTAAATTATTCCTCGACTTGAATACTTCTTATTCAGCGGAAACCAAAGTAGAACAGGGAGCACTTTTTGTGAATGCTCATTTGCTAAACAGCAATGTGCTTGTCTTCGGTGGTGCAACTTTAGGTGGTAGTGGGATTATTGGAGAAACATGCAGCTTTGAAAAGCGATCCAAATTGATGCCTGGAAAGCTCAATGAATTGGGAACAATTACCTTTCAAAAAGCACTCGTCTTGTCCGATGGCTTAACTTGCTACTTCGATATTAAAAGTCAATCAACACATGCAGACAGTATCTGTGACAAGATTGTTGTAAATAGTGATATCACCATTGAGAAAAATGTCGTATTTAGTTTTATCGATCACCAGCCTGTTGGAGCAGGTACCTATCCACTCATCTCCTATTCCGGGAAATTTACCGGAAACCTGGCTCAGGTAAGCATCAATAATTTGTTCGGCAGTAAATATGCGTTAAAAGATTCCCTGAACACCATTTGGCTTCATATTTATCCATCACGCAGTTCATCATTTATCACATGGGATGGATCAAGCCCCAATTGGGATTTGCAAAATTCCCAAAGCTGGTTAAATCAAAATTATAAATCGGAATTTGTTTCGGGTGATACCGTTGTTTTCGATCAAGCAGGCATGGCATATCCAACAGTCAACCTTATTGGTGAACTCCCAGTTGGAAAGATGATCGTAAATACTGATGATGTGAATTATTCCTTTACAGGAAATGGCGTTATCGGGGGTGATGGTGACCTGATTAAAAACGGAGGAGGTACGCTTTCAATGATGACCGATGTTAATACCTATACAGGAAAAACCATTATTAATGGTGGAACATTCATCGCAAATAAATTGGCAATGGCTGGTCAACCAAGTTCAATTGGAGCAAATGTTTCAACTACACCCAATCAATTTGTTTTGAACAATGCCAGATTTGATCTCCAATCATCAAGCGATAACTATACCGATAAAGGTTTAACTTTAAATGGAACATCTGATACAATACACATTGGTAAAGGCTCAACAACATTATCAATAAGCGGACAGCTTACAGGAACGGCTAATCTGGTTAAAACCGGAAATGGTACCCTTTATCTGTTTGAAAATAACAACAACTACACCGGAGGTACGATAATTCAGGAAGGTACGATACAGCTAAATGATCCGGGATCAAGTTTGAACATAGGTTCGCTAGGCAATGGTACGGTTACATTTAAGGGTGGCGCCCTTGCACTGGGTGATACCCGCGACTACACATCATGTAATATAAATTTTGAAGTTCCGGCCAATCATAATGGGACAATCTATCTCGACCAACGTTGCACTTACACCGGAAGCTTGAAGGGTTCAGGCTGGCTCAATATTGTACTTCCAGGTTCAATTGACCGAACTATTTTTAAGGGTAATTGGTCTGCTTTTAATGGTACTGTTAAGGTAAGTGGTGTTGGACCGATGCGATTAGCCAGTTCAAGTGGATATGAACACAGCCATTTTCATCTCGCAGATGGGATTTCGATGTATTACAGCGAAGGAACATCAAGTGGTGATGCAGTTGCGCAAACCGTAAACATTGGTGGACTGTCGGGGGAGATCACTTCTACACTTGCCGGTGAGAACTGGATAATTGGTGCAGCCAATGACACCTCAATCTTCAATGGCATTATCACTGGTAATTCACTAACAAAAGTTGGAAATGGTCTGCTTGAATTGACAAATGCCAGTAGCTATTCCGGAGCAACAAACATCAATGCAGGGACTTTATTGGTTAGTAACACAAAAGGAAGTGCCACCGGCTCAGGTAAAGTAACCGTCAACATTAATGGAAAGTTAACCGGAGAAGGTTCCATCGCAGGTGAAACTAGTGTTGAAAATGGTGGTGTATTGGTCCCGGGAAATAATAACACCGGCAATAAATTAGTGATCCAAAACGACATCAACCTAAAATCCGGTTCTAGGCTGGAAGTTAAAGCAAATCCTTTATTTAAGCTGATTGATCAATTAGTGGTTACCGGTAAAATAACCATAGCCGGCAATCTGTTCATCACAAACACCACCACTTCGTCCTACAGTATCGGTGACGAATTTAAATTATTTGATGCAAGCGATATTGAGGGTGCGTTTACTTCAATTACTCCCGAGATTCCAGGTGAAAACATGGAGTGGGATCTTTCAGATTTGAATTCTGCCGGACTTATAAAAGTTGTGGCACGCACCTCGAATAAAGGCTGGTATATGAGTACGATTCAACTCTACCCTAACCCTGCAAACAAAATGATTTATATCGATTTTGATGCGAGTTTTACTGGAATAACCAAATTAGACATCTGTGATGTCAATGGAAGAGTGAGAATTTGTGAAAAATTAGAAGGAAACACAAGGCAAAAAATCAACATTGATTTTTTGCCACAAGGCCTGTATTCTGTGCGTATAGAACAGGAAGGTAAATGGCAAATCATAAAATTGCTGAAGTATTAATAATGATTGGGAAGTGAATTTTCTGCGTAACTCAAGGAAAATGAATTCCTCTAATATAATAAACTTAATATGAAAAAATTAATAAGCATTTGGTTGGGATTAATGCTGGGCTTGGGATTAAGTGTGAATGCACAAATGCAAATGGAGCGTTTAGACCGTGGAGCAATTGCCGTTCGAACCAATCAGGGATATTACATTACCTGGCGTTTATTGGGAAATGAATCCTATTCAACGAGCTTTAACATTTATAAAGGCTCAACAAAACTTAATGCAGAACCCATCACAGCAACAACAACATATCTCGACGAAACAGCAGCATTAAATAGTCAATATTACGTCAAAGCGATTGTGAATAATATTGAAATTCCTAACACCACCTATGCCAAAATTCTTAACAATACACAAGGTGACAATGCAGGTTATTTCGATATTCCCATTAACCTGCCACCCAAAGGTCCGAATGGTGGCAATTACAATGCAAACGATGCAAGTACAGGGGACCTGAATGGCGATGGTGAATATGATATTGTTTTGAAATGGGATCCCGACAATTCGAAGGACAATTCTCAAAGTGGAATTACCGACAATGTTCTTCTCGACGGATATACCATGAATGGAAAACAATTATGGCGAATCGACTTAGGCCCAAACATCAGGGCAGGTGCACATTACACCCAATTTTTAGTTTTTGATTTTGATGGCAATGGAAAAGCTGAGATCATGTGTAAGACTGCACCTGGAACCAGAGATGCATCAGGAAATTACCTGAGCAAAGGCCCGGCAGCATCGGCCGATCACAGCAAAATTTATCGCAATAAATCAGGCTATGTTTTAAGTGGCCCCGAATACCTGACCGTATTTGACGGAGAAACCGGACTTGAATTGGCTACAGCAGACTACTGGCCACTTCGCGGTAATGTATCAGATTGGGGAGATAGTTATGGAAATCGTCTCGACCGATACAATGCCACAGTGGCCTATGTTGATGGCAAACAGCCTTCAGCAGTTTTTCAACGAGGTTATTATACCCGTTTAACTATGGCAGCATGGAATTGGAGAAACGGCGAACTTAAGCGCGAATGGACCTTCGATTCAAATACAAGTGGAAATGGAGCCTATTTTAGTCAGGGCAACCATTCCATCCACGTAATCGATGCAAATGGCGATGGCCTGCAAGATCTGGTTACAGGTTCATCAGTAATTTCGGGTACTGGTTTAGGAATGCACACATCAGGGATGGGACATGGTGATGCCTGTCATGTCACCTATATGAAAAAAGACGACCCAAGACCGATGATCTATATGTGTCACGAAGAAGACAAATATGGGGTATCACTTCGTTATGCCGATAACGGGGAAATCGTATTTCAGGTGGACAAAAGTGGCGATATCGGTCGCGGTTGCGCCGGAGAACTCGATCCGGCTAAACCAGGATTCAAATTCTGGGCAAGTGGCTTGGGATTGTACGATACCAATGGTTCAACTGTCGGCAACAATCCCAGCTCAATCAATTTTGTAATTTGGTGGGATGGCAACCTCAGTCGTGACCTGATGAATAGCAATCGAATTGACCAGTGGCATGTCGCCAATAATTCAAGTACTAGACTTTTAACCGCCGACAATGCCACTTCAAACAACGGAACAAAAGCCACACCGGCACTTCAGGCTGATCTACTGGGCGACTGGCGTGAAGAAGTGATCCTCCGATTGAATACTAACAGGGCCTTACGGGTCTTTACAAGCATCATGCCCACCAACTACAAATTGTATACCTTCATGCATGACCCTGTTTACAGGGCTGATATTTCAGGACAAAATTCATCCTACAATCAACCGCCACATCCGGGCTTTTACGTGGCTTCTGACATGGATTTTCCACCTCCGGCTCCCAACATTAAACTCATTGCCGGTCTATATCGGGGAAGTGGAAATACCATCCAAAATTTAATAGTGAGCGATATTGAAAACTCCTCCAATTGGTCGATTGCCGATAGCATGGGTCAGAAAATATCCATCTATGGAAATGAAACCCTATACTCCAGCGATCTTCCCAATGAATTTATAGGCACCGAATGGATAAAAACTTCAACCGATTCAAAAACCTGGATGTCGAACGATACCCTGGCCACATTTGAAGTCACGGAGGCTGCAATGGTTTCGATTTTTCATAGTGAAGAAGTAAGCAGTTTACCCGAATGGTTAAAGGCCTTTGATAAAAAAGAGGTGAAAATAATCGTATCAAGCCCGGTAAGTAAAGCGCAAACCATGGTCCTTTATGAGAAAAAATATGCAGCCGGGAATAAAGTAGTATTGGGACCTAACTCAAACGATGGAGCTTCCGATGCACAAATGTATTTTGTGGTTGCCCGTAAAATGAAGGATCTTGTAAATACGGTGAATACAACAATACTTCATCCCGAATTTAAGGCCTATCCCACCGAATCGGGTTCAATTACGAAAATCCAATATTATCTGGAAAGAAGTCAAAAGACCTCAATTGGAATTTATGACCTCAGTGGTAAATTGATGGCTCCAATCGATTCTGGTCAAAAACAGGAAGGGATGAATTATGCTTCCATCGACACTTCCATTTTTCCTGGAGGTATTTATATCATCAAGCTAGTCGCCACAGACTTCGCCTTACAACAAAAGATCATTTTAATGAAGTAACGAACAGTTAAAATTTCAACCATCAACACAAAACGACTATGATTAAAAATCTCATATACAGCACAATATTATTTATTTTCATTGCAGCAACGCTCCATGCTCAAAATGAGACCAAACTTGTATACCTCTCGGGAACAGGATACGGTAGTACTGTTGAGTGGGATTTTTTCTGTTCCGATGGAGCAAACAATAATCAATGGTCAAGCATTAATGTACCATCGCAATGGGAACAGGAAGGTTTTGGAGCATATACCTATGGACGTTGGTATAAAGTCAAAGGAGAAAGACCCAGCAATGAGACCGGACATTACAAAACCACATTCGTTGCGCCCGAAGCTTGGAAGGACCAAAATATCAACATTGTTTTCGAAGGAGTGATGACCGACACCAAGGTGTTAATCAATGGAAAGCAGGCTGGAGATATCCATCAGGGTGGCTTTTACCGTTTCCAATATGACATTAGCGACAAAATCATTTTCGGTGCCGAAAACACCCTGGAAGTTATGGTGGCGAAACAATCGGAAGACCGAAGCATCAATGCGGCAGAACGTATGGCCGACTGGTGGTTGTTTGGAGGGATTTATCGTCCTGTTTATCTCGACATCAGACCATCAACTTGTATAACACAATTTAAAGTGGATGCAAAAGGATCGGGTGAATTAAATGTTTTTATCGAACACAAAAACACGAACAAAAACGACCTTATCCGTTGTTCCGTTATTGACCATCAGGGTAAAATAGTAGGTACCGGTAAACTTGCACTCAACGCAGAAACCAATAAATCGGAGCTCAATTTAAAAGTTCCTGCAATACGACCATGGACGCCTGAGACACCTGAACTTTACACCCTCAAACTTGAAATCGAAAGAAAAGGTAAAATCATCCATACCCTTGACGATAAAATTGGCTTCCGAACCATAGAGGTTCGTCCAAACGATGGAATTTATTGTAACGGAACCAAAATAATACTAAAAGGAGTTAACCGCCATACTTTCTGGCCTGAATCGGGCCGCTGCACCAACAAAGAAATTTCTATTCTGGATGTGAATCTGATCAAGGACATGAACATGAATGCCGTTCGCTCACACTACCCTCCCGATGAACATTTCTTTGATGTTTGTGACTCTTTGGGACTTTTTATCATTGATGAACTGGCCGGATGGCAAAATTCATACAGTACCGAAATTGGTTCCAAACTGGTAAAAGAAATGGTGAATCGCGACGTGAATCATCCTTGCGTAATCATTTGGAGCAACGGAAACGAAGGTGGCTGGAACGAAGCCATCGATCCAATGTTTGAAGCACTGGATCCACAAAAGAGGGATGTCATTCACCCCTGGGCCGATTTCGATGACATTGATGCGCACCATTATCCCCAATATCAAACAGGAGTGCATCGCTTTAACAATGGCAATAAAATATTTATGCCCGGTGAATTTATGCACAGCTTGTACGACGAAGGAGCTGGTGCAGGATTGGATGACTTCTGGGCCAAATGGAAGCAAAGCCCACTATTTGCAGGTGGCTTTATATGGGCTTATGCCGATGATGCTATTAAACGTACCGATTATCCGGACTCTTTGGATTCCAATGGTTCAAATGCACCCGACGGCATTGTCGGTCCTCACCGCGAAAAGGAAGGAAGTTTTTTTACCATTAAAGAAATATGGGCACCCATTCAGTTCAAGAATGTTTTAATTAATTCTTCTTTTAAGGGGGAATTGTTCATTACCAATGAATATTTGTACACCAATCTGAATAAATGCACCATGAGCTATAAGGTAAATACCATACCTGGGCCATGGGAGAAAAATAACAATGCAAAAACCATTGCTCAGGGTAATATCGAATTACCTTCAATAGTTCCCGGTGAAACCCGGGCTGTAAAAATGGAAATGCCAGCTAACTTTTTCAATGGCGATGTATTGTTCATCACTGCCACTGATCCTATGGGTAGGGAAATCTATACCTGGAGCTGGCCCATTAGAATGGCCTTACCTTACCTTCAGCGGAAAACCGATGCATTGGTAGAAAAAGGAAAAGCTACTATTCAAACAAGCGGAGACGAGGTCACACTGAGTGCAGCAACAACAAAGCTTACCTTTTTGAAATCAGACGGAACCATTAAGATCATTACTTCTCAAAACACAATAGTACCCCTAACCAACGGCCCGTTACCCATTGGAATGAAAGCCCTTGTGGATAAAACCGAATCCCGAATGGAAGGCAACACGGCGGTTTTTACTGTTTGGTATAAAGGTGGCATTGATTCAATCCGCTGGGAAATGCACCCCGACGGTAAATTAAAAATGTCGATGCTTGCCTTGAACAAAGCCACAAACGACGGTGGATTTGATGGTGGATTTGTTGATGATAAAATTGATCTTTGGGGCTTAACATTTAGCTTTCCTGAAAAGGAAGTCACCTCCATCAAATGGTTTGGAAAGGGCCCTTATCGGGTTTGGAAAAACCGTCAGCGTGGTACCACTTTTAACCTTTGGGAGAAAGCGTACAACAATACCATTACCGGTGAATCCTTCGAAAATCTTGTTTACCCTGAATTCAAAGGATACCATGCCAATACCTATTGGGCAACGCTTTCAACAAAAAGCAAAGTACCTGTGACTTTTGCCAGCGAAAGTGATGGCTTATTTTTACGCCTGTTTACACCTCAGGAACCAATCAATAGCCTCAAACGCTCATTACCGGTATTTCCGGAAGGAGATTTATCATTCCTGTACGAAATTAATCCCATACATTCCTTTAAACCGGTAAGTCAAATGGGACCACAAAGTGAACCATCCAGCATTCGAATTAAAAAAGGTGATGAAGGAATTTCGATGGTCCTTTGGTTCAACTTTGAAAAATAAACTAAGAAACAACAAAAGATGATGCGAAATTTACTTAAAAATATAATCATTGTTTTACCACTTTTGGTGGGAAACACACTTATCGGGTCCGAAAAAACCAACAACTGGATGAAAGACGTTGGTGCAAAAGCGTATCCTGCAGCCAAACATGTGTTAAAAGTTAACGACTTCGGAGCAAACAACAAAGGACTCATACTAACCACGAAAGCTATTCAGGCGGCAATTGACAGTTGTGCCGCCTTAGGTGGTGGTCAGGTAACCTTCAATCCGGGCTCGTACCTAACCGGCGCCATATATTTGAAAAGTAATGTCGATTTGCACCTCGACGAAGGGGTTGAACTCAAAGGGGTTATTGGACTCGAAGAATACCCCGAAATTGACACCCGTGTAGCTGGAATTGAAATGCGCTGGCCTTCAGCAATTATTAATGTACTGAATCAGGAAAATGTGGCCATTTCAGGTAAAGGCGATATTCATGCCCAAGGACGCTACCATTGGGAACGTTATTGGAAAATGAGGGAAGAATATACACCCAATGGCCTAAGATGGGCTGCCGATTACGATTGTAAAAGAGTGCGTACCATACTGGTTTCGAATGCAAAAGACATAAGTATTAAGGATTTGACCCTCAAACAGGCAGGATTCTGGACGGTCCATATTCTCTATTCAACACAGGTAACAGTTGACGGACTCATCATTCAAAATAACATCGATGGACACGGTCCCTCAACCGATGGCGTGGACATTGATTCTTCTACTAAAATATTGGTTGAAAATTGTGACATCGATTGTAACGATGATAACTTTTGTTTGAAAGCCGGACGTGATGCCGATGGCTTAAGGGTGAATAAGCCCACCGAGTTTGTGGTGATCAGAAATTGCATATCACGCCATGGTGGCGGTTTAATCACCATCGGCAGTGAAACTTCAGGCGGCATTAGAAATATTGTGGTGCATGACTTGGAAGCCAATGAAACGACTTGCGGCATCCGACTGAAATCAGCACTCACCCGTGGTGGCGAAGTATCCAACATTGAGGTGTATAATATTAAAATGAAAAACGTAACCATCCCCATTGACATCTCCCTAAATTGGAATCCGTCCTACAGTTATGCTACAGTCGACGAAGCACACGATTCCATTCCTGAGCATTGGAAAACATTACTCCAAACCGTTGAACCTGCAAAACTGGGAATTCCAAAATTTAAGGATGTTACCATTAAAAACATTCAAGCCGATGGCGCCAGAACGGCCATTAATGCTGAAGGGGTGAAAGATTCCTACCTTGAAAACTTCAAGTTGGAAAATATAAATATCGAATGTATAAAACCAGGCAAAATAGCTTACAGCCAGAAATGGACCTTAAAAAAGGTCAAGTTTCTTGGTGAAAAAGGAGAAAAACTTAATCTGCAAAATAATATTAGTTTTAACTCAAAAGATTCAAAATTTTAATCAATATGGGATTCGCAAACAATAGTAAAACAAGCTATGGCTTATTTATTCTAATGGTATTGACCATTAAAAGCCTTATCGCTATTGCCGGACCTGTTGCCAATTGGCAAAACGAAACGGGAGCAAAATCGTTTCCCGGAGACACCACCTCATGGTGCGTCAATAATTACGCAAAAGATATTCAAGAGAACAACTGGGCTGAGGCCATACAACTAACCATTGACCAATGTTCTGAAAATGGCGGAGGAATCGTTTATTTGGAACCGGGGCTTTACCCCACTGGCTCCATCTTTGTCAAAAGTAATGTTAACCTTCGAATTGATAAAGGAGTTATCATCCAAGGCATTCCAAAAGAAGAAGTCTACCCCATCATCGATACCCGTATTGCCGGGGTTGAAATGAAATGGCCAGCCGCGTTGATCAACATAATCGGTCAGAAAAATGCAGCCATCACAGGTCATGGAATTGTGGATGGCGAAGGAAAATACTTTTGGGACAAATTTTGGAACATGTTCCCTGAATACGACAATAACGGATTACGTTGGGCACTCGATTACGATTGCCAGCGCCCGCGTCTGATCCTAATATCTGATTCCGAAAACATTACCTTAAAAGATGTACAATTGGAGGAACCCGGATTCTGGACCGTTCACCTGCTTTATTCAAACAACATTACGGTGGATGGCGTAATTATCCGCAACAACATCAATGGGCATGGCCCCAGCTCCGATGGTATCGACATTGATTCTTCCAACAGAATATTAATCGAAAACTGCGACATTGACTGCAACGACGATAATTTCTGCCTGAAAGCGGGAAAAGATGCCGACGGCTTACGAGTCAATCGCCCAACTGAATATGTGGTCATCCGAAACTGTTTGGCACGTGCAGGCCATGGTCTGGTTACCTTCGGCAGCGAAACCTCCGGTAGCATCCGCTTCATCGAAGCCTATAACCTGAAAGCCACAGGTACACTTTATGGCATTCGCCTCAAATCGGCCAAAACCCGTGGAGGCATTGTCGAAGATGTGTACATTCATGATATTGAAATGGACGACGTTTTTGTGCCCATCAGAGGTACCTTAAACTGGTTTCCAAAATACAGTTATACCCAATTACCTGAAGGGATGACCGAAATTCCGGAACACTGGAAAGCCTTAATTGCCAAAGTAAGGAAGAAGGCAGGAATTCCTGTTTTCAGAAATTTCAGAATTACGAATCTCACTGCAACACGTGCCGGATCAGCGATTGAAGTAACAGGTTTGAAAGAATCGATGATCAAAAATTTTACCATTGAAAATTCGACCATCGATTGCAAACGACCGGGATACATACAATATGTTGCTGACTGGACCTTTAAAAATGTTACTGTTAATGCATTGTCAAACGAAGCAGTAACTGAGGAAAATTCAAGCAATGTTCAATGGATTAATCAGTAATTAGAAAAAAAATACAACTTATGAAACGGATACCACTTTTTAAAACATGGACCAGCCGAATCAGTACGATACTCTTTTCGGTTCTGGCACTGGTAGTCATTTTAAGTTTTGGATCCTGCTCAGGAACCACTCAATCGAACGATGAAGTTTGGCCTGAAATTTCTTCACAAACAAAACCATGGACCCGTTGGTGGTGGATGGGCAATGCAGTGGACAAGGCAAACATTACCCGTCAAATGGAAGCATTCCAGCAAGCTGGTCTTGGAGGTGTTGAAATCACTCCCATCTACGGAGTCAAAGGCTACGAATCACAATTTATCGATTACCTGTCGCCACAATACTTGGAGATGCTCGATCACACAGCGAATGAGGCCAAACGCTTGGGACTTCAAGTCGATATGGTGATGGGTACAGGCTGGCCTTATGGGGGCCCTCAGGTTGAACCCGAATTTGCAGCATCAAAACTGGTATTGCAAAAATATGTACTGAAAGCCAATGAGAAATTTGATGAACCCATTTCTATAAACGATCGAAAGCAAAAGGATTTGGCCGTTCTGCAAAAAGTTGTTTTTGTAGATGAAATTGATGGAAGCACTGATCTAACTCCTTTACTGGATGAAAACCACCTGATGTTCACCTCGAAAAACAATGGTGTTTTGTATGCACTTTTTTGCGCAAAAACCCGTCAGCAGGTCAAACGTTCTGCACCTGGCGGAGCAGGCTATGTCTTGGATCATTTTTCTAAAGAAGCGCTTGATGATTATGTGCTTCCCTTTGAAACCTTAAAACCTTTCGAAGGAAGGCTGCGTGCCATGTTCAACGATAGTTACGAAGTTTACCAGGCCGATTTTTCTCCCAATTTTTTGAAAGAATTTAAAGAACGCCGAGGTTACGATCTGATTGATCAACTTCCCTTATTGGAAAGCGATGCAATCAACGAAGATTACCTGCGCCTGTTGTGTGATTACCGGGAAACACTTGCCGATATGCTCCTGAATAATTTTGCAGTAGAGTGGCACGATTGGTCGAATAACAATGGTTTTAAAACCAAATACCAGGCACATGGTTCGCCCGCTAACCTCATCGATTTGTATGCGGCGGCTGATATTCCTGAATGTGAAGTTTTCGGATCACCATCATTTGATATTCCGGGATACCGACGAGACACCAGCGAAATACGCAAAGGCGATTCCAATAAAATGATGTTCAAGTTTGCTTCATCGGCAGCCCATCTGAAAGGTGACGAACTGGTTTCTTCCGAAACCTTTACCTGGTTGCGCGAGCATTTTAAAACTGCGCTATCGCAGGCAAAACCCGTAGCCGAAGACCTCTTCCTGAGCGGGGTGAATCACATATTCCTCCATGGTGCAACTTATTCACCAACGGAAGAAACATGGCCGGGCTGGAAGTTTTATGCTTCGGTGAATTTTAATCCAACCAACACCATCTGGCACGACGCTCCCGCACTGTTCTCCTACATTACTAAGTGTCAGTCAGTGCTACAAAATACAAGCAACGACAACGAAATTTTATTGTATTGGCCCATTTATGATGCCTTTACCCAAACCGATCCGAAACACTTACTCACAACGTATAATATTCATTCCATTGATGAATGGATGTTACCTACTTCGTTTTATAAAGCGGCTACCGATCTGGATTCCAATGGATATTTTTTCGATTTTATTTCGGATCAATTTGTATCCAAAATGCAGGTCAACGGAACAGAGCTCCAAGTCAACAATAAAGCATCTTATAAAGCCATTGTTGTTCCAGCAATGGATAATATACCTGTCGAAACTTTGCAAGAGCTGCTTTCATTAAAAAAGGCAGGTGCCAATGTGATTTTCCTTGGTGCTCCAAAAACCGTCCCCGGCGCATTTAAATATAAAGAACGCGAAGCTCAACTTAAAAAATTACTGGATGATAATGTAGGTTATTTCGAATCCAGAGAGCCTTTGACCGACCAGTTGCAAAATATGGGCATCGCTGGTGAAACCTTGAGTCAATACGGATTAAAAATATTACGTAAAAAATGGAATGGAGAACCGGTTTACCTATTGGTCAACCATTCGGCAAAAGCCATCGATGAATACTTGCCTTTCCGCACTTTAGCAAAATCAGCCCTTCTCATGGATGCCTTAACCGGAAAAACAGGAAAAGCAGATGTGCGGGCAAACGAGAACGGAACAAAAATTAAAATCCAGTTGAAACCGGGACAATCACTGTTCGTGAAAACCAGCGGCAAGGAGATCAAAGCTGATCAATGGAAATACATCAGTGCAGAATTACCAGCAATTGCTTTAGATTCAAAATGGAACGTGAAATTCATTCAGGGTGGACCTGAACTTCCCCAACCTTTGGAATTGGACAACCTGGTATCGTGGACAAGCTTTGGGCCATCCTATTCCAATTTTTCCGGAACCGCAGAATACTCAACCCAATTCTCCATAAATTTGGAAGAATCAAACGGATACCTGCTTGATTTAGGTGATATCAGAGAAAGTGCGCGAATTAAAGTGAACGGTCACGATGCAGGCACACTGTTTGCGAATCCATTTGTGATCGACATTACTCCGTACTTATTGCCTGGAAATAACCAGTTATCGGTTGAAGTGACCAATTTGCCAGCGAATCGTTTAAGTGCATTAGAGCGTTCGGGTTATGAATGGAAGAAGTTTTACGAAATCAACATGGTAAACATACATTACAAACCATTTAATGCAGGCGTATGGGAGCCAACGCTTTCCGGCCTGAACAGTGCAGTGAAAATTATTCCGGTAACTTACGAATGAGATGGAAATTTATACCAATAAGTCATTGATAAAATTCACCCGTATAACTCGGAAACAATGTGTAATCAACAAGAGCCCGGAGGGCTCAAACATTAATAACCCCGGGTTTCCTGCCCGACGGCAGGCGGGTAACCCGGGGCATGAAGTAATAAGATAAAAAGCGTCCGCGGAATAAACTTAATCAGGGAAACAATTATTTTCGGACGCAACCGTACAAACAACAAAAATGGAACCGAAACACATTTACAGACACAAATGCAAAACCATCCGTAGGTGGATAGTCATATTAAAAAGTGGTTCTCACTGAACCTCTTTGTTTATAAAAAAAGTTATATTTTGCCAGTAAAATTTTTCAGAACCATAAAAAAACCTGAAATGAAGAAACTTAATACACTAATGCTTTTTGTTTTCGTTGTTGCCACAGCTTTTGCTCAGTCATCATTAAAACCTGATGTCATTCTGGAAAAGATGCAATTGGCCAACACTTACTTTATGAACAAGTGGCCCGACCCTGGAAAAACCATAATTACGAATAGGGAACGCCCAAGTAACATTTGGACCAGAGCAGTTTATTATGAAGGCTTAATGGGAATGTATGCCATTGATCCCGACAAAAAATATTACCAGTATGCAGTAGACTGGGCCAACTTTCACAAGTGGGGATTCCGTAGCGGAAATGAAACGCGTAATGCCGATGACTACTGCGCCGGACAAACCTATATCGATTTATATAACATCGATCCTCAGCCTGAACGCATTGCCGACACCAAACATTGTGCCGATCATATCATCGCTTTAGGCGAAACTTCCAATCCGGACTGGAGCTGGATTGACGCCATACAAATGGGAATGCCTGTTTTTGCCAAATTGGGGATACTTTACAATGACAAAAGCTACTTCAATAAAATGCACGACATGTACCTATATACCAGGGATTCGCACGGCGACAATGGTCTTTTCAATAAAAAAGATGGTTTGTGGTGGCGCGATGCCGATTATGATCCTCCATATACCGAACCCAATGGCGAAGATTGTTATTGGTCGCGCGGAAACGGGTGGGTATACATGAACCTGGTTTTGGTAATGGACATCACTAAAAAAAATAGTCCCTACCAGGATCAGTACCTCAAGGATTTTAAAAAAATGTCAAAAGCTTTAGCTAAAATACAACGCGAAGATGGCACATGGAACGTAAGCCTGCATGATTCCACCAATTACGGCGGTATGGAATTGAGTGGTACGGCGATGTTTATATATGGAATGGCCTGGGGAATCAATAACGGATTCATTTCTAAGAAAAAATACCTCCCTGTGATTGAAAAGGCGTGGAATGCATTGATCACAGATTGTTTACATGATAATGGTTTTTTAGGTTACGTTCAGGGGACAGGCAAGGAACCAAGCACAGGTCAGCCTCTTTCATACGATAAAGAGCCCGATTTCGAGGATTATTCTTTAGGTGCTTTCCTGCTCGCCGGAAAAGAAATGTACTTGTTAAACCAAGCGAATACAAAAAAGTAAAACAGAAAATAGAAAGGTCTAAATCCCATCGAAAATTCAACTGAAATTTGGAAATACACTAAAATGAAAAAATTACTGACATTACTGGCATTCATCTTTGTAGTCGTATTTAGTCAAGCTGCTGAAAAAGCCTATCTGTTTTCCTATTTTATTGGAAATGGGGCCGATGGACTCCATTTAGCCTATAGCATCGACGGATTAAACTGGAAAGCCTTAAATAACGGAGCATCAGTTTTAACACCCCAAGTAGGTAAAGACAAACTCATGCGCGATCCCAGCATCGTTCAAGGTCCCGATGGTAAATTTCACATGGTTTGGACTTCAGGTTGGTGGGATCAATACATTGGATATGCATCTTCAAATGATTTATTAAATTGGTCTGAACAACAGCTTATACCGGTGATGCAACACGAGCCGGAAGCCAAAAACAGTTGGGCACCTGAACTTTTTTACGATGAAGCTAATGCAGAATACCTGATCTTTTGGGCAACAACCATTCCCGGTCGCCATGCCGAAGTGGCCGAATCGGAAAGAGAAAAGGGACTGAATCACCGGATCTATTCTACCTCGACCAAAGATTTTAAAAATTTCACAGCTACGCGCTTGTTTTTCAACCCTGATTTCAGTGCCATAGATGCCGCCATCATTGAAAACAAAGGTGAATTCATCCTATTTCTGAAGAATGAAAACCCCAACCCACCTGAAAAAAACATTCGCTTTACCAAGGCTAAGCAAGCTTCCGGGCCATACCCCACAAAAGTTTCAGCTCCTATTACCGGTAATTACTGGGCCGAAGGTCCAACACCATTAAAAATTGGAGAATACATTTATGTTTATTTCGACAAATACCGGAATCATCAGTATGGTGCGGTTCGTTCAAAGGACCTTAGTAGCTGGGAAGATGTTTCCGAATTGGTCAATTTTCCTTCAGGGATTCGTCATGGAACAGCCTTTGAAGTATCTTTGGAATTCTTGAATCAATTGAAAACAAAATTAAGCACAGAGAAATAACCATCTGTGTTTAACTTTAATCAGTCACTAAATTATTGAATTATGAAGAATATCCTTGTCATCCTCCTTCTGTTAGTCACACCTTTTATTGGCTTGACTCAAAACAAAACCGACATTAGTCTATTCATGCGTTCTGATAGTACAACCTATCTCAACGAAGTATCTTCCGAATCGGGCGACTTGTACAGTAAAATTGGACACCATGGTCCTGCGGTAGAAAACGAATGGATGGCCATACGTCTCTATTTCGATCACAAAGCAGCCACTGATATCTACAACAAAGCCAAAGCCGGCCTCGAATTAAAGGCCAAACGCTGGTATCCAAGTGCCGAAGAACAAAAAAACGGTTGGGGAGCCGATTATTATAAAGTAGGCAGTACGGTTGGTTTAGGTGGCGTTCGCCTTTGGGACGGAGAAAAAGTGCTTGAATTGGATCCTGTTAGTATGAGAACCGCTCGTGTGGTGAAAGAACGGACTTCGTCTTATTTGGAAATGCTTTCACAAGGAGTGCCTTATAAGGGTAAAAAAGTGGATATTTTGGTTCGGGTAACCGTTTATTCAGGCATCAGAGAGGCAAAAGTGGAAGCATTTGCATTAACCGTTGAACCCGTGCAATTTGTAACCGGCATTAATTACCATAAGGGAGAAGAGCTTTTTGACAGCGAGGGCCTTATCGTAACCTGGGGACTGCATCCCGAAGATGTTGCTGCCGAATTGGTAAAAATCGGATCGGCATTAATCTATAATCCAGCTGATTATGTTGAAAAAAAGGACGACGGAAAACAATTCGTTTTGATTTCAAAACCGGGAAAACAATTGACCACATGGATTTCATCGGCCTGTGCAAGGGAACCGGAACTTAACACCATGGAAAAATTCAAGCAATACATGCTGAATTTAATATATAAGCAATGAAAGCCTTAATTGGAATTTTACTTTTAGGATTACTGTTCGCTAATTTGCCATCACATGCAAACATCAAGTTACCAGCTTTAATAGGTAACCACATGGTGTTGCAACAAAACAGCACCATCAAGGTTTGGGGTAAGGCAACACCGGGTGAAAAAGTTGAAGTAACTGCGTCATGGAATGCCAAAATGCAACAAACCATTACAAAATCAGACAGTACCTGGATGCTTCAAATGCATACACCGACAGCGGGCGGTCCGTATACCATTCAGTTGAAAGGCGAAAACACCATCGTCCTTTCCGATATTTTGCTCGGTGAAGTGTGGTTGTGTTCCGGTCAGTCCAACATGGAAAAGCCCATTGGAATAAAGCCTGGACAAAAGCCGGTTTTTTCTTACGAGGAAGAAATCAAAAACGCCAATTACGATCAGATCAGGCTGTTTCACGTGCCACGAAAAATGGTAGCTGAAATCCAAACCAAAGTTGAAGGCAACTGGGAAACCTGTTCTTCAAAATCAGTCGATAGTCTTCAATTTTCAGCAGTTGCTTATTTCTTTGGCCGCCGTTTGTACAATGAATTACTCATTCCAATTGGTTTAATTGATGCGACCTGGGGTGGCACGCGTATTGAGCCCTGGACTCCGGTAGAAGGTTTTAAAATGATCCCTTCGCTGGATTCCATTTACCAGTCAGTTTTGACGGGGGCGAAAGCTGAAAAGCACGCTCCTACCCTTTTGTACAATGGGATGATCGCACCATTAATCAATTATTCCATTAGTGGATGCATCTGGTACCAGGGAGAATCCAACCTGATGGACGTCAACAATGGATTGGGCTATGAAGATCGAATGAAAGCATTGGTTTACGGTTGGAGAGAACAATGGAAAAACCCTGAAATGCCATTTTACTATGTTCAAATTGCGCCCTACCGTTATTACAAGGAGCGCTCCGATCGGGTAAAATCAGCCGATGAATTGCCCCTCCTTTGGGAAGCCCAAACCAATTGTTTGTCCATTCCGAATACAGGAATGATTGTCACCACCGACCTGGTGGATGACCTAAGCGACATTCACCCCCGTAACAAACAGGATGTTGGGCTACGCTTGGCCAATTTGGCCCTCAATAAAACTTACGGAAAAAATAAAATTGCAGCAGAGAGTCCCCGCTATAAATCCCTGAAAATTAAAAACAACAAAGTTATCCTATCCTTCAATAATACAGAAAAAGCACTAATGACAAAACCGGGTAAAGACCTTACCTTCTTCACCATTGCGAATGAAGATAGAAATTTTGTGAACGCTCAAGCAATCATCAAAAAAAATAAAGTGATCGTGTACAGTGAAGAGGTGCAACATCCCATTGCCGTTCGCTTCGCCTGGGACGAAGAAGCACAACCCAACCTGTTCAACTCTTCAGGATTACCAGCCATTCCATTCCGCACGGACAACTGGTAAAACTTATTTAAGCGTGAATAAAACCAATTAAAATTCAAGCAAATGTCACGAAAATTAATTCTTACGCTACTTCTATTCTTTTTGGGTTTATTCACAACAAAGGCTGATGTACGCAACATCAGAACAAAATACAATTTCAATTCCGATTGGAAAGTAGTGGTAGGTGATCCTCAAGGTGCCGAAACAATTGGATTTGACGATACTACATGGAAAACAATCACCCTGCCCTATGCATGGAATCAGGAAGAAGCCTTTGCGAAGGACATTGCTGAACTTTCAACAGGCATCGCCTGGTATCGAAAATCATTTGTTCTGCCTAAAGGAAGTGAAGCAAGTAAAGTATTTATTGAATTTGAAGGAGTTCGGCAGGCCGGAGAATTTTACCTCAACGGGAATTTAGCGGGAATTCATGAGAATGGTGTGATGGCAGTTGGATTCGACCTCACTGCGATGCTTAAACCCTTCCCCGAAACTAACGTAATCGCTGTTCGAACAAACAACGATTGGGACTATCGGGAAAGATTCTACAACCAAAAGTATCAATGGGCCGACCGGAATTTCAATGCCAATTATGGAGGCATTCCTAAAAACGTGTACTTGCACATCACCGGAAAAGTGTATCAAACTTTACCCCTTTATTCCAACATGGGTACAAGCGGCGTATACGTTTATGCTTCTGACTTTAATATTCCGGACAAAAAAGCCACCATACATGTCGCATCTCAGCTGAAAAATGAAACAGATGAAGCACTTGTTGCCCAACTAAGAATTGTTATTGAAGAATTGAATGGGCAAACCGTAGCCACTTTCGAAGGTACCCCGGGAATACTTACTCCTTTTGGAATAAAAGAATTGGAAGCCAGCGAAGAGCTTTCAAATCTTGAATTCTGGAGTTGGGGATACGGTTATTTATACAAGGTAAAATCACAGGTAATTGTTGATGGTGTGCTGGTCGATGAAGTCCCTATTGTTACAGGATTTCGTAAAACTGAATATAAAAATGGCATGGTCTACCTCAACGACCGGGTACTCATGATGCATGGTTATGCACAACGCACCAGCAACGAATGGCCGGCAGTTGGACTTTCTGTTCCGCCCTGGTTAAGTGATTACAGCAATAAACTGATGACCGAAAGCAACGGCAATTTTGTGCGCTGGATGCACGTTACACCCTGGAAACAGGATGTGGAATCGTGCGACCGTGTGGGCTTGATACAAGTAATGCCGGCCGGCGATTCAGAAAAAGATGTGCAAGGTCGCCGTTGGGAACAACGCACTACACTGATGCGCGATGCCATCATCTACAACCGAAACAATCCCAGCATTCTTTTTTACGAAGGGGGAAATGAAAACATCAGCGAAGCACACATGGCCGAATTAAAAACCATTCGGAATACTTACGATTCTTTCGGCGGCCGTGCCGTTGGCAGCCGTGAAATGCTCGACAGTAAAGAAGCAGAATATGGCGGCGAAATGCTCTACATCAATAAAAGCGCCGATCAACCTTTGTTTGCAACTGAATATTCTCGCGACGAAGGATTACGAAAATACTGGGATGAATACACCTATCCATTTCATAAAGAAGGTGCAGGACCACTCTACAAAGGGAAAGATGCCAGTGAGTACAATCACAATCAGGATGCACACGCCATCGAAAACATTGTTCGCTGGTACGATTATTATCACGAACGTCCGGGAACAGGCAAGCGCGTAAGCAGCGGTGGCGCCAACATCATCTTTTCCGATACCAATACCCACCATCGTGGGGAGGAAAATTACCGCCGTAGTGGCGAAACCGATCCCATGCGCATTCCCAAAGATAATTTTTGGGCACACTGGGTAATGTGGGCAGGATGGGTGGAACCGGAAACCATTTTAACACACATCATCGGCCACTGGAATTACGAAAAGGAAACAACAAAAAACGTCTATGTAGTGTCTTCAGCCAATCAATTGGAACTGTTGCTAAATGGTAAATCATTGGGATTTGGGGAACAATCCTACCGCTTCCTCTATACGTTTAAAAACGTAACGTTCAAACCGGGAGAACTCAAAGCCATTGGTTACAACCACAGCGACGAAAAAATTACTGAAGCTGTTATTAATACTGCCGGAAAGCCTTATGCATTGCGCTTAAGCCGCATTGAATCGCCCGTTCATTTTAAGGCCGACGGAGCCGATATGGCCCTCTTCGAAATAGAAGTGGTCGATAAAAAAGGACAACGTTGTCCTACGGCCTTTCAAAGCGTCAATTTTAGTCTCGAAGGACCGGCGCGTTGGATAGGCGGAATCGCACAAGGTGAAAACAATTGTATACTCTCAAAAGATTTACCGGTAGAATGTGGTGTCAACCGCATACTGATTGGTTCTACCTTGCAAGCAGGCAAAGTTAACATCAATGCCGAATCCCCTGGCTTAAAATCAGCCTCGATTGAGATCAAAAGCCTTCCGGTTGAATCCATCAACGGTCTTTCCATGCAATTAGCATCCAATGGTTTACCCGTAAACCTAAGCAAAGGTCCAACGCCTTCAACTCCTTCATATACGCCATCTCGGAAGGCCATACTGCCAATCCGTGTTCAAGCAGGTGCCAATTCAGAACAAGCAGCCAATTCATTCGACGACAATGAAATGACCTTATGGGACAATGATGGAGATTTAGCCAAAGGATGGATTAAATACAAATTGGAAAGAACCGCCAACATCAGCGAAGTAAGCTTAAAGTTAAGTGGATGGCGAACCCGTAGTTACCCCATCAACATATTGGTGAACGATCAAGTTGTTTTTAGCGGAGAAACGCCCCGCAGCTTGGGCTACATTACTTGTGAATTTGAACCGGTGATGGGAGATATTGTAAGTATCCAACTCATTGGTGCCAGCTCTTACGACGATCAGTTTGATTTGCTTGAAATTACCGGTCAAAAGGATCAGGAAACCGTTAAAGACTTTGAAGAAACCACCTCGGGCAGCTTAAAAATTGTAGAGGTTGAGTTTTACGAAAAATAAAATACAAACAATGAAAATTATTTTATCCTTAAGCCTTTTTGTTTTGCTAATCGGACTGGAAAGTTCAATGGCACAAAAAGCCTATCGTTTCAGTTTTGGATCAAACAACCCCAATGAACAGGCCATAGTGATCAACGAGATTACAGCTTATACCAATGAATTAGGCTATGGTTTTCATTCTGAAAATCAGCAACACATCAAAATTGATCAAACCAATGGCTTTTGCACTGCAGATGTACCGTTTTACTTTTCACAAGCTGTTCCCGAAGGTGTTTATGATGTTGCAGTGAAACTCGGCCATCCCTCATTGGAAGGCATGACCACCATAAAAGCTGAAGCTCGAAGGTTGATGGTATTTGACCAAATTATTCCGGCCGGCCAAACCACAACTGTTCATTTTACGGTAAGTGTAAGGTCCCCACAAATTGACAGTGTTCGATCCATTCGCCTGAAAACGCGCGAAGTCAATTACATGAATTGGGACGATCGACTCACCCTCGAATTTTCAGGAAAAAATGTGGCTATCCAAGCAATAAACATTCAGCCTAAAGAAAAGTATACTACACTGTTTCTGGCAGGGAATTCAACCGTGACCGACCAGGATTGCGCTCCGTGGGCATCGTGGGGACAAATGATCACACGATATTTCAATCCTGATTTAGTGGTTGCCAATTATGCAGAATCAGGCGAAGCGTTGGTTTCCTTCAAATCAGCCGGGCGCCTCGACAAGATTCTTTCTCAAATGAAACCCGGTAATTACCTGTTCATTGAATTTGGTCACAACGATCAAAAACGAAAAGGCGAAGGCATCGGCCCATGGCTCTCCTTTACCGATTTACTGATTGAATATGTGACCAGAGCCAGAGATAAAGGTGGAATAGTGGTATTAATCACACCAACCCAACGCCGGTCATTCAACGCATCAGGCGAAATTGTTCCAACCCATGGCGACTATCCGGCAGCAATGCGAAAAGTCGCAGAAGATTATCAAGTTCCGCTAATCGATTTGAATCAAATGACCAAAACCGTTTATGAAGCTTGGGGTGATGATGCTTCCCGATTGGCATTCGTTCAATATCCAGCCAACACCTTTCCCGGACAAGAAAAAAAATTGGAAGACAATACCCATTTTAATACCTTCGGTGCAAACGAGGTAGCGCAATGTATCTTGCTTGGAATTACGGAGAAGGTGCCGGAACTAAAACCATTGATCATTAATTTTGATGAAACGTATAATCCGGCTAAACCAGCCTCTTTTTCAAACTGGGATCTCATCATGAGTCCCCGGTTTGTAAGCATTAAACCTGATGGAAACTAGATGTTAGATGCTGCCCGCCCGGACGACTCCGGTCGGACGGGGATACTGGTTGCTGGATGCTGGATACTGGAAATTGGAAATTTAAAATTGGATCCAGAATCCCCGTCCGACAGGGCAGACAAACGAGTCAAACAGACAACAGACAACAGACAACAATTAAAACTACATAACTATGATTAAACTACTTTCACTAACCCTATCTCTATGCATCTCTGCGGTGCTTTTCGCACAACAGCAGCATAACTTGATCATTGACACGAAAAACCCTATCGCAGAAGTATCCCCCACCATGTGGGGCGTTTTTTTCGAAGACATCAATTTTGCTGCCGATGGCGGTATCTATGCCGAACTGGTAAAGAACCGTTCCTTCGAATTCCGCAATCCAATGCAAGGCTGGCGTACTGTTGGTTTAAGTATGGATAAAGGTGAAGCACTGGTCATTAATCGACAGGCAGAAGTCAGCTCGAACTTTCGTTTTATGCGCATCAACCTGGCGAATAAAAAAGAGCCATGCGGCATTCAAAATGAAGGATTCCGGGGAATGGGTATCAAAGCCGGCGAAAACTACAATTTCTACATTCAAGCCAAAACAGCCGACAAAAATATGGGGATGCA
Organism: Prolixibacteraceae bacterium; assembly: GCA_041821245.1. Classification (GTDB taxonomy): domain Bacteria; phylum Bacteroidota; class Bacteroidia; order Bacteroidales; family Prolixibacteraceae; genus Roseimarinus. The sequence continues at coordinate 192,797 of JBGUEP010000002.1, forward strand.
GCTGGAACTGATTGACGAAAACAAGGAAGTCATCGCTTCGGCAAGCTACCAACAGTTCACCAATGAGTGGCAGGAACACCACGTTTCATTTAAAGCCGGCAAAACAGTTGAAAAAGCGCAATTGAAAGTACTATTCACAGGAGAAGGAATCATCGACATCGACATGATTTCCTTATTTCCGGAAAATACCTGGAAGATGCGGCCAAAAGGATTGCGCGCCGATTTAGTGGCTTTACTCGATAGCCTGCACCCGGGTTTTGTTCGTTTTCCGGGCGGATGCATTGTTGAAGGATATGATTTAGAGAATCGTTACCAATGGAAAAAAACCGTAGGCCCCATAGAGGATCGCACGGTCATCAAATCGCGTTGGATGGATGAATTTCGCCACCGTATGGCACCTGATTATTACCAATCATATGGTGTTGGATTCTATGAATACTTTCTGCTTTCGGAAGATTTAAAGGCACAACCTTTACCCATCCTCAACTGCGGTATGGCCTGTCAATACAATTCCAAAGAGGTTTGCCAAATGGATGAAATTGGACCGTACATTCAGGATGCGTTGGATTTGATTGAATTTGCCAATGGCACCACAACCAGCACCTGGGGTAAACTGAGAGCCGACATGGGACATCCTGAACCTTTCAACCTGAAATACCTAGGAATTGGCAACGAACAATGGGGACCACAGTATGTAGAACGTTTTATTGAATTCCAAAAAACACTTAAAGATCAACATCCCGAAATTGTATTGATTGCCGCATCAGGACCAACTCCCGATGAACGTTCGGAATACCTTTGGACTGAACTCACCAAACTCAAAGCTGAAATTTTGGATGAACATTACTACAAAGATCCGAATTGGTTCTATACCAATACCACGCGCTACGACTCATTCGACCGAAATGGACCGAAGGTGTTTGCAGGCGAATATGCATCACATACCAAAGGTGGCAATGCCCCCGAAAGTCGCAACAATTGGGAAGCTGCCTTATCTGAAGCCGCCTTCATGACAGGATTGGAACGCAATGCCGACGTGGTGGTGATGACGGCCTATGCCCCACTCTTTGCCCATAAGGAAGCCTGGCAATGGAATCCCGATATGATCTGGTTCGACAACCTGCAAGCCATGCCAACACCAAATTACTATGTGCAACAAATATTCTCTTTGAATATGGGGGACCGAGTACTACCCATAACTGAAAACAATTTACCACTCAGCGGGCAAAATTCGCTTTATTCCAGTGTCACCATCGATGATAGTAAAAAGGAATTACTCATTAAGTTGGTCAATTCTTCCAACGAAAAAAAAGCAGTTAACTTGAAGATCAATGGGGCTAAAATTAATTCAAAATCAGTGATGAGTATGGAAACCCTTTCATCCGATTTGGATACGTTCAATGAAGTAGGAGGAGGTAACAATTTCGAAAAGGAAGTGAGTCAAATCGCACTCAAATCCAAACTTCTCACTTTTGACCTGGCTCCCCTTTCGGTGAATGTAGTGAAAATAACATTAAGTAAGTAGTAGATAAAAATGTATCGATTTTACCATAAAACCTGTTCATTCAAGCCATTCCATGGATAAATACAAAACCCTGTTCATCCTTTTAATTTATTTGCTTTTCACCTCTTGTGGAGAAACTGAATCACCCCTCCAAATGAGGGAAATTAAAGTCACTGCCCCTTTTGAAATGCCTGTCATTCAAATACCAAATTTTGAGAATTGCCCTAAACTCGTTATTACTCAATTTGGTGCAATAAATGGCGACAAAGAAAAAAACAGCCGGGCCATTGAACAGGCCATTGAAAAAGCGAACCAAATTGGAGGTGGTATCGTCATCATTCCGCCAGGAGAATGGCTCACCGGAAAAATTCATTTAAAAAACAACGTAAATTTACACTTAGAAAAGGGAGCAGTACTTCTTTTTTCTGAAGATCCAACCGATTATTTACCACCCGTTCATACCACCTGGGAAGGAATGGAATGCTACAATTATTCCCCTTTAATTTATGCCTACGAAAGTAAAAACGTGGCCATTACCGGTGAAGGAGAATTAAAGGCAAAAATGGACATCTGGCAGCAATGGTTTGCTCGACCTAAGGGACACATGGAAAGTTTAAAACGTTTATACTACATGGCGGCCTACGACACCTTGGTATCCAATAGGCAAATGGTAAACGATACTGCAAATTTCCGTCCTCAGTTCATTCAGTTCAATCGTTGTGAAAACATTTTGATTGAAGGCATTTCAATTCGCAACAGTCCATTTTGGACCATCCATCCCTATCTATCTAAAAACATAGTTATTCAAAACATTAGAATCGAAGCTCAGGGACACAATAACGATGGCATTGATCCGGAGATGAGTCAGAACATGTTAATCGAAAATTGTGTTTTTGATCAGGGTGACGATGCCATAGCCATTAAATCTGGAAGAAATCAGGAAGCATGGCGCCTCAATACACCGTCCAAAAATATTGTCATAAAAAATTGCACGGTCATCAATGGCCATCAGTTGGTGGCTATTGGAAGTGAACTTTCAGGAGGAATTGAAAATGTTTTCGTCGATAGTTGCAAGGTAATGGATGGTGCAAAATTATTTCACTTGCTTTTTATTAAAACCAACGAACGCAGAGGCGGATACGTTCGCAATATTTACCTGTCAAACATTTCATCAGGGAAGATAGACAAAGGCATTTTAGGCATTGAAACTGACGTGTTGTACCAATGGAGAAATCTGGTTCCTACGATTGAACGAAAGCTTACGCCCATATCGAACATTCACCTTGAAAATATTCATGCTAATAACGTGAAATTCATCTCGAACATTCAAGGTCAGGAAGAATTACCTGTAACTAAGGTTGAACTAATTAACGTCATTGCAGACACCATTCGCGAGCAAAAGTATATCCAACAATTTGTGACAGGTTTTAAATACGAATAGAATTAGCGTCAACTGAATCATTTGATGCTAAATAAAACAACATTTAAGCATGAACTACCTTAATAAAATAGACCGGTCAATTCAACGAAGTATCTTGATTTCAGGCACGCTATTTTTGCTGCTTTTTACCGCATGCAGCACAAAAAGCAATGTCATTGATCTATCTGGCACATGGGCATTCCAAATGGACACAGCAGACATAGGCATTGAACAGCAATGGTTTAAAAGCTCGCTTGCCGAAACCATCCAACTTCCGGGCTCAATGAAGGAGAACGGAAAAGGTTTTGAACCTAACTTGCATACGGAATGGACGGCCAGCATTTACGACAGCTCGTGGTATTACAATCCTGCCCTCGAAAAGTACCGAACACAAAAACCCTTAAAGTTTCCCTTCTGGCTCACACCCAACTTGTACTACAAAGGTGCAGCTTGGTATCAAACCACATTCATCTTAGACAAAACATTGAAGAGCAAGGCGTTGATTTTTTCTATGGAACGCCCGCATTGGCAAACCACAGTTTGGCTCGACGGACAAAAAATCGGGCATCAAAACAGCCTTTCTGTAGCCCACCAATACAATTTGGGATCAGAATTGACCGTAGGAAAACATCAAATCACTGTACTGGTCGACAATCGTTTGGATGAAGTCAATGTTGGCCCCGATTCACACAGTGTCACCGATCATTCACAAGGCAACTGGAACGGAATTATTGGAGACATCAGTTTGCATTTTCAGCCGGAAGTATCCATCGCTGACTTGCAATTGTTCCCCGACATTAGCAAAAAACTGGTGAATGTTCGTTTGGTCGTTAAAAGCGATACCTACCGAGGGCCCATCAACATCGAAGTCAATGCACAAACACTTCCTCCGGCAAGCAAACAAAAGGTGAAGCGTATGGTTTTGAAAAACGAAGTTAAACAAAACCAGGATACCATTTATTTCGAATTCTCCATGGGCAAAGAAGTCTTACTTTGGGACGAATTTCAAGCCAATTTATACCGTTTAAGCCTTTCCATTAAAACCGAAAATAGTGCACCGGATCAGCGCACTGTCGATTTTGGCATGCGCGAAATCAGTACAAAAGGGAAACAGATTTTGGTTAATAAACGTTCGGTATTCCTTCGAGGGAATGTCGATTGCAGTATTTTTCCATTAACCGGTTATCCGCCTATGGATGTGGATTCCTGGCTTAAATTGTTCGGTCAACTCAAAGCCTATGGCCTCAATCACGTACGCTTCCATTCGTGGTGTCCGCCAGAAGCAGCCTTTGTTGCTGCCGATCAGCTCGGTATGTATTTGCAACCCGAAGGACCAAGCTGGGCCAACCACGGCACCAGTCTGGGCAATGGTCGTCCTATTGACCAATACATTATAGATGAAACCAAACAAATTGTGGAAGCCTATGGCAATCATCCTTCGTTTTGCCTCTTTGCTTACGGAAACGAACCACGCGGCAATTACGTGGCTTACCTTGACGATTGGTTGCGTTACTGGAAAAAAAACGACCAAAGAAGAATTTACACCGGAGCATCCATTGGTGGCAGTTGGCAGGCTTGTCCTGAAAATCAGTTTCAGGTAAAAGGCGGCGCACGTGGTTTACCGTGGAAAAGGCAACCCAACAGTACCTTCGATTTTACTAGTCAACTCGCAAACTTCGATAAACCTTTTGTGACGCACGAATTGGGACAATATTGTGTTTACCCCGACTTTTCAGAAATAGAAAAATACACAGGAAGTTATAAAGCTTTAAATTTCGAGTTGTTCAGAGAAATTGCCAAAGAGAATTACCTCGATGATCAATCGGACGAATTTTTAAAAGCCTCAGGCGAATTGCAAAAGATTTGCTATAAATACGAAATGGAAGCCATGCTCCGTACACCGGGCATGACCGGCTATCAGTTGCTGGGACTGAACGATTTTCCAGGACAAGGCACTGCATTGGTTGGAGTACTGAATGCTTTTTATGAAGAAAAAGGATATTGTACTCCCGAAGAATTCAGACAGTTTTGTAGCCCTGTAACCCTTCTGGCTACCTTACCCAAATTTGTTTTTACCACAGCTGAAATTTTTAATGCAGGTATTGAATTGACAAATTATGGTCCGGTCGCATTAGAAAATCAAACCATTCAATGGGAAATTCTCGACGAGCACCAACAGCAACAGGCTTCGGGGAAATTTTCGATTGCCAGTATACCTTCCGGAGATTTTGCTAAAGTAGGTAAAATCAATTTCCCGCTCGACACCATTAGCAAAGCCAAAAAACTCACTTTGAAGGCATCGATCGATTCAGTTCATAACCATTGGGATTTTTGGGTATATCCACAGGAAGTGCCAATCTTGGACAACAAGGTCTTAGTTGTTGAAAAGTTGGACCATGAAGTGCTTCAACGTCTTCAACAAGGTGAAAAAGTATTGTTGATGGCGGCTGGTAAGGTCGAAAACGGAAAAGATGTGGTACAATATTTCACTCCGGTTTTCTGGAATACGTCGTGGTTTAAAATGCGCCCACCACATACAACAGGACTATTGATCAAGGATAAACATCCGGCCTTCAATAATTTCCCAACCAGTTTTCACAGCGACCTGCAATGGTGGGAAATCACCAACCGGCAACAGGTCATGAACATGGAAAATTTCCCGCCCGATTTCAAACCGCTCATTCAGCCCATTGATACCTGGTTCCTGAACCGCAGATTGGGCATGTTGTGGGAAGCGAATGTCAAATCAGGAAAACTGATGGTTTGCAGTGCCGATTTAATGAATGCCGACAGTGATCGGCCCGCAGCACGTCAGCTATTGTATAGCATCTTAAGCTATATGAATTCGGATGATTTTCAACCCAAAAATGAAATTGACTGGCCGGTGGTGACAGAATTATTTGAAGTGAAAGACCGACAAACGGTGAATTTCTATACCAAAAGTTCACCCGATGAATTAATACCCGGAAAAAAATAACTGCTATGATTCAAAAATACCTATTCATAATCGTCCTTGCCTTGCCCATGTTTGCTTTATCCCAAACAGGAAAAAAAGCCAACAAGCCACTCTACCGCGATCCGGTTTATGACGGAGCTGCTGATCCGGTGGTCATTTGGAACGAAGCAGCTCAAAGCTGGTTCATGTATTACACCAACCGTAGAGCCAACATAGCTGATACTGACGGAGTAAAATGGGTACACGGAACCCGAATTGGCATTGCCCGTTCGAAAGATGGCGGTGCAAGCTGGAGCTACCTCGACACTTGTAACATTGATTATCATGTGAATGCAGAATATTCCCACTGGGCTCCTGAGGTGATCTTTCATGAAGGGACCTTTCACATGTATTTGACTTATGTACCGGGCATTTTTGCCGACTGGCGTCATCCCCGATGGATTGTGCATTTGACCAGCACTGACGGTATCAATTGGAATTTTGAATCAAAACTGACTTTGGCTTCTGAAAAAGTGATCGATGCCTGCGTTGCCCAATTACCGGATGGCTCCTGGCGCATGTGGTACAACAACGAAGCCGAAGGAAAAACCATGTATTATGCCGATAGTCCCGATTTATATGAATGGACCGATCAGGGGAAAGCCCTCGGATCGTTCCGTGGTGAAGGGCCCAAAGTTTTTAATTGGAACAAACAATGGTGGATGATCATTGATGCATGGAAAGGCTTGGCAGCCTATCAAACAACCGATTTCATACATTGGGAAAAACAGGAAGAACATTTACTGCAGCAACCGGGATCAGGTGAAGACGATCAGGTCATGGGCGGACATCCCGATGTGGTGGTTCAAGGCAACAAGGCATACCTGTTCTATTTTACTCATCCGGGACGCCGGGCAGAAATACCGGATTCGGCAATGACCGAAAAAAGAAGAAGTTCCATTCAGGTCACGGAACTTCATTTAAAGGACGGTAAACTCACCTGCGAACGAGACCATTCCACATTTATTAACCTTCAACCTGAAATAAAATGAAAACGAATTTCACCTTCTTCACAATCATTTTTCTTGCAGGCTTCCTAATTAGCTGTAGCAAAAAACAGGACAAATCCACCACCATGCTTTGGTATGAAAAACCGGCAAAGACCTGGACCGAGGCTTTGCCCATCGGAAACGGAAATTTTGGAGCAATGATTTTTGGTCAAACTAATCGTGAACTGATCCAATTGAACAACGATGAATTTTGGTCGGGCTACCCCAAAGATGAAACCAATCCTGATGCCATCAATCACATCGACGAAATAAAAGGCCTTCTGGCCTCAGGTGAATACCGAAAGGCTCACGATGCTTTACGTAAAATGCAGGGGCCCTTTACCCAATCGTATGAGCCCCTGGGTGATTTACACCTGAATTTTGAAGCAGCAAACATTCAGAATTACACGCGAAAGCTGGATTTATCCAATGCAGTGGCATCTATCAACTACAGTACGGCAAAGGGTAGCTTTAGCAGAACTTTATTTGCGAGTTATCCCGACAGTGTGCTGGTGATTCAATTGAAAGCCAAAGGCAACGAAAAGCTTAATTTTTCGCTGGCGCTTTCCAGTCAGTTGCTGCACCGTACTGCTTTTGAAGATGGAGTCTATCAGCTTACCGTGAAAGCACCAAAACATGTGGAACCCAGTTACCGCAGACAATTCAAAGGCGATCAGGCCGTGGTTTACGAAGGATGGGAAGGCGAAGGCATGACCGCTGTTGTTCTGCTGAAACCCATTTTAAAGAATGGTGAACTCATCAGCAACAACGATTCACTGATCATTCGTGGAAGTTCAGAAGTGACCTTCTTAATGACCAGCGCCACCAGTTTTAACGGCCGTTTTAAGTCGCCTGCATTTGAAGGAAAAGATCCGTTAAAAACTGCTATGATAAAACTGAATGCCGCATCAGAAAAATCCACCACAGTTCTACAAAACAACCACATCCACGATTATCAAAAACTCTACAACAGGGTGCATCTTGATTTAGGAAAAAATCAGCAGGACATTGAAAACACACCGACCGATCAGCGCCTGGTGAGTTATAACAGTAATCATGATCCCTCATTGGTCAACTTACTGTTCAACTATGGCCGCTATTTGTTGATATCCAGTTCGCGACCCGGAACACAGGCTGCCAATCTACAAGGAATATGGTCGCGCAGTATACAGCCACCCTGGAGTTGTAATTACACGCAAAATATCAATGTTGAAATGAATTACTGGCCTGCTGAACCCTGCAACCTTGCTGAACTCACTGAACCTTTATTAAGCCTCATTAAGGACAACTCTGTTACAGGAGCCAAAGTTGCAAAAGCCAATTATGGACTGGATGGTTGGACCACACATCACAACGGCGATATATGGGCGCACGCAGCACCGGTTGGCGATTACGGAACTGGCGATCCCAAATGGGCCTTCTGGGCCATGGGTGGCGCCTGGTATAACAATCATGTTTTCGATCATTACCTCTTTAGTGGTGATTCGCTGGAACTTGTAAAATGGTATCCGGTGATGAAAGGAGCTGCACAGTTTGTGATTGGGATGCTCTATAAAAATGAAAACGGACATTATGAAACCATTTTTGGTACTTCACCCGAAAATGCCTTTGTGGATCCTTCCAGTGGAAAAAGTGCCTCGGTGTGTCCGGGGCCTGCAGGTGATTTAGCCATGTGCAATGAATTGCTGAGCAATTGTTTAAAGGCGGCAAAAATTCTGCAAAACGATCCTGAATTTCTGCATCAGCTCGATACTTTAGTCCCTCAACTGCAACCTTTCAGAATTTCTTCTTCTGCACGAATTATGGAGTGGAACAAGGACTTTGAAGAAACAGAAAAGGAACACCGTCATTTGACGCACCTGTATGGTTTGCACCCATCCAATCAGATTAACCCCTGGCAAACACCTGAACTTTTTACTGCAGCCCGCAATTCCATGATCGGACGAGGCGATGGTGCTACCGGCTGGTCGATGGGCTGGAAAACCAATCTATGGGCGCGTTTACTGGATGGCAATCATGCACTGAAAATCATTAACAACCTTTTCAACCCCATAGGTTTCGATACCATTAAATACAATGGAGGCGGACTTTACCTCAACCTTTTCGATGCTCATCCTCCCTTCCAGATTGATGGCAACTTTGGCGTAACGGCAGGCATTAGTGAAATGTTATTGCAAAGCCACAGCGGCGCGGTACATCTGCTCCCTGCCCTGCCCGATGCATGGGCCAGTGGCAAAGTGAGCGGTTTAAGGGCACGAGGAGGCTTTGTAGTGAACGAAGCGTGGAGCAATGGCCAACTTGACCGTGCAAGCATAGAATCGACCATAGGTGGACAATGTCGCATCAGAAGTGACATTCCACTAAAAATTCAGGGAGCGATTGAAGCGAGAGGCCCATTAAAAAATCACCTGTTGGAAAACACAGTTGTGCCATCTCCTGAATTACATGGTAACAATATCCAACTGGATCTATACAACAACAAGGAATATTTTGAATACGATATAGACACTAAACCTGGTGACGTCATACATATTTCCAAATAATCAATATTCAGTAATGATATTATGAAAACATACGAAATTACCATCCTACTCCTTTTTTTAGCGTTTATTACAAAAGCCCAAAGCATTGAAATAAAAGAAGGCAATCCACTATTCAAAGACGTTTATACGGCTGATCCGGCTGCCCTGGTGCACAATGGAAAAGTCTACCTCTATGCCGGCCATGATGAATGCCCCGACCGGGAAAACCGATATGTCATGAACGAATGGCTGATTTATTCATCGGAAGACATGGTAAACTGGATTAAACATGAACCATTTAGCACTAAAGCATTTGAATGGGCCAAAGGTGCCGCATGGGCTTCACAGGTCATTGAAAAAGACGGCAAATTTTGGTGGTACGTCACCGTTGAACACGGATCCATTCATGGAAAATCAATTGGAGTGGCCGTGTCCGACTCGCCTCTTGGTCCTTTTAAGGATGCACGAGGTTCAGCCATTATCACCAACGATATGACCACTGATGTTAAAATCAGTTGGGACGATATTGATCCCACCGTATTCCAGGATGCCGACGGTCAGGTTTATCTTTTTTGGGGAAACACCCAATGTTATTACGTGAAAATGAAGGACAATATGATTGATTTCGACGGCGAAATTCAGAAGGTGGAAGGTTTGCCTCATTTCACCGAAGCTCCCTGGATTCACAAAAGAGAAGGATGGTATTATTTAAGTTATGCCTATCAGTTTCCGGAGAAAACAGCCTATGCCATGAGTAAAAGCATAGAAGGGCCATGGGAATTCAAAGGAATTCTGAATGAAGTAGCTGGCAACAGCAATACCAACCACCAGGCCATTATTGAATTCAAAGGGAAGGATTATTTCATTTACCACACCGGAGGTCTTCAACCCCATGGAAGTAGTTTCAGAAGATCGGTTTGTATCGACTATCTGTATTACAACCCCGATGGGACAATGAAACGAGTGGTGATGACCACTGAAGGAATCGAAGCTGCAAAAGATTAATCCTCAACAATCCATTCACCAATTTCATCCGTTTCGCCAAAAAACCTCTTGTCGAAATTGACCAGATACAAGCGTGTTTTTGGACGGGTGAAAGCGGTGTATAACCAACGAAAATAATCGATGTTCAACATTTCTTCGACTAAATAACCATGATCGATAAATACAGCATCCCATTGACCTCCCTGTGCTTTATGACAAGTTACGGCATAAGCAAATTTCACTTGTAAGGCATTAAAATACGGATCTGCTTTTATGGCTTCCCACCGTTTTTTTCGACTGGTAATGTGAAGGTAATCTTCCTGAAGGGCAGTAAAAAGTTTATTGTTTTGATCATTTCCAAAGGCCGGTGCTTCAAGGTTCAGGGTATCCAGAAATATTTTGCAATCAATTTCAAGATGATCGTAATCGATAAACTCAAGCGTAACATTGGCAAATCGAAATCCAAACAACTCTTCGGTTTTGTTTACCCTGATCACCTTAGCGATGTCGCCATTGGCAATAAAATCGAGCTTTTTGTCAGGATCGGTCCAATGATAGTTGTTTTTTACGATCATCAACATGTCTCCGGCAGTCAATTCATCTTCGCGCCATAAGATGGTTCTGCGTATACCCTCATTAAATTGGTTGGCTCTTTTATTTGAGCGAGTCACCACAATGGTTTCCGATTCGCCGTACTTATCGTAACACTCACTGATGCTTTCAATCAGTTCATCACCACCAATTCGTTTAATATCGGCAAAACCATCCATTTTAATGGTAAAGAACTTTTGAATGCGCTGGTGTTTGATGTGAAATCTGATGGCTGTAGCATTGTATAAAATGCCGGAATCACCTGCCTGACGAACAACATCACTTAAAACAGCAGAAAAGATCCTCATACTAAAATCACCCAGTGCTTTGACATCAAGAGCTGGACTAATGGTCAAGCCAACCGGAGGTAATTGGGCAGTATCGCCCACCAACATTAATCGACAATTTTTCCCATTGTACACGTACTCAATCAAATCATTCAACAATTGTCCATTACCAAAAACAGATTGATCGGGAGATGAATTGGATATCATAGATGCTTCGTCAACAATAAACAGGGTATTCGACGCCTTATTTATATCCAATACAAATTTACCCATGCCATCGGATGACGATTTTTGTCGATATATTTTTTTATGAATGGTGAATGCCGATTTTCCGGCATACTGAGAAAGGACCTTTGCAGCCCTACCTGTTGGAGCCAACAAGTCTGTTTTAATTCTAAATTGCACAACAGCCTTAACCAATTTGCTAACCAATAGCGTCTTACCCGTACCCGCATAACCCTTTAACAGGAACAATGAATACTGATCATCGTCGTACAAAAAGCTTGAAATTTCATCAATTGCTGTTTGTTGACTAACCGTAGGATCCACATTTAAACTTTGGCTTATTATTTGTGAGAGCTTCTTTTCGAACATTCGCACTAAATTAATTTTTATGCAGAAATATAATTTGATTTTTTTTATAAATTTGCAGGCAACCTGTTAAGAAACCATTTTAACATCATAAAAATGAAACGAATTATTATTCAAGTCATCGCAATTATTGCATCCCTTGTATTGGCCTATCTAATTTGGGACTCCATTCGGACTCCAATAGATTTTGAACAACAAAAAGATGCCCATTACAAAGAAGTTATTCAGAATCTGAAAGATATCAGAACTGCTCAATTGGCTTATAAAGACGTAAACGCCAAATTCTGCGGTGACTGGGATTCCTTAATCAATTTCGTAAAGTACGATTCCATTCCTCAAATTCGTAAAATTGGTATGTTAACCGATAGTATGATCGAAGCAGGACTATCAGAAATCTCTGCCATGAAAAAAGGTTTGATTATTCGTGATACCATCAAAGTTGGCGTTTTGGAAGAAATTTTCTCAAAAAATTTCAACATTGATGAATTAAGTATCATTCCCTCATCGGGAGGACAGAAATACTGGTTAGGGCAAACAACTATTGTAACAGGATCGGGTGTTAGCGTACCTGTTTTTGAAGCACGTGCTCACAACAATCAAATATTGTTGGAAATGGATGGCAATTTTCATCAGGAAATCGTTAATCTGAACGAACAAAGAAGAACAAATGGCCGCTACCCTGGATTAAAAGTTGGTTCAGTTGTTGAACCTAACAACAATTCAGGAAACTGGGAATAAAACCCAATCCATGTACGCTTCCCCTTTTATTGACGAAACTTTCGACATAGATAATTGTCACAATTATATGTTATCCATCCGGTGCGCGCCGGATGGATTTTATTTTTCTATCCTCGACCTGATTGTCAACAAATTAATTGTTTTTACAGAATACGACCTCAATGCCGCGACTCCTTTTCAATTAAAAAATGAAGTCACCGAGATCCTTGGCAAAGAAACTATTCTGCAGCAAAATTTTAAAAGTGTCAATATCAGCTACAGTTCCAGGGAAATTGTACTGGCGCCTCAGGCACTTTTTAATCCTGAAGAAGTGGATGCTTTATTTCACATCCATTTTGAATCGAACAGAAACAACGAAATAATTGTCAATAAGACAACAAACGATATTGTACTCTTGGCTGCACTTCCAAAAATCATAAAGGATTTGCTGCTAAACCACTTTCCGAATGCCAGATTTTTTACTGCAGCATCAGCCCTTTTTCATTATAACACACATCTGGCAAGCAATCAAAACCGTTTATTGGTGCAGGTTGACAAACACATGATGTACCTACTTTATTCAAAAGGCAATACGATTCAAATGGTAAATGCGTTCTTTGTAAAGAATGAAACAGATAGTTTGTATTACATTTTGAATACCATGAAGCAGCTACAAGCCGATCATAAAACAGAGCTACTGCTTTTGGGCCACATTCAGCAAAATTCAACATTACCGAAGCAACTGCGCAACTATTTTGAACATGTTAATTTTGCACGCTTTAGCCATCAATACACGGTGAGCTATACTTTTCATCAAGAACCTGAACATTATCACTTAGCAACAACAGAACTGGCTTTATGCGAATAGTAGGAGGAAAATACCGCGGACGAATGTTTAATCCCGGCAAATCATTCAAGGCACGGCCTACCACCGACTTTGCCAAAGAAAGTTTGTTCAATATCTTAAATAACCGCATTGATTTTGAAGAGACCAAACTCCTTGATCTGTTTGCCGGAACAGGAAGTATTAGTTATGAATTTATATCACGCGGATGTAGCGACCTTACTATGATCGAACTGGACTTCAAACACGTTCAATTCATCAAATCGGTACTCAAGGAACTGAATGAAGTTGCCAAAGTATACCGCGCCGATGCATTTAAGTTTCTGGAAACTGAAAATCATCAATACGACCTTATTTTTGCCGATCCACCCTACGACCATCCCCGCTTAAAAGAGGTTCCGGAACTGGTGGTTGCCAGAAAACTACTGACTCCTGATGGCTTATTTGTTTTAGAACACGGCAGAGATCACGATTTCAGCACAGCTCCAGGCTTTCAGGAAATACGCAAATATGGCAGCGTAAACTTTAGTTTTTTTGGAGCTCAGTAATACAATCTTTAGAATTTCTCTGCTGCTTCCAATTTTTTCAAATCGGGTTTTACCGCAGCAATTTCCAACGATTCCTGATACAAAGCATTCAAATCACCCAAATCAATTGGAGAACCTTCGCGAATAAAGATGGGGATTTTATAAAGAGGAGTTTCAACCTGAATGGTTTGCCCACCTTCATAAACTTTTGTTTGGTCCCAGGCATCCACCCAACGCTCACCTGAGGGCAAATAAACCGACTGTTTTTCTGTACCTTTTTTCCACAAAGCACTCAACAAAATATCGGGACCATACAGGTAGGTTTGCCAATCTTTCCAGGCTTCAGCTTGCTTAGAATACTGTAAAAACAAGGGCCGTGCAATGGGCATGCCTGTTTTGTTGGCCTCAACAGCCTGCTGATGGGAATAGGTGGCCAGAGCAGTATGAATTTTGGCATACATCCGCCAAACAGCAATCAATTCTGTATCGTAATTAGGAGCTGAATCCATGTTCCATGGAGCACGATCTTCGGTAGGACCAAACTCCATAATCGGGTTAAAACAGCCAAAGGCCAACCAACGTGCCGTAACTTCCCTGTCGAGATCACCTTGCCAATAGCCTCCAATATCAGAACCCCAAATGGGAAAACCAATAATTGCAGAACGTTGCAAGGCAATAATTGCGGCACGTAAACCTTCTTGCGGCGATCCAATATCACCACCCCAGAATCCGCTGTATTTTGAACTACCCGTATAAGCAGCACGAGGAATCAATACAAAATCGTCACCTTTGATTTTCCTGCAGGCTTCATTCACGGTTTTCACATACAGCACCGGATAATCATTCCTGACTTCACGGGCCGTTCTTCCATCGTGCAGAATTACATCGTTGGTTTCAGGAACCAGCTCTTCGGACCGGTCGAGTTTAAAACCGTCAACTCCTTGTTTTAACATTTTCTCAAATCCGTTCTCCTGTATCCATTGGCACGCTTCAGGATTGGTAAAATCCAACAGGGCAACATCATCCATATTGTGACCATTATCAGGTTTTTGCACTTGGGTATATCCTTTTTCAATGGCTTCGGTCATCATATCTCCGGTAAGCCATGGAGCTACCCACAATAAAAAACGCATGTCATTCTGATGAATCCAGTCAAGCATTTCCTGTGCTTGCGGAAAACGAAGCGGATCCCATTCAAAATCATCATAACCACGTTCCCCCTTTGCCCATGGCCGATCAACCCAATACACACCGCAAGGAATGTCATAGGCTTTCATCATTAAAATATCTTCCACCAAATAGCTATTGTAAGGAGCCTTAACTTTTGTTCCATCAAAATAGTTTTTCATATTTTCATGATTATCACGCCAGCGCCAAGGTAAAAAGGCCCATTTCGGCGGAACAATTGTCGGACCTACATGCAAGCTGTGAGCCATAACCAATTCGGCAGGATTTTCGGCAGTATAAATAATTCCACTCATGGTTTTCCCCTCAAAGGAGATGGACACCACATCGGGATTGGTGGCGCAAAAATCATATTTCCCCGGCCATGTTCCTTCAATGAAAATCCCATAACCATTCGACGACAGATAAAAAGGAGTATATAAGGAAAGCGTTGGTTTCACCAACATATCAACTTTTTGTCCACGTAAATCCAAGGCTTCGGTAATGCCTTCTCTCCATGATTCCTGTTGGTTTCCATCAACCGTTCGCTCATACAATCCGGTGAAAAATTCATCGGGTAATGCAGCAAGGTTCATTCCCCACCCGGTAACATCATAAGATGGTTCTGCAGTAAATGAAAAATGAACCGTACCTTCAATACGTTCAAATAACAGGCTGATCTTATGGTCTTCTATTTTCCATGTTCCTTCAAACCGATTTTCCTCAGAAACGACTTTTCGTTTTCCTTCAACAGGAATTTTCACTCCTGAGATTTCCACCCAAATGGCACTGGTTTCTGCAACATTATCGTTCATGAACTTCAACGGAATTTTTAATTTCTGATCGTTCAATCTGAGCTGAAAAACTCCTTTCGAATTGGTTTTGGTTTGAACAAGTTTACGTGAGTTACACGAGCTAAAAAGTGCCAGCGCAAGCACAATAGGCAGAAAATACAAAAGACGACGGTTCATAATCAGATCTAGATTAGCTTAATGAACTCTAAATCTAACAATTTGTCTGTAAAAAATGGCTCTATATCAGTTCTTTTTTATCCCTAAATACCAGTTCAAATACCTTCAAGCTAAGGTTGAGCTTTCAATTGATCCAATACCCTGGCAAAATTCATCATATCCTTATTTTCGGGCTCTATAAGGCGATAGACCACTAGTGTTTCCTCCAGCTTTACCAGATTATTCTGAACGGCATATCTATTGCAATTGGAATAACAAACAATGCCCAAAAATCCTTTAATTCGCTGATAAGCTGCCCGCTTGATGGCATCGGATTCTGAAGTTATTTTATCGTTTAACGATGTAATTTCTTTTTTCCACCAGCCCGCATCTTTTTCCCCGAAAGCTTTTAAAAAAGCATTGCGCACTTTCATTTCTAATTGAATACTGCTCAAGATATGAGTGTTTTGCTGTGCATATGCCTTGCTCTTTCTTAAGTCATTCGCTACACTTGTAAAGTCTCCTGCTTTTTCAAATTCACTGATCATTGCCATATTGCGGGCCACCAGATAGGCTTGTAAAACATCGCCCTGTAGTTTAAACGAATCAATGCGTGCAAGTTGTTTTTTTGTATACTGCTTAATTGCTTCTTTAAGTTTTGCATGCCCGATACGTGCTGTTTCTGACAATTGAAAAAAACCGAATGCATTGGTCAGTAATTCTTTTGAAGGCCAGGCGTGCGATGCATGTGTCAATTCCACAAAAACATTGGAAGGCATTTTTTCGGGGTTCAGTACAAATTGTGCAGCTTCAATAAAATTAAAATCATCCATACCACTAATGGCCATCACTTTTCCTTGCAAGGCCGCCAATTGCTCCTGTTCTGCAAATGCACCGCAGGCAAGCACCCCATCAACAGCGTGAGCTGTGGCATAAGATAAAGCCATACGTGCTCCGCCAGAAAATCCGCTCAGATAGGTCACCTTACCCACCGGATACTTTTCCCTTGCATCAGCAATCAACTCCTGCAATTCGCTAATGTAATAGGCATCGTTATTTTGAATTAGGTTTGATGCCACCACAACAGCAGGATAAGCACTTGCTGCTTCTTTAAATTGCTGAATGGCCAATTTCCCATTTCCATGAGGATCGATGACGACCAATAAGGGTAAATTTCTGGGCGATTTTTTCAAAGCAGGAATAAATACCTCGTAAGAATGTGAAGCGTCTAACGAACAGGAATCTGTTTTTTCGACCGTCGTGATCTTATTGGTCTCTCTTCCATTACTTTGGCATGCAACAAGGCCTAAAAAGATCAAAGGAATCAGGAATAAAAATAGGATGGAATTTTTGTTCATAAAATTCGGGATTAAGGTGCAGCTTAAAGATCGCAAAAAAATGATTCGATTTCAACATGCAGTTCACTTGCTCAACGAAATTGTCCGGATGACTTGGATGCCTGTCCAAGAACTCAACTAAAGATTATCGATCCTTGATGAATGTGAATTCGTAATTATCCTTCTTTTGATCTGTTATATTCTCTTCGTTATAAATCAGTTGATCGTTGAATTTAATTTCAAGTTGTTCAAATAATTCATCATCACATTTGCCAAAATAATGCGCTTTCATTTTAATTTGAATGGTATCCCGGGGCAAGTTGTATGAATAATATAGAAATATCTGTAATGTCCAATTATTTTGAAATCAAACAAACAGTCTTCAAGGACTTGTCCCGCTCCTATGTTGTGTACAAATAATTTCAAACAACAAGTATCAGAGCGTTAATTTTTCCAATTAATGATTAGTTGCCTAATCAATTCAATCATCCCTGCGGGAATCCGCACTAGCCGCATGCCTTTATTCTACAAATCCAGAACACCCAGTCATAGAACGCTGCTAACAAACGGATTAACCTTTCATTTTATCGGGATCTTGCCGTGAGTCAAAAATATCTGTTACATAAATAGTTTCATCAATAACCCGGTAAATAACTTTGTAATGGTTAACAATCAAACGGCGGTGACCTAAATGCATATGCGATAAATAGGGTTCTGTTTGTCCTTGCAATGGTTGAAAGACTAGCGTATCTGCAGAATCTAAAATTTCATTCCTGATTTCAATAAGTTTCTCATTGCTTACATTCGGGGCAATAAAATTTAGCGTTTCTTCAAGGCTGAGAAGTGCCTGTTCCGTGTAAACAAGTATCATTAGTGCCCTGGATTTGCAGTTTTCTGTTCTATTTCTTCTCTGGAAAAAACTTTACCAACCCGGATATCATCTTCTGATTTTTGTGCCCTACTTTCCAGCTTTGTTATTAAGATTTCCTCTTTGCGAAGCTTTTCATAAAATTCGTTTATGGTGCTTTCATTTGCACGGTGCAAATTGCTGTGTATAAAGTCTCTTTTTTCAACTACGTTCATTATCTTTTTTGCTGGTGTAATACAAAAATAACGATTAATATTCATTTTGCCAGGGTTGTAAAGGATGTAACTTCCAACGATGAGATGGTGCAGATTTAGCTAACTCTAATTTTCAATTGCACATATCGGTTAAATCATTCGACTTTTTACATGGAAAACATACTAAATCCATTTTGTCGTTTTATAAAATAAATATTCCGAAATACCCGAGCAGAAACGATATAGCTAACAGTTGCCGAATATATGTGGCAATTAATAATAGGATTATTGGCCGAAGTGGCTAAACTTTTTGAAATACAATATTAAGAGTCTGCACTATTTATTTTTTCTTCAACAACATCTTATATTATACAGGTAGTTACATAAATAACGACCGTGTTATTTACAATTAGCACTCTTTCGCATTTACTCATATTAATCAATTGGCTTTACCCCAGATCCAAGTTAACTTCATTTATTGAAACGATTCAAGAAAGATGACACCCATCTGTTTTTATTCGCAACACATCCGGATAATTTTTACTTAAAAATTCATTCAATAGCCTTACATTTTTTTCTGAATCCTTTAAGTCATTCACCTCAACAATTCTCTGCTGTTCAGTAAACGTAATTTTTCCGGATTCATAAACAATTGAGTCAATTGAGTCAAATTCTTTCGTATCGCGATACTTGTACTTTACGATTAATTTATTCGACCTTTTCCTCAATTGAATTGAATTTTGGTAGGCAATTCCATTTGCCAGTCCTACTGATCCCAATACAGAAAGGAACCAAGCAAAATCGAAAAAGTAATCCTTATATCTTATTGTAAATCCTAATAAAATTAATCCAATTACGACATTCGAAATTCTGAAGAATAAGTCATATTTCGTTTTCAGATAAGTCCATCCATAAAATTTCAGCATTCGATCTACCGCATAATCAAGAAATAAAAATCCAATTACTCCTAAGATTATTTCCTTTTTGTATTCCTCAAATCCAAAAAAATCATTTCGGACCACAACCATTCCAACAAAAACCGATAGCAATACGATTATTCCTCTGTTAAATTTCATCCTTGCATTGTATTTAATAATCTGTTAGACATCATAGATCAATCAAATCTATCCCCTTTCAATCCTAGAGGATTTACACGTAACAGGCCGTTAATTTTTCCAATTAATGATTAGTTGCCTAATCAATTCAATAAGCCCAGCCGGAACCAAAATATTTAAAAGTGCGAACCCATAAGAGAATTTATTGAAATAGGATAAGCCATAAATCAAATTTCTTAGTGCTAACAACCAAACTACATAATACGTAAAAGGATGCCTATAGAAGACTAAATCCCAGTTTTTTGTAATTAGGGCGGGAATTATCAGGAGAACAGCAATAAGCAAATAAAATAAATACGGTATCAACGAATAGGCCACAACTAACTGAACTTGATTCTTGTTTGCTTTACCTTTGAGTAGTTTACCCATTGCCCAATACGTCAAAGCCAATAACCATCTAATTATGAGTATTCCAACTAAACCAAGCGAAATGATTCCAATTAGTATTCCAATAAATTTGAAATTCTCAAATAATGCTGTAAATTCTTTCAGTTTAGGAATTCCAAAACCTATTGTGATTAAAGCGGAAAGGACATTGATCATTTCGCGATTTTCTGAATCCTCTCTTGACGATAAATATTCAAATGTTTTTAGCGGAGAAATCCAAATAGAAAAAAAAGGTTTCATAAACTAGTAGTAAAATTGTTATTATTAAGCAAGTTGATGTTTGCATAAAACTGTTATATATCAAATAAACCCTATCCTCTTTCATTCCTTCCGAATTTCAGGAAAACCATTGGCTAATTTTCAGATTAAGCAGAATTGAGTAGAATTATGTCAAACCCGAAGATATATATTATGAAGTTAATTAGCTGACTTTTCAGAAAAAGAATTACAAGTCTCCTGTCAAGAAATAGTAGAGAATAGAAATTAAACCTTCCCAAATTCCAACAATTTGTCCCAATATGAATGACTATTTAAGCTATCATAATTGCTTATGATTTGTATGTTAATACATTACGATTTTGGCACTACTGTTGCTTTAAAGGAAGTATCAGGAGCAATCCTGAACATTAAGCATAAGGGGATTATAAAAGTTTAGGTTGAAGTTTGGTTAGTTTTAAGTTTGGTTAGTAAGAGTAACAATTTTTGTGGTGAGGATTAATTTGAGGGGATAGAAAAGGTGAGTTTTTAAAGCTCACCTTTTTCTTTGCTAACAATTTTCGAAAGTGATCCATCATTGCGAGAGCCAACACAAAAATTTGGGCATAATGCCCAAATGATTCACACAAAAAAGGCGAGTATAAACTACTCGCCTTCTAAATTCTCCTCTTACTAATCATCTCCACATTAAACTTCACTCTAACTAACCAATCCTAACTAAAACTAAACTAACTAAAACTAATATCTTTGTATCATCTTTTTCCTAATCTTGAGGTTTACACCCGTTGTAATCAATAAAGCAACAGTAATGCCAAAACCTCAAAACACTGATATTCTGCATGATAAAAATTGATTCGTTTCAAATAACGATTCATTATGGGACAAATTGTCTGTATTTGGGACGAAATCATGACTGAAAAGTGGTTTATTTTGTATTGGCTGTTGAAAATCGTATCGAAACATTTATTCAATAATTCTCTTCTAAATAAAAGCCTAATCGAATTCATGATCAGGCTTTCAGGATACTATTATCCTTAATTTTTTTACGATAAACATGTATGCTCAATAAAAAAGTGAAACAAAACAGAGAACAAACGCTAAAAAAATAATGTCTACAAGTTCCATAATTTATCATTGGTCATCCATGCTTCAATTTTCAAAGGTTCCTCTTTTTCTGTAGTAATACGATAAACATGGTAGTAATGATCACCTACTTTTACTGTGGTAACATTCGACGTTGATTTTCTATTCGCTTCCCAAAGTTTTGCATTGGTCATCCAGGGTTGAATCTCTAAACTTTCTTCTTCCTCAACTTTAGTGTCGACCATTTTGCTCACATCGGATTTTAACCAGCAAGCATCATTGGTCATCCAATCCTCTATAGTTAAACTTTCGTCTTCAAGATCGGTGTTGGGAATTGGAAAATTTCCTACAGGAATTTGGTCAGGTGAACTGTTTTCAGTTTTTGCTTCAAGTGCAAGTACATTGATTGATAAAACAAAAATGATGATTAGGGTAAAGAGTTGTGTTTTCATGACTTTCTTTTTTGTGATTAATTTTATACTTCAAAGATAAGTCTGGAAACAGGTACTATGCAATGCATAATAGTGTGTATGGAATAGAATAGTCGGCGAATGAAGATTTTTTATCCGTAAGAATTAGCGATACATCCTTTTTAAAAGCCGTAAAAAAAGGAAAGCCGTTTACCGTGACTTTCCTGTATTTCATCGATGATTATACTTTTTTAGTTTACTTTTTGACTTGGCTAACTCCCACGTTCCAGAGAAGTTTGTCTGAGCTATTGAAGGAATACCTATCAATATCATTAATGAAAGAAGGATTAATTTTGACATAGTTCAGTTCGTTAAATTTTGGTAATTAAACACTTATTCGATTTCTAAATTTAGCCAATCCGAACTAAAATTCATACTGATCAATAATAATTATTTCGGCAACCAATAAAAAGTATATTTGAAAGCGCTAAAGTATTTTACTTTTGAATTTGTACTAAACCGAATGTTAAAAGATTATTTTCAATATTACCAAAGGCTTTTAAAGCTTGCTTTCCCCTTGGTACTTACTCAGGCAGGCCAAATGATTGTGCAATTGGTCGACAACGCCATGGTAGGTCGTGTAGGGACCGTTGAACTTGCTGCAGCATCGTTTGCCAACAGTATTTTTATCGTAATCATGGTATTTGGTCTGGGTATTTTTCTCGGTATTACTCCACTCATCGGACATGCTCTTGGCGCTAAAAATGATTTAAGTGTAGCTTCTACCATAAAAAATGGCTTGGTCCTATCGATTTTCCTCATCGCCATTTTAACCCTAATTACCTGGTCGCTTTCGTGGTGGATGCATTTAATGGGACAGCCAGAAGAAGTTTGGCGAATGGCCATTCCTTATTTCAGGACCCTCGCCATTTCGTTAATTCCATTTCTATTGTTCATGTTATTCAAGCAAATTGGCGAAGGAATGGGGAATACCCTACTGGCCATGATTGCCACCATATTATCGAACGTACTGAACGTTATACTGAACTATTTATTGATTTTTGGAAAATTTGGTTTTCCCGAATTGGGACTCTTAGGAGCAGGATACGCCACGCTGATTTCAAGAATTGCCATGCCTGTTTTCATTTTCATTGGCTTTATGAGCGCCAAAAAAGTGAAACATTATTTTAATTTAATCCCCCAAGTTCAAGTTTCGCTGAAAGAAACACTTAAAATTATTGCAGTGGGTTTACCCATTGCCATTCAACTATTGGTTGAGGTTTCGATGTTTGCATTAGGTGCGATTATGATGGGTTGGATGGGAGACGTACCACTTGCGGCACATCAGATTGCTCTGGGAATGGCAAGCTTCACCTTTATGATTGCCAACGGGGTAGCCATGGCTACAACCATAAGAGTGAGTTATCAACTCGGGCTAAAAGCATATAGCAGTATGGAAAAAGTTTCCTTATCGGCTGTTCATTTGGTTTTAGCCTACATGTTTCTGTGTGGAGTTGGCTTTCTCGTGTTACGAAACCAATTGCCCCGAATATTTACGTTTGATGAACTCGTGATCAAACAAGCGGCGTCGCTAATTGTTGTGGCTGCACTTTTTCAATTGTTCGATGGATTGCAGGTGGTTTGTTTAGGCATCTTACGGGGTTTTGCCGACGTTAAAGTCCCAATGATTATAGCCGGCATTGCGTATCTTTTGATTGGACTTCCTGTTAGTTATATATTTGCCTTTACCTTAAAAATGGGGCCTGAAGGTATTTGGTATGGATTTGTAGCCGGATTGGCTTCTGCCGGGATATTACTGTTTTTCAGAATACGCAAAAAAATTAAGGACGTGGAAACCATGTAAACAGAAACTCAAGTTATTCGCTACGAAATTTCAGTTGGCAGATAAACATGAAAACTAGTTCCTTTGTGGAGCTCCGATTCAAACCAAATTTTACCACCTAAAAGTTCAACCAGACTTTTTGTGATGGCTAATCCCAATCCATTTCCACCATATTTTCGTGTTTTTGAATTTTCTCCTTGTTTGAATTTTTCAAATGCCTGGTTAACGAAGTCAGATGAAATGCCGATGCCGGTGTCTTTCACATTAATGATTACCCCCTCCTTTTCATAGCTTAAGCTAAAATCAATGTAGCCTTCATTCGTAAACTTTATGGCATTGCTTAATAAATTTTCAAAAATCTTGGAAACCATTTTTGAATCACTTTTCACCATTGGATTTGAGTTACCCAAACCATCTACAATAATTTCCAATCCCTTGTCGCTGGCCATACTATAGTATTCCTTGATGAGATCAAAAAGCAAATGTTTGATATTAAACTCAGAACACGAAAGTTTTACTTGCCCGGTATCTATTTTGGAAAAATCAAGTAAATTATCAATTACTGCGAGCAATTGCATACCATTTTTCTGAATAACAGAATTGTAGGGCACATATTTCGATGGAAGAGTAGACGGGTCAGCAATTAAATTTGAAAAACCAAGAATACTGTTGAGTGGCGTTCTAATTTCATGACTCATATTGGCCAGAAAATTTGATTTTAATAAATCACTCTCCTGAGCCTTCACCAATGCAAACCTTAGATCGTCATTCATTTGTTTGCGAAAAACAACTGCACTGATCTCATGGGATACAAATTCCAACATTTCCATATCCAGGTGGTTAAAGGCCTTTTCGTTTTTATAACTCAACACAACAAAAACACCATATGCATTTGAATCGTACATCAATGGTACGCCCAGCCAAACTTTCGCCTTAACGCCAATTGGCAATACCTCACCTGACATGATTAAGTGGTTCACCACCTTATCAGTTGCCAACAACGATTTCCTATTATTTAAAACATAAGCAGTTAGTGTTTTATCGGCAGAAAAAGATGAAACTTCCTCCTTCAAGTCACTGGAATAAGGAATGGTAAACGAATCGTTTTCTTCGTGATAAAGCGCCAGGTAGTAATTCGAAACATCAATCAACTTTCCCAGCTCCACCAGAATTTGATGGATCAGATCATCCAGTGAAGTGGCTGTTCCTCCCGAGTGGGCAATATTAAAGATCACACGTTGCAATTCTTCATTTCTTTTTATTTCAGAAATGTCATCTTTAATTCCCAGGTAGTGGGCAATTGAACCATTTTCATTCAATATTGGCGAAATACTTGCCGATTCGTAGTAGAGTTCACCAGATTTTTTCAGGTTTCTAAATTCCCCTTTCCAAATTCCTCCATTCGAAATCACTTTCCAAATTTCACGATACTCCTCGGGCTTTGTAAAACCCGATTTCAATAAGCTGGGGTCTTTTCCCAACACCTCGTCTAAGGCATATCCGGTTATCTTTGTAAAACGGGGATTCACGTATTCAATTATTCCTTTATCATCGGTAATAAGAATAGCCGACGGGCTATGTTCGGTGGCCACTGCAAGTTTTCTGAATTCCGATTCAATGGAGCGCCGAACCTGAATTTCATCAATGAGTTCCTGCTTTTGTTTAAAATTTTCAAAAATCAATCGTGATAACTGACCAAACTCATCACGATTATTTAAAAGCGACACAATTGCATCAGGACTATTATTCGCTAAACTTTTCGATATTTTATTAAATGGTCTAAAACCTTTGGTTATAATAAAGGAAAGCAAGGTCATGGCAAAAATCACAAAAAGAATTTTACTTAAATTAAAGTACTTATTATATTTCGCATTTAGAGCACCCACCTCATGAAGTCTGATTTCTGAGACCAAATTAGCCTTGGTTAAACCATCAATCCCTTTCAGTGGAACGAATACATTTAACTGCATTAGTGTATCTCTGACACCCGGATTATTGGTCAAAAGAAGATCAGATGAACCAATGAACAGTTTTTTTTGCCAGGTCAATTGCAGACGATCGAGGTACTCTTGATTCCAATTGATTCCAGCCACTAAAAAATAGGTGAATTCAAGTTCATTAGCCGGGAGAATCTCAGTTGCACATAAGGCAATCAGTTGTGAATCGATGGTAACAAAAAACGGCGTTGACCAATCTTCTTTTAGCCTTGTATCGGCAAGAAGAAAATCGAGGTCATTTTCAAGAGGAACAGTTGAAACCAAATCAACAATGGCAATTTTATGTTTATTTTTTTGGGCGATCCAGACATGATCGATATTGCAAAATTCCATCTGAGCCTTCAAATTTTCATTGATGGTATTAAATTCATTGTGCTGAATATTCTTGAGCAGCGTTTCGGAGAATCTACTCATGCCAACGAATTTATCCAGTTTTGACAATTCTGTTTGACAATTCTTTTCTAATAATTCCTGCTCGCTGGATTCAACATGAGCAAGCATTCTAACAAATCGTTGACTTGTAACATTACTGGTGGTTAAAAAAACGGGGATAACAATTGAAAAGAGCATAATAATGCCAAACAAAATTTTAATTCGAGTTGACTGTAAAAAATTGTTTTTCGAAATCATCTTCTGAAAATTGTTTATCCATTACTCCACCATGAAGCAATATAAATGATTTACTATAGCTTGAATCCCTTTTTCGTCCATGAATTTAAACTAAAACCCCATTAATTGCAAGCAACAAGTGAAATGCGCTAAATGTTTTTAATCTGAAGCTTAGCTGAAATAGGTACAATTTATTTTTACGCAAAAAAAAAGGTGCGCCCTAAAGCAACACCCTTTTACCTATTTAAAGCCTAAACTATCATTTAGAAAACATATTTTCCACAATTGGATATCGATCCCAAACTTTCTGATCAGCCACAGAGCGCACCAATTTAATGTATTCGGCATGCGACCAGGCCAGTGGTGTCGCCGAATTTGTTCCTTCTCCGGTTTTATATCCGGCCGAGTTTACCCCTATTCCGTCCCAAACCTGTTCCGGTAACATCATGCCATCGTTCGCAAAATACTCCATTGCTTTAATGTAAGTATTCCGAATATTTTCCGAATTTACTGCTCCGCTTTCAATAGAACGGGCTAGCTCATAGTGTCCACGCTCGCCTGTGAAAATGGGCCAAACTCTTCCCCGATGTGTTGAATCCTGAACACCATAATTTGATCCGTCTGCAATACTTTCTCCATAGCCATCATTCCCATAGCGACGCCAACCCGGATAAGCGGCCTCGTCACCTCCGAATTTGAAATTGTACTTTATTTTTAAATTTTCATCCATATCCTGATTATCCAATTCATCCAACGACTCTAAGATAGATTGGGCCCTGGCTTTCCGAACACCGTATCGAACCAACTCCAAAAAGCCGGCATCCATCACTTTCGTCTCGTCAATGGCCGGTTTACCATTATTTCTGATCACCTCTTTATGATCATTGGGATCATCATTTTGAGTCACACGGATAAAATAGTTACCATTGGCTACACCAGTTTTATAATATCCGGTGGTGGTAAACATCGTCTGTTCAATCATCTTTTCGTATTTACGGGCGTGTTCTGCGAATTTATTTGCCCCATCCCCGTCACCAACTTCAGAGGCGATATCTGCTGCCGCAGTCAAACCGGTAATGATGGCCGCTATAGTGGAAGGAGAATAACCAGATTGCTCTTCCCATCGTTCCTGTTGGGTTTTAGGTGGTACAATCTCTATTCTATTCCAATCAAGATTTACTTCACCTCCATCGGAAAGAAAATTAGCTGCTGGTTTTAACATGTTAGTATACCAATATTCCATTTTTTCGTTGGAAAGAATACCTGCATGCCATAATTTCCAGCCCAACATGATGGGCATCGCAGTTTGATCGAGCTGTACACTCGCCCATTCCAATGTTCCATCAACGTGTGTCTTTTGCAAAAACCAACCATTGATTCCTTTATTTTCAGGCATTTTATCACTTACCTGAACTTTATGCAAATATTCAAATGCCACCAGTGGGGTTTGCGTGTCGCCCAGGGCCAGAAAAGCCATGGCACATTGATAGAAATCGCGGGGCCAAACTGCTTTGTATCCTGTTCCGGCTTTATCAGCAGAACTGGTTTCCCCCCAAGGATTTGACAAAGACGCAATAATTGCTCCGGCATTGCTTTTATCCTCCTGTGCCTTTAAAACCATAGCACTCACGTTTAACAATTTACCATTGTCAGTTGCTGTTTGTTGCATGCGAGCAAGTTCAGGCAACGATGCCAAATAATCTTCCCAGCCAATTTGCTTCCCTTCTCCATTGTAATGTGCCAACACTTTTGTATAACCTGTAGTTAAAGTTTTGGCCGCGGCATTCCTGCTTGCTTTTCCTGAATTGCCAAAACCAATTGAGAAATCATAAACCAGACCCTCTTCGGTCATTGGTTTTAATTCGGCCAACATGGCAACATTACCACCTTCTTCGCCTGTGGTATTGTATAAGGTGCTTAATTTTTTGTGCTCATTTAAATCTGAGATGCCATCTGACGCACCCACAAAGCCTGTAGTAACGCGATTAAATTTTTGATCCGATAAAAGTGTCAGGTGAGTATCTCCTTCGAAGGCATGCATCGCTTTTGAATCAACACGTGCATGATCACCACTCCCCGTATTATTAACGTGCGGGTTTAAATAAAGGTAGGGCCGTATTCCATCTTCCCTGGAACGAAAGATGGCTCGAATGAACAAGGCCTGATCGTCGGGGTTGGTAAAAATATGCTTTTCAATTTCGTATCGTCCGTCTTTATCGCGGGTAATAATTTTATAGGCCAATGAAAGTGGTCGTCCGCTTTCGTCGACATCCAAATATTCAATGGTACTTTCGGTATCGTTCTTCTCAAAGTCAACAAAATCGGGTCCTACAACTACAAATTGCATTTCTTTGATTTGTGCTTCGTGAATCAATCCATACATGGTTTCGGTAAGAATACCCTGAGCAATTGAAAACCATACTTTCGAAATGATACCACTTTCTCCTTCGTTTGAAAAGCTGCTATTGGTATAGGTCTCATAGGAAGTTCCAATTCCCGTTTTTCCGGCATATGCCCAAACTGAAGATTGTCCGGGGGCACCAGGCGCAACAATTTCATTGGTTTTTGTGATTCCCACACACGAAACAAAAAAAACAATGGCCAATTCAATCAGCGTTATTCGAATCACATTTTTTTTCATAGTAACTAAATTTGACTTCACCCTCTATTTTATATCAATTGTAAACAAATAAACCTTTTTCCAACGAGTAATTCATCTGATTTACAAGAGGTGAGATCAAAATAATCCACGCAAACGACATCGCAATCGTTTGCAGGAAAAATGTTTTCCAACATAAAAACCACGAATGAAAATCGACACTCATTCCGGAGAATGACAAAATCACCTGAAAGCAGCGTCAAAAGAAGATGTATGGATTCAGTTTCAAATAGTTTGCCCATTAAAAGGACAAGAAGCCAAAAAACGGTAAACCTCGAACTATTCGCGCAATTCTTTTATTTGAATAGAAGAAACATGATCGTTTGAATGATAAACCCGTTGCTGCGCCTTAATGAAATCGTTTTCCTCTGCTTTAAAAATGTTATCGACGTATTTTTGTGGATTGCGGTCGACTATTGGAAACCAGCTGCTTTGGATCTGAATCATGATACGATGCCCTTTCTGAAAACTATGCAAAACATCCTGCAGCTCAAGGTTGATTTCTGTAACTTTTCCCGGTACAAATGGTTCGGGTTTTTCATAACTGTTTCGAAAACGGCCCCGAATAATTTCACTGCGCACCATTTGTTGGTAATCGGCCATGTGCATTCCCTCTCGGGTAGTAGGGTTATCGGGTGCATCGCCGGGATATACGTCAATGAGTTTCACTACCCAATCGGATGCTGTTCCCGTAGTGGAGACTTTTAATTTTGCCAGCAGCGAACCAGCCAGGGTGATGTCCTCAGTTAACACTTCTGTTTCATAACTTAATACATCGGGCCTGCGTGAAGCAAAGCGCTGATCATCGGTCATGTACTCCTTAGTCATTCCAAATGCAATGTCTTCGGAATAAGGAACAGGCTTCATCGGATCACTTACATATTCATCGAATTCCTGCTCATTTTTTGCCACATTTTTAAATGAAAGACCGCCGTTTTCATGCAGATACAATTCTTTATTTTCAACATTCGCGGGTGGCCACTGATCAAATTTCCGCCACTGGTTTTTGCCGGTCATAAACAGTGTGGCTTCAGCCAAATTTAATGTTCCTTTTTCTTTCAAATGATAAATAAAAAAAGGCAATTCGATGCTATCGCGGTAATAAATCGAAGTTTTATGTTCGAAGGAAACATTACCAAGAAAATCGCCATCGGTACGCGCCCAACCGCCATGAATCCAAGGACCAATCACCATTTTGACTTCGTTGTTCGGCGTATTATTATCCATGGCCTGATAGGTTTTAAAGGTGCCATACAAATCTTCAGCATCGTACCAACCTCCAACCAATAATACCGCGGGCTTTATATTTTTAAGATGTGGAAGGATGTTGCGCTTTTGCCAGTACTCATCGTAATTGGGATGTTCCATTGTTTCGTTCCAATACGCAATACTATCGCCAAAATAGCGTTTGTTCACGTTGGACATCACCCCTAAATTCATGTAGAAATTGTAGCCATCGCTGGTCCCCCAATTATAGGGTTTAATCCAATTTTGATAGGGATGTTGACGTGGAACATCCATTGCAGCAATAAAGTCAATCATTCCCTGGAAGAAAGCACCATGATGATGCGAATCATCAAAAAACCAATCGGCAATAGGTGCCTGTGGCGAAACACATTTTAAAGCAGGATGAGCATCAATAGCGGCACATGAAGAGTAAAATCCGGGATATGAAATCCCAAACATCCCAATGCGACCGTTGTTGTTTGTTACATGTTTAACCAGCCAATCCATAGTATCGTAAGCATCGGAACTTTCGTCGATCTGGTCGGGTCTGGTTTTGTTTTCAATGAAGGGACGCATGTGCACAAATTCACCTTCCGACATAAATCGGCCCCGTAAATCCTGAAAAACAAAAATGAACTTTTCGAGCAAGAAAGCCGGATGCAGACCTCTTCGGAATACAAATCCCATCTCATCGCCATAGGGTGAAATATTGTATGGCGTGCGGTTTAAAATCATCGGATAAGTGACGGACTGATCTTTAGGAGAATAGATGATAGTAAACAATTTCACGCCATCGCGCATAGGAATATACACTTCACTTTTACTGTAATTATTAGCTAAATAAACCGAATCGGCATTTTGTGTAAAGGCAAAGAGTTGTGTACAATAAATAAAAAACGAGACAAGTATTATTTTCTTCATGCTGTTGAATTGTAGGATTACCGGAAAATTGGATTAGCGGTTCAAAGATAAAATTTTACACGAATGCATGACTTCCTTAGTCCATTAAAGGACGATAAAAAACATCGACATATTCCAAATTAACCGGTCCTTCTAAACGTTCAATCGTTTCCATTACTTGAATATAATTGGCATTGTGCCCAACAGCACCATAAGCACATGCCAGTTTTTTGAGCAGCAAAAAATCATCCATTTCTGTTTCCAGGACGGTATTGATTACGGAAGAGAACTGCTCTCCGGCCAGTTGCTCATTCAATTCCCAGATCACATCCCCTTTTTGAAATTTTGCTTCTGCATCGTAGTTCATATCGTCTTGAATGCGCTGGCGTTTCGTAAAAAGTTCCATATTATTGGGTTCAACATCCAACAGTTCATTGATGTGTCGAAAAGCCTCATGATACGCTCCGGTTAAAATTAATTGGTCGATATACAGATTTAAAGCGGCACTGTTTAGGGGGACCAAAACCAGGGCTTTACGTAAACATTCCATGGACCGACTGGGTGCTTCATTTAATGCGTAAATTGCTCCTGCCCTGGTCCACCCTGCTGCAAGAATTGTTTTGTTGAAGCCTTTTATTTTACCGGCTTCCAATAAACGTGGCATAAATCCATGCTGAAAATAGGTAAATCCTTTGGCATGTGTTTCAGTAATCTCCACCTGTTGTAATCCATCTAAAAATTGAATCAATTGTTCTTTCATGCAGTAGTTAATTTAAAATGATCGAAGTTAAGGAATACTTTTTTTATTCAATTTTTCTCATGCAGAAAATAGTTGAATGTTGAATTTCGAATAATTTTCACGCTATATTTATCGAATGGAATCAACATACATTTCAAGCTATTGTTTCCTGATTTGTTGTTTATCAAAAAAACGAACATGGCTTACAACACGCATCTTGAAGAAAGAATTGAACGAATTTTGAAAGAAAAAAAAATTTCCTTTCTTTCAAAGAAAATGATGGGAGGTCTCACGTTTATGGTCGATGATAAAATGTGTGTGGGTATTGTAAAGGACGACTTGATGCTTCGGGTTAATCCTGATTGTTACGAAGAATGTTTGCAGAAAGAAGGGTGTCGCCCGATGGACTTTACCAAACACCGCATGAAAGGTTTTATTTTTGTAGACCCGTTGACCGTTGACATGGATGAAGATTTGGATAGATGGATTCAGTTGGCACTGGATTTTAATCCCAAAGCCAAAAAAAGCAAAAGATAATTTTCGGGATGCATTCGCTCAATTAATCCTTTGTTTCGTTGATGGGCAGTGTAAAATAAAAAGTTGCTCCTTTACCAATTTCAGAGTCTACCCAGATTTCGCCACCAAGCAATTCTGCCGTTTTTTTAGAAACTGAAAGCCCGATACCGGCACCACCATAAATTCTTGTATTCGCTTCTTCCACTTGTCGAAAAGAATCAAAAATCAGTTCATGCTTCGCTTTTGAGATTCCAATGCCGGTGTCTTCGACATAAAAACGAACCACATCTCTTTCTTCCTCCTGAACTATAGCGAACCCATAATAAACATGCCCTTCAGCCGTAAATTTGAAGGCGTTCTTTATCAGGTTAATGATGATTTGTTTTAACTTATTCTGGTCGGTATAAAGAATTAATTCGTGGTTTTCTGAAGGTATAAGAAAACGAAAATCAATGTTTTCTTTTTTCATTCTTCGCTGTTCCACTTTAAACATTTCATAGATCTCAAACAGCAACCTAACAACGGGTGTATCCCGTTTGCGCACTTTAGATTCACCCGATTCGATTAATGAAATATCCATCACATCGTTCACCACACTTAACAATTGATAGCCACTGGAGGTAATGGTTGAACTGTATCGAATTATTTTATCAATATTATCGCTGGTTGCTATTAACTCCGACAGGCCAATAATCGCGTTTAATGGTGTTCGTAATTCGTGCGACATGGTGGATAAAAAAGCGGATTTCATTCGATTGCTTTCTTCTGCTTTTTCTTTGGCTACAATAAGTTCGCCAATCATTTTCTTCTTTTCCGTGACGTCTTCCTTAACGGCGAGATAATATTTTATTTCACCATCATGAGTTAGAATTGGACTAATCAGCAAACTTTCCCAAAATAATTCGCCATTCTTTTTTCGGTTCAACAATTCACCTGTCCAGGAATTTCCTTTTGTGATAGTGGTCCACAAATCTTGATAAACCTTTAATGGAGTTTGACCTGATTTTAGAATATTCGTGGTCTTTCCAATCACTTCATCTAAACAATAACCGGTTAAATCAACATATTTCTGATTTACGTACTCAATTTCGCCGTTTAAATTCGTGATTACAATTGATGAAGGACTTTGCTCAACAGCTTGCGACAATTTAATTAATTCTTCTTCCTTTTTCCGGATATCGCTGTTCTGGATGGTCATTCCTATTTGGTCAGCCATTTGACACACAAAGGCAATTTCGTCGGTTTGCCATTCATGTTTTTCATTGACATATTCGAGACAAATAACACCCACATTTTTTCCACGAATTCTGATTACGCCGTCGAGCATTGAAGTGATATTTAAGGGTTTTAAATAGTCGTTGATGTACCCTTTTGTTCTTGGATCCTTAAATGTATCGTTAGCATTGATGTATTTCTCATTCTTCAGAAAGTCAAATTCATTCTTGAACTGTTTTTCATTAAGAATTTCACCAAAACTAAATTGGTCGTCCATTAAGCTATACTGACTAATGCATTTTAATTCTGTTTCAGTGTCGTTAAACAACCAAACCCCAACACGCTGTATATTAAACGCTTTTGCTATAGATACATTAATTTCTTTCGCCAGCGCTTCAACATCCCCTTTGCGCACATATGTTAACAAAGAAACATCAGCCAGAATTTTATTTTGTTCCAGGATGCGTTGATTACTACTGTGGAGTTTATCTTCCTGTTCTTTCCTTTGGGTTATATTCTCCACAATACCCACTCCACCAATTATTGCGCCTGTGGCCGATCGCAAAGCATTTAAGTGAACAATGGTTGGAGTGCTTTTTCCTGAGGTAATAGACGTATAAATGTCCTCATAATAACCACTTCCTTCGTTCATTGTTTTTTTAACTTCAGCCACCAATTTTTCATCTTTCAACTGCTGAAGAAGATCAAGACCAAACAACAACTCTCTTTTTGATCCCAAAATCACAACAAATTCATCGTTAAAATCGGTAATAATTCCATTCTGATCGAAGTGAAAAATACCGAGTGGAGCATTATTGAAGACTGCCTTATATTTCTCCTCACTATCCCTTAGGGCAGTTTCATTCAATTTCCGTTCGCTTACATCCCGAAAAAATGAAATGGGTAGTCCGTTAGGCAACAGTTTTGAGTTCATCTCTACAACACGAAATGATCCATCTTTACAGCTCATTTCACGTTCTGTAATCACGGTCTGCCCTTTTTTAAGCAAGTCGTAACGTAAAGGAGTATTTTGTATGGTCCGATCTAAAAAGAAATCTTTCATGTTCATCGAGAGCAATTCTTCCCTTGAATAACCTGTCAACGAGACGCATTTATTGTTAATCCCAATTATATTCCCCTGAAGATCACCCTGAAAAAAGGCATCCGGTGCAAATTCAATCAATTCACGATATTGTTTTTCACTTTTTTCAATTTCAAGAAGTGCTTTTTGCAACTTTTGTTTATTTCGAAAATCGGAGGTTACATCCCTGAGTATGCCAATATGATATTCGATTTCATTTTTATTGTTTTTTACGTAAAGCCCATGATCCTCTACCCAAATTTCAGAACCATCCTTTTTTCTCATTCGATAAAGCTCAATCTCCTCCTTACCAGACTCAAGAGAACTACTTTTACGTTCCTCTTCTGAAAAATAAAGTTCTTTTTTTATATCAACAACCATCATTTCGTCAATGCTGGAATAGCCAAACATTTTAACCATAGCCGGATTGATGTCCAAAAATTTACCATCGTGTGTACTACGATAAATCCCATCTAATGTTCTTTCAAATAATGAACTGTATTTATTTTTAAAATCGACAGCATCTTCTCTGGCAAGGTTATATTCACGAATAAGTTTGCTTAATTCTGTTTCATAAAAGTATTTAACCAGTTCATCAGCAGCTTTTATTGCTGCAATTTTTAAGACCAACTCAAAACTTTTCACCTCAACAATTGGCTTATGATCGAGCAAAGCAATAATCCCAACAGGCTCACCAGATGCATTCCACAGAGGAATTGCAGCGTAACTGTTTACTTTCATTTTAACTAAAGCCAAGTCGTCTGGAAATAATTGCTGCAGCTTATTGGGAAAGCATTTAAAATTTTTACCAATGACCGCAGCACATGGGGTGTTTTTTATCGAATAGGTAAAATTTGGCAAGTAATTCCCTCTATTGTACACAGAAATAGTTACCGCTTCATCAGGATCTTTTTGATCATAATGATCGACAAATACATAATCAACATCGAACAATTCAGACAGGAACTTAACCAGTGAGGGTAGAAACTCAACATTTAGTATGTTTTGGTCATGTTCCCCTAAAAAGTTGAGTGTATTCTCAATCTTCGAAAGGACATTATTGTTCATAAAAAAGTCTGCTACACAAATAATCGATCCAAATACAGCACCACTAATAAGCAATTCCCGGGCATCGGCCCTATCAACAATAAAGGAAAGGCCAATCAGCCACCCTTATCATCTTAATATTCCATAAATCACATGTGTGCTCCTCACAAATATACTCCCATATTTGATCGTCTACGAAGCTACGACTTTATTTTCTAAAAACTTATTATTTCAGGTGGAATGCTCCCTCCTACTTCAATAATCAACCGGCACATCATACTTTTCATTTCTGGTTTTCCTGAGCACCAACAACTGCAATTGCCACCATATCAACCATCTCCCTCTCGGTACTTTCCATTTGTAAAATATGTATCGATCGTCGGATTCCCAGTAAGATTGGTCCAATAATTTCGGCTCCACCAATTTCTTTCATCAGTTTATAAGCAATATTACCGGAATTTAAGTCAGGGAAAATTAATGCATTTACATCGTGATCATGCAATTTAGAAAACGGGAACTTTCGGTTTCGCAACTCTTTATCGAGAGCATAATTTGCCTGAATTTCACCATCCACAATAAGATCGGGATATTCATTGTGTAATATTGCAACCGCTTTATGAACTTCATTTGGGCTACCTGATCGCATATCGCCAAAGTTTGAATAGCTTAACATGGCTATTTTAGGCACGATGTTGAATTTCCGAATTTCTTCAGCAAGCAACAAAGTTGTTTCCACTAAAGTTTGGGCATCGCTGTTGATATTCACTGTTGCATCAGAGAAGAAGAATGGTCCGCGCTTCGTCATGACAATGTACATGCCTGCAATGTGTTTTTTATTATCAGCGACACCAAATATTTGAAGAGCAGGCCGAATGGTTTCGCTATATTTTGTACGAAAGCCGGAAATAAAAGCATCCGCTTCACCGGTTTCAACCATCATCATCCCAAAGTAATTTTTGTTGCTCATCAGTTCCATGGCCTCTTCCAAATTAAGACCTTTACGATTACGTTTTCGGTGAAGGAGCCGGGCAAATTCCATTTTTTTAGGCAGCACCTCATCTTCCATATGGTCAATGATCTGCACATTACCCAATTCAATGGAATATTGTCTGCAAATTTCATCAATCTTTCTTCTAATACCAATTAAAACAGGGATGGCCAAACCTTCGTTAATCACTGTTTGAATAGCTCGTAACACCATCGGCTGACAGACATCAACAAAGACTACTCGTTTCGGAAATTTCCGTGCTTTATCTCGTATATTCCATAACAATTGATTGTCGTAACCAAGTCGTTTATTCAATTGATTCAGGTATTCGTCCCAGTCGGAAATTGGCTGTCGAGCTACACCGCTGTCAACCGCAGCTCTTGCAACTGCTGCAGCAACTCGTGTGATTAACCGACGGTCAACCGGCTTAGGGATAAGGTAGTTTCGCCCATAAACAATAGCCTCAGCATCGTAAGCATCAACAACATATTGTGGAACAGGTTCTTTGGCCAATCCGGCCAATGCTTTTACTGCTGCAATTTTCATTTCTTCGTTAATTTTAGAGGCTCTAACATCAAGTGCTCCTCTGAAAATAAATGGAAATCCCAGCACATTATTGATTTGATTGGGATAGTCGCTCCGACCGGTAGCTATGATGACATCCTTACGAGCCGATATGGCCAATTCATAACTAATTTCAGGGGTTGGATTCGCCATTGCAAAAACAATAGGATCATTCGCCATACTTTTAACCATTGCAGGCGTAACAACATTTCCTACAGACAATCCTAAAAACAGGTCGGCACCCAACATGGCTTCAGCCAGCGTTTTACATTTTGTTTTGGCAATGAATTCTTTTTTAATGTGGTTCAAATCGGTTCTTTCCTCATTAATCACGCCCTTACTATCGAGCATTAGAACATTCTTGGGATCCACTCCCATCGAGATATATAAACGAATACATGAAACTGCCGCTGCTCCTGCGCCATTCACCACCACTTTGATTCGCTTT
The DNA here is from genome assembly GCA_041821245.1 of Prolixibacteraceae bacterium. Lineage (GTDB taxonomy): Bacteria > Bacteroidota > Bacteroidia > Bacteroidales > Prolixibacteraceae > Roseimarinus. Next base: position 230,325 of record JBGUEP010000002.1, read on the forward strand.
ATGTTTTTCCCTGTAAGTTCCAATGCATTCAACAAAGCCGCTCCTGAAATAATGGCAGTGCCGTGCTGATCGTCATGAAAAACAGGAATGTCCAGCATATTTTTCAACTGATCTTCAATTTCGAAACACTCAGGAGCTTTAATGTCCTCAAGGTTGATCCCTCCAAAGGTGGGTGAAATGGCCTTCACAATTTGAATGAATTTTGCAGGATCCTTTTCGTCTACTTCAATATCGAAAACATCGACATCGGCAAACACTTTAAAAAGTAAACCTTTGCCCTCCATAACGGGTTTTCCGGCTAGTGGTCCAATATCCCCTAATCCTAAAACTGCAGTCCCATTTGAGATCACTGCCACCAAATTTCCTTTTGCGGTATACAAATAGGCATCTGAATGGTTTTGCTCAATTTTCAGACATGGTTCTGCTACTCCAGGAGTGTAGGCCAAGGATAAATCGGTTTGGGTTCGATAGGGTTTTGTAGGAGTCACTTCAATTTTACCGGGCTTTCCTTTTGCATGATAATCTAATGCATCTTGCTGGGTTATTCGTTTCATAATTAATTGATTTAAGTTCTGTTCCAGCAATTTACAAAAACACATGCGAAAAAAACATGCTATTTTAACATGTTCCGACCTCCTTCCAAGGGATTTAATTACAAGGCTTCAAGAGTATGATATTCGATGGGGCGTTTCCGATATCCTAATTCAAACATTTTGGCTACAGCAAAATTGAGTAATTCCAAACTGCTAGGCAGTTTTCGGATAATTTCATTGAGAATACGAATTCTTAAATTTGTAGCTTCATCGCTCGAGTCCTGCAGTGGATTTTCAATACAGCCCAACACTTTTTGTTCGGCAACATGAGTTCTGCAACTAATGGGACGTACCGGATAAATCAGGCACTCATGTTTATGGAGAAAAATGCACGGTTTGCGGTCGCCACCCTGCATTTGTTGGAATTTTTCAAAAACATCTTCTGTTGTTAATATAGGTTTAAGGGGTATTTTCTGGTCTAAATAATCGAACCAATCAATAAGTTTTTTTTTGATTCTGTTTTTTTGTCTTTTCGAGAGCTGACTATTGATGAACTCAAGAATCAATGGTTCTTCCCAGTTTAATATTTCAATGGATTGATAACAACACCAATCACAACCTTTGGCACACTGAGGGGACAGATCGGCCAATTGCAGGTCGATTTCCCGGTATTTTTTCTCGAACCATTTGCTAACAATATGCGATGTAGTTGAGTCCATTACTTGCAGTTTTAGTGAATAATCCTATCCAAATCCACTCTTACTTTATACAAGTTATGAAATTGAGAAGTGATAAACATCCATCTTTTGACCAAGTGCAAAAGAGTGGTGACAAAAAAAGCAGTACCAATTGGCACTGCTTTTTTTATATGATTATAAAATTCTAATTATCCACATTTTGAATGACCACAATCGGGGCAGGTTAAACAACCTTCCTGGTAGATGACATTCTCCGAACCACACTGGGAACATTCAGCCCCTTCAGCTTTTGTTCCGTCAGGAATGTATTTTTTCAAGGCTCTGGCAACACCTGCTTTCCAGGTATTGATAGAATCGTCACTCAGCATTAAACTTGACACCAATTCCACTACTTTATGAATGGGCATTCCATGGCGCAATGTTCCGGAAATCAGTTTGGCATAGTTCCACATTTCAGGATCGAATTTATGCGACAGCCCTTCCATGGTGGTTTTATAGCCTCTCTTATTGGTATATTGAAAATCGTAACGTGTTTCTTCGCCGTCTCTTCGTTTAATAATTTTTCCTGAATTCACTGAACGTGGCACCAACAGTCCTTCCTCGTCGTCGACCAATCCGGTGAAAATTTCGTATGGACGGCCATTTATCAAGCCAATGAATGCGATCCATTTTTCACGATTGTTTTGAAAGCGCACCACATCGGCGTCCAATTCTTCAGGGCGTTTGGTTGGGAATTTCCCTCCCTCTGTTCCTTTTTGTCCTTTCTTTTTATCGGAGATTAAAACACCTGAACGTGAACCTTCACGATAGACAGTAACTCCTTTGCATCCTGATTTCCAAGCCTCTAAATAGACACTTCCTACCAAATCTTCTTTGGCGTCTTCGGGCATATTTATGGTTACACTTATGGAATGGTCCACCCATTTCTGGATACGTCCCTGCATTCTCACCTTGCTCAACCAATCCACATCGTTTGACGTAGCTCCGAAGTAAGGTGATTTGCTGATCATTTCATCCAATTCTTCTGAAGAATAGCGCTTATTCATATCGTAACCATTCACTTCCATCCAGATTTTGAATTTGTGGTGAAAAACGACATATTCTTCCCAGCTGTCACCAATATCATCCACAAAATCAACGTGAACATCCTTGTCGTTTGGATTCACCTTACGACGACGACGGTAAACAGGCAGAAATACGGGTTCAATTCCAGAGGAAGTTTGCGTCATTAAACTGGTGGTTCCCGTTGGTGCAATGGTTAGCAAAGCAATGTTTCTGCGACCATATTTTTCCATCTCGGCATGCAATTCAGGATCGGCATCTTTTATTCTGTTAACGAATGGATTATTCCGCTCACGTTTTGCATCGTAAATGTGGAAAGCTCCTCGTTCCCGAGCCATTTCAACAGACGAACGATAGGCTTCGAGGGTAATTGTTTTATGAATTTCTTCGGAGAAATCGGTTGCATTTTCGCTACCATATTGCAATCCCAGAGCAGCAAGCATATCACCTTCTGCAGTGATTCCAACACCAGTTCTACGGCCTTCCTGCGCTTTATTTTTAATGTTGTTCCATAAAAGCAATTCTGTTCTTTTTATTTCATCGCCTTCCGGATCCATGTCAATTTTTTGGATAATACCGTCGATTTTTTCTAATTCAAGATCGATAATATCATCCATGACACGTTGAGCCAATTTTACATGTTTTTTGAACAGATCAAAATTAAATTTGGCCTCTTTGGTAAAGGGATGTTCAACATAAGAATATAAATTTATTGCCAACAACCTGCAACTATCGTATGGACAGAGTGGAATTTCACCACATGGATTAGTCGAAACTGTACGATACCCCAAATCGGCATAACAATCAGGCACCGATTCGCGAATAATGGTGTCCCAGAAAAGAATTCCCGGTTCGGCCGATTTCCATGCGTTATAGACTATTTTGCCCCAGAGTTTAGAAGCATCAATTTCTTTTGCGAAAGAAGGTTCCGATGAATGAACCGGATAGCTTTGCACGTATGGTGTTCCGCTTTCGACAGCTTGCATAAATTCATCGTCAATTTTCACTGACACATTGGCGCCGGTAACTTTACCCTGTTCCATTTTAGCATCGATGAATTGCTCTGAATCGGGGTGTTTAATTAAAACCGATAACATTAAAGCACCACGACGGCCATCCTGAGCAACTTCACGGGTTGAATTTGAGAATCGCTCCATAAAAGGCACCAATCCGGTTGATGTTAAAGCAGAGTTTTTTACCGGTGATCCTTTGGGTCTGATATGTGAAAGGTCGTGCCCTACACCACCTCTTCGTTTCATTAGCTGAACCTGTTCCTGATCAATTTTCATAATGCCGCCATATGAATCAGACTTGCCATCGTTCCCAATCACAAAACAATTGGACAAAGAGGCCACCTGAAATTCATTCCCAATCCCGGTCATTGGTCCGCCCTGAGGAACAATATACTTAAAGTCCTTTAATACAGCATACAATTCATTCTCTGACATTGGATTGTCATAATTTTTTTCAATCCGGGCTATTTCTTTGGCCAACCTGTGATGCATATCATCCGGGGTTAACTCGAAAATATTTCCATGAGAATCTTTCAGGGCATATTTATTGACCCAAACCCTTGCGGCAAGGTCGTCACCTTTAAAATACTTTAAAGATGCCTGGAAAACTTCATCGGATGAATAAGTTCGTTTTTTGGCTGTTGCTACTTCAATGTTCTTCAGCTCCATAGTTTAATTTCACTAAAAGGGGTTTAATAATTCAAATTGGTGTGTGCGTATTCTTTGGGATAAGAATAAAATCGCGCTACCGAAATTACTACAGAGTTGACATAAATGGTTAACGCATCCTCCTGAAGTTATTAAGAAGTTATCAACCTTTGGATGCTAAAAGTCTCACTTTCAAATTTTTGATATTTTTCAAGTTATCAAATGTTTACCAAAATAATTCACCTTGTTTCAAATGAAATTAATTTGCTTACAAATTATTTAATGAAAGTCAATAGCAAAATTCAGAAAAAAGAAATAGAAATGAACAAGGCGCTGTTAAAAAACCTGATCGAGAATTTTTCGGGTTGCACCAACATTCTTCCGAACATATTCAGCTGAACGTGCCCCTATATTTACAACCACCTTATTGTCTTTTAGCAAATGATTGACGATGGTATTAAAATCCTCAATGTTATTCACTGCAAAAGCACAATTTTGTTCCACCAACTCAACCGCCTCTTTAAATTTTTCATAATTTGGACCAAATAAAATTGGCATTCCAAATGCAGCCGGTTCCAGCACGTTATGTATGCCAACACCAAAACCGCCACCAACAAAGGCAATTTTCCCATATTGATAGAGTTTAGTTAGCATTCCATAACAATCGACAATCAACACTTGTTTTTCGGCTACATTTTTAGGGCTTGCCTGACTATACAATATGGCTTTTTCGCCGAATGAAGTTAACATTCGTTGAATGGTCGTCTCCTCCACTACATGCGGAACAACAATGACTTTTAATAAAGGTCGGTTTCGGAGGTACTGATTTAATATAGCTTCTTCTGCTTTCCAGGTACTCCCGGCAACAATAACATCCCGATCAGCAACAAACGCCTCCACCACAGGAATGGGGTTAATATTTTCCAGAATATGGGCCACCCGATCGAATCTGGTGTCACCCGTAATGGTATAATTGTTTCTATGAATAGAATCCAATAAGTCGGCTGATTCTTGATTTTGGATAAAAAAGTGAGTAGGAAGGTTCAATACTTTACGGTACCATCCATCACGTCTGAAGAACAATTGTTGTTTTCTAAAAATAGCCGACACAAAATACACCGGAATTCCATTCTTTTTTAGCTGATTAAGATAATTGAACCAGTATTCATATTTGATGAAGAACACCAATTGAGGCCGGGTATATTTCAAAAAACGTTTGGCATTTCGTAATGAATCAACCGGCATGTAATAAACAAAATCGGCTTTAGCATAGCCATTTTGCACATCATAACCAGAAGGAGAATAGAAGGTTAATAAAATTTTCTTCTCCGGATACATCAGTTTAATTTCTTCAATCAATGGACGGCCTTGTTCAAATTCCCCCAATGAAGCACAATGTACCCAAACCAAGTTATCGATTCCGGCTACATCCTTTTGAATAATCTTCAAAAGTCCTTTTCGACCTCTTAGCCATTTTTTTGCCTTCGGATTGCGCAATGAAGCGATGCGAACGATCAGAACAAAAATTTGAATTCCCAAATTATACAATAAATTCATCTGCAAATTTTATTAAGCATCATAGCCGGTATCTTCCTTTAAAAATGATTTTTTGGAAGCTTCTACGGCCAACTGGTCGCAGCGTTCATTTTCGGGAATACTTGCATGACCTTTCACCCATACAAAATTCACACGATGTTTTTGATATATTCTTAGAAACCTCTTCCACAGATCAGGATTCTTTTTTCCTTTAAAATCTTTCTTCACCCAGGCAAATACCCACCCCTTATTCACTGAATCGGATACATATTTTGAATCGGTGTAAATGGTCACGTCACAATTATCCACCTTTAAAGCCTCCAGTGCTACAATAACAGCCATTAGCTCCATGCGATTATTCGTGGTATGTCGAAATCCGTCGGACAGCTCCTTACGATGGCTACCAGCCATCATTACCACGCCATATCCTCCTGGTCCGGGATTGCCACTTGCGGCACCATCGGTGTAAATAATAATTTTATATGACATTTAAAGCTTAAAAATAAATTTGCCCGCCTATTACGGCTGGCAAATTTATCAAAAAAGATGTGTTATTAATAAGATATTATTGCACATAATTTTAAGTGCTTATTATTTGACTAATGTCATCTCATCAATTAAATTGGTGGCACCGGCAAAACGATCAATTACCCAGAGCACAAAACGGATATCAACGTTAATACACTTTTGCAGTTCCGTTTCAAAAGCAATGTCCCCGCTCATTGCTTCCCAGTTGCCATCAAAGGCAATACCAATGAGTTCGCCATTCGCATTGATTACCGGACTTCCTGAGTTACCTCCGGTAATGTCGTTATTGGTGGTAAAACAGGTATGTAAAGTACCATCAGCATCGGCGTATTGGCCAAAATCATTGGCAAAATACAATTCTTTCAAACGGGGCCAAACATCAAATTCGCTATCTCCGGGGATTTCTTTTTCAATGTATCCTTGTAAAGTTGTATAATAGCTGTATTGAACACCATCACGAGGTACATAATCTCCAACAGATCCATAGGTCAGGCGCATGGTAGAATTGGCGTCGGGGTAAAATACATTTCCCGAATTCATCTGCATTAAACCATCCAAAAACAAACGATAACCCAGTTCCAGGGCTTCCTTGTCCTTTTTGTCAGCATTACCAGCTTTGGACTTCATCTCATAAATTTCCCTGACAGCCTTCAAAACAGGATCTTTCTCAAGTACACTTCCTTTTGGATGAGCTAAAAAATTGGCAACGGCTGCTTCATCGTCCATGAAACTTTTCTTAAAAAGCCCGGCAGCCCATTTGGAATAATCGCCCTTATATTTCTTTTGAATGGTTGAAATAAATCCCGGATAATACTCCGGCTGGACATTTTCAACAAATATTTTAGTTAATTCAGCCACAATCAACTGATCGGTTTCAGCATTAAAATCCCTGAAAATAGGTTCCATTTTATTTTTCAAATTTTCAACATCAGACTGAATGACATCCTCTTCAGCATTCTTCAATAAATGACTACTTAATACTTCATAAGAATGTGCCATTCCAAAAATCTCGGGACCACGTAACAAAGCCTCATCGATGTAAGCAATTGCCTTATTTTCATCAGTGTTGGAATAGGCATCATTAATCAAAGTTAATGCATTGCCGTATTTGGCTTTCCTTTCCTCGGTCTGGTTCGCCCATGCCTCGAATTCGTCTTCGATTGTTTGTTTTTTAGCAACAACATTTAAATTTTTCAGTCCACGGTTTTGTCCGATACTGTATTTGTAATAATTAGAACTCCGCGCTTTTTTACTGGCATACTGTATGGTGGCCAAATCGCTGGTGGCCATATATACTTTCATAATATCCAGCTTTGTTTTGCGAACATTGATGCGAGTATTGTTGGTTATTTCCATAGTATTCTGAACGCCTTTGGCCGTTAAATATCGATTGGTAGAACCCGGATAGCCCATTACCATAGCAAAATCATCTTTCTGATAACCTTTCAACGAAACAGGAAAGTGATACTTTGGTTTTAAAGGAATATTTTCAGCAGAATATTCTGCCGGTTTACCATCGGGACCTGTATAAACCCGAAACATTGAAAAATCGCCGGTATGGCGGGGCCACATCCAATTGTCGGTATCACCACCAAATTTCCCTATAAAATGAGGCGGAGTTGCCACTAAGCGCACATCCTTAAAGGTTTCGTATACAAAAAGCAGGTATTGATTCTCGCGGTAAATGCTTTTAACTTTCGCATCGTAAGGGGTATCTTTAATTGCTTCATCAATGAGCTGATTCGAAACTTTGTTGATACTATCTTCCCGTTGCGACTCAGACATATCATCGGTAACCTGAGCAAGAACTTTGTCGCTTACATCTTCCACCCGAATCAAAAACGAAACGACTTTCCCCGGATTCGACAATTCTTCTTCTTGCGTTTTGGCCCAAAAGCCATCGCGTAAAATATTATTTTCTTCGGTGGAGTGTTTTTGAATTTCACCATATCCGCAATGGTGATTGGTTAAAAACAAACCTTGATCGGAAACCATTTCACCGGTACATGATCCTCGATCCAATACAATAACAGCATCTTTCAGGCTGGAAGTATTGATGTTGTAAATTTCTTCAGCCGACAATTCTGCACCCATTTCATGCATTTTGTCAACGTTCACTTTATTTAACAGGGAAGGCAACCACATGCCTTCGTCAGCTTGCACCATCAGGGCCAGGGTCAGGGCCAGCACAAGAATTAATACTTTAAAATATTTCATAAAAATTTGTTGTGTAATTATTATTTTGAAATGTTACATTTTCTAATTCCAATATACCAGAAATAAGCTGCAAATCCCCAAACAGCTATTGAAAGAACCGATCCCAACGCTAAGCCGGCAAATTGATCCATCCATATATTTTTTACTTGTTCAAGCATCAGGGACACCACATAAACCAATGGCATCCAATTCAAGTGATTTTTCAGGAGTAAAAAGAGAAGTATGAATATGATACCACTACTAATTCCAACTCCTATCCAGCCGGATAAGGATTCGGCATGAATCCCCGATGCCAAAAAACCGGCTACAAATATAAAAGTAATCCCTAAAGCTTTGCGATTTCTATAATTTTTTGTGAATAAACCAATTAAATAAAATAAGATGATGGCAAAAACCGGTTTAAATATAAAGCCTTGTACTTGATCGAGGACAATGCCGACAGGGGGCAGTTGGTTGTTCAAATTTCCCAACTCCAACCAGTGGGGGGTTAACTGAGGAAGCCAACTCATTTTAAGATTTTGCAAACCAACTAACAGCAAACCAACTAAAATTGCCTTTACTACAGGTTTCCTGCTTTCAGTATCGCTCTTTGAAATTTCGCATGAAAATCCTCCGATCACCCCTATTCCCATGGCCAGAAAAACTACTCCAATAAATGCTCCGATCAAGGTCATGGTTATAAAGTTGGAATAGGGTAAGCCGGTAAAATATCGGGCCAAAATATCGTCCCATGCATTGATGATACGAAAAGAAGACAGCACTAAAAAAATCAAACCGAAGGCGATGAACATTTGAGACGAAAACCGTTTTCTGGACCAATTAATAAATCCGAGTACAATACCAAAAATAATTATGGCATAAAGAAATAAGTTCGAAATAAGTGTAAAAATGCCAATAATACTTCGTTGTTTGTCGTATTGGCGTTGCCAATTTTCCGGCACATACAAGTATTTTTTAATCCCATTCACCTCATTACCCGCCAATGAAACAAGGTAACGCCCCTGCCCCATCTCCAAGACATAATCAACGGTATCGGAGAATTCAATTTCCCAATCGGTACGTGCTTCCAATTTCGATGGATTCATGTTCACCACTTGAAGATGATCCGTATTCACATTTGCAAATGTTCTCAGTTCTGACTGGGCCAAGTGTAAGGCTTCTTCTTGGTTCAATGAAACACTTTCCTTTTTTTCAGGCCAAACATGACGATAGGCTAATAGCCTGCCATCAATTCCAATTCGGACCATATATTCTTCGGCCCTCTCCTCAACTGCGGCATCCGGTTTTACAAAACGAATCAACCAACTCGGTGGATTTAAAAACGATTCTTGCAATTCATCGTAACTCTCTTCAAACTCTTGCCAAATAAATTTATGAGCCACCGACAGTTGATCATCCATCGAAGTCAGTACGCTCCACCCTTCCTGATTAAAATTAAATTGATCACTTAAGGTGGATGTTGCCAATTCAATGGCATCGTTCCGGTAAACTTCAACCTTAGGAGTTTGATCTTTCTCTGAAAAAGTAAAAACGCCCCATAGTATCAAACCGATAATCGCGCCCGGAATCAACCATTTTAAAGCAATCAATCTAGAATCGCTTAATGGTTCTGCTACCCGTTCTTCGATTTCAGATTCATCCTCCACACTTTCGTTTACCAATGGTTGCCAGGCTTCATTTAGGGCATTCGAAGGAATTTCGTTCCACTTTTTATTTTTAATTCGCCAATAAAGAACGACCCATAATGGCACGAAAAAAAGCAAAACAATGATGCTGCGATTCATCCAGATACCGGGAGAATTGGCCACCCAAAGTGGTAAGGAAATCCAAAATACATCAACCGCATAATGGGCAATGATAACAGGAAGAAGACCGAAACGAAGGTATATTAATCCGAAAATAATAAAAGGAACCACCATTTCGAGCACCCTGGCATAGGCTGGGGATTGTGGGTAACTGGCATGAAGGGAACCAAAAATAAGGGTTTGAGCAAAAAGGGTTAAGATCATCCACCAATTTTTGGATTTTAAATTCCGAACCAGCAAATAAACGCCGGCCAAAGGAACTGCGCGACAAATAATTTCTTCCCAAAATCCAGCTTGTAACGAAACGGCAATGGAGCCAAACCACGGTAAATTTTGAGCGAGTATATCAGGGTCGGATAAAGTCCCTGCCGGATTCCACCATCCAAAATAATTGGTTGTGATCAGGTAATAAATTACATCGAGAGCTAAAAATGCAGGAACAAAAAGATAAGCGCCAAGGGTTTGTCCGAGCACCTGAACGGAAGCGCCAGTGTTTTTCCCCCAAATTTTCCAGAACTGGATTTTATCCTTAAACAAGTAGCGACTCAAACCTTCACCCGCCAGCGCCGAAATAAAAACAATTCCTCCCATAAGGAATGAATTCAATAATCCATACAACACTTGCTGCCCCAAAAAACTACCGGCAGCTTCGGAGGTATCATAATCGAACCAGAGTAAAGGCATTACATTTAAAACATCCAGCAAACCGACACCTAATCCAATGCCAATGGACCAATAGAGGGCTTTCCGCCATACAATAAAGCGCCGTTTTAACAAGAAAAAAATTCCGCCTCCAACTCCGAGCAAACCATAAAGCAAAAACAGAATTGCCTGACCAATGGTACTGATCAGGTTATTTGCTGAGCGCATTTCGGCGAACCTGCGATCAAAATCATCCGGGATTTTTACAAAATGACGAATGGAAGTCACTTTATCGCCGCTCACAACAATGGCAATTCTAAATTTACTTTCGTTCACTTTAACATCGTTGCGCTCAAACACAAACTCATGATCAACCCGACCTCCCGTTTTTTGATCCATCGACTTTTCAATCAACTGGTAATGGTTCAAATCAATTTGCCAGTTTTCAGCACCGACAGTAGCCATTTGAAGCGCCGAATCAACATTCAAAACGGCACCTGGAATATCTTCGCCTAATTTTTCAGAAAAACCATAAAGCTCACCTGATGGAGTAAAAGAAAATGAAACTTCATTCACTTCTTTTTCCTTAAACTGCCTTACTTTCCATTGATACGACTGGTAAATATTGTCCTGAATGGTTTGGTTGAACACCTCAAGGCCGCCACCTTCGAGTTCGGTATAATTTTGGAATTTAGTATCGTTACGAAAACTGGCTGCCTGTTGGAAATCCTTCGGTCCTAATTGGTATTCCCTGGCCAGTGCTGATGCCTTCTCCAAGGCTTCGGCCCGACTCATTTCAACCGAAATATTAACTAAAGGGTTGGCCTTTTCAAAATTAAAATAGAGAAAAAACACACTAGCAATTGCAATAACAAACAACCCTATCCAAAAATAGGGCGACCGGAAAAAAGCAGATTTTTTCATATCACCTTGTATTAACAGTATTCCCTGTGGTGTTCATTTTTTCGAAAGTTCAACTAAAATGAACGACGAATAGGTCAAGCTTTAACTTCATTCATTACATCAAATTCTAAAAAACTGCTTTTAAACATTTGTTCAAAATGGAAGAAGAGCTTAAAATTCAAGTTTCAATTGCTCAGAAAATAAACGAAAAGTTAAACGATGATGGGGAGTGACACCGAATTTCTGAATTGAATTGCGATGCGCTAAAGTTGGATATCCTTTGTTTTGTGACCAGTTGTATTGAGGGAATTCCTCATCGATTTTTTGCATAAAATCATCACGATAGGTTTTCGCCAAAACCGAAGCAGCAGCAATTGAAAAATATTTTCCATCGCCTTTAACAATACAGGTGTGCGCCATATTTTCATATTTCTTAAACCTATTTCCATCGATAATAAGGTGTTCAGGCTGAATTGACAATTGAGCAACGGCACGATGCATGGCCAAAAATGATGCATTCAACACGTTAATTTTATCGACGTCTTGATTGCTTACCACGCCAAGAGCCCAGGCAAGTGCTTCCTTTTCAATAATAGGGCGCAAAGTGTAGCGTTGTTTTTCGGTCAGTTGTTTGGAATCGTTTAGCAGTGGATTATAAAAATCAGCAGGTAAAATAACTGCGGCGGCATATACCGGTCCTGCCAGGCATCCACGTCCGGCTTCGTCGCAACCAGCTTCAAGCACACCTTGTTTAAAATAAGGTTCAAGGCCTATCTTCATTTGTATTGCTTTGTAGGTTCATGAGTGAAGCGCTTTTTCGATGGAATTCCACACCGCAAGTGCCGTGTTATCCCAGTTAAATTTTTTACACTGGATTCGACCTTTCATCACTAAACTTTTCTGAAGTTCGGGATAAAGTGCAATTTGCTTCATGGCATTGGCGATTTCATCGATGGAATTCGGATTGACAAACAAAGCTGCATCACCAGCCACTTCAGGTAAAGATGTTACGTCGGAACAGATCACAGGTATATCGCTATACATGGCTTCAATAATGGGAATTCCGAAGCCTTCGTAAAAAGAGACCAAAAGTAAAGCTTCGGCACTGCCCAGTACCATTTGCAACACTTCAGAGGATAAACGACCGGTAAATAGCACGTCGTTTTTGTACTTCATGCTGTCGAGCTTCGCTCTTAAATAGGAAGCGCTCCACATGGGATCCCCTACAAAAAGCAACTTCATTTGTTTGTTGTCTGTCGCCTTAAACTGCTCAAAGGCATCGAAAAGGCCACTAATATTTTTGCGTGGATTTCGTGATCCAACGTAGATAAAAAAAGGACAGTCACTTGTAAACTTATTCCGGATTTCAATTTTCACCTCATTTTCAAGTGGAGTATAAATGGTATTGCATCCATTGTATGCTACATCAATTTTTTCCGCAGGAATATTTAAGGTCGTCAGCATATCATTTTTACTGAATTCAGAAACCGTAACAATACGCCTGGCTTTTTGGGCAAAACGGGGAAAAAAGAATTTGTAATACTTCCGCACCCAGAATGGTGAATCTTTTGGGCGATGTATAAAGTTAATATCATGAATGGTATTTACCGTTGGAACCGAAGTGCGAAGCGACATCCAGCCGTCAGGGGAAAAAAAGAGGTCCGGTTGGTGCTTTTTTAAAATGCGGGGAATACCTATTTCGTAATGCCAGAACCACAAAAAAGGATGACGCGAAGGCAAAACGGTATGAACCGGAGTGACATTGGGAGCATAAATAAATGACTCATCCCAAGGCCGATCGAAAATAAATAAGAACTCATGTTCGGGATGGTTTTTCACCAATCGACTTAAGGTTTCATGAGCAAACCAACCAATTCCTTCCAGTTGGTTTTTAATTAAATGTTGAGTATTTACAGCGATCTTCACAATTCAAAAATATTCCTTTCAATCAAATTAAAGAAAATAAAACGATATAATCCCAATCCAATTTTTAAAAGATCACACAAATCCATTTCAAAAAACGAATCATCAGCTATAATTTAAAGACCATCCATTGGAAATGATCGAAAAACATGGTTACTTTACCAGAACTAATCAACCTATAGGGGGCTTTGAAGCGGAAGTTTTTCACCAATTTAATTTTATTACTTACTGTCAACATTTTGGTAAAGCCACTGTGGTTGCTAGGTATCGATCGGAAAGTAAATATTATTACCGGTGATGATTACGGTTTGTACTTCTCGTTAATGGGCTTGTCGCTTACCCTAAACATTTTACTCGACTTAGGAATTACCAATTACAACAATCGAAACATATCACGCTACAATTATCTTTTACCAAAACATTTTGGCAATATTGTAGCATTAAAATTTATTCTTGCCGTTTTTTATGCCGTAATATGTTTAAGCTGGGGAGCAATTGTAGGCTACAACAACCTAGAATTCCACTTGCTTATTTTCCTTATTCTAAATCAATTTTTACTCCAATTCATTTTATACTTACGATCGAACTTAACGGCCTTACATTTATTTACCACCGATAGTTTTGTATCGGTACTCGACCGCATTTTTATGATTGTGCTCAGCGGTATTCTACTGTATACAAATATAGTAGGCGGTCGGTTTAAGATTGAATGGTTTGTTTACATCCAAACCATTTCGTATGTGATTGCGGCATTAATTATTTTCTTTATTGTACTCAAAAAAGCAGGGAAAATAAAAATACGTTTCAACTTAAAATTTAGTTTGGTTTTTCTAAAAAAGACCTACCCCTATGCCATTTTAATTTTACTGATGGCCTTTTACAATCGATTCGATTCGGTACTGATTAAGGAATTATTGCCTGAAGAAATTGCCAACCGTCAGAATCATCTTTATGCCATGGGATTCCGACTTCTTGATGCTGTTTCGATGTTCGGAGTTTTGTTTGCAGGAATGCTTTTACCCATTTTTTCGAAAATGATTAAACTCAAACAAGGGGTTGGTGAAATGGTCAGTTTTGCATTTTCACTCATCATTTTCATTTCCATCACGGTTTCATTTTCTTCATTTTTCTATCGAAATGAAATTATGGAATGGATGCAGTATGAACACATTGCCAATGCAGCTCCTATCTTTTCTACCCTTATGTTCGGGTTCATACCAATTAGCACTACGTATATTTTCGGCACCCTGTTAACTGCCAACGGAAGCATTAAGGAACTCAACATTATGGCTGCCATTGGCATGGTGATTAACATTTCGTTGAACCTCATTTTGATCCCTAAATTTATGGCTCAAGGTGCAGCTTATGTAAGTTTAGCAACACAATTGGTTACCGCTATGGCACAGGTTCTCATTGCTGTTCGTATTTTTAAACTTAAGGTTAAATGGAACATTATTTTAAGAATCGTGCTTTATGGTTTATTGGTTATTTTATTGGGCTATTACAGCCGTTATATCGATAATAAAATTGTTGGTTTTATTGTTTTATTTAGTGCCTCTACCCTGATGGCTTTCTTCATTAAATTGATCGACCTGAAAAAATTAATTCAGCTTGTGATGAGCCGGGACTAATGGAACATCAACTCAGCCCTTCGGACTTACATAAGCATGCTCAGTTTGAACTGATTCAGGCAGTGCCCTATGCTGAGATGAAAGACTTTGTACTTACCGAGCTCAAATTTAATGGGCCCCTAATCAAGATCTATAGTTTTGTGCAACTCTTTGCTGCAATAGGTCTCATCGGCATTGTGTTATTTTATTTGATGCAATCGGTTCAATCCAAATCATTCGCGCCTGAGCTACTGAACCTGTTTTTGGCTGCTGTCTGCTCAATTCCCATACTCATTCCTCTTCACGAAGGAATTCATGCACTAGCCTATCTAATTAAAGGCAAAAGAGACCTTTCATTTGGTGCTCAATGGAAAAAATTTCTATTCTATGCTGAATCAAACATGCAGGTTCTTGATCGAAGGGAAATGCAATTTGTAGCCCTTTTACCCTTGATTACCATTACGGTGCTTGGAACTATTGGTATGATTGTATTTTCGGCTTCATGGCTCAAACTTTTTTGTTGTATCCTAAGCCTGATTCATCTGTTCTTTTGTAGTGGTGACATGGTGATTCTTTCCTTTTTTCAGCGCCAATTGCCCAATGAAGTTTTCACTTATGATAATCGAAAAGAGAAAAAAACTTATTATTTCAGAAAAAGAGCATCAATAACAGTTTAAAATTGGGCTAAAAATTCATTAAATTTCACATCGCGCGCCAGCATAAATTTTTTGCGTAAACGATAGCGTGCTATATCAACACTGTGCATTTCCTTGTTGGTAATTGAAGCAATTTCTTTGGAGCTCATATTCAAACGCAAAAAGTGGCACAACTTTAGCTCTTCAGGCGAAATTTTAGGAAAGGCAGCCAAAAGTTTATCCATAAAATCTGGATGTACATTTTTAAAATAATCCTGGAATTGCTCCCATGCGTTATTTTTTAGGGCACTGTTGATTTTTTTGATCTTTGTTTGAAGCGCCGTGTACTTTGCCCGATCCTGGTCTTTGATTGATTCAGAAAGCGTTTGGAACAAGGAGGACATTTCGTTCAACAAAAGCTCATTTTGCTGAATGGTGTTGGAAATCAAGGTGAGTTCCCAATCTTTTTGACGAATCAATTCATGAAAATATCCATTGAGCATGAGCATGGAACGCGTTCGGGCTATCAGTTCAATGGGTTCAATGGGTTTGTGAATAAAATCAATCGCACCGGCATCAAAGGCCACTTTGAGGTCGTCCATTGAATTCATCCTACCAGTAATCATAATAATGGGAATATCCAATAAATCATCCTGACTTTTCAAATATTTAACTGTCGAAATACCATCTCGATTTGGCATTTCCCAGTCGAGTATCACTAAATCGGGATGTTCCTTACGAACAACCTTAATGGCCGAATCGCCATCGTTAGCAGCCAATACTTCATAATTGTATTCCATAAGAATATTGGAGACGAAATCGATCACCAAGGTATCGTCATCAACCACTAATATTTTGCTGCGAATTTCCATTTATATTCAATCAATGAGTTATAAAATTTGCCTGAGTGAAACGTAGAATTGCATTTTCCACATCTTTCGAACAACCCGACAATTCGAGATTAGCTATAACATGGGTATTGGCATTTGGAAATGCCATTTTTTGTTTCAATTCATCTTTAGTTCCCAGCGCTTCAAACATATTAAGTATTGCACTAACTTTCACCACCTGATCCTGATGATCTTCATCGCGATAATAATACGCGACAAATACGGGCTGTTTCACCTTCTTAAAAACTTCCTCTTTCATGGTACCCTGCAGCAAAAGCTGTAAATACACAGTGCCTTCCCACCGATACTTTTGATACCAATACTTTTCCTCAATTGGAAGGCCCGGCTCCAAAACACGATACTTATCACCACCTGCCGACCAACGTGCGATGTTGATTCCCCAGTGGCCGGCTAAAAAAGTGGCTGCAAAATTGTTAATTTCGATGTTGGGCGAAAGTAAAATTAATCCATTAACCAAATCAGGAAAATCGGCAGCCAGCTTTAAAGCCAAGGTGCCCCCCGTTGATGTACCCATTAGAATCACCTTATCGCCTAAGGCCTTTGCCACAACTAAAGCTTCTTTTGCCGATTCGTATAAATCAGTAGGATTCATTTGCATAAAAGCATCAGGGTCTTCCAGTCCATGCGCTTCCAACCGGCTTAAAAACAAATTGGCTTTCAGGTCATTGGCGATATTTATATGCGTAGGATTTCCCTCGTACCAACTGGCGCTAAAACCATGGAGGTAGAGCAAACAATATGGTGTTTTAGTTTTCAGCGAATCGTTATACCAAACAATTCGGGCTTCATTATCGGGCTTAATGTTAAAGCCTGCTTCATGATTAAAAACGTAGGCATCAACATTCCCTGTATTCAAATTTAAAGCTGGAAGATTTTTGTTATAAACAGGCTTATCGAACTTTGGTCCTGCAAAATAGAGCAGCACCAAACCCAGCAAAATGCTTAAAAGAATAAAAATCATTTTCATTGCTTCACCTTGTTCGATTTATTCCATTTTAACAAGGCATCTTTATTCATTTGATGGTAAATATTTTTTGCCTCGGCAGTATATAAAAACTCAAGTTGTTGCTTAAAATACTCGACAATTTTGCCTCGAACGATTTTCATGGTAGAATTCATAAGCGTATTTTGCTCGTTAAAAGATTCAGGTAAAATCACGAAAGTGGCAGGAAGCCACCTTTCAGGGAACATCCCCTCGAATTTACCACCACTGCGATAGGCCGATATTTCTTGTTGAATGAGATCGATGGCCGCCTTTAAGCCTTCTTCTGAATTGGGGTCAAGTCCTTTTTTCTTTAATTCAATATTGATTGTCGAAATGTTAGGTACCACCATACCAGTAGTAAATGGACTTTGATTATTGTATAACATGCATTGATCGATAAACGGTGATTGATCAACTAAGGCCTCTTCAATTCCTTCAGGGCTGTATTTTTCACCGTCGCCCGAAATCAACAAACTTTTGAAACGGCCCAAAACATATAAAAACCCATCTTTATCCATATACCCCATATCGCCGGTATGCAGCCAGTCGTTTATGATTGTTTCCGCTGTGGCTTTATCGTTTTTCCAATAGCCTTTCATTACATTGCCACCACGAATGATTATCTCCCCTTTAACTCCCAAAGGCAATTCCTTTCCATCATTGTCAATTATCTTTAAGTCCATGTATTTGACCAAACGTCCCGACGATCCAAATTTATAGGCATGCAAAGCGTTTGAAGAAATCACCGGTGATGCTTCACTTAAACCATACCCTTGCATAACGGGCATGCCAATGGCAGCGAAAAAACGTTGTAATTCAATATCCAATAAAGCTCCTCCACCGACGAAAAATTTAATGTTACCTCCAAAACTGCTTCTGATTTTCTTAAAAAGGATGTTATCAAACAAACGATAAAGCGGCCACAACAAAATACGCCAGCCTTTACCGCGATCGTAACCCATGGAATTATAAGCATAAGCGACCTTAAGTGCCTGTTGAAACAGCGTATTGGTAAGTTTTCCTTTGGCACGAATTCCGGATTCAATGTTTTTCCTCAAAGCTTTTGATATGGCCGGAACACTCATCATGATATGAGGTTTTATTTCATTGATATTTTTAATGATATTCCGGTTGGTCTCCATGGCTGTTTTTCCAATTTCCTGACCGGCAATGCTGGCCCCAAAAAGCATAAAACAATACAAACATGCTGTGTGTGCGAAGGAGTGATCCCAGGGAAGAATGGTTAATGTTTTATAATGGGGTTCAATGGACATCAAGGTTTTTGACTGTCTGACATTCTCTGTATAATTGAACTGGCTGAGCATAATCCCTTTGGGGTCGGCAGTTGTTCCTGAGGTGTATGAAATATTAGCCAAATCGTCTGCTTGAATGTGCTTCCATATGGCTTCAAATTTTTCTTTATTTTTATCTGTTTTCAGAAAAGTACGACCCAATTCTTTAATCTCCCGGAATGAAAATTTATAATCGGCAGGTTCGGCAATTTCATCGAGAAAGATGATTTTCTCCAGTTCGTCACAGTTTTTAAATATCGATTCAACTTTTTCCACCTGAGTAAAAGAAATAATGACCATTCGTGCCCCTGAATGTTGGATACGAAATGCCACATCGTTACCGGCCTCTAACTTGACCGATAAGGGAACATTAACTGCACCGGCATAAAACATGCCCAATTCAGCGACAATCCAATCCGTACGTCCTTCGGCTAACAGACCGATGCGATCACCTTTATTAACACCCATGGCCACAAGACCTGCACCAAAAGCAATTACCTCGGCGTGAATTTCGTTGTACGAAAAACTTTTGTATTCCCCATTCATTTTTTCCCACATATAGGGCTGATTGGAAAAATTCTGTACGCTTGTTTCAAACAATTCAATCAAAGTTTTCATAGTGGATTAGCTTAGTAAAACGCATAAATGTAATTGGAAAATAAAAAATCAACAAATACTAGTCACATTTTCTATTTTTGCAATTGATTAAAATTACTCAACCAACTGTTAACCACTGGTTGTAATTTTTTCCTAATTTTAGAACCAAAGTAAAAATATGCTAAAAACCAGCATTTATAAAATCGACGCCAGTTCATCACTGCCCAAATACCGACAACTGATTAATAATTTGATTAAAGGAATTGATGAAGGAGAGCTTTTACGTGGAGAAAAAATCCCATCACTCAATCAAATTTGCAACATGAATAACATGTCGCGCGATACGGTAATGATGGCTTTCAACGAGTTAAAAACTCGTGGCGTTATTTATTCACGTCCCGGGAAAGGCTATTTCATTCAAACCACACAGGTTGAAGTCATTAAACGTATTTTTGTGCTATTCGATGAGTTGAATTCCTTTAAGGAAGACATGTACAATTCGTTTTTGCAGCACCTCGATGCCAAAACAGATGTAGACATCTATTTTCACCATTTTAATAGTAAAGTATTCGCTGATTTAATCGAGAATGCAGCAGGCAATTATACCAGTTATGTAATCATGCCGGCTACCTTTAAAAATACAGCAGAAATAATTGGTCATTTACCACCAGACAAAGTTTATATTCTGGACCGGAAGAAGGAAGATCTGGCAAACTATCCATCAATCTATCAAGATTTTGAAAACGATGCATACGAAGCATTGATTAAAAATCACATCTACCTAAAGAAGTATCAAAATTTTATAATGATTCATCCCGGTGGTAAAGAACCGGATGAAAGAGCGATTGGGTTTCAACGTTACGCCATTCAGAAAGAAATTAGTTACCAAATTGTTCAACAGGTTGATTCAAACAGTGTACAACGAAATACTTGCTATTTGGTTCCTTCGGACCGAATGCTGGTAGAACTGATTAAAACAGCGAAACAAAAACAATACAAATTGGGTAGCGACATTGGAATCATTTCGTTTAACGATACCGTTCTCAAGGAAGTAGTTGCAGATGGAATAAGTACAATAAGCACCGATTTTTTCGATATGGGTAAACAATTGGCTGAAATGATTCAATCCAAATCGACAGACAAAATTAGAAATCGATGGAAATTTGTCCGACGGAACTCCATTTAAAAAAATAGGTTAAAATCTTGTTCTTTAAAATAAAAGTTCTAATTTTACCAACCAGTACCCACTAGTAGTCTATTTTACATTATGAATACAGATCAATTAAAAAATATATTTTTAAGTACCTATGGTGAAGGTGAAATTGCAGGTTATTTTTCACCAGGCCGGGTCAATTTAATTGGAGAACATACCGATTACAATGGGGGCTTTGTATTTCCATGTGCCTTAAGCTTTGGAACCTACTGCCTGATCAGAAAAACAACGAATGCTTACTTTCGATTTACATCGGTCAATATGGATCAAAAAGAGCAAATTCCACTTGATCAACTAAGTACTCCCCTGGCCAAAGGGTCGTGGGTGAATTATCCCCTGGGAACCATCGCTCAATTCATTAAAAGAGGCTTAAATATTCCTTCGGGTGCTGATATTTTAATCTATGGAAATGTTCCGGGTGGAGCTGGATTATCCTCTTCAGCTGCCTTAGAAGTGGTAACGGCTGTTGCCATTAATGATCAATACAATTTTGGCTTAGCTCAAATTGAGTTGGTTAAAATGAGTCAAATCGCCGAACATGAGTTTGCCGGAGTAAATTGTGGAATCATGGATCAATTTGCATCCGGTATGGGTGCAAAAAATCGGGCTATTTTCCTGAATTGCGATACGCTCGATTACGAGCTGGTTCCCGTTGAACTCGATGGAGTTAAAATTGTAATAGGAAATACCAACAGTCCACATTCACTCGATTCAGGCAAGTACAACGAACGTGTGGCGCAATGCACTGCAGCAGTTCAAGCCATGCAAGCTTTTAAATCCATTAAAAATCTTGCAGAACTATCGTTAGCTGAATTCGAACAAGCTAAGCATTACATTACTGACGAAGTGGTAAAACGTAGAGCACGCCATGTGGTTACAGAAATTAAACGTACCACCGATGCGGTAAGCGCTCTAAAATCAGGTCACCTGGATCTATTCGGCAAATTAATGAACGCTTCCCATGATTCATTGCGCGATGATTATGAAGTCACCGGTAACGAATTAGACGCCATGGTGGAAGAAGCACGAAAGATTAATGGGGTTATTGGATCGCGAATGACAGGTGGTGGTTTTGGTGGTTCAACAGTTTCGCTGGTAAAAGATGAAGCTGTTGACACTTTCATCGAACAGGTTGGCAAAAAATATGAAGCCAGAACAGGCTTAAAACCTGAATTTTATGTAGCTGAAATTGGTGATGGTGGCCATCGCTTATTTTAGTTTTTAAAATAGGTTTTTATTTAATTTCAGACTTAGAATTAGGTTTAAGTATAGGAACATGATTTATTTGAAGAAAAGGGCTGATTTATCCAGTCCTTTTTTTATTTTGTCGAGGTAATTATTCAAAACATGTACGACATAATTGGTGACATACACGGGCATTACGACCTATTGGTTAACATGCTCACTCAGTTGGGCTATGAGCCTTCAGGTGCGACTTACAAACATCCTGAACGCAAAGTTATTTTTACAGGCGATTTCATCAATCGGGGCCCAAAAATCAGAAAAACAGTCAAATTAATTCGGGGAATGGTTGAAAACGGAGATGCCCAAACCGTATTAGGCAACCATGAACTAAACGCCATATTATCGGCAACAATGGACAAATCGGGAAGATTTCTTCAGAAACACCTTCCTCGTTTTCAATTGCCGCTGATGAAAACCCTGGAAGAATATAAAAATTACCCTGAAGAGTTCAATGAAACAATCAAATGGTTTCGCACCCTTCCAATCTATCTCGATTTAGGTAATTTAAGAGTGGTGCATGGCGCCTGGAACGATGCACACATTGCAACCGTTCAACAATTTATGAATGGCGAAACCAGCCTTAAAAAAAGCTTTCTCAAAGCATATCTAAGCAATAAAGAACTCAGTACTGCCCTCAATGAATTGATCAAAGGCGTTGAGATGCAGCTTCCTAAAGACCTCTTATTAAAAGATAGCAAAGGAATTATTCGCAGAAATTTTCGGATTAAATGGTGGGAAGTTCCTACTGAAAAAACCTTTAAAAAACTCTCTTTTGGCAACCAATTTGAGTTACCCGCCTACAGTATTCCAAAAGAAATTCTACCGCTCACCTACCCCTATGCATTGGATGCTCCACCAGTATTCCTGGGGCATTATTGTTTAAATAAGAAAAAATTGATTTTTCAAAACAACATTTGCTGTATCGACACCTGTGTAGTACGTACCCAGAATCTCACGGCCTATCGTTGGAATGGTGAAGCGCAACTATTGGAAGGAAATCTGATACGCATTTAATTACAGACCATGCAAATAAAAAACCCCGCCTTGCGAGCGGGGTGAAAATTGATCTCAATTTTAATAGAGGAAAACAAATAATTATTTAAAATAAGAGGAACTAAATAATTATTATTATTGAATAAGAAGAAAACAATTGTTCAATATTTGAGGAAAAACAACTGCTCTCTAAAATTCCAGAATTTTAATTTCTGTTCTACGATTGATTTGATGCTCTGCTTCAGAACAATCTACTCCATCGGAACAACGGTTCAACAATTTACTTTCGCCATAACCAACAGCAATCATCCGCGACTGATCAATTCCTTTCGAAACCAAATAGACCACAGCAGATTCTGCTCGTTTTTGCGATAATACCTGATTGTATTTTGATGTTGCCCTGCAATCAGTATGAGAGCTTAATTCAATTTTCATGCTTGGGAATTCTACCAACAATTGATACAATTCATCCAAAACTAAGGCTGCATCAGGTCTGATAACGGCCGAATTTACATCGTAATATAAATTTTCAAGTGTAATGGTTTTTCCGGCGTAGATTGGAACCAACCTGGCAGTTTTACTAAAATTGCCTTCGCCTATTTTATCAACGTTTAACGATGATTCCAATGACTGATACCCCTCTTTATGAAAGGCGATGTTCACCAATCCCGGTTGATCAACCCTACACATTACTTTACCAGATCCGTCGGTAATTTTTTCGATCACTTTTCCTGACTTAAATGTCAATTCAATGGTCACCCCGGCTACCGGATCATTATTTTCTTCATTCAATGCCAATACCTGAATTTGTGAGGCATTATCCAAATAGATGGTTTTAGCGTGATCGCTTATTTTAAAGATTTCGTAAGCTTGTAAGGAGTCCACATTCGAAATATAACGAGGATCGGAAGCTTCAAAGTAATAGTTTTTATGGAAGTCGACATCCATCCACAATATTCCATTTTCGTCGGTTTTAAAACTTACATTTTCCTCCCCTTTTGCACTTGACGTTATGGTCGCATTAGCAATCGGCTGATTGTTGTTTAAGGATTTTACATTTAACATCAAATGTTGCAAGCCAATGTGGAAGGAATAAATATCATCACTACCAACTCCGCCCGGACGGTTAGACGTCAGGTAACCATCGGTAAGGTTATTTTTCACAATAAAACTAAAATCGTCGTAAGTACTGTTGATAGGTTGTCCAAGATTGATCACATTAAAACTATCGGCAACCGGAAAAGCCGCAAAAATATCAAGACCTCCAAAACCGGACAAACCATCGGATGCAAAAAACAACACGCCGCGGTTATCTACAAAAGGGAACATTTCTTTGCCTTTTGTATTAAATTGTGGCCCCATATTTTCAGGTTCCGTCCATTCGGTGACCATTTGTCCCTTCTTTTCAACTTCCACTTTTTTTACCTTAAACAAATCGGTTTCACCATAGGCACCTTCCCTGTTTGATGCAAAATACATGGTGTTTTTATCGGTTGAAAACGCAGGATGACCTACGGAATATTGATCACTGTTGTATTGGAAATCACGTGCGTTTTTCCATTTCTTCTTTCCATCCCAATCGGCAATGTATATTCTTAAATTATTGGTTTGATCACCACTTGACTTTGAGAATTTTTGATTGTTACGGGTAAACCAAACGGTTTGGTCATTGTTGGTAAAAACCAACGGTCCTTCGTGGTACTTTGTATTGATACCAGGCATTTTTACAATGTCGGGCCTTCCTTTTTTATCAAAGCCAAACTGATAGATATCAAGGAATGGTTGATTATCCCAGGAATAGGTGCTCCCACCGGAAGAATCGCGTGCAGAAACATAGGCAATTGAATCCTTAAAGAAGGCAGCACTCATATCGGTGAATCGCGTATTAAAACTCTCGTTAAAAATGGTATCGACCATGTGCAATAAGTTCAATTTACCAAAGCTTGCGATCCGTTCAATTTGCTCCGCAGCACGCTTATCGCCAGGTTTCAATTCCAGGCATTTTTTAAATTGAGCTGTAGCATTTGCAAATTGCTGATCGGTTAAAAGCAACATACCATATTGAAATTGATCTTCGAACCTCGATCGTTTGCTTGTAATGTGTTTTTCATAGTAAGGTAAGGCATCCTTAAAACGCCCCATTTTTACATAACAAAAAGCAATTTGTTGAATAAGATAATCATTGTCCGGATTTTTTTCAAGCAACTTTTCATAACTCACCACGGCCTCACTATAAGCATACAATTGATATAACCGGTCGGCTTTCGATAGTGCAATATTTTGTGCTTTAAGTTGCACGCTGAATGAAATTATCAGTAGTAATAAGAGCAATTTTTTCATAACAATATTTTTAAAAATAACGTGGCGACAAGATTCTTCTACCGCGTTTTTTGATGGTGTAATTAAAGAATATTTCGTGGGTTCCTGAATTATACTGATTTAATTCAGATGTGGTTAAATCATAAGAATAACCAATCTGGAAACCATCCTGAACCTCATAGCGGGCATGTACTGCAACGGCATCACCTACACGATACATTAAACCAAACCAAAGTTTCTCTGCAAAAATCATCGTTCCTGTTAGTTCAATGTTAATAGGTGCACCTCCTACAATACGAAACATTGTAGTTGGTTTGAATTTTAACAAGGGGTTAATATCGAATACGTAACCTGTTGTTAAAAAAAAGTGTAACTCTTTTCTACTCAGAATCAGCAAGGTGTTATCAAAATCTACCAAACTATTCCGAACTAAAGTTGGCACCGATGCACCAAGGAAGAACTTCTCTGTATAATAATAAGTTCCTACCCCCACATTGACAAGGGGTTTTTTAACTTCCAGATTATTCTGAACAAAGTAATCGTATTCACCCGTATCCAGCCCTTGCAAACTTTTCTGGTAGTAGTTAAAACCGCCTTTCAAACCCAGTGATAGCCTTGCCCCATTGTTAAAATCAAGGTGGTAGGCATAGTTGGTAAACAAACCAATAAGACTTACTGGACCAATATCGTCGTACATAAAATCAAGACCAACACCTACCCTGTAATCTTTAAACGGACTACTGATTGACATTGATGTTGTAGTTGGTGCCCATGGGAAATTTGCCGCCATCCATTGCTTTCTGAAAATACCATTAAAATTCATACTTCCCAGACTTCCGGTATAGGCAGGATTGATCAACTGAGGATTGTTCATGTATTGAGTGAACATGGGATCCTGTTGAGCAAAACTACTGATCGAAAGTAGAATGAACAAAATGATAATAATATGTCGTAGCAATTTTTGCTTCATTATTTAATTCTATTACCTCTCCAGGAACAATGCTCCCGGTCTTTTTATTTGGTTATTCTTCCCGTAACTTAATATATAGTAATACGTTCCAACTGGCAATCTTCGATCACCGACCACTAAGCTCACATTGGCAAAACCATCCCATTCACCATCGTAATTGTTCTTTTCATAAACTTTATTTCCCCATCGGTTGAAGACTTCAAATTTATTTGAAGAATACCTATTTAATCCCTGAATGATTAAGAAGTCATTTACATTATCATTATTGGGAGTAAATACTTCAGGAATAATTATTATATCTGTCACAGTGATCACAACGGTAGCAGTATCACAATTATTTCCATAGTAATCACAAATTACATACTGGAATGAATCTACACCCACAAAATCGAATCGTGGAGTATAAGTGATGGTCCAATTGTTATAATCAACTTCCAATACTCCATTTACAGGTGTGGAAATGATATCAAACCGGAGTGAATCCATTTGAATTGAATCGTTGTCAATAAACTGTTGTAAATTCAAAGTAACCGTTTCTTCCTTACCAATTCGAATTTCATCATCGTTTGCCTTTGGATGCCAATGTTCTTTCCAGTCGGGAACGCCATCACCATCACGGTCTTCCATTTGGTCACAACTAATCATTCCATCGTCGTTATCGTCCTCATCCAAATAGTTTGGAATACCATCCAGGTCGAAATCATCGTTCATTGAATTTCCATCACCATTTAAATCTTCATCGATAGTCAAAATGCAATCATCATCGTCGTCAGCATCCAAATAATTTGGAATACCGTCGCCATCAGTATCATCGTTGGTAGGATCTCCATCGCGGAATACAACGTCTTCGTTAATGGTTAATATACCGTCACCGTCATCGTCGTTATCCTGGAAGTTTGGAATACCATCGTTATCGGTATCATCGTTACAAGGATTTCCATCTTTATTCAAGTCTTCGGCCAAATCACGTACTCCATCCATATCGAAGTCTCCTTCAGGATCAATGGTGATATTGATAATTACCGTTGCAATGTTCGAAACATTTCCTTGTTTATCGTAAATCACATAGGTAAATGAATCGATAGCCGTTGAACAGAAGTCAGGCATATAACGGATGTTTCCTGTAGTTGAATTAACAGTTATTCCTCCTGATGTTGGTGGAGTGATAATTTTAATGGACAACAGATTAAGGAATCCTTCCGGATCGTAATCGTTACTACTTAGCGTATGTCTATCGTTATGGCCCCATTGTGCTTCAAATACATCGTCAACAGCCACCGGTGGCAAATTCTCAGAAACCTGAATGTAAACAATGGCAGTATCACACGAAACAATTGGGCCGTTATCGCAAATTTGATAGATCAATGAATCCAATCCGTTGAACCCTGCATTAGGAGTATAAGTAATGGTTCCACTTGTAAAATCAATTTGAGCTGTTCCATTGCTTGCCGGTTTAACAATAGCAATTGATGCGGTATCAATTTCACCATCAGTATCGTAATCGTTACTTAGAATATTGATCACTGTAGCCTGACCTGAAGCTGCTGAGGCGAGGTCACGGGTGGCCACAACGCCAATATTTGCATTGATGACTTGAACATATACAACTGCAGTGTCGCAACATTCAGGATAGCCTGCATCGCAAATCGAATAAATGAATGAATCGATGCCAGCAAATAAATTATTCGGTGTATAACTTATTGTTCCTTCTGCATTTACTTGTGCTGTTCCATGGTAAGGACCATTAAAATTCAGTACCGAAACCACTTTCAGCGTTGTTGAATCCAGTTCTCCTTCAAAATCAAAATCATTTTTTAAGACCTCAATAACAACGGTCTCATTCACATAGGTAATGGTATCGTCCCAATTCGCTGTCACGCACTGATTTTCATGAACATTAATGTATACCCAGGCAGTATCACAATCCTTCGGAATGCCTTGATCACAAATCATGTATTGGAATTGGTCGGTGCCTATAAAACTTGTTGCTGATTGATAATCAACTGTTCCATCACTGTTGACCAGCACTGTACCATGTGTCGCATTATTCAATATTACAATTGAGGATAAGTCCAACATTCCTTCAGGATCGAAATCATTGGCGGCAATATTGAATTGATTTAATTGACCACTGTACACTGAAAAACGATCGGTGTTTGCAGTCAATTCATCATTGAACAATACATTCAATCGAACAATGGCTGTATCACAAGCACGTTCAATGTAGTTGTCGCAAATTTCATACATGAATGAATCGAGGCCGATATAGCCCAATTCTGGAATGTAAGAAATGGTTCCATCATTATTCACGATAACTTCGCCATGGTATGGTCCGGTAAATTCGGAATTCCGTACAATTTTTAGCGATAAAGTATCGATATCACCTTCATCCAGATCCTCATCGTTGGCCAACACGTCAATGTTGGTTTCACGACCATATATGGTCATTGCATCCCAATTGGCAGTAATACTGTTCACGTGACAATCGGGAACACTCAACACCGAAGTAAGCATTTGACTGGTATTGTTGACCACAAATTCCACTTCGATGTTCAGGGTTTGAAGAATTGCAGGAACATTGAACAAGGCGCCCCCTGTTGTTGAACCAGGCCATACTTTTGAGCCGGAAAGAGCTACACCTTTTAAATTATCAACCAATTCATGGTTGGTATCGTATAGTGTCAAATCAATAGATGACAATGTAATTCCGGTTGTTTTTACTTCCCATGAATAATAAGGCACTTCTTCGACACAATAGGTATTTGTTGTAAACAAAATAATTGGGTTAACCTGAATCAACACGATAGCCGTATCGGAACCCGATGAATTTGTAATTACATACTTAATACTATCCGTTCCGGAGAAATCAGCATTGGCGGTATAGTGAATTGTTCCTGTTTCATCGATGGTGTAAGTACCATGAGTGGGTTGACCAATTACAGTAACAACTACTTGTTCAATGTACAAGTCATTTTCCAGAAGGTTAACAGTTCCTGTTTCACCACTGTTCAACGCTAACAGGTCATCAATGGCATCGATTTGGTCAATTACTTTAACTATGACGTTTGCATTGCTACACAGCGAAGGTACTCCATTATCACAAATCTGATAAGTAAAGGTGTCGATGCCTACAAAACCAAGTGGTGCATTATAAATCACCTTGTTATCAACAACAGTAACGGTACCGCCTGATATGGGCTGACTAACAATTGAAGTGCTGAATAAATCTCCATCAACATCACTATCGTTTTTCTGAACGTCAATGCTTAAGTCTTTAACATCAAGTGCAACGGTCACTATATCGTCTACAGCAAGTGGAGCATCATTAACAGGAGTAACGGTAACGAAAACAGTATCCGCATCACATAATGATGGAGTTCCGTTGTCGCAAATTTGATAAACAAAATAATCCTTACCATTATAGTTCAACGCAGGGGTATAGTTCACCAGTTTCCCGTCAACAACAGAAACTGTTGCACCAGACAATGGAGCTTTTAGAATTGAAATGATCAAAGCATCACCATTTGGATCAGAATCGTTAGCCAACACATCAATTTGAGTCACAGGACTATCTTCCGGTATTGAAATTGCATCAGCAGCAGCAACAGGAGGAAGATTAATATCAATGCCTGTGATTGTTATGGTCAATGTTGAAATGGTAGATCCGCCATTACCATCAGAAACCAATACACGGAATACTTCTGTAACAATTTCACCCTCAGTTAAACTATCCAATTCAGCATTCGGGTTATAGGTATAACTTCCGTTCTTATTCCAGTTTATTGATCCATATATACCTTCTGTATCAAACTTTAATTGCTCATTGATTGAAATGATCGTAAGCTTATCTCCATCAGGGTCAGTATCGTTGGCCAGCAAATTACCACTTCCATCAGACTCCTTAACCTTGTTGGTTTCAATCGTTGCGTTGGTATCATTAACAACTACAGGACTATTATTTATTCCGGTAATGGTTAATGTTAATGTTGAACTGGCCGTATTTACTCCATCCGATGCTGTATAAGTGAATACTTCAGTTAAAATCTCACCCGGAAGCAAACGATCCAGATCAGCGTTTGGAGTATAGGTATAGGTACCATCGGCATTCCATACCAGGGTTCCATAAGTACCCACCAAAGTGCCCGATGTATTGCCATTGATATTGATAATAGTAAGTGCTGTTCCATCGGCATCCTTATCGTTGGCCAATAAACTGCCACTGCCACTGTTCTGATCAATCACACCAATTTCTATGGTACTGTTGGTATCAGCCGTCAAGACAGGAACTGTATTCGCTCCTTTTATAGTGATTGATAAGTTCGAAGTTGCTTCGCCTCCATTACCGTCACTCACCGTTACCGTAAAGTTTTCTGTTACATTCTCGCCAACCAAGAGGGTATCCATGTCGGTGTTGGGCGTATAGGTATAGGTACCATCAGGATTCCAGGTTAAGGTTCCATAGGTTCCGACGATCGTGTTATTTGTGCTACCGTTAACCTTGCTGATGCTTAAGATGTCGCCATCAGGATCTGTATCGTTGCTGAGAATATCACCATTGCCAATGCTTACAACAGCCAGGTCTAATTCCACTGTTGAATTTGAATCATCGGTTAATACAGGCAGGCTGTTCGCTCCTTTAATAGTAATTGTTAATGTTGAAGTTGCACTTCCACCATTTCCGTCAATTACGGTGACGACAAAACTTTCTACGACATTTTCACCTACCAGCAAGGTATCCAAATTGCTATTCGGAGTATAAGTATAGGTACCATCAGGATTCCATGTTAAGGTTCCGTAGGTTCCAATTGTAGAATTACTGCTTGAGCCGTTCACCAAACTAATGCTCAATATGTCGCCATCAGGATCAGTATCATTGGCTAAAAGATCGCCATTACCTTTTGTTACAGTAGCTAAATCCAATTCAACGGTTGAGTTGGAATCGTCACCCAATACAGGATTACTGTTGGCTCCCCGTATAGTGATACTTAATGTTGAAATCGCATTATTTACACCATCTGTAGCGGTATAAGTAAATACCTCAATTACTGATTCTCCCGATTTTAAGTTCGCCAAACTGGCATTAGGGGTATAGGTATAATTCCCGTCAGATGTCCAGACTAAAATCCCGTAAGTACCAACAAGTATGCCACTGTTCGTTCCGTTAATGCTGCTTACCAGCAAAGCGGTTCCGTCGGCATCTTTATCGTTGGCCAACAAACTACCACTGCCATTATTTTGGTTGATCACATCTGTCTCAATCGTACTATTTGTATCAGCCAAGAGGACAGGAACAGTATTCGCTCCTTTTATCGTAATGGATAATACTGAAGTAGCTTCACCTCCATTACCGTCGCTTACAGTAACAGTAAAGGTCTCAACCACATTCTCGCCAACCAACAAGGTATCCATGTCGCTGTTTGGTGTATACGTATAGGTGCCATCTGGATTCCATGTTAATGTTCCATAGGTTCCGGTTATGGTAGTATTTGTGCTTCCGTTTATCTTGCTAACATTTAATATGTCACCATCAGGATCAGTATCGTTGCTTAGAATATCGCCATTGCCTTTGCTCACCACTGCCAGGTCGATTTCAACTGTTGAGTTTGAATCGTCGGTCAGGACAGGAAGACTGTTCGCTCCTTTAATGGTAATTGTTAATGTAGAAGTTGCACTTCCACCATTTCCATCAATTACAGTGACGGTAAAACTTTCCGTTACGTTCTCACCAACCAGCAATGAATCCAATCCACTGTTCGGAGTATAGGTATAGGTACCATCAGGATTCCATGTCAATGTTCCATAAGTTCCAATTATGGTATTACTGCTTGAGCCATTCACCAAACTAATGCTCAATACGTCGCCGTCAGGATCTGTATCGTTGCTTAAGATATCGCCATTCCCAATGGTTACAGTAGCTAAATCCAGTTCAACGGTAGAGTTGGCATCATCGCTTAATACAGGATTATTGTTAACTCCGGTAATAGTTAAGGTTAATGTTGAACTGGCGGTATTCACACCATCCGATGCGGTATAAGTGAATACTTCGGTAAACGTTTCGCCTGGTTTTAAACTCTCTAAGCCCGCGTTAGGTGTATAAGTATAGGTACCGTCGGCATTCCATATCAGGGTTCCATAAGTACCAACAACAGTACCAGTTGTATTTCCATTGATATTGATGATACTTAATGCAGTTCCATCGGCGTCTTTATCATTGGCCAACAAACTGCCACTACCATTGTTCTGATCGACCACACCAATTTCTATGGTACTGTTGGTATCAGCCGTTAATACAGGAATAGTGTTTGCTCCTTTTATAGTGATAGATAATACAGAAGAGGCTTCACCTCCATTACCGTCACTCACCGTTACCGTAAAGTTTTCTGTTACATTCTCGCCAACCAAGAGTGTATCCATGTCGGTGTTTGGCGTATAGGTATAGGTACCATCAGGATTCCAGGTTAAGGTTCCATAGGTGCCAACAATTGTGTTATTTGTGCTGCCGTTAATCTTGCTAATGCTTAATATATCGCCATCAGGATCTCTGTCGTTGCTTAAAATATCTCCATTGCCTATGCTAACAACGGCAAGATCCAATTCAACGGTTGAGTTCGAATCGTCTGTTAAGATTGGAAGACTGTTTGCTCCTTTAATGGTAATTGTTAATGCAGAACTAGCACTTCCACCATTTCCGTCAATTACAGTGATGATAAAGCTTTCAACTACATTTTCACCAACCAGCAAGGTATCCAAATTGCTATTCGGAGTATAGGTATAGGTACCATCAGGATTCCATGTTAAGGTTCCGTAATTACCAATTATGGTATTACTGCTTGAACCGTTGACCAAACTTACGCTTAGTATATCACCGTCAGGATCGGTATCATTGCTGAGAATATCGCCATTCCCTTTGGTCACAGTAGCTAAATCCAATTCAACTGTTGAGTTGGCATCATCACCCAATACAGGATTACCATTGGCACCGTTGATTTTAATTGATAAAGTTGCTGTTGAGCTAATAGCACCATCACTGGCGGTATACGTAAATACATCGGTAAAACTTTCACCTGAACTTAAACTATCCAATGCGGCATTCGGTGCATAGGTATAGGTTCCGTTGGCAGTCCAGGTCAGTGTTCCATAAGTGCCGGTTAATGTACCGCTGGTATTGCCATTAATTGAGGTGATGGTCATCGGATCATTGTCAGGATCAGTATCGTTTGCAAGCAAGTTTCCACTGCCATCGGTCTCACTGATGCTGTTCGATCGGATCGTACTGTTGGTATCGTTAGCCAGAACAGGGGCTTCATTCTCCCCACTGATGCTGATGGTTAAAGTGCTGTTGCTACTGCCGCCCTTACCGTCGATGGCCACATAGCTAAATACTTCATACACCACCTGACTCGAAGTCAAATTGGCCATAGCCGCATTGGGGATGTAAGTATAGGTGCCGTCAGGATTCCAGACCAATTTACCGTAGGTGCCAATGGTGGTTCCAGTCAGTTCGCCTCCGATGGAGTAAACCGTTAAATTGTCGCCATCAATATCTTTATCATTGCTCAGCAAGTTGCCACTGCCATTGATCTCATCAACAGCCTTGGTTTTGATGGTGGCATTGATATCGGCCAGCAATTGAGGATTCGTGTTCGCTCCACGGATGGTTATGCTCAGCGTTGCTGTTTTGCTTACCACTCCGTCGGTGGCGGTATACGTAAACACTTCGGTCACATTCTCTCCCGCTGCCAAACTATCCAATCCACTGTTTGGGGTATAAGTATAGGTACCATCGGCATTCCATACCAAAGTACCGTAAGTGCTCACCAGCGTACCACTGCTATTGCCATTGATATTGGTGATGGTCAGTGTTTGTCCGTCGGCATCTGTATCGTTAGCCAGTAAATTACCACTACCGTCTGATTCCTTAATCGTTCCCGTTTCGGTTGTTAAATTAGTATCGTTGGCCAATACCGGTGCGGCATTTTCTCCGTTGATCGTTATCGTTAAGGTAGCTGTAGCTGTACCTCCATTACCATCACTCACCGTATAGGTATAGTTTTCCTGTACACTCTGACCTGCCGCAAGGCTTGCCATCGAAGCATTCGGTGTATAGGTATAAGTACCGTCGTTGTTCCAGCTTAGTGTTCCATAAGTTCCGGAGGTGCTCTTCGTAGCATTGCCGTTCATCAGACTTATTGTCAAGGCATCGCCATCAATATCGCTATCGTTATTCAGTAAAGTTCCACTGCTGTTGCTGCTGCTGTTACTCACCACTGCAGTTTCGATGGTACTGTTGGTATCGTTAACGGCCAATGGTGCAGCATTGGCTCCGTTGATGGTAATCCGCAAGGTGCTGGTGGCTGTACCGCCTGCACCGTCACTTACGATTACCGTAAATTCTTCAACTACACTCACTCCCACTGCCAAACTACTCATGCTACTGTTTGGGGTATAGGTATAAGTACCGTCGCTGTTCCAATTCAACTTGCCATAAGTGCCCGTCACGTCGGTCGATGGATTGCTAACTCCATTGATGCTGGCTACAACCAATACTGCGCCTTCGGCATCCGTATCGTTGGCCAGTAGATTGCCACTGCCATCGGTCTGGTTTACAGCAGTCGTTTCAATGGTACTGTTCGTATCATCAGCCAATACAGGAAGATCGTTCCGTCCGTTAATCGTTATCGTTAATTTGCTGGTGCCCGATTCGCCATTGCCATCGCTTACCGTTACCGTAAAGACTTCGCTTAATACATCGGATGCAGTTAAGCTGCTCAATGAACTATTTGGGGTATAGGTATAACGTCCGTTGGACAACCAGGCTAAAGTTCCGTAGCTTCCTGTTACTGTGCCCGTACTGCTTGGGATGCCATTGATCTGTGTAATGGTCAATGCATCGCCGTTGGCATCTGTATCGTTCGCCACAATGTTGCCACTGCTGCCTGCACTATTGTAAGTGATCACTTCTGTCTCAATCGTACTGTTGGTATCATCAGCCAAAACAGGGGCGACATTAGAACCGTTGATCGTGATGGTTAAGGTAGCGGTTCTGCTAACCGTACCATCGGTGGCGGTATAAGTAAAGATATCCTGTACACTCTGACCGGCCAACAAATTAACCATATCGGCATTAGGAGTATAAACATAGGTGCCGTCCGACAACCAAGTTAAGGTGCCGTGAGTGCCGGTAAGTGTGCCCGTAGAACTTGGGATACCATTGATCTGAGTTACCGTTAAAGTATTGTTGTCGATGTCGTCATCGTTGCTCAGTAAACTGCCACTACCATCGGCCTGGGTGATTACTGCAATCTGGATTGTACTGTTCACATCGTTGGCCAATACAGGAGCCTGGTTCGCACCATTGATGGTAATGCTTAGGGTAGACGTGTGGCTGCCACCATGGCCATCAATGATGGTTTGGGTAAAGGTCTCTGTAACGCTCTCTCCTGCAGCAAGACTATCCAATCCGTTGTTCGGGGTGTAAGTGTAGGTTCCATCGGTATTCCAAACCAAAGTACCATAAGTAGCTACAATGGTTTTATTTGTGCTGCCGTTGATTTGAGAGATGCTTAATGCATCGCCGTCAACATCAGTATCGTTAAGCAATAAATTACCACTGCCCGTGGCTTGTGTTGCCACAGCAGTTTCAATGGTACTGTTGGTATCGTTGTTGGCTACCGGTGCAGCATTCGTTCCGTTAATGGTTATGCTCAAGGTGGAGGTGACCAAACCGCCATTGCCGTCGCTTACCGTTACGGTAAAGGTTTCAACGGCACTCTCGCCTGCGGCCAAACTAACCATGGAGGCATTAGGAGTATATATATAGGTACCATCGGCATTCCAGTTCAGTGTGCCATAAGTGCCCGTTACATCGGTGGCCGGGTTGCTCACTCCGTTGATGGAAGCAACCACTAAAACATCGCCGTCCAAATCCGTATCGTTTGAAAGGATGTTACCACTGCCATTGCTTTCATTGACCGCTATCGTCTCGGTAGTGCTATTGCTATCGTTGGCCAAAACCGGTAAGGCATTCTTACCATTAATAGTAATGCTTAAGGTGGCTGTACCTGTGCCGCCCAAACCATCGCTGACCGTATAGGTAAAGATTTCCTGTACACTTTCGGTGGCTTTTAAACTCTCAAGGCCTGAGTTAGGGATGTAGCTGTAAGTGCCATCCACGTTCCAGCTCAGTGTGCCGTAAGTACCGGCGATCACTCCTATTGAAGTATTCACTCCGTTCACCTTGCTTACCGTGAGGTTGTCTCCGTTAGGATCACTGTCGTTGGCCAATAAGCTGCCACTGCCATCGGCTTGTGTAATACCGGTAGTTTCAATCGTGCTGTTGGTATCGTTGGCCAATACAGGAGCATCGTTCAAACCATTTACAGTGACCGTTAAAGTAGCTGTACCGCTGCCGCCCTTGCCATCAATGGCCGTATAAGTAAACACATCAACTACGCTTTCGCCGGCGGCCATACTAATCAAGCTGGCGTTCGGAGTGTAGGTATAGTTACCGCCTGCAGTCCAGCTCAGTGTTCCGTAGGTTCCGGCAATGGTGCCCGTGCTTGTTGGCACTCCATTAAACTGCGTAATCGTTAAGGCATCTCCGTTTTTATCGGTATCGTTAGTCAATAAATTACCCGAGCTGTTGGCACCACTCTGTGTCACAGGGCTGCTCTCGTTGGTACGGTTCGTATCGTTGGCCAATACAGGGGCATCGTTGTCGCCACTGATGGTGATGGTCAAAGCAGCGGTATCGTAACCGCCAAAAGGATCATCGGCCCGGTAGGTGAAGATCTCTACAACACTCTCACCTGAGCCCAAACTGTCCAATCCTGCATTCGGAGTGTAGGTATAGGTGCCGCTTCCGGTCCAGGTTAAGGTTCCGTATGTGCCGGTGAGCGTACCGGTGCTTGTGGCCACGCCTTCGATTGAAGTAATGGTCAATGCATCTGCGTCGGCATCTGTATCGTTGCTCAATAAATTGCCACTGCCATTCACTTCACTTATGGCTAAAGTCTTGATGGTACTGTTCACATCATCAACCAAAATTGGTATCGCATTCAAACCATTGATCGTAATGGTCAGGCTGGCTGTGCTGCTGCCGCCGCTGCCATCAATGGCGGTATAAGTAAACACTTCGGTCAGGGTCTCCGATACCTTCATGCTTTCCAAACTACTGTTCGGCACATAGGTATAGCTACCATTGCTGTACCAGCTTAAGCTTCCGTAAAGGCCTACTGCCGTTCCGTTGCTGCTGCCGTTCATCAGGCTAAGGCTTAAACTTTCACCTTCCTTGTCGCTGTCGTTGCTCAGTAAATTACCACTGCTCTTGCTGCCCGACTCGGTGATCACCAAAGTCTCATCGGTAGCGTTAGTATCATTGGCCAATACAGGAGCATCATTCTTACCGTTGATGGTAATGGTTAAAGTTGAACTCACATTGTTCACGCCATCACTGGCGATGTAAGTGAAGACTTCGGTGCGGATATCGCCTGCTTTTAAACTCTCCAATCCTGCATTGGGAGTATAGGTATAGGTACCGTCGGTATTCCAAACCAGTGTTCCGTAAGTACCTGTTAATGTTTTTGTTGTTGAACCATTAATGCTGCTGACCACCAGGGCGGTGCCATCGGCATCCTTATCGTTGGCCAATAAACTGCCACTGCCATTGCTCTGAGTAATTACTGTGGTCTCGATGGTACTGTTGGTATCGGCCGTTAAGACAGGAACGGTGTTCGCTCCTTTGATGGTAATCGATAATACTGAAGAGGCTTCACCGCCATTGCCATCACTGACAGTTACCGTAAAGTTTTCAGTTACATTTTCGCCTACCAACAGCTCGTCCATGTTGCTGTTTGGTGTATACGTATAAGTACCGTCAGGATTCCAGGTTAAGATTCCATAGGTGCCCGTGATGCTGTTGCTGGTGCTGCCGTTAATTTTGGTCACACTCAAATTGTCGCCATCAGGATCGGTATCGTTGCTTAAAATGTCACCATTGCCAATGCTCACTACAGCCAGGTCTAATTCTACCGTACTGTTCGAATCGTCGGCCAAAACAGGATTGTTGTTTTCTCCGTTGATCGTGATCGTTAACGTGGATGTTGCATTACCACCCTTACCATCGCTGATGGTCTGAGTAAAGGTTTCTACTACACTTTCACCCGGACGCATGCTGGTCAAGGTGCTGTTAGGTGTGTAGCTATACATACCGTTGCCAGTCCATACCAAAGTACCGTAAGTGCCCGTGATGCTGCCCGTACTGCTTGGCACGCCGTCGATGCTGCTTACACTCAAGGCATCACCGTCTACATCCGTGTCGTTGTTCAATAAATTACCACTGCCACCCACACTGCTCTGCGTAATTACAGCAGTCTCGATCGTTGCATTCGTGTCGTTCGAGGCTAATGGATTTTCATTGGCGCCATTAATTGTAATGGCCAAAGTAGAATTTACATTTCCACCTTTTCCATCGCTAACGGTAACGGTGAAATTTTCAACAACTGATTCACCTAAATACAATGAATCCAAACCGGAATTTGGAGTATATGTATAGGTACCATTGCTATTCCAGCTGATTGTTCCATATGTTCCGCTAACACTTGAGGTAGTTTTCCCATTAATTTGAATGACGGATAATGCATCGCCATCGGGATCAGTATCGTTGGAAAGTAAGTTTCCACTGCCCTGGCTGTCATTTACAGAATTTGTTTCAATGGTAGAATTGGAATCATCTGCCAGAACCGGCAAATTATTGGCCACCACATTGAAAGTGTAAGCCATTTTATTGATACAGGCATCGGCATCGAATACCGAAACCATTAAGTAATAAGTACCCAGTTTGTTCCAGGTAACTTCAATCTCATTTTCGCGACCGGCTCCCAGTGATGTTAAGGTAACATCGGCAGAACCGGTCAGCGAAGAGAGATTAGCATCATTAAATACCTGCCAACTATAAGTAGTAATATTTGCCTGAGCATCGATCTGATACTCGCGGGTCGTCCCCTGGGTTATGGTAAAAGAAGTCTGGGCAACCAAAACATTGGTCACATGCAGCATGATAAAGCCAATAAACGCCAGCTTTAACAATTTTCCTCTTTTCCTTAATTTCCCCAAAATATTGACCCTAACAATTATTATTAATTACCACTAAAATTAGATATAACAGGCATTGGAAGAATGGTATGGTCGGCGCTGTTGTCTGCAACATTGCTATCCAAACTACCACCACTATCTTTTGTTAAACTATTGGTATTGATTAAATTAAAATCAACATCGAGCGTTTTACCCTGTTGGTTTGTAATTTTAGCATATACCAATACATAGTCTTCTGCACTACCAATGGATAAAACAGAACCCGTTAATGCAGTGCCACTGTAAAGTTGCGTACCGCTTTTATTCACTATTCGTAAGTTCGTCAATCCAAAGGCTTGACTTGTTCCTTCTGAAAGTGCGTATTCAAACTGCCATGCTAAAGCAGAAAATTGACGTTCCACTCTAAAGATTAACTCAGAAGTACCGATGTCGGTGTGTCCTGAACCATTCCAAACCGGATTAACGATGTCATCGGGACAGCTTTCAACTTTCACACTTGGATCGCCCGAAGGATCAGTTGCCGGATTACTCGCCGTGGTCATATCAAATACCCTGGCATTGAAATCGGCAGCCACCTGAACGGCCAAAGCCATACGGTTGGTACAACCAGATGTTTTGTCATCCACTTCAATGAATACATAGTAATTTGAAGCAGCAGTTACTGTAGCACCCCATGTTAAATTCACACTGTAAACCGCTGTACCTTCCAATTGGTTGTTCGCAGCACTAAATCCGCTGGTCACAAAAGTATAGTCAGTTCCATGTGTTGCTTTTGTTGCACCGTTTACATCAGTGGCCACATACCAACGAACCGGATTTACCCCTCCGGCATCGCTTACCGTAGCACTATACGTATGCGAGAACCCCGGATAAGGATTCAGGTACGTCGATTGTGCCATGGAAACCACAGAAACAAACAGCAACAAGAGTGTCAATAAAAGTACTTGTTTCTTCATATTGCTTTTTTAATCAATTTCCCTTCTATATCCCTCCCCTCAATGAAGAGGGAGAGGGAATAGAATGAAAACCAAATTTTTAAAATACCCCCCGCCCCCTAAAGGGGGAGAAAAAGGACAGTGCAAAAATGCAAACTGTTCAATTTCGGGGTAGACCCTTAAGTCCCCTTTAGGTGCTCCTTGAGCTTGCCGAAAGGGATTTAGGGGTTATACACCACCCATTCCGCCAATAACCGGCATCACCTGTATGGTGTGCGTTACGTTATCGTTGGTGGGATCGCTGTCTGACAGGTTCGTGTTATGTTCCTTTTGTCCCGTTACCTTCATGTCCACCTTTAGGTCGTAACCTGGTGCATTCTGAATGGAAACGGTGACGGTTACGTCGTTGTCGAGACCACTAATTTGGTAGCGGTTATTGACATCGGCTAAAACAACGCCTGATTTTGCTCCTTCAATGGTGATGATCACATTGGAAAGGCCCAAGTCGGGGTCAACCATCAATTGTGGAATGAAGGACCAATCGTACGTATCCCCAGCCGAAGCAGTGAGCGTATTGTCGGTTCCATTGGCACGGGTGACCTTGAACTGTAACACGGTTGAACCGGCAGCATAAGTATCGGAGCCGGGGTTAAACCCGTCTTCCGA
The DNA here is from genome assembly GCA_041821245.1 of Prolixibacteraceae bacterium. Lineage (GTDB taxonomy): Bacteria > Bacteroidota > Bacteroidia > Bacteroidales > Prolixibacteraceae > Roseimarinus. The sequence continues at coordinate 271,296 of JBGUEP010000002.1, forward strand.
TGCCGTTGCCGGACAACTGATGGTATTTGTTACCGGAACATTCTCCGATAATAAATCGAACTGGTTGGTTTGCGGGGTGACCCGCACATAGCGGTAGTTGGAACATCCACTTGTGCTGGTTACCTCAAGCCACATGTAATAAACATTAGCTGCAGCTCCAGTATTCCATGATATTCCGGTAGCAGCTTTTCCATCTGCTCCCACTACACCAGTTGCATTTAAAATATCAAATTCCCCTGTCAAATCATCATTGTACATTCCGCTACCGTCAGCATTGGCGGTAATGTAGAAGTCATAGTTAAGCCCCTGTGTCACTCCACTCCATGCATAGGTGTGGGTAGCTCCCTCGTAAGGGTTTAGGGCTGAACTTTGTGCATTAGCTGTTAGCCCGAAGGCTAACAGCATAAACACCAATATGATGATATTTTTGGGTTGGTTCATAAATTATTAGTTAAATGCACCAATAGCTGGTAAATGAAAGAATGAGTTCACTGCTGAGTTTGCTGCAAGAACCGTTGCATTTGCGGCTTCGTCATCAGATTTTCCATTCACGTCAGCTCCAGCTGAAATAGTTAAAGTCGCTGTAAAGTCCGCTGCAGTATAAGCAGGAATGGTAACTTTAATATAAACATCGTTCTCACCCAAGGTAAGTGCCGAGAAAGAACTTAAATCAGTACCCTCACCTGTTGCAGTACTAGTATAACCCCAAGTATAAGAAGCTGAAGCAATCGCAGCTGGCACACTACTAGACAATGCTGCGGTAAATCCCCAAGAAAGGTCTACAGTATTAGTAGGAATACGCGATACTTTAAAATACATAACTACATCACCATCATCAGCAGCATCTGCATCATAAGTGAAGGCTAATGGATCCTGACATTCTTCAGCTGTTGTATTACCTGCAGTTGGGCCACCCGTAAATGCAGAATTTTCACCATATGCATACGCAACAAAGTCAACAATATAATTAATGATTGTTACTTTTTTATACCTCCAGTTAGAACATCCATCAGTAGATTCAGTCCTAACCCATAAAAAGTAATCTCCAGATGCAGCATCATCATCCCATACTATTTCTTCAGAAATAAGATTAGCAGCGACTGTTTGAGTCATTAATGCCACATTAGTTGCATTAGCTGCAACATTTGAGAAATCAGCATTTCCAGTTACAGCTACGGCCTGTGTAGTTAACGTAGGAGCAGTTGCAGAATTGTCAGTAACAAATAAATCATAAGTATCACCTGTTACCGCAACTATTGTGTAGGTGTGCGTTGATCCAGAATAAGGATTCCATTTATCTCCGGCAGCTGCAAAAGTAGTATTGGCAAGAACCATTAAGCCAACAATCATCATTAATTTAAATAAATTTCGTTTCATAACATTTAAATTTTTTGGTTTCACATTCAATAAATTATCATTCATTTTAATTTTCTTTTTTAGGTTTTTCATTGTATTTGCTTTTAAAAACCAGTTTAATTTTCTTTAATAAGTCAGTAGTCATTGGTCAATGGTCATTAGTCAAAAAATGACTGCAGAACCTTTTTAATGACTTTTTCCTGATGACTAATGACTAGTCAATGGAAAAGGAGCGCCCCTGATGGGGCCGGGCCTAATGCGTAAGTTCACAAAAACAAAACGAGGAATTTTGTTTCGTGCGGTTAAGTAATAAATAATAGAGGAAAACATGGAAAAAATCTGTTGAGGATATAAACCATGCGTATTGTTGTATGTATGATCACCGAGCATTGAACTCGGCAATGGGATATTCTTGTTTGAAATTAAATTGTTATTAGAAAGGAATTGAGTCGAAGTTGTTTGCTGTTGTAAGATAGCGGATGAAAATTGCTTAAGGCATTCAATAGTTGCGAAAACATTGGAATACAAAGACTTTACGTCCATTAAACAGGCAGTAAAACCAGATATACCGTTAGAAAATGAAGATGCGGATTTTGTTGAGCCATTTAAGCCCTGCACAGGAACAATCATGGAATGATTGCCACCTATTTCTGACACTAAAGATGCATCAGTTAATTTCCCCCTACACGTTAAAACTCTTATCACAATTCTAAGTTTTTCCTCTAAACAACTTAAACACTCCAACCTTAATTCACCAAATGACCCTATTGTGAACTAACGTTAATATTCAGGAAAACTTTTACACTAAATTGTATTCAGAAAAGATATAGGATTGATTCGCCTACATCGGAATAAGACCTGAACGATCTTATTCATACGAAATGGAATTTTTACCCCCATTGCATTTTTTCTCCTCAACAATTTTTGTTTTCCCCAGTAGTTTTATCCTTATTCCTCAATTAGAATAAAACCTGTGCAAATAAACAATCAATTCTTCTGTATTCAAAATGTTTGTAGCCTTTTGCTACTCTCTTTTGACTTAAGCCTGATCTTTCCTGATCTATTCACGAATTATTAGGATGAATCTGCTTAATGCTTACCAGAACTTTTTTTTATCAAAACCTTAATAAGAACAGCACTTTCGTGCATTTGTTCACCTTAAATGAATTGATGTTTACTTATTAGCAACAAAAATAACATTAATTTTTGAAAATCCATATGCAACGCCTTGTTAAACAGGAAATTTATAATCGTTCTTCGTAAAACTTTTGTTCAATTTGATTATTTTCAGACATTTATGTCTTTTATATAGATAGTGAATGGTTAACAATTAGTTAACAGAATAGGCATCAGTCAATAGTCAATAAGTCATTAATCAATAGTCATTAGTCATTTGGGAAACGTTTCAATGGTAGATGATTGTTCTTGAAACGTTGATTACTACGACGGATGTTTCTAAATTAATTGCGTGGCTCTATACTGATGGACATACACCACAATACCAATTGATTATGATGAAAAACCTATGTTTGGATGTTCATTCGCTTATTAAGGTATTGATACGCGGTTTCCTTCGAATGGGTATTCGACTCAATGCGAATGGATTGATGCGTAGTGACCTTCAAGTGTATGTTTGGATACAATTCGAAGGGATCACGACCGAGCTTCTTCTGTATTGGAGTTCAATGACAAGGGATTAGCACACGAATCCTAAGAGATGGAATTCAATGCCATAAGGGATTACTACCCTACTTTTAAATTACGAAGCTCAATGACAAGGGATCACGTTCGGGCTCCTTGCAGTTGGGTGGTCCAATGCCAGGGGATTGCTTCTCCCGATTTCGTCCCAAGCTAAATACAAAGTTCAATACCATAAAGGATTACTACCCTACTTTTAAATTACGAGGTTCAATGACAAGGGATCACGATCGGGCTCTTCGCATCTGAGGGTACAATGCCAGGGGATTGCGATCGGGCTCCTTGCAGTTGGGTGGTCCAATGCCAGGGGATTGCAATCGGACTCCTTGCAGCTGGGTGGTACAATGCCAGGGGATTGCTTCTCCCGATTTCGTCCCAAGCTAAATACAAAGTTCAATACCATAAAGGATTACTACCCTACTTTTAAATTACGAGGTTCAATGACAAGGGATCACGATCGG
>JBGUEP010000003.1:0-238536 GCA_041821245.1 Prolixibacteraceae bacterium
AATTTGAATTCTCAGTGACTTAAAAAACACCGTGTTTTTAGAGCGGACTCTTCAATAAAAAAATAGCTTGTTTTTGTGTAAAATTTATCATTTTTCGATCGTCAATAAATAGTTAAAATATGAAAAGTAACTGGTTCATAATCCCTTTTTTATTAATCATAAGTTTAGTCGTGAATGCCCAATCCTATTCCCGGTTCATCATTGTCGATCAGTTTGGTTATCCGCCCGATGGGCAAAAGATTGCCGTTTTAAAAGATCCGCAAACGGGTTTTGATCAGGATGAAAGCTATACTCCTGGTAGTACATTTTCGCTGGTGAATGTAAAAACGAAGGAAGTGGTCTTGTCTGCAGCATCACTTGCGTGGAAAAATGGTGCAACAGATGCTTCATCAGGTGATAAAATTTGGTATTTCGATTTTTCATCGGTAAAAGCAATTGGTAAGTACTATGTTTTAGATGTCGACAAACAACTTCGCTCCTATGAATTTGAAATATCACCGGCTATTTATAACGAAGAACTTAAACATGCCGTGCGAACATTCTATTATCAGCGTGTAGGATTTGCGAAAGAGGTAAAATATGCGGGAGAAGGCTGGGCCGATGGTGCCAGTCATATGAAAAATTTGCAGGATAAAAATTGTAGGATGTTCCTCGATAAAACCAATGCAGCACTTGAACGTGATGTAAGTGGTGGTTGGTACGACGCCGGCGATTTTAATAAATATACCAGCTGGACGAGTAGTTATGTTGTAGAAATGATGTTGGCTTATCTGGAACGTCCTGAAGCATGGGCCGATAATTACAACTTACCGGAATCGGGCAACGGAATCCCCGATTTAGTAGACGAAGCCAAGTGGGGAAGCGATCACCTATTGCGCCTCCAGTTCGACGATGGTAGCGTAATTAGTATCGTGGGTGAATCGCACGCCAGTCCTCCTTCGAGTGCCAATGGGCCCAGCTTTTATGGCCCGGTCAATACCTCTGCGACCTTAAATGCCGCCGGTGCCATGGCCATTGCTTCAAAAGTTTTCCGACTGATTGGAATGGAAACATATGCCGATACTTTGTTGAGTGCCGCCATTAAAGGCTACCAATGGGCCGAGGCTAACCCGAATGTGCTTTTTAATAATAACGATGCAGCTTATCAGTCAGGTGGATTGGGAGCAGGGCAAATGGAAACCGATGATTATGGTCGTTTGATGGCTAAATTACGTGCAGCGGCCTTCCTTTTTGAAGCTACGGGCGAATCAGCTTATCGCGACTTTTTTGATGCCAATTACAACACTGTTCATTTGATGGCCTGGAATTTTGCCTACCCATTCGAGGGAAGCAACCAAACCACTTTGTTGTATTATGCCAATTTGCCGGATGCTACACCATCGGTTTCAAAAACAATTAAAGATACCTTCAGAAACGCCATGCTAAGCGGATCGGAAAATTTCCCGGCATACACGGGGAGGAAGGATCCTTATCTGGCCCACATCAAGGACTATACCTGGGGAAGCAATTCAAACAAATGTAGTCAGGGTTTAATGTTCTGGAATTTGCTTGATTACAACGTGTCACCCGAAAAAGCCACCGAAGTGGGGAATGCAGGGGCTGGTTACATTCATGGCATCAACGGAGTGAATCCTTTGAATTTGGTTTATTTGTCGAACATGTATTTGTATGGTGCCGAAAATGGAGTGAATGAATTTTACCATACATGGTTTGCCAATGGAAGTGAAAAGTGGGATCGGGTAGGAGAATCAATTTACGGGCCACCACCCGGATTTCTTACCGGAGGACCAAACCCGAGTTATGACTGGGACGGGTGTTGTCCATCAGGATGTGGTTCTACAGGGAATAATGCACTATGTAATTCCGAATCCATTGCCCCGCCTAAAGGACAACCCAGTCAGAAGTCGTACAAAGATTTTAATACCAGTTGGCCCCTCAATTCGTGGAGTGTAACTGAAAATAGCTGTGGATATCAAATCAACTTTATTCGCTTATTGTCGAAATATGTGGATTTAACTTACGACTGTAACGGCGATAAAAATGGTTCTGCCTTTATTGATGCTTGTGGACATTGTGCGGGAGGCAATACGGGGCTTGAGCCTTCAACTAATCCTGAAAATTGCCCGTCAGAAAATGTGGGGAATGCGATATTAAAAGGAACATTAAACATTTTAGTTTATCCCAATCCTGCAAACGACTGGCTGAATATAAAAACAGACAAAGAAGATGGTACCTTGAAGGTGTTTGATGGCAATGGAAAATTGTTCATTGAATCTTGTTTGGGATTAGAAAACCACATAGACATTGCGTACCTTACTCCGGGCATTTATATTGCAAAAATCTATACTGATGAAGGTGATTATGGCCAAACATTCATTAAAAATTAAAGGTGTATGCGAGCAAAACGTTCACTTGTTGTATTAATTATTCTGATATCTATGATGGGGTATAGCCAAACCAAGGTGGTTTATTTGGAAAACGAATATTTGAAAGCCGGATTTTTACCCGATGTAGGAGGCAGAATGGTTTTTATTGCACCACTTGGTGTACGTAATTTTTTATATTCTGATGCTGATTTGTGGGATGAACCCGAAACCGATAGAATTGATCCTAAACCCGGCTCACCCTTTAAACCATACAATGGTTTGATTACTTGGTTGGGCCCTCAAAGTGCCTGGTGGACACAACAAGATATTTTACCTGCCAAGAAAAAAAATGCTGACGTATGGCCGCCTGATCCTTATATTATTTATTCAAACTATACTATTGTTGAAGCTACGAAGGTGCGATTGGTGTTAGAAAGTCCACCTAGCCCGATTAGTGGGGTTAAACTGACTAAAATATTTGAGCTTACAGGAGATTCAATGGTCATTGAAGTGATTGCCAGGAACATCAGAAAAAAGGATGTGTCATGGGATTTGTGGTCGAATGCACGTTTCGATGCCTATACCAAATTTAGGCTAGCCGTGGAATCAGAAAAGGATATTCGTATTGACATCGACGAGAACCTTGAAATCGATTTTATGAGGCACAGTTATGTTGGTGGTTTTTTCTCGTTCATTGCCGAAAAACCTTCAAAATCAAAAGAACAAAGAGTTTCAAAAGCCTTTATCTATCCTAAACGTGGAGAAATAATAGTGACTAAAAACGACTGGGAGCTTTTTATAAATTTCGAAAAGGTAGAACGCAATTTAATTCATCCTGAACAAGCTTTAGTTGAAGTGTACAATAAAATTTCAACTGGTGGCAAAACCGATATTCTGGAGCTGGAACACCATTCAGCCTATAAAACACTTCGGCCCGGCCAGGAAATGAGCTCTAAAGAGGTTTGGAGCTTCAAGTCGGTGGAAAAACAATAAGGAAATGCCCCCTTTGCTTCCTAACAAAAAACCACCTGTTTTCGACACGTTTAAAAAAATTTCTGCAATGAATCATTTTTTTTAATATATACCGAGCCAACGGCTCTCCCTGATGTCTTTATATGTTCAAAGAAATGGACTAAAGTCCATCCTTACAAAATCAAACGAACCTATGGTTCTCTGCTCTTCTTATAAAGCGTGGTTTGATGCATCGCTAACAATAATTTGAACCGAAGTACATCTGTTTAATTTATTTTTTTTCGCACAGATAGGTTCAAAATCCGATCAGGTAGTGTCCTTCCTCACAAACTCTGAGGGTGAACATTTGTAATATTTTTTGAAGATCCGGCTGAAGTATTTCGGATCGTTAAAACCGGTTGCATAGGCCACTTCGCTTACTTGAAGGTTATTCCCTTGCAGCAATTCCTTCGATTTTTTCAAACGGTACACATTTATAAAATCGTTGGCCGACAGGCTGGTAATGGCTTTCATTTTTTTGTACAACTGGCTACGGCTAACAAACATTTCAGAAGCAAAGTGGTCCACGTCGAATGCCGGGTCGGTATAATACTTCTCCACAATGTCGTTTACCTTTTTGAAGAACTGTTGGTCGAGATTCGAGCTGGTTATTTCTGATACTTCCACATCTTCCAATGCACTAAATCGACTGCGCAGTACTTTTCTGTTTTCGATCAGGGCATTGACTTTGGCCACAAGAATTTCAATGTTGAAGGGTTTGGCAATGTAGTCATCGGCACCTTGTTCCAGTCCTACCACAAAATCTTCGACATTGCCTTTTGCCGTAAGCAAAATCATTGGAATGTGGCTGGTATACAGATTGTTCTTTACTTTTTTGCAGAATTCCAGTCCGTCCATTTCAGGCATCATAATGTCACTGATAATGAGCGATACGTCCTCGTTTTTTGCCATGTCGTAACCCTGTACACCATTTTCGGCTTCTAATACATGGTAATAAAGCGATAAACTGGAAGTGATGAAGGATCTCATTTCCGGATTGTCTTCAACGATCAGTATTTTTTCAGGAGCACTTTCATTGGGTTGAAATTCGATGACTGCTTGTTCTGAAATTTTATTGTACAATAAAGCCACCTTGGTTTTGAGATTCGATTCAAATACCTGCCCCGATTTATCGATTTCGTGCTCAGCAAAATAGTTTTTATTCACCGGAATTTGTAGGCTGAAAATACTTCCTTCACCGGGCTTACTTTCAACCCATATGGTTCCATACATGATGTCCACCAGGCTTTTTACCAACGATAATCCAATGCCGGTTCCGCTATTGAGGTGTTTGTTACTTGCGGCCACCTGATAAAAGCGATCGAATAGTTTGGTGATTTGATCCTCGGGAATTCCTGAACCCGTATCTTTTATGGCAATTTCAAGGAAATCATTTCCTTCTTTTTTAATGGAGCGTGCGCTTAAAATTACTTCATGAGCATTTGGTGTAAACTTAAATGCATTGGACAGAAGGTTGTAAACAACGTTTTCGAGCTTTTCCTTATCCATCCAGGCGACATTGTTGACCTCAATGTCATAGCTGTAAGTGATCTCATTTTTGAGTGCCAATTCATCAAAAGCATGAAATATTTCGAGTAGAAAAGGTTTTGTTTCGGTTAATTCAACCAATAATTCCTGATTTCCAGTTTCAATTTTACGAATTTCAAGCAATTGGTTGATCAATAGCAATAAACGTTGGGCATTTCGGTTGATGATTTTAAGTAAACCCGAGGTTTCATCATTGTCTTTGAACCGACCAATTAAACGTTCGAGTGGAGAAATAATGAGGGTGAGCGGTGTGCGGAATTCGTGCGAGATGTTAGTGAAGAACTGCATTTGATGCAAATTGATGTCTTTCACCTTATTGTTCAGTAGAATCAGCTCATCGCGCTGATTCATGATTTCATTGTTCATGGTTTCGAGCTCTTCTTTTTGCTCTTCAATCACGGTTTGGCGTTTCTCTAAAGTATGATTGTAATTGATCAGTTCAGTGGCTTGCCTTTCAAGCAAACCTTTCTGATCTTCAATTTTTTGGGTGCGTAGGCGAACTTTTTCTTCCAATACTTTTTTCTGCTGAATGATGCGTCTCATTTGCAGTTGAACCAACGAGAAGGTAATCAACAACACTAAAATCACCACCAGAATTTTGAACAACTGTGTTTCCCAAAAAGGAGGGGTAATAATGATGGTTAATTCTGTTGGGATTTCATTCCAAATTCCATCGCCGTTCGAGGCTTTTAACAAAAACGAATACGTTCCTCCCGATAAATTGCTGTAATTGGCAAAACGACGCTGAGCAGGCACTGTGATCCAATCTTTATCAATGTTGCTGAGTTGATAAGCAAAGGTTGTTTTTTCGGGTAAATAATAATCGAAGGAAGAAAAATCGAAAGAAAGGTTATTGTCGCGATAGGTAAGTTGGATGGTGTCGCAGGCATAAATGGGATGATTGAGCACCACTTTATCGTGAAATTTTTCACCGGCATGAACCTCTTTATTGTAAATCTTAAGCTGAGTAACTTTAGGAACTGGTAGGTAATTGTAGTTGTAAATGTTTTCGGGTTTAAAGTAGTTGAGTCCTTCAGTACCGCCAAAATAGAGTTCTCCGTCGTAACTTTTATAGGAGGCCGACCAATAAAATTGATTGTTCAGGAGGCCATCCTGCTTAATGAAATTTTTCACTTGACTAGTCGCAGGATTTAACATGGATAAACCATAGTCGGTACTTAACCAAATGTTTCCGCTTTGATCTTCCTGTATTCCATAAATTACATTGTTGCTTAGTCCGTTCGCTTGTGTGTAATTGGTGCAAATTAAATTTCCAGCTTCATCGACACTGCTTTTAGCCAGTCCATTCCCATAGGTGCCCATCCAAACATTTCCATTTCGATCTTCTAATAATGAGATGACATAATTTCCCGGTAAGGAATTCTGGTTGTCAGCTTCGCTTTGATAAAATTGCAAGTGTGAAATGGCGAAATTTGAATCGCTTGTTTTACGAATTGAACTTGCCGGAAATCGAAACAATCCATTCCGTGTTCCCACCCAATAATAATCTTTTGAATCGAGCAATAGGCAACCGATTTCTTCAAGGGGAGGGAAGTTATTGTTCGTTGATATAAGCGTAGTGAATTTGTAGGTGGAATAATCGAAGGTGGATAATCCTCCTTCGGTGCCAATCATTAGGAATCCACGTTGATCGTTGACCAGCGATGAGATAAAATAATCCACAATCTCGTTTTGGATACCGGGTGTAGAATTAGTAATGCGCTGAATCGATATGTTTGTTGGTGATGTGGTGATGCGATTCAATCCTCCACCCCAGGATCCCACCCACAGAAATCCGTCATCGCCCCGGATAATTGAGGTGATATAATCACTGCTAATGGTTCTTTGATCTAACGAGTTATAGGTGTAATGTGTAAATTTTCCGGTTTTATAGTCTAGCCTGTTTAAACCACCTCCAGCTGTACCTACCCAAAGGCACTCTTTTTCTTTTAAAACTGAATTGATGGTGTTTTCGTTTAAACTATTTGGGTTATTGGGATCATTGGCATAAAATTCAAACTGATTTTGAAAGACATTAAATTTATTGGCGCCACCTTTTTCTGTGCCGATCCATACATTTCCGTTCGAGTCACAAAAGATATCGCTGATAAATTGATTGTTTAATCTGAAATGGTCTGGTCCTTCTTCCGGAAAAGAAAAAAACTTTCCGGAATAAGTATGGAACAGGTGCAGCCCACCCAAAGTGCCCACCAAAATTTGTCCGGAAGCATCTTCCCGTACTTTAGTGATGGTGTTATGAGAAAGTGACGTGTTGTTTAATGGATTGCTGAAATACCATTGAGGCGTGAGCGTATTGTACCAATAAACAGCCATTCCGTTGTAAGTAGAAATATAAAGATCGCCTTTTGAACTTTCAAAAATATCGTTGATTAGGTTGTTTTTCGGTAAATTTCGGCCATTAACAGTTGTCACGAATTTGTTTTCTTCCGCCTGGAAAAGCAGCACTTCATTTCTCGTCCCAACGTACAGCTGTTTGCCCGGACTGAGGTAGATGACATTAATTTCATTGCCGGGCAAGTTCCCGTTCTCAATACAAAAATGATGTGCAAGCAAATAATTACCTGTTTCATTTTTGTTTAAAAGATAAATACCCGCATTTGTTGTTCCTACCCAGAGTTGATCATCGTGGCGCATGATTGTGGATACTTTGGTAATTGGCGAATCGTTATCAGGTAGATTGAATTTGTTGATGCGACCTGTTTCCGGATCAAAATAGGAAAGTCCGTTCAGTGAACCTATCCACAATCTGTTATCGGCACCGGGCTCGATAGCACTAATCATATTGTCGGGCAAATCGTTAATTTGATCTTCTTCCGATTTAAACGATTCGAAGGAATAGCCATCGTAGCGACTAATGCCGTTGTTGGTACCAAACCACATGAACCCGTAGGCATCCTTTGCAATGGCATTGATGGTGTTTTGAGGTAGCCCGTCTTCAATCAATAGATATTGAAAACGATAATTCAACGGTTTTTGCCCCGTCATCGAAAGTTGTACCAGTATTCCAATGATAAAAATACCCAATTTTACACTTCCAGTCCTCATTTGTTCACCTCTCTTTTTTGAATCATCAAGTTAACAATTCTATGAATAGTTATCGAATTGTGCCATCACTATTATTTTGTTTTTTTGCCCCAATAGCTTGCGTTTAGATTTTTTTCGGTTCCTGCATATACAAACGTTACACGGCGTGGGGTAGCTTCCCAATCGACTTCGCGTTCAACGCAAACAATAACGTTGCCCAATGTAAGTTGCTTTTTTGTTGCATTGTAACTCCATTGGCCTGTCAGTGCTCCCGACATAGTGCCGTCGGCTTTGAGAGTTAAAGCTGTGGCGCCATCTTGTTTGCCATAGCTGTATTTAAGGATAATGTGCTCCCATGTTCCAATGAGCGAGTCTTTGCTTATTGTACCGTATTCAGGTACGGCGGCGTATCGTTCGGGCAATGCTATTGGCCAAAGGTTGTCGGGTTCGTTTGCAGAGGCCGGGCACCATACAATGCGGCGTACATGACCCATCATAATGGCATTGGAGTATGCGTTGCCACCAACGTTGGCAGGTAATCGTCCTTGCGATAGGTAGAACCATTCGTTGGTATTTTCCTTTTGGAAGATACAGCAGTGTGATAGGCCTACCCATCCGTTGCTCAAATTAAATTTGTAAGGGTGGGTGACTATAGGGTAAGAGTCGCCGCTTCCATTGGTGAAATTGCGCCCGGTGATATCGAGGTATGGGCCTTCAATGTTTGCACTTCGCACCACTCTCGTGTTGTAGGGTACGTCGAGGCCATCGTAGGCCATGAACAAGTAGTAGTAACCATCTTTGTATATTATTTCGGGAGCTTCGCTGCCTTGCCAACGCGACGAGGCTTTGCGTGTACCAATTCTTTTACCATATCGGGCAGTAAGCTCACTTGCACTGCTTGCGTAAGGCTCACCGAGTGTGTTGAGCGGCTTACCTGTTGTTGCATCGACTTGTAATAGCGCGAAGCCACTATGCCACGAGCCATGTATCAGGTAATGATCTCCCTCGGGTGTTTTGATATACGTAGGGTCGATGGCATTGTAGTAGAAATAGGCACTCCAATCATTTGTACCGGATCGACTGTAGTTTGTGCCACGATCTGAAGATGAACAGGTAACGAAACCTTTGTCGGTCCATACAGCTCCGGCGGGATCGGTCGATTCGCACATGCCAATAAAGGAGCGTTCTGACCAGCTTCCGTCAAAGTTGGCTGAGGTGTTGGCATTTCCGGTTTTGATGTAGTTATCGATAATTATGCTGTAGTACATACGCAAGATTTCTTGTCCGCCAACATTGACACGGCGGACTACCGGTGCCCAGTAGCCGTATATGATCTTGTCCTTGGCAATGGCATCAAGACTCATGCGCGAACGAATGGCGTTGAGCGAGTCGGCAACCCAGGAGGGGGCATCATAAAAAGGTCCGCCTACCCATTCCCAATTCACCAAATCAATTGAACGTTTGCCCTGAAAATGTCCATGTCCTGCGGCCTCATTGCCATAAGAGGCATCGGTGCCAAACATGTAGTAATAACCATTGTAGTAAGCAACCGATGGGTCGTGAACGTTGGCCAGATTCCAATTGTTTCGGTTGGCCCACGATGCTATGGACGAATAGTCGTCGGCGTAGGTTGGAATGGTGAAATTTGTCAGTGTGTCAATTTCAGGCTCATCCTTGTCCTTTGTTGTGATGCCTGTAGGCTCAAGATCATCGTCGTTGCAAGCCCCAAACAATAGGGCAATTATACTGATCGCTATAATCAGAAAATACTTTAGTCTCATAAGTAATATGTTTCTCAGTAGTGTCCGGTTAAAAATATGGGATTGCTTCGCTTTGCTAATGGAACTATTTACATTATCACGGACAACAATGATAATGCTAGTTAATGTTTAAAAAAACTTCCTTATCAGCATACCAAAAAAATATGTTGATAAGGAAGTCTCTAATTTACGAGAATGATTCCTACTCTACAATAGGCCGAACAGTCCATTTTTCGAAAAAATCAGGACCATTGTCTTCATTCTTGTTTGCTGAGTTGCCTACAAGGTTCGGATTGGCATTAAGAGTAGATTGAAATATTGGGAAATATTCATGTCCCTTATAATAGTATTTGAACGACGAATCATCAGCCGTTTCGGCAGTAAGTTCTTCTGTAGAGGCTTTGCCATCACGCTTGTAATAAGCATGTTCGACCAATTGATTCAGACGGTCTGCATCGTAGAAGAATCCCCAACGGATTAAGTCGATGCCACGTCCGTTTTCGCAACCGAATTCTTTAGGACGTTCAACATTGGCTATTTGTTCGAAAAGAGCATCAGCAGACGGGAAGTCGGTAACTTTAAGGTCATTAAGAGCTACGCGTCGACGTACTGTGTTAATGTAATCGATCGCAGTTTGAGTTGGACCATTGAGTTCATTTTCACATTCTGCTGCACGTAGTAAAACATCGCTATAACGCATAAGGCGAAGGTTGATTCCACAATGCAATCCGTTGGTAATAGAACTGTAGATGTTGTTTCTGGCATTGGTGAACTTAGCTATTGATATGCCGCCCTGGGCATTGTTCGACAGAGGAGTTGCAGTAATCTCTTGTTGATAAATGGTGTTGCTGCGAGGATCTCCATTGGGATATGCTGCAGTTTTCAGGTCGGTATAGTTGCTGTATTCACTTTCGTAGGTAACCAATGTCCAAAATAAACGAGGATCCAGGCGACCATCTGTAGAGTTTTCTTTTTTGAACAGGTTATACAACCAGGGTGCGCCAGCCAGGTCACCCCAGCTACCCAATTCCTGCGAAGCGTAGTTGCTTTCTACTGCATGGCCCTGAGTAGCTTCCGAGCTAATGTTTACCGGAGTCCATTCTTCGTCAGTACCTCCTGTGCCATAGTCCAAAAATTGAACTTCGAACAAACTCTCTGAGTTGTTTTCGTAGGGCGAACCTTCTCTGAAGTTGTCACCATAGTCGGCTGTAAGTTCATAATGTCCGTACTTGCCGGCAATGATGTCTTTCAGTACAGTATTAGCCTCGGCAAATTTGTGACGGAACATTAATGTACGAGACAAATATCCGGCTGCAGCACCGCATGTAGCACGGCCTTTCGCCCATTCGCCACCTTCGTCGCGCGATGGCAACATGTTCATGGCTAAGGTGAGGTCAGCTTCTATTTGGTCCAACACTTCGTCTTGCGTATTGTTGGAAGCATACATGGTGTTGATGTCGGAATAAGCTGCATATTCTGTAATCAATGGGACCGTTTGGTAGTAGGTTGCCAATTCGTAGTAGGCCAAAGATCTTAGGAAGAGCGCCTGACCTGCTATTTGGTTGTATGAATCTTCTGACATTTCAACAGCATCTACTTTTGACAATACAAAATTGGTACGATTCACTACATGGTAGCAGTCGCGCCATATCCACTCATCGCCAATTCCGATTGTACCTGGAGAATTGAGGTTGTCGTACTCCAAATACCATTGTTGAGATGAGTTCCAAACTTCATCGCCACGCACAGCATCCAAAGTGTAGCCAACGCGGGCAAATGTACCTTCGAGGCGAATGCGGTTGTAGCAAGCGATGACAGTCTCCTGAAGTTCCGATTCTGAATCGCCAAAATCGTAAGTTGTCTGATTGTTCGGGTTCTGAACATCGAGTTGGTCATTGCAGGCTGTCATGCCTCCAATAAGCGCTAACATTGTTAGAATTATAGTTAAACTTTTCATAATGAAATTCTATTTTTTAGATTATATTTTTAGAATGAGAAGTGTGCTCCGAACATAATGGTTCGTGGTGTTGGATACGAGGCATAATTGTAACCGGGAGTGAATGTACCTCCGGCGAAGTCTACGTTGTAACCTTTGTATTTTGATAAAGTGGTCAGATTTTGAGCTGATGCGTAGATACGAACGCCGTTAACATAACCACCAAACAATTTGTTAGGGAAGTTATAGCCCAATTCAATGTTGGCAATTTTCAAATAGGATGCATCTTGTAAGAAGCGCTGGCTGAACATATCGTTGGTGATTGAACCTGTCGATTTGTAGGCAATGCGAGGTACGTCGGTGTTGGTGTTATCCTTTGTCCAGGCATTCAATTGATCAATGCTCTTGTTGAGTGCACCGTATGAGCTGTGCAATGCAACGTCAACAAAGTCTACCGCTTTAAAACCTGCAGCTCCATATGTCGATAGGCTCAAGTCGAAACCTTTCCATTCAGCACGTACATTCAAACCATAATTTACTTTAGGCAATCCACTACCCAGGAATTTTTGGTCTTCATTGGTGATTTCTCCGTCGTTATTCAGATCGGCGTATGCAACATCACCCGGTTGTGCTCCGCTCTGATTGATGTATTCGCCTTCGGAGTTGACGCGGCTATCAATCTCTTCCTGAGATTGGAAAATACCTTCGTAAACGTAGCCATAGAATGAACCAACTTCACGACCTACCTCTGTGCGGCAGTAGCCATCGGTACGAGGTTCGTTTGAAACCCCCAATTTTGTTACTTCGTTGCTGAGTGTCGATAAGTTGGCAGAAATGTCAAATTTAACATCGTGTTGGTGATTGTGATAGGCAAGCAAAAATTCAAGACCTGAGTTGACCATTGTTGCCGCATTCATCGTTACCGTTGAATTGGTAACTCCTGCATTGGTCGGAACTGCTACACTATACAGAAGGTCTTCTGATGTTGACTTATACCAGTCGAAAGTAAATTCCAACTGATTGTCGAACATCGCGAGGTCGAGACCAAGGTCAACCGTCTTTTTCTTTTCCCATCTGATACCTGTATTGACATAGTTTGATATGGCAGAGCCAGTAATTTTTTCATTTCCAAAGCTATAAGTGTAATTGCCTCTCGACATCACATCCATATACTGGTATTCACCGATGTTCTCATTACCCAATTCACCATAGCTACCGCGAATCTTTAGTAAATTGATTGTCGACGTGTTTACGGGAAAGAAGTTTTCACGTTCCATACGCCAACCTGCTGATACCGACGGAAACACATCATAACGATCTTCTGATGAAAGACGGCTTGATCCATCACGACGTACAGTTGCCGAAAGAAGGTATTTTTCATCGAAATTATAGTTAACACGACCGATATATGATGCCAATACGTGCTCACTTTCATAGCTTGTTGCTGAAGTCTCTTCTGCGTTGTTTACCTGCAGATAGTAAGGTTCAGGCAAGTTAACACCTTTTCCTGTGAGTGTGTGAAATAGTTCGTGTTGGAATGTTTGACCAACAACTGCATTGATGTGATTGCGGCCAAATTTACCATCGTAGCTTATTGTATTTTCTACCAATGCATCGCTATAGGTCCGATAGCCTTCTGACAGGGTCTCATTGCTTTTTGATAGGTAGTTGGTTGTACTCTGAATGAATGCAGGCACGAAGGTAAAGTCCTTTGCAAAGGTCTTGCTGTACGATAAGTTAAGGTTGTAATCTAACTTATGATTGCTGCTCTTTAGGCCAAGCATACCTATGAGGTCAACATTTGTAGTACCCGTAGCAACAATGCGGTCAATGGTTGCGTTTCGCTTGATTAAGCTATTTTCGAGCAGAACGTTCGTTACCCGTAAGTCTCCATGAACGTCATCATAGTAAGTACCATAACCGTAAGAGTCATAGCTGTATTCTGATGCAGCCGAAATTTTGTCGTCGAGCACCCAGGTCGATTCATCGTAAGCCCTGATGCTTGGAGGTAAAAGTAGAACCGAAGCCATTACAGGATATTGTGCACCATATAGCCCCTGTACATACTCGTTGGCATTACTGAGAGCCATATTGTCCTGGTTGCTGTGGCTATAGACTATGTTCGTTTTGATTTTTATAAACTTAACATCCATCGTATTGTTGAAACGGGCAGTATAACGGTCGAAGTTGGGACCGGCACCTACCATTGTTCCTTCCTGGCTATAATAGTCGAGAGCGATGTTGTAGATATTGTTTTCGCCACCACCTGACATGTTGATGTTGTGATTCTGACGAGTGCCCGTTTTGAAGGCCTCATCGTACCAATTGGTGTTAACAACTCCCGGATCGATATATTTTGCATTTGCAGGATCGTATCCGGCAGGAACATCCATGCCACTGTTTCCGTAAGCCATGGTGACGTATTGTCCGTATTGGTCGGAATTCATAACGTTGTACACCCCACTTTCAACCTGGTCAAGACCATAATAGCCTCTGTAGTCTACCTTCATGGCTGCGTTCTTTTTACCTTGCTTTGTGGTAATGATGACCACACCGTTGGCCGCACGCGAACCATATATTGCGGCAGCAGAAGCATCCTTCAATACCTGAAGAGTTTCGATATCGTTTGGCGAGAAGTCGCGTATGGTGGTTCCCATAGGTACTCCATCGACAACGTAGAGAGGTGAAGTGCTACCGAACGAACCAATACCACGAATACGCACGATAGGGTCGGCGCCCGGTTGTCCGTCGCTTGTAATTTGAACACCGGAAACTTTTCCCTGAAGCATTGTTGATATGTTTGAGTTGGAAACTTTTTTCAGTTCTTCAGTGTTGACAATGGCAACTGAACCTGTGAGATCAACCTTGCGTTGCGTACCGTAACCGATTACTACCACCTGGTCGAGTTCTTTTAAATCCGACTGCAATGTGATGTTGCCGAGTTCTGTTTTTCCTTCAACGCTAACTTCACTACTTTTGTATCCTACAAAAGAAACGATCAGTGTAGCATCTGAAGGAACAGCAAAAGAGAAGTCACCATCAATGTTGGTGATGATACCATTGCTTGTACCTTTTTCTTGTACGGTTGCGCCTGGAAGCGATTCTCCTTTTTCGTCAACAACTTTACCTTTTACGGTTATATTGCCTGTTTGAGTCATTGACATCTGGTTGGCATTGCTCTTACCTTCTGCATATTTAGTCGTTGCTAGCGCCAACAATACCAAAAGGATTATATATGAATATTTCATCTTTAAATATTTTTTATCTTAGTGATTATTCAACAATTACGAGATATGACACCTCTGTTACGAGTGCGCAATTCAAATCAGAACTGTCTACCGTTACACCCGCATACTTTTGAAAATGCGTTTCGCCGTTGACGTAAGTAACAGTGTAGAGTATATCAGCAGTATTGTCGCCATTGTTGGTAACTGTTATAACTACTTTAGAGCCACTTATGTTTGATGTGAATATATCCCAGTTCCAATCATTGGTGAGGGTGGCAGTAACATAGCCGTCGCCCCAACCGAAGTTGTCCATGCGAACTACAGCATTTTCAGTCCCGTCAGATTTTCGAAGAATTGTACATGGGCTGTGCCAATTGGAAAGATTGTCGGAGTAGCAGTACATTGTAAGTGTCTTACTCGAACCTGATGCGACTTTGTAGTCATCGGAAAAAACCGTCCACCATGCGGTAGAAAAGTCGTTAGCACCTACTTGAGCTACACCCTTTATAAGCGTTAACGGGCAAGTTGTAGTTATTGTTTTTGTTGCACCAACATATGAAATGACAGCCGATTGAGCACCCGCGGTAGCTGGAATAGTGCCAAACTGAAGCGCTGTATTATCCATGATACTTGTTGTGCCGTCGGAATAGGTAGCAGTTACAACAATACCGGTAGTGTTGAACAGGATAGGGTCACTGCTGTAGAAATAGTAGGTGCTCATATTTGGCAACGTAGTTACCTCCATGCTTACAATAGGGTTCGTTACCTGTATGGTGTAAAGGGTTGATACAGCTTTGCAATAGGCGCCTTCCTTGGTTTTGCTATAAGCTACAACAACTGTTTTGGCTCCCACTGTTGTCATATCAGGAATAACTGTGAATGAGATATCTGAAGAATCAACTTGTTCCGAAGAGCCGTCGGTAAATGTAACAGTAGCGGTGGCATTGGCCCAAAAGTTTTCGCTGCCTAATTCAACAATAGAAGGTGCTCCTTCAATAACAATTGAAACCGGGAAAACATCATCTATAATAGTAACTTGAGAAGGTAAAAGGTAGGCTTTTTTCATCTCAAAATAACTGCCATCGCAAATTAAGAAAGCCACGATATCATCATTGGCAGAAACCGGTTGTTGATAGGTCATGACTAATTCTGTACCATTGGTTCCAAGGGCAGTGGCTGTTATAAATACATTACCGGTAGCAGAGTGGTCAATATCGAGAGAAACGTGCGCCCCTTGCATTGTAGTGCGGAAGTCGTTCCAAATGTCTTCATCCCCGTCGGTATCTGGATAGTTTTGAGAGATCATTTTTAAATCGAAATCATCGTTCCCCCAGCCATAAGCATCGGAACGAAGAACAAAGTATTCTGCATAGTCACCGGCATCACGATCTGCGACATTGGCAACGCCAAGGTTCCAGTTGTTCCAGTTGTTAACGCCGGTACCGTGGTTAACAAACTCCAAATGCAATAGTTTGTTAGTAGGAATGCTAAAGTAATCAGAGAATGCAGTCCACCAAGCGGCACTGTTATCTTCAGCTCCGACTATCGCAGTGGCGATGCTGATGTAAGTTGTGTCACCTGTATCCATACTTGCATTCGCTGCTGCAATTGAGTCAATTCTACTCTGTAGGTCAGAGGGCGCATCAATTGAATATAGATCCAATTTTTCGCACCCAACTAAGCCAATTGCTGCCAAAACGGCTGCGTACAAAGCGAACCTTATCCGTTTAGTTGTTTTCATAATATTAAATTTAATTGAGTTCATTAAATTAGTATTTGTTATTTATTAGTTTTCGTTAGAATGATTGATGGTTCTATCAATTCTTCTAAAACAAATGTATAATACATCAACCACAGCATTGGGTACAGATGGATATTTGAAGTGGACAAAATGATAAAAAACAAGTGAAAATCAGATCTGCTTTCGTATTGGTATTTATCGTTTTTTGAGAAAACCTCTCTTTAATTTGCAGGTGTTGGAGCTGGTCGTTCAATGTTTATTGGGAAAGGCATCAAGATTGAAGAATTTATGGATCAGGAATAGGCTTAATGCTATGTTTAAACAGTAGTCCTCTTGTTATAACTAATAATCCACCCTAGGATAACTGTTGTGAAGTAGCTTTGAATTGCTAAACTAAAGCCATTGTTTTTGATAGCAACCGGGCTTTCGTTTGTTGTTTTGAATTTAGTCAGTAATTTAAAACTATATTATTTGTTTATAATCTTGAATAATTATGTTGAAAAAAAAACTCAGTATTTTACTCGTATTTGTTGCTCTTGTTGGGTTAAATAAAATTGTTGCTCAAAATGCAAGAATTAAAATCGATGTCGACCGTAAAGTCGGTGAAATCGACAACAAATTGTATGGAAACTTTGTGGAACACCTGGGACGTTGTGTTTACGGTGGAATATATGAAGAAGGCTCACCGCTTTCCGATGAAAACGGATTCCGGACCGATGTTCTGGAGGCCGTAAAAGGGTTGAATGTGGCGATCACCAGGTATCCCGGTGGAAATTTCGTTTCGAACTACCACTGGAAAGATGGTATTGGTCCCAAAGACCAACGTCCTGCACGCATGGAGTTGGCATGGGGGCGGTTGGAAAGCAATCGGTTTGGTACCAACGAATTTATGCAGTATGCCCGCAAAATGGGAACTGAACCTTATTTTTCCATAAATATGGGAACCGGAACCATTGAAGAAGCACAGCAATGGGTGGAATATTGTAACGTAAAAGAAGGTCCTTATTATGCAGAATTGAGAAAACAACACGGATATACTGAACCCTGGGACATAAAGTATTGGAGTTTGGGAAACGAGATGGATGGTTTTTGGCAAATGGGTCATCTCAATGCTGAGGATTACGCCAAAAAAGCTCGCGAAGCGGCCAAACTGATGAAACTCACTTCACCTGATATTAAGTTGGTTGCTGCAGGTTCCTCCAACTATCGGCCCAATGCCGATCCCAACGAATGGAACGAAACCATTCTACATGAATTACGCGATGTGGTCGATTATTTGGCCTTGCACATGTATGTAGGCAACCCAAACGACAATTATTACAATTACTTGTCGACGCCTTTGGTTTTGGAAGAACGAACTAAAATTGTAAAAGGTTTAATTGCCCGCGAAATGGAAAATGCCGATCGTGGCGACCGCGATCCTATTTACATTGCCTGGGATGAATACAACTCTTGGTACCGCGCTCGTGATGCCGAAACCATGGCCGGAACACGTGCCCTTGAAGAACATTACAACCTGGAAGATGCACTGGTCATTGCCGGTTTTTTAAATGCATTTATCAGGAATGCCGATATTGTTAAAATGGCGAATATGGCACAATTGGTGAACGTAATTGCTCCTATATTTACCAATGAAAAAGGTTTGTTCATTCAAACCATTTATTATCCCTTGCAACTTTTTGCACAAAATGCACACGGTACCTCTCTCGATGTTTTTGTTGAAAGTCCGAGTTACGATACCGAAGAATTTTTTATTGGTTTAGGTGAATCCACCACCATTCAAAAGGATGTTCCTTACCTTGATGTATCTGCATCGGTAGTTGGTGATGAATTGATTCTTAATGTGGTGAACCGCAATAAAGATAAGGCCATTACTACCGACATCATTTCACAAAGTGGAAATTTTGTGGGACAGGTTGAAATCAAGGAAGTAAATGGTGCAAGCATAAAATCAAGAAATGATTTTGGTTTAAACGAGGTGGAAATAAAAACCAAAGAAGCTTTGAAAACAAAAGGTAATGTGTTTACTTATAGTTTTCCGGCTCACTCATTTACTCAATTAAAAGCTAAAATAAAACTTTAAGCGATGAAGTTAAACGGAATTGTACTTGTGATCATGTTACTGATAGGGTGGAATGCCTGTGCCCAAAGTCATCAAATTATTGTCCACGATCCGGTGGCGATCGAAGCAGACGGTAAATACTATATGTATAGTACAGGTGTGGGCATTGCCAGCTGGATATCCAACGATTTGGAAAACTGGCAGTTTCTGACGCAGGTATTTAATCCAATTCCGGAGTGGGCCAAACAAAAAGTACCGAAATTTAACGGTAACATTTGGGCTCCCGATGTTTCTTTTCACAATGGAACTTATTACCTCTATTATTCCATTTCGTCGTTTGCCAGTAATCGGTCGTGTATTGGTGTAGCCACCAACGAAAGTCTTGATCCTGAGAATAAAAATTATCAATGGATCGATCATGGCCCGATTATAGAATCGGTGCCCGGTCGTGACATGTGGAACGCCATCGATCCCAATTTAGTTTTCGATGAAAATAATGAACCCTGGATGGCTTTTGGATCATTTTGGAATGGTTTGAAAATTGTAAAGTTGAATCAGGATTTAATCTCAGTAGCAGAACCCAAAGAGTGGCACACCATTGCTTCGCGTCAGCGCGATATGGATTTGGATGAAACCGATCCGGGTAATGCAGCCATCGAAGCGCCATTTATTTTTAAAAAGCAGGATGAATACTACCTTTTTGTCTCCTTCGACTTATGTTGCAGGGGCGAGCACAGTACCTACAATGTTAGGGTAGGGCGTTCCAAATCGGTAACGGGTCCTTATTTCGATCGCGAAGGTGTTTCTTTATTGAAAGGGGGCGGAACAGTTGTCATCAAAGGGGATGAAAGTTATTACGGACAAGGACACAATTCAGTTTACACCTTTCAAAATAAGGACTATATGTTTTGCCATGGTTATGATATTAAAGATAAAGGCAAACCAAAATTAATCACGCATGAATTAATTTGGGACAGCGAAGGTTGGCCTTCTATAAAAGAATAAGAATAATTTGAACTCTTTGTGAATAATTGTTCTTTGGTGTCAATTTTTTTTTAAATTTGAATCAGAGTTTATTATGTCTATTAATAAACAGGTTAATAGTTAGATTAAGAGCTGCCTGAATTGGTAGCTCTTTTCTGTTTTCTGCAATTTGTACTCTTCTTTAAAGTTGTTTTGCCAATGTTTTTTTACCGGTTCGGAAAGTAAAGTGTTTCTGAATGATATAACTATACACAATTACAACAAAGGTGGTCACTAGTTTTGAGAAGGTAGCATACCAATCAAAAGTCTCAACAAATACCTTTAATAAAACGTAGTTGAGAAGAATTGAACCGCCAACAGAAACGCCGTAGCGTATGAGTTGAGTTCTTCCTCTTAAGGCCGATTGGGTGAAGGTAATGTACTTGGCCAGAAGAAAACCTGTTGTAAACGTAATGGGAAAAACAAAAAGAAAGGCCGCAATGTGAGGACTAATGGTCACAAAGCCGAGCTCCACGTTTTGTTTATCAAATACGAAGTTGTAAAAAGTAAAGTATAGAAAGATATCGAATACGGTATTCATCCCTCCACTGGCTGCGTAACGAAATGTTTCTGCGGGAATTAGCTTTTGAAATGGTTGGTAAAACCAATCGATCATTCGAACAAGCAAATCTCTTGAGGCTTTTAATAATTGAAGCATGTTAATAAATTTTATGCGCTGCGAATATAAGTACTTCTTAATTTTATATGAATTTATTCTAAGAATTTATTGCTAAAATTAGCCAGTAAAAATAACTGCTTGTTGGTAACATATTCATTGTTTGAAATAAATGTTTAAACGTTAACTGAAAAGGTTAAACTCTAAATGTGATTAATTATATTTGCCGTTTTCTTAAAATCAATTGGTTGGTTTTTGGTTTGAGAATAGTATTTGTTAATGTTTGGGGGACATGCGACTAATGAAAAAACATCAAGTAATAATTTACGTTATTCTTTTTAGCTTATCATCTTGTATAGGAAAGTACAAAGATTTTAGCATAAATTCAAATGCTCAAATTATTGCTCCTCTTGCCTATGGAAGCTTCAATTTAGGGGAAATATTAAGTGCATTTAACGAAGATTCAGTTTTTAATAAGGATAGCCTCACAGAGCTCACTTTCTCTTATCGTGATGACAAAGTAGCTATAATTAACTTCAACGAAATTGTAGAACTCCCCTCTTATATAAAATTGAATAGTATAACACAGAAACTTGGTCTTATCAATTTTGATGGTAATTCTTTCCGGGACTCTATAACTGTTTCAATTCTTAAAAGCAGATTGCCCGAAAATCTTCTTATTCAAAATATTACAGAGAACAAAAGTGGTATTTTTCCAGATATACAATTGGGAAATGGATCATCTGATCTTCTTCATTTTCAAATAAAAAATTTTGATTTATTGCAACCAGTACATTTTGTAAGTGGTGAGTTAAAGGTAATAATCAGGAACGATTTTCCAGGCAATTGTAAAGCATTGATTGAGCTTACCGATATGGGGGGGCGATTTATTGAATACGCTGAATTTGGCGCTGGAAGTGCAAATGGTTTGGCTCCTCAGGAGATGGAGGAAATTAAAATTGATTTGGCTGGTAAAGAAATTACTGCACCTCTTTTTTATCGGATAGTAGCCATGGATGTTTTTGAATCGGTTGGTTCTGTATACATTCTTCCGACCAATGGTATTTATTTAAAAGGTGAATTTTTGGGGATACAAGTGGATAGTGGAATTTTTAAATCAGAAAGTTTTACCTATCAAAGCGAGCCGGAACAAATACAAATTTCAATTAAAGATTCAATACATATTACCAAACTGCTGGTGCAGAGCGGAAATCTGAATATTTCATTGCATAAAACATTTAAACCTTCAGGAACTCTACGTTTGACAATTCCATCGTTGCATTTGAACGGACTTGATTTCAGCATTGATATACCACTTTCAGAGAGTAATGAAAGTATCGTAAGTGCAGATATCTCAGGGACAGAACTATTTCTTTCAAATGAAAAATATTCTTCAAACAGTATCGAGTTTTATCTTACTTATATTAATGTAATAGAGGATCAATTGTTAGCGTTCAATTCCGATGATACCTTTACTTCAACAATTGAGTTTTCAGATCTTGTTTTTTCCTATGTGGAAGGAGATTTTGGCAATGTCAAAATGGATTTGTCGGCACAGGGGATTAAGATCAAAAAGGAATTGTGGGACTTAATAAGTGGTGAAATATTTGGTGCAGATCCGGTGTTAACCTTATTTTTTAGCAATCCGGTTGGTGTTCCTGTTTTATTCGACATGCATATTGATGCGTACAATCGCAAAGGTGAAACAGTAACACTTTCAAATACTCCCTATATTTTGCCGTATCCAAAATCGATTGACAATGCACCAATGAAATCGGAGCTTGAATTTAATTCATCCAATTCAACTATTTTTGAATTTATGAAGTTGCCACCTAACGATTCTATGAATTTTGTTGCTTCTGTTGAATTAAATCCGCCGGGATATATTAATAATGAGCAGGATAATTTTGTGGATTTAAATAATCCATTTCAGATTGGTCTGGAATTTAAGGTTCCCATTCTGCTCTCAGGAGTATTTTTTAATTATACCGATACAATCTTTATTGCAAATTCAAATTTAGATCAGTTAATCGAAAGCGCCGAATTAATTTTTGAAACCAACAACAGTATACCGATGCAAATTGATTTAAGCTTGACACCATTTGATACCATTCAGGGAGTTGTAACTGGTGAGGAACTCTATGTTACGCTGCTTGACGCTGCTGAAGTAGATGAATTTGGCAATGTATTAAATGCCACACATGCCAGGAATAGCATGATGCTTAGTCCCGAAGCGTTGCATTCGATAGTGCTTTCAAATAGCCTTTTACTTCATGTCTCTTTTTTATCACCAAACGATGGAACAAGCCCGGCAATGTTAAAAAATGAATATGGTTTCGATGTCCGGGTGGTAGTTGATGCAAATCCTAATCTTTAATGAAAGGCTTAAAATTATCATTATTACTATTTGTGCAACTTATAATTGCAATTCATGTTCATGGGCAAAGTGAGCTAAATTATCCGATAAATTCCACTACACTTTCGTTTTATAATCATTCAGCAAAAATATTGTATTTTGATAGCATCGAGTTTAGCATCCTTCCGGTTTCTTATTTTAAGATCGAAAGCATAATACCTTATTCCACCTATACAATGTTTTCTAAGAATACCGGTGCTGATAATTATGCCCTCGATTTTACTAAAATGGATCATAGAGCCACGCGCATGCGCCATTTATATGCAAATATTGAATGGAATTGGATGCAGTTCTCCGCCATAAATAAAAAGTCAGTATGGAATATATTTATCAAAGAACAGGCATATCTCTCGGCTGGTTTTCAAAAAGTGATGTTTCAGTTTCTTGATCATGGGAATAAGGCATTTTTAGGAGAAACTGTTAATTTTTCTGTACCTGTATCGGGTATGCATTATAGAACTTTCGGTGTTACCTGGGCCAAATCAATTGATTTTAAGTTAGATGTTGCTGTCACTGGTAAATTCTATTCAGGACTTGCCTACTTAAAAATGAATCCTGAAATTTCGGTTTTTACTGAAGAAAATGCTGCGTATATCGATTTTAAAATGAAAGGACAAGTTCGCTCGTCGTTGCCATATAGTCTGAACAGTAATTCAGATGGATTTGTTACCGGGGCTCATCTCAATTTAACTTCGCAAAACTATTTTTTAGGTTCAGGGAATCCGGGTTTAGGATTCGACGTGAGTACAACAGTTCATCTGAATCACAAAATGGATGCTTTTGCCGATGTGATTGATTTTGGCGGAATTCTATGGCGCAAAAATGTAGACAATATACTTATTGATGGTGATTACGTTTGGAGTGGACTGGATGTGTCCGGAATTTTGAACAGCTCAAATGAGTTGTCATTAAAAGGTTTAGCGAATTTGGGTTTGCGCGATTCTGTTTTGTATCGATTAGCGGTACTTAATAATGAAAGGTTTTTAACCAAAATTCCGGGAAAGGTAATATTTGGGATGACTTATCGATACACCTCCAAATTGTCGATTGAATGGTACAATCAGATGCAGTTTTTTAATTATTATATACGCGAATATTTTTCAGCTTCGGCTGTATACAAGTTGAATCCAAAATTGCAATTATGGTCAGGTCTAACTTTTCAAAACCAATCCTATTTTGATATCCCGGTTGGAGTGCGTTATGATAGTAGAAGGATTATGATTGCAATGAATCTGAATAATTTATGGGGTTTGTTGATGCCTGATTTTAGTCGTAATTTTGGAGGAAGTTTTCACCTCACTTACCGGTTTAATATAAGCATAAATCAAATTTTGAATCCTCAAGATTTAGATGGTGCTCCGTTCTTCGAGCCGTATGAGGACAATTAGTCTCAGTAATAAAGAAAGATTTCTTCAATCAATTCTTCCAATTTTTGAGCCATCGGAAAACTTCCATCGTTAAAGTTGTTGATAATTATGGCAAAGGCAATGGGTGTATTTTTATTGGTATTCATATACCCTGCAAAACTTCTTACACGCGTCATCGAACCACTTTTTATCTGTGCGTTTCCCTTCAAAAATGATTTTTGAAAGTAATATTGTTGGGTGCCTTCAAGTCCTGCAAGAGGAAGTGTATTGGCAAAATAGGTTGCATAAACAGTGTCGTGGTGCATATAGTTTAAAATATCGACCAGCAATTTAGCCGAAATAGCATTGGAACGCGATAAACCACTACCATCGGCCAGAAAAAGAAAATCGGTGTTCAGCGCTTCTTTTTCCCAAAAATTTTGGATGACCTCAAGCCCGGCCTGAGAACTTCCTTCACCATTTACAATAAGTCCCAGGTGTTTGCAAAGATGTTCTGCAAATAAATTAATGCTGAAAAAATTAAGCTGCTGAATGATTTCGAAAAGTGGCGGTGATGGCCATTTTAGCAAAATCGAATCGCTTGCGGAATGTAGTATATGGTCTGAATGCTCTTTTTGAATTTGCCCTGAAACCATGATGCCCGATGCACTTAATTCTTGTTTCAATTCGTAGGCCAATAAGAGTGCAGGATCAGGAATTGATGCCCTGATCTTTAATTCTTCTCTGCCTTTTGCCAGCGTTCCTTTAACTATTCTGAAATTATCGTAAGGACTTCCAAATACAATTGAACGATCACGTAGGTCATTTGAAGACCTGACTTCGTTTTGTAGTTCTAAATTTGGAATGAAAGGTTCGGTGCGTATGATTTTTGTAGTGCCACCGTCCATATTCTCAGTTTTGAATACCAATTTAAAGGTATTGTCGTAGAGTGAAATTCCTTGTGCAGCGGCACCATAATAGTTGCCTAAATCTTCCCAGATCCAGGTTTGCGGGACATCCTGATCGGCATAGATGGATGGATCAGCAACAATATTACCAATAATTGTATCGATGCCGGCTTCACGGATTGCCGCTACCCAGTTGGTGTAAAAATTCCTTTTCGATTTTCCAAACACAAAGTCCGAACCCAATGATGGATCACCACCGCCATGAATTATCAGGTCGCCGGTTAAGGTGCCATTTTTTAAATGACCCCGGTAGGAAAGTACCGTTTCGAAACGGTAATCTTTTCCAAGTACTTCAAATGCTGTTGCGGTGGTCAATATTTTTAAGACCGATGCCGGCGTAAGGCTCAATTCCTGATTGACATCCAGTAAAGTTGTTGAAGTGGACAGATCTTGCACACAAATACTAATGGGTGCATTTTTGATGGTTTCATCTTTTAAAAAGGTAGCCATCCATTGCTCAATTCCAATGTTTTGTGCTGAAGCACAAAATGATATCAGGAGGAAGGAAAGGGATAAGAGTAGTTTCATTTTAAATATCTTTGATACGTTTTCCCGAATATTGTCCAAAGAAAACATGTTTGGCCTGGCCAATAAACTGTCCGTTATAAATACTGGTATTTCCTGACATCAAATAGGCAACAACACAGGCAATGGCGACGTATATTCCACTTTCGGCACCAAAAAGTTCTATGGCCATAATGCTACATGCCAGAGGAGTATTGGTGGCTCCTGCAAACACTGCCACAAATCCCATTCCTGCCAGCAGGCCCATGGGTAAAGGAATAATCCATGCCAATGCATTTCCTAATGTGGCACCAATAAAAAAAAGTGGGGTGACTTCACCTCCCTTAAATCCTGCGCCAAGAGTTACTGCGGTGAAAATGATTTTAACTGCAAAGTCGTACGATGGTAACTGCTGGTTGAAGGCATCTACAATCACCGGTACGCCCAGTCCAATGTATTTGGTGGTGCCTATAGCAAATACCGCAATGGCAATAACTAACCCACCCACGAATGGTCTGAGCGGGGGGTATTTTATTTTTGATTTGAAAAATTGCCCGATACCATGATTTAATCGACTGAAAATAGCCGCAACAATACCAAATACAATTCCTGCTAGTACACTGTAAATAATGTTTAATGTTGAAATTTCAGGAATAGAATGAATGACATATTCGGTATGTCCAACACCCCACGATCGGGTCACATGGTCGGAAATAATTGCTGCCAAAAATGCAGGAAAAATAGCATCGTATTTTATTTTACCAATAACGATAACTTCCAGTCCAAATAACGCACCGGCCAGCGGAGTGCCGAACACAGAGCCAAAACCGGCTGCAATGGCTGCAATGATCAAAATTTTCCGATCGTTATGGTCAAGTTTTAAGGGTTTGGTGAGTTGGTCCGAAATGGAGCCTGCCATTTGCAAAGCTGTTCCTTCACGGCCTGCTGAACCACCAAAGAGGTGGGTGGCTATTGTTCCAACTAACACGAGGGGAGCCATTCGGAAAGGTATTCGGTCGTTGCCGGGATGCATAACCCGATCGATTAAAAGGTTGTTCCCTGCATCTGAATTTTTGCCCCAATAATGGTACATGGCCCCAATACCCATTCCTGCAACAGGGAGAAACCAAATGATCCATTTGTGGGATTCCCTGACATTTTCAGCCCAACGCAACGATGTGAGAAAAAAGGCCGAAGCCGAACCAACTGCAACACCAATCAGTGTTGATATCACCAACCATTTGCTAATGAATATCAAGGACGGATATTTTTGATAGAATTTGTTTTGCTGAATGAATTTACGAATCATGTTTATGCTTTGAATCGTAAAAATAGAAAACATTTGTAAGAATCGATCAGGCGCTAAGAGGAATGGTGATAACAAACGTTGATCCTTTATCAATTTCGCTGCTTACCCATATTTCTCCTCCATTACGCACCGTAAATTCTTTGCAAAGGATTAAGCCGAGTCCAATGCCTTTTTCACGTGAATGCCCAAGGTTTTTTGAATCAGGTAAAAGCGTAAACAGTAACTGTTGGTCTTCAGGCGAAATACCAACGCCTGTGTCGGTAATACTCACCTGCCAGAAATTATTTTTTCTTTCCAGATCAACGGACAATTTTCCTTGTTCCGGGGTGAATTTTATGGCATTGGTCATTAAATTTCGAAGCACAGTACTGATCATTTCCTTATCGGCATAGGCCATACTTTCACTGGTTTCATCGAAGTGAATGGATATATTTTTTTGAATGGCAAGACTTGTAAGCAAAACTTTATTTTCCTGAATAACTTCTGATAAGTTAAACCGATGAGGATGAACCTTTATCGAACCTGATTGAATGGAAGCCCAATTGAGTAAATTATCTAACAATAAATAAACACCTTCAGTGGTTGTTTTAATATTTTTCAGGTATTTCTCCAGTTTTTCTTTACTAATGAATTCCAGATTGTTGTATATCACTTCACTGAGTTTGAAAATTCCACCCAGAGGATTCCTGAGGTCATGAGCTATAATGGCAAAAAATTTGTCCTTTGTGGCGTTCAAAGCTTCAATTCTATTTCTTTGTAAAATAATTTCCTCTTTCTGTGCCATGATTTCATCCTTTTGCTTCAGCAGTTCAATATTGTCAGCACTTTTCGATTTGTAATTGATATAACTAAATACTGCAATAATAAGCAGAACCAATCCAACAAGAATTGCAGCATTGCGCGCTTGTTTTTGTTTGGTAATTTCCAGTTGATCGGCCAATTCCTGATTGTCCTGCTTAATTTGGTCCAGTTCACGCGCTCTGTTGTATTTTAAATCGGAATCTATTTGAGTGATTTTTTGGATGGCTTCAATGTTTTTTGCGCTATCGGCCATGTGCTTGTATAGAAGGTGAATTTTATAGGCGTTTTGATAGTCACCTGACAAAGCGTATGCCTCATGTAAATGCCTGGCTGCATCTTCAATTTCGTAGACGATGCCAACTTCCTGAGCAATTTGAAGTCCTTTTTTTAGCTGGTATTTCGCGTGGGCAAATTCACCTTTATTTAAATAATATTGTCCCAAATAGATGTATGAATTCGCCATGATTTGTTTGTGATTCAATGGGATACTAAAAGTCAGACTCTTTTGGAAGTAATAATAGGCTGAATCCATTAAATCAATTTGAAAATAAAGGTCTCCAATATTGTTGTAATACAAGTCCAGATCTTCCAGTATGTTGTTCGAGATTGAAATGGAAACAGCCTTTTTGTAGTTGTTTAATGCACTATTGAAATTTTTCAGATCAAGATAGGCAACTGCCATGTTGTTGTAACTGCCTGCCAATTTATCAGGATCATTTAGCTGCTTTCGCATGTTAAGAACTGTTTGATCCATTTTCAAGGCTTTGTCAAGAAAGCCCTGTGTTCTATAAACCAGCGAAATATTATTCAAGGCTGAAGCTTCGCCATCCTTGTTGTTCAATTGAACAAACAGTCGATGACTTTGGGAAAAGTAATCAAGTGATTTTGCATAATCCACTTTATAAAAACTAATGAGCCCAATGAGTCTTAACAGTTCTGCTTTTGCAGTATCATTATTCGCAGATTGAGCAATTTTAAGTGCATCGTTTGCCATGATTAACGCATCATCAGGCTTTTGGTTGCAGATGTTGGTGACGATATTAATTTGCTCTTGGAGAACAGTGTTTATGGAGTCGTTTGAAGATGAGGTATTAGCATAAGAGGTTTGTAGAAATAAACCTGCAAACAGGATCAGTGAGCATGCAATTCTGTTCCAATTTTTTAAATGAAAATAGCAAACATGGGATAAAGCGTGTTTTGTTGTCTTAATGCAACCTTTCATCTGCTGTTCGATTTTATTAATTTATTCAAAATAATTTTCAATTGTATTTTTTTTTCAATCCTAAAAGGGCATCCTTTTTATTTCCTATAGACCTATTTTAATGTAACTAACATATTATGTTAGCATAAAGTTTATACATGTGATTTGAACTTTTGTTTGCATGCATTACAAAAAACTACGTATCTTGAGAATCTCTTGAAAGGAAGATTAAACATAAAATTGAAAACCAAAAAGCAATGCATAATAGCGCCTACGAAAAATTTGATTTAATAGTTATTGGTTCAGGTCCTGCCGGACAAAAAGGAGCCATTGCAGCTGCGAAGGCAGGTAAAAAAGTGGCCATAATCGATCGCAAAACCATGATCGGTGGTGTATCGCTACATCGGGGTACCATTCCAAGCAAAACCTTACGCGAGGTCATTATTTATTTGTCGGGCATTCGTCAGCGTGCATTTTATGGCGACGATTACAAGTTGAAACAAAAAATTAGTTCCGATGATTTGGCTTCCAGAGTTGAAATGGTAGAACAACGCGAAATGGCTGTAGTTTATGATCAGCTCTATCGCAATGGGATTCATTTGATGTATGGGATGGCTCGTTTTATCGATGAACACATTGTGGAAGTGGAAACCAGCGAAGGCACTGAGCGACTATATGGTGACTATGTGCTGATTGCTTGTGGTACCAGACCTGCAGATAATCCTGAAATTCCTTTCGATGGGGAAAGTATTATTGATGTTGATCAGATCTTAAATCTGAAACATATGCCCAAACACATGATTATTGTTGGGGCTGGCGTAATTGGTTTAGAGTACGGTTCCATGTTTTCGGCCATGGGGGTTGAGGTGACTTTAATTGATCATAGTTCAACAATATTGCCTTTTGTGGATGAAACAATTATAGGAGAGTTGATGGTTCATTTACAGCAACAAGGAACTAATTTTCGCTTGTCGGAAACTATTTCGAAAGTGTTTAAGAACGATACAAATCAGGTTGAAGTTCATTTGGAAAATGGATTAGTGCTGGAGGCCGAAATATTTTTGTATGCAGTTGGTCGGCAGGCCAATTCTGACTCGTTAAACCTGGAAGTATTGGACATCGAGGCGGACAAACGTGGGCGAATTAGCGTGAATGAAAGTTTTCAAACAAAAATACCACACATCTATGCAGCCGGCGATGTGGTTGGTTTTCCTGCATTGGCATCATCATCAATGGAGCAGGGACGATTAGCAGCTTGCCGCATGTTTGGGGCACCGGCAGAATATAGTCCACAATTACTGCCCTATGGTATATATACGATTCCGGAGATTTCGATGGTTGGTAAAACTGAGCAGGAATTGCTCGCTCAGGGTATTCCTTATCGTGTGGGTAAAGCCAAATTTATTGAACTGGCCAGAGGAGGTATTATGGGCCTTGAAACAGGTATGCTCAGCTTGCTTTTTGATCCTGAAACGCATCAATTGTTAGGAGTACACATCATTGGTGAAACAGCCACTGAGCTCATTCATATTGGACAAGCCGTAATTAATTTTGAAGGAACCATTGAGTATTTCCGCGATACCGTTTTTAATTATCCAACATTAGCTGAGGCCTATAAAGTGGCCGCATTGGATGGCTTAAATCGACTGTAGTTTTATTGCTTTTGTGTGGGATGCCTTTTGTGTAAAAAGAGATCTTAAAATTGTAAAATATGGAACTCGAAATATTAAAAGACATTGTCATTATTTTTGCCCTTTCAACTTTCGTAAATCTGATATTTACGAAGTTGAAGATTCCAACCATTGTAGGGTATTTATTAACCGGGGTGATAGCTGGTCCTTATCTGCTTAAACTGGTAAGTGGCCATCATGAAATTGAGATTATGGCTGAAATTGGAGTGGTCTTACTCCTTTTCTCAATTGGTCTTGAGTTTTCTTTGAAACACTTACTTAAAATTCGTAGAATTGTTTTCCTGGGAGGATTGATGCAGGTATTGCTAACCGCTTTGGTTTTTTTCGCCATTTCCCATTTCTATGAATTGAATTGGAAATCAGGATTGTTTGTAGGATTTATGGCAGCTTTAAGTAGTTCTGCCTTGGTGTTAAAAGTTTTACAGGAACGCTCTGAGTTGAGTTCAAACTATGGACGAACAGTGCTGGGAATTCTTATCTTTCAGGATTTAATGCTGGTTCCCTTACTTTTGTTTAGCGATTTTATGGGTGCCGAATCGAAAGATATTTCAACTGAATTAGTTAGTCTGGTTATCAAAACCATTGGAATTATTGCTTTTGTTTATGTGGGAAACAAATGGCTTCTTCCCAAATTATTAAGGTTGATAGCAATGACAAAAAATCAGGAGCTTTTTATGATGAGTATTTTTCTGATATGCTTATCCATTGCTTTACTAACATCTGAATTGGGAATGTCGCTGGCATTTGGAGCTTTCTTGGCCGGGTTAATGGTTTCAGAATCGGAGTACAGTCATAACGCATTTGGAACTCTTATTCCATTTAAAGATATTTTCACCAGCTTTTTCTTTGTTTCAATTGGCATGTTACTGGATCTGAATTTTGTACATGAAAACATTGGGCTGGTGTTTTTTACTGTTTTAATTATTTTTGGTGTTAAAACAATCATTGCCGGAGCAACAGGTTTTGCACTGGGGCATACTTTTAAAGGAACTGTTATGGTTGGGCTGGCATTGAGTCAGGTTGGAGAGTTTTCGTTTATTCTTGCAAAAATTGGACTCGACAAAGAAATCATTTCATCGTTCTACTATCAACTGTTTTTGGCCGTAGCTGTAATAACCATGTCCATTTCACCTTTCATCATGAAAGGTTCAAATCGTATTTCAAATCTATTATTAAAAATTCCTTTACCAAAAGTTTTGGTGAACGGATTATTCCCCTTAAAAGAAATTGAAGTTGCCGATTTGAAGCATCACACCATTTTTATTGGTAAAGACGCAGTTTCTCTTAAACTATCCATATTAGCGAAATATGTAAAACTCCCTTATGTGTCAATTGTTTATGATCCACACATTGTAAAAGAACTGCAAAAGACGGGCGAAATTGTAATTTACGGAGATGCTACAAATGAGGCGATTCTTCATAAAGCTCATGTTGGGCAGGCTGAAACTGTGGTTATTTCTGTTGGAGAAGTGATTTCAGCCTTAATTATAATTGAACGGGTTAGAGAAATGAATAAGCACGCATTCATTATTGTTAGGGCAAAGGATATTAATAATTTGGAGCAATTATATCGTGCTGGTGCAAGTCAGATTTTCCCTGAAAATATTGAAATCTCGATCGATATATTTAATCGTATTTTAACTCATCGGTTAATGCCACAAAAAGACATTAACTTGTTGCTGGGGAAAATAAGAAATGATTTTTATGGAATTTTTAGAGATCGTGACACACAAAATCAATTCAATATTATGGATGAATTTCCAAATATTGAAATACTAACGCTGAAGGTAGCTGAAGGCTCCATATTCGTCGGATTATCGTTAGAAAATACCAAGCTAAGAACGAAAGTAGGTGTAACTTTGGTGGCTATAAAAAGAATGGAAAATATCATTGAGCATCCCGACAAGAATACTGTCTTTGAAGTAAACGATCAGTTATACCTATTGGGAACACCTGAACATTTGGCCAATGCCATTGAGTTATTCTCAACGAATGAGTAAGTTGCGAATTCCTTTCGCATCATTATAAACCTTCTGTTTGAGTACCGAGGATATCTTTTTTGCTTATTGATTTTATTGTAATTTAAAACCATTGAACCAACTTTTGGACTAATTGCTTTTTGCCTTTAGGCTTGTTTCTTTTGTTCAATTCAGTTTTTTACTACTCAACTTTAGCCGAAGCATACAACGTGGCCGCACTTGATGGTTTGAATAAATTGTAAATATCAATTATATTTATTTTTATTGAACTATTGTTTGAGAATCTAATATGGAATAGTAAATCGAAAGGTTGAACCTTTTCCTAATACCGAATTAACACATATCTGTCCTCCTAACATCTCAATATAAGATTTGGTTATTGTGAGGCCTAAGCCTGAACCCTCAAATTTTCGTGTTGTTGAAATGTCTGATTGAATAAAACGGGTAAAAATATTTTTCTGATCTTCTTTTGAGATACCAATTCCTGTATCCTTAATATAAAAATTGAAAAATTTACTTGTTCTGTAATATCCGAATTCAATTGTGCCTTTTTGTGTGTATTTTATTGAATTGTTGACAAGATTAATAAATATTGCATAAAATTTCTCAGCATCGGTAATTATACTGTTTTAGTATCGTCAGGTTGTTTATTTAACACTAATTTAAGTCCTTTTTTATTTACTAAAGGAGTAAAGAATTTATAAATATTTGTTAGTTGTTCATTTATACTTATTTCGGAATTGAATACTTTTTCCATTCCCGATTCAATTTTAGATAAGTCAATCAAATCATTAATGATATTCAAAAGTTTTAACCCACTGGTTTCAATAATTTCAATGAACGATAGTTTCTCTAATTCAGATATATTAGGGTCTTTTAGTAACTCAGCAAATCCCAGAATTCCATTTATTGGTGTTCTGATTTCATGGCTCATATTAGCCAAAAATGCTGATTTTAAACGATCACTCTCTTCTGCTTTTTCTTTTGCAATTATCAATTCTTGATTAATCTCTTTGATTTTTATGTTTTGAGCTTCAACCAGTGTGTTTTTTTTGAGATCTTCAATCAACATATTCATGCCAATGGCTAAAGAATCTAATTCATCAAAATTATTTGAAATTTCAGCTTCACAATCGTAATTTCCACGTGATACCTGAAGCAAGGTATTAATAAGCTTATCTATTCGCTTTTTAGTAGTGTTATCTTGCATTTAAATGAAAAAGTTATAATGGTTAATATTAAGATTTTAACCATTTAAACAGATTTTCAATGGATTTATCTCTTTGGAGCAGCAATAGTACATGCACTTTTTATTTATGTGCTGTATCGAAAATTAGTTAGGAAGTTTGACTGATAAGTTGTCAGTCCAAAAGTAATGCAATAATCTTCATAATATAGGGTTTGGTTTTACCATCGGACCTTTTTTATTGAAGTTCTCTGAATCCGGTTTTCAATTTGTTTTCGTAGGTGCCTACCAACTTTGCCAATTGTGCCAACGACGGAGGCACCTTTCTAGAACTCTAAAATACCCAACTGTTGAGACAATTATTACAGCAAGTTAAATTTTCTTTGTGTTGTTAACATAAATCTATATATTAAAGATGCTTAATTTATAGCTTAACTTTTTAGTCCGACTTTTGGCGAGTATTGTACTCATTTTTTATTTTTGAAAAATGAATAGTAGAATCAATAATTGGGGATATATGTTAAGTTGTTTATCTTTCAGTTTTGATATTTTAAATAGTTTTTAATGAAAAAGAACTTCTTCCAACAAAATATTCCATTAACACCCACTAAGGGGCATTTAATTGCCGGAAGCATTGTTGGTTTTTTCGTTTTTTTTATTCTTTTAGTGTTTCAACCTTTTGGCACCTATAATTTTTCAATGACCCATAAAACCCTTTTTCTTGTAGGATATGGTTTTATTGCTGCCGGAACTTACATTGCTTTTTACCTCGCTGGAATTTTACTTTTACCAAAGTGTTTCGATGCCAAAAACTGGAACTTGTTAAAAGAACTGATTACTTTCCTCCTCGTTTTTAATTTAATGACATTGGCTTGTTTGATTTATCATCAACAGTTTATTGGAGGGTATTACATTACTTTGCCTGTTTTCATTGGGTTTTTGAAATACAGTCTTGCAGTAGGATCAGTTCCGTTTTTTGTACTGTACTATCAAAAATGGATTTCAATCCGTTTGACTATTGTTGAAACAAATGCTGAATCTAATAGAAGTGTCGTTAAGTTCAACAGTACCAATAAAAATGAAATGTCGGTTAATTTGCCTGAAGATGAAATTCTGTTCTTAAAGTCGGATGGAAACTATATTGAGATTGTAAGTTTGGCGAATTCAATACTTAAGAAACAACTTATCCGAAATACATTAAATAATGTGTTAGCCCAGTTGCCTTCCGATCATTTCTGTAAAATTCATCGTTCCTACGTGGTTAATTTAAAGCATGTGAAACGCATTTCATTAGATGGCTCAAATTATGAATTGCATTTAATATCGAACCAGTTAAAACTACCTGTTTCCCGATCGATGGTAAAACCACTGAAAAAACTTTTAGCCTAACTATTTTTTGCTTTCAAGCTTGTCTTTTGGGTTTAATTCTTCCTTGTAATTCGTCACACGAAATTGTAGAACATCACAAAACACTGCAATCTGTCACTCATTTTTGTTGTTGGTCACTTCTGTTTTTTTGATTAAAAAATCTGGTTTTTATTTGCTTCATCATCGGCTGTAAATATCCGATGAGAAAAGAAATAAACGATAAAAAATCATTAAAAAAACGAACAATGAAACGGAACATTTTCTTTACGGCTTTAATTATTATCTGTTTTTTTACTTCTTATTTTGCTTCAAAAATCTTGTACGCATTTGACCACAATTGGGCAGCTTTTTTACCCGACAATGCTTTCTTGTGGGAAACCACCTGGTTGGCTTTACGATTGTTGCCGGTTGCTTTGGTAGTCCTTCTTTTTTCGCGAAAAGCGTTTTTTGTTGATCTTGGTTTAAATGCAAATTTTCCAAAAGCATTTGTTTTTGCTTTGTTGTTTACACTTCCTCTTTTTATTGGATTTTCGATTTTTGGAGATTTTAATAAAGACTTGACTTTTCAGAAGATTATTTCAAGCAGTATTATTCCCGGATTTTATGAAGAGCTTTTAGTACGAAGTTTTTTGATTGGATTATTGTTTAGAAAGTTGAAATGGGGCTTTGTTCCGGCATCGCTATTTGGAGCAGTGTTTTTTGGTGCCTGGCACATTTATCAGGGGCACGATTTACTAAGTTCGATGTTCGCATTTCTTACTACGGCTGCAGGATCGGTTTGGTTTGGTTGGTTGTACCTTGAATGGCGATCGAATGCATGGATCAATATTAGCTTGCATGTGTTAATGAACTTTTCGTGGTTACTGTTTACTGTTGAAGGAGGTGCTGCCGGAAACATTATGGCCAATATTTTCAGGCTTCTCACCATCGCCTTGTCGATTTTTGTAACCATAAGGATACAATCGATGAAGAAAGGTTTTGTTGTGAATCGTCAAACACTTTGGATTAATAGCACAAGTATAACAGGGAATAGGTACATTTTTGATTTTTGAATCTTCGATAATGTTTTAGGTGACAATGAGTAGTTTCGATTCAAAATCGATTAAGGGGTGGCTGATAACAAAACCTTCGGTTGGAACAAAATCGAAATTAACAAATTGGTTTTTTTTGTTTGGGATAATTTTCATACTTAGGAGTTAGTTTGTTGTGTGGAGCTGTATTTTATTTAAATAGATCGGCGTGAGTGCGTGTGATCATAAAAAGTAGGGTTAGCTCAAGCTTCGCATATGATTGCATTAAAAAATCAGCATCCAGTGGATTCTGTTACCATAACTTCAGGTGTTGGTTTAAATACTATTGACCTTGCTTTTGGAACATTGCAATTAAGCACCATGTTTAATCCAGAAATTGCCAGTAATCCATAGATTGTATGGAGTTTAAGTTCTTATACTGTTGCTTCAATTGACCAGAGAGGTTTATTAACTGCTATTTCTAATGGTATAGTAGATGTAATTGCAGCAGCAGCTGATAACTCAGGTGTAATTCATACTTTTCTCTGAACGGTTATTGGAAATTCAATGCTCTTTTAGGAGAAGGATTGAATTGTCTTGATGAGAAGCCTCAATCAAATGATATTATGCTTGATAACAAGCAGACTGACATTTGTTGAAAATAAAAAAAAATGAGAAATTGGAAACAATAACCTCCATGATATTACTTCCTAAGATACTACTAATATTAATTGATACAATTAAAATATATAACAGTGATGGTCAGTTGATGCTTTCGGAGCAAATGCAATCAAACGAAACGTCAATTAACATTGCAAGTTTCGATCAAGGAATTTATTTTATAGTAGCAAAAACGAATAAAGGTTTGTTGAAACAATCATTTGTAAAAAAAAATAATTTTGATATTACTACGAATTTTATAGAATGAAACTTCACTTTTACTATAAACATGAGCTCGTTGTATCCAGTATTGAAACACCGAATTTGGAAGGAACCTTATAGTCTAAGACGGATTGCTCCCTCATAAACATTCTCATTTATATATCTGTATTTCAGAAGCGGTTAAGTAAATGTTAACAAACATTTTCTTTGCTTTTGAAGCTTGTCTCTTCTGATGGTTTCGATGCTAAAATCACTAATTTTATGCCGCTTTAAAATACCGAAACAGGGAGCATCGGAATAGTTTCATTCTTATTCCGTAACTTTGGAGCGTTTTAAATCACTAAGTTCCCCAAAACCAATTGAATTAACATATTAAGTTTCATAACTTTAAAAAATAATAACGATGCACATTTACAAAGTAGTAGGTAGAGAAATAATGGATTCACGTGGTAACCCCACTGTTGAAGTTGAGATCACTCTTGAAAGTGGTATTAAAGGTATTGCTGCTGTTCCATCCGGAGCATCAACAGGCGAAAACGAAGCACTTGAATTACGTGACGGCGACAAAAAACGTTTCTTAGGAAAAGGTTGTTTGAAAGCTGTTGAAAATGTAAATACTAAAATTGGCCCGGCTATCGAAGGTATGAGTGCCTTAGACCAGGTTGGTATTGATAAAGCTATGTTGGCCCTCGATGGTACTAAAACAAAAAGTAACCTTGGAGCCAATGCCATTTTAGGTGTATCTCTGGCTGCTGCGAAAGCTGCTGCTAACTACCTCGAAATGCCATTGTATCGTTACATTGGTGGGGTAAATGCTAAAACATTACCTGTTCCAATGATGAACATCATCAACGGAGGTTCACACTCTGATGCTCCTATCGCTTTCCAGGAATTTATGATTCGTCCTGTTGGTGCACCTTCATTCCGTGAAGGTTTACGTATGGGTGCTGAAATTTTCCACAGCTTGAAAAAAGTATTGCACGATCGTAACCTCAGTACAGCTGTTGGTGACGAAGGTGGATTTGCTCCAAAATTGGACGGTACCGAAGATGCTTTGGAAAGTATCATCAAAGCCATTGAAAATGCAGGGTATAAGCCAGGTGTTGAGGTGACTATTGCCTTAGATTGTGCTGCTTCTGAATTTTATTCAAACGGTATTTACGATTATTCTAAATTCGAAGGTGAAGGCGGTGCAAAACGTAACTCTATAGAACAAGCTGCTTATTTGGCTGAATTGGTTGCCAAATATCCTATCGATTCAATCGAAGATGGTATGGACGAAGGTGACTGGGACGGATGGGTTGCTTTAAATGCAAAATTAGGTGATCAAATTCAATTGGTAGGCGACGATTTATTTGTAACCAATGTTGAGTACCTGCAAAAAGGGATCGAATTGGGTGCTGCTAACTCAATCCTGATCAAAGTGAACCAAATTGGTACATTAACCGAAACCTTAGATGCTATTGAAATGGCACACCGTGCAGGTTATACTTCAGTAACATCGCACCGTTCGGGCGAAACTGAAGATGCTACCATTGCCGATATTGCTGTAGCTACCAATTCAGGTCAAATCAAAACAGGTTCAATGAGTCGTTCAGACCGTATGGCAAAATACAACCAATTGCTTCGCATTGAAGAAGAATTGGGCGAAAACGCCATTTATGGTTACAAAAAAGTGATCAGAAAGTAAAAAATGTCATTTGACAAAACTTAATAGTAAGCCGTCTCTGCAAAGAGGCGGCTTTTTTAGGCTTTTTTCCGGGCAATGATTTATACCATTTTAATTACCTTGACTACAATATTTCGTTCTTTATTGCGATCATTGAACCCGATAAATTTTAGCTACCAATCATCTAAAATTAATTCTGAAAGAAGGTCAATGAATTTTTCAATCGTTGTGCATGATTTTTATGTTTCTGAATTCGATGGGTGATCCTTCCGATTGTAATCCAATGGATCCACCAGTCAGACTTAGCTTCTTTCCTTCGTTTTGAAGCACTCCATTTACGAAAATGGTGACCTGATCTTCGTTGCAGGTAATGTCGTAGCTGTTCCATTCACCGGCGGGCTTTTCAATTCCATCGTTGAGCTTTGGCACAATCGTAAAGCGTTTGTTTGTATTGATGTAGCTTGAATCGCGAACAATTCCTGAAACACCATAGCCTATTAAAACAATGTCGCCGGCATGTTGATCCTGCAATTGTGATTCAATGGCGTTGGGCCAAAAATCATATCCGTTTACATGAAGTAAGACTCCGCTATTGCTTGGTTTTTCAGTCCAGCGCCATTCTAAATGAAGTTGGTAGTTGGTATAAACCTCCTTTGTTCTGAGATAGCCATTGGTGACTCCACTTACTTTTATTACACCATCTTCGGCCTTAAAGATGCTTGCAGGAGCGATGGATTGATCCTCGACGATCATTTTCCAACCATCTAAATTTTTTCCGTTAAATAAACTGATTTTGTCTTGTGCCACAGTACTTAACGAAAGAAGGAAAAGCAGAACAATAGTTAAATTTTTCATTGAAACAGGTTTAGGTGTTTGAGACAATGAATATATTAATTTTATTTTGAATTATCATTTAGTCTCCTTTTTGAACTACTTTGCCCTAAAAAGTAGTTCGGTGAAGAAAGAATGGAATAGGTGGTCTAATTCGAATTCTGTATTCGTTTTTTAGATTGGATGACCCAATCAGGCAAAACGCCATAAACAATAGCTTTGTGAAATTATATCCAGATGTATACAAGCAACAAAATAAATCCAGCTATTACATACCACTTGCCACGTTGAATCAGACTATTTTTTCCCCGAACCATGAGTAAACCTGATAAAACAAAGAAAATAAGTGCACCGGCAAAAATATCAGCTACAGCCGTCCAATATTTTTTTTGATTGTAGTGCAACTTATTCATAAAAAAGACGAGTGGTTTTTTTTGATAAATTTCAAATGAGATTTGGCCTGTTTCCAGATTGTAATCACCAAGCCCACCTTTAATGAATAGCTGGTAATGCTGATCGGCAGGGATAAGTTTTGTTAAGGTGTAGTTGTTGAAGGCATCAGCAAATTTTGCCTCGAAATTCGAAACGGTCAACATTTTATCGAACTGTTGTTGCACCTGAATGGTTTTAAACGCAGGGTCTTTCCTGTTTTCCTTATGATTGAGTATGATGCCAGAAATGGCGTATACCAGTGTAATTCCTGCAAAAAAATAGCCCAGATCGCGGTGTAGCAATCTGAGCCATTTTCGAATATTTTT
Organism: Prolixibacteraceae bacterium; assembly: GCA_041821245.1. Lineage (GTDB taxonomy): Bacteria > Bacteroidota > Bacteroidia > Bacteroidales > Prolixibacteraceae > Roseimarinus. The sequence goes on from JBGUEP010000003.1 coordinate 40,255, forward strand.
GTTATTCAACTGATTCATAAGAAATTCCGTCGATGTAATACAGTGCATAATAATCTTTTGAATGATCTTTCATCCATTCTCTCATTTTATTGACGTTGGCCATTTCGGCACTGCAATTTTCGCCTGTGTTTTGGGCATCTTCGGGATGTTTTTGCAGAACGTCGGATTCCATTTGGTTGATTTCTTCGGCACTTAAACGGTCTTCTTTCACTATTCCTTTCACCCTGATTTCTGAACCAATCAATTCCTGGCTGAAACTTTCAATTTGGCCTCCAGCTTCTATTCTAATGGAATATTCACCAGTTGAATCAATTAAAAAACAACGTCGTCCTGAGTGGGTGCAAACATGGTTTACCGTTCCCATAATGCTCACTTCCTGGTCAACATTTTGATCCAGAATGGTTAACAATTGTGCAACATCAACTGATTCTTCTTCGCTTGCTTTTGGCTTTGTATTACAAGCTGCCAGGCTAATTACCAAAAAGGTAATAATTATAATTCTTAAATGCATGACTGGTAAGTATTTAATTTTGGCTAAATATAGTAAATGTTTGGGAAGGTAAATGTGATTAGAATTGCTTTTCGATAATATGGATTGAATATAGAAAGAAATCTAGATACTTTTATGGTTGAACTAGATGGCACTAAAGCCATGAATCTTGAATCAATCAAATAAGCAAAAAAAAAAACCCGATACCATGGCATCGGGGTTTGAATATTTAGAAGTGATTTTTTATAATTGAGGACCTGCAGCCACCAATGCTTTACCTTCTTCGTTATCGGTATATTTAACGAAGTTTTTGATAAAACGACCTGCAAGATCTTTTGCTTTTGTTTCCCATTCTTTTGCGTCAGCATAAGTATCGCGAGGATCAAGAATGTCTGTTGCAACACCCGGAAGTGATGTAGGTACTTCTAAGTTGAAGATAGGAATCATTTTAGTCTCAGCTTTTTCGATTGAACCATCAAGAATAGCGTTGATAATACCACGAGTATCTTTAATTGAGATACGTTTTCCTGATCCGTTCCATCCAGTGTTTACCAAGTAAGCTTCAGCTCCGTTCGCTTCCATTTTTTTCACTAATTCCTGACCGTATTTGGTTGGGTGAAGAGAAAGGAAAGCAGCACCAAAACATGCTGAGAAAGTTGGAGTTGGTTCAGTAATACCACGTTCAGTTCCAGCTAATTTAGCTGTAAATCCTGAAAGAAAGTGGTATTTAGTTTGTGCCGGAGTTAATTTAGAAACCGGAGGTAAAGTACCGAATGCATCAGCAGAAAGGAAAATTACTTTTTTGGCATGACCTGCTTTAGAAACTGGTTTTACGATATTGTCGATGTGATTGATCGGGTAAGAAACACGAGTGTTTTCAGTTACTGAATTATCGTCGAAATCAATTTTACCGTTTGCATCAACAGTTACGTTTTCTAAAAGTGCGTTACGTCGGATTGCTGCAAAAATCTCTGGTTCTGAATCTTTATCTAAGTTGATTGTTTTTGCATAACATCCACCTTCAAAGTTGAAGATACCATCATTGTCCCAACCGTGCTCATCGTCACCAATTAACTGGCGGCTGGCATCAGTCGAAAGGGTAGTTTTACCTGTACCTGAAAGTCCGAAGAAAATAGCAACATCACCATCTTTACCCACGTTTGCTGAACAATGCATTGCAGCCATTCCGTTTAATGGTAAATAGTAGTTCATCATTGCGAATAAACCTTTTTTCATTTCACCACCATACCAGCTACCACCTACTACGTGCATTTTTTCGGTTAAGTTGAAAACGGTATAATTTTCAGAATTTAAACCTTGTTCTTTCCAGTTAGGGTTGGTTGTTTTTGAAGCATTTAATGAAACGAAATCAGGTTCACCATAGTTGGCTAATTCTTCTTCAGTTGGACGGATGAACATGTTTTTCACAAAGTGGGCCTGCCATGCTACTTCCATGATAAAACGAACTTTTAAACGAGAATCTTCGTTTGCACCACAGAAAGTATCCATAACGAACAATCTTTTGCCAGAAAGTTGTTTTGTTGTTGTTGCTTTTAAGTCAGCCCAAACCTCAGGAGTTGTTGGTTTATTATCGTTTTTTGCTGTTTCTGAAGTCCACCACATGGTATCTTTTGTGACGTCGTCCTTCACAATAAATTTGTCTTTAGGAGAACGTCCTGTAAAAATACCAGTCATTACGTTAACAGTATCCAGTTCGGTTAACTGTCCTTTTTCAAAACCTTCTAATTCAGGTTTCATTTCTTCTGCAAAAAGAACTTCGTACGATGGGTTGTGAAGAATTTCCTGTACGTTGTTGATACCGTACTTGCTTAAATCTAATTTTGACATAATGTACTAGTTTATAGATGATTGTAATATGACTATTTTTCTTGTGAACAAAAATAGATTAAAAACGTATACGAATAAGAATAACAATTCTAAATAAGAAAATTGGCTATTTTTGGTCGAATAACGAGTGATGGCAAAAAAAATAAATCTCAGAAAATCAGGTGATTGTTGGAGTAATAGTATAAATAGGAGAATGTTAAAAAATGGTTAATAACATTCTCCTGTACTATATTTTTACGCTGATGAGCTATGAGCGTGGATGGAATTGATTGATGGTATCTTTTAAAAATTCACGATCGAGATGGGTGTAAATTTCTGTTGTTAGGATCGATTCGTGTCCTAGCATTTCCTGAACAGCCCTTAAATCGGCACCTCCGTCGATTAAATGTGTAGCAAATGAATGTCGGAAGGTATGCGGGCTAATTTTTTTCTGAATGTTGATTTTGCTGGCCAGATTTTTAATAATTGTAAAAATCATTACTCGACTAAGCTTTTGTCCTCTTCGGTTTAAAAATAGCACGTCACCGGCATCTGAAGCAATTTTTAAGGTCTTCCGATACACATCAAGGTACTTTTTGATCTCAACAATTGCTCGTTCGCTCATAGGAACCAAACGTTCTTTTTTAGCTTTACCGTCAATTTTAATATAGCCCTGATCAAAAAAGAGGTTGCTGATTTTAAGATTAACCAATTCCGAAACTCTTAGTCCGCAGCTATACAATGTTTCCAATATGGCTTTGTTTCTTTGTCCTTCAGGTTTTTCAAGGTCGATGGCATCAATTAAGGCATCGATTTCTTCCAGACTTAAAACATCAGGTAATTTACGACCAATTTTTGGCGACTCCAGCAAGGCTGTCGGATCACTAATTATTTTTTCTTCAATAAGTAAGTATTTGAAGAATGATTTTACTCCGGAGATAGTTCTGGCCTGCGTTCGTGGACTAACACCTTTGTCGTTTAGCCATTCTACAAAACTTTTTAAATGATTTAATTTAACTTTTAGAGGTGTAAGGCCTTTGAAATTATTTTTTAAAAAATATTGAAGTTTCGTAATATCGTTGATATAGGCATTTATGGAGTTCTGAGAAAGGGCCTTCTCAAGGCGCAAATACTCTTCAAATCCCTTAACACTATCTTCCCATTTCATAATATTTATTTTAATTGTTTATAAGATTAACAATAATCTATACTTTTGGTTCTTAGAATCGTTATTATTTTGTTGAATTGTGATTATTAATTAAAGATTTATTGATGAATTCATTGAAAATGGTTATGACTATGAATATATTTATTATAAACGGACCGAATCTGAACTTGTTGGGTGTCCGGGAAAAGTCGATTTACGGGGCTGCAAATTTTGAATCTTACCTGACAGAACTAAAATCAAGGTATGAACCTAAAAATATTACCATCAACTATTTTCAATCCAATGTTGAAGGGGAGTTGATTAATAAATTACATGAAATTGGTTTTACTTACGATGGTATTGTTTTAAATGCCGGTGCATATACCCATACTTCTGTTGCAATCAGGGATGCTATTTCGGGAATAAAAACTCCCGTTGTTGAAGTTCATATTTCCAATATTTTGACACGTGAAAATTTCAGACATGAATCACTTATAGGACCTGTATGCAAAGGAAGCATCATGGGATTTGGAATGGATTCTTATCGACTTGGAATTGAAAGCTTCCTGAACGAATAATTACCTCATGTCAATCACTTCAACGTTAGGATGTTTTTTGGTTTCAAATGTGAATTCTGAATCAGAATATTTCTTTGAAGTATTCATGTTGGTGATTTTTATGGTGTATTTGTTCGCGTCGGTTCCATTCATCACCGCACCAACTATTTGATAATTGCTTTGGTCAATTTCCAAAATGACTCTGGTGAATTCTTTAACTTCATCAGGAATCATTTCAATTTTATAGGTTTTGCGGGCATCGCTTGTAAATTCGCCCAAATAAGTATTGCGGAATCCTTGCTCGTAAATGGTAAAGATGGTTGCCGGATTGATCATGTTTTCTTCTGATTCCGATACGTCCGAAATGCTGACTTCATTGGCATCTTTCATGAATGTCCACTGAGTTTCGCCGTTGCAAAAGATTTCGATTCCTGAAATGCTCAGCTTAAAAGCTTTATCTTGGATGATTAGATTTCCTTTGTTTGCTTCCTTCAAACCAACTTCTGCATTCTCCATAGTAAATTGAAAATCAGAAGTAATACTATTGAACGCTTTTGTTCTTTGAGAAACTTCGTCTAATATCGATTTTGCTTTTTGATCGATTTGTGAAAAACCATTTAAGGTGCTTGTCAACAATAAAAAAATAATTATTCGTTTCATAAATTTCAGTTTAACTTCAAGTTCTTTTCTGCTACTTCATCTCCAATGTATTCCTAAAAGGAATTCAATAACTGTTCCAAACTATATTCGTCTTGTAACAATACTTTTCGTGCTTTACTGCCTTCACTTGGGCCTACTATTCCTGCTGCTTCCATCTGGTCCATTATTCTTCCTGCCCTATTGTAACCAATCGAAAACTTGCGTTGGATCATCGATGTTGAACCTTGTTGATTGAGAACAACTATCCGTGCAGCATCGTCAAAAAACTCATCGCGATTATTCAGATCGATGGAGCCAACACCATCGTTATCGTCGCCAACATATTCGGGCAATAAATAGGCCGTTGGATAAGCCTGTTGTTTGGCAATGTGCTCACAGATTTGTTCCACCTCAGGTGTATCTACAAGGGCACACTGTAAACGAATCAATTCACTTCCCGAGGAAATTAACATATCGCCTTTTCCAATCAATTGGTTAGCTCCCGATTGATCTAAAATAGTTCTGGAGTCAATCATTGAGGCTACTTTAAAGGCGATGCGCGACGGGAAGTTTGCTTTTATAATCCCGGTAATAATGTTGGCCGAAGGCCTTTGTGTTGCAATAATCATGTGAATACCTACGGCACGGGCCAACTGTGCGATACGGGCAATTGGTAGTTCAATTTCTTTGCCGGCCGTCATAATCAAATCGGCAAATTCATCCACCACCACCACAATGTATGGCATATAACGGTGCCCCTTTTCAGGATTTAAGCGCCGCTCAATAAACTTCTTATTGTATTCTTTAATGTTTCTGGTATGGGCAATCTTTAATAAATCATAACGACTGTCCATTTCTATTCCCACCGAATTTAATGTGGCTTTTACTTTTTCTACATCGGTAATAATAGGCTCCTCTGCATCGGGAAGTTTAGCCAGAAAATGATGCTCCAACGATGCGTATAAATTCAGTTCAACTTTTTTAGGATCAATGAAAACAAATTTTACCTGCGATGGATGCTTCTTGTAAAGAATGGACGTAATAATGGCATTTAAACCTACAGATTTTCCCTGGCCGGTAGCACCCGCCACTAAAATGTGGGGCATTTTGGTGAGGTCGAAAATAAAGGTTTCGTTCGAAATGGTGCGTCCCATCGCAATGGGCAATTCGGCTGTTGTCTCCTGAAATTTCTTTGAGGAAATGATTGACCTCATGGAGACCACTTGCGGATTGCGGTTTGGAACTTCAATACCAATGGTTCCTCTTCCCGGGATAGGTGCTATAATCCGAATCCCCAAAGCCGATAAACTTAAGGCAATGTCGTCTTCAAGGTTTTTAATTTTGGAAATCCGAATGCCTTGGGCCGGTACAATTTCGTATAAGGTAACAGTTGGTCCAATGGTTGCTTTAATTTTTATGATCTCTATTTTGAAATTCCGAAGTGTTTCAACAATCTTATTTTTATTTTCGATAAGCTCCTGGTCGCTCACTTCCGTTTTAAGATGCGAGTAATCTTCCAGCAGATCGATGGTCGGGTAGGTGTAATGCGATAAATCAAGTGTGGGATCATAATCAGCTTGAGGTACATTCTCATACTCCTCATCCATTTCGTCTATTTTTTCGACGGTAATGTCCAGTCCATCTTTCTTGTCTTCAATTACTTTTATGTCGGAAGCCGCATCTATTTGATCGCCCCTGTCAATTCCGTCATCTGTCAATTCAATAATTGAAGGTTTTTCAGTTCGTTCATTTTTAACTTTTTTAAGGACCTCTTTTTTCTTTTCTTTTTCCTTTTTCACTTCCACTTCCTCGTCCTCATCCTCATCCTCTTCATTGATGAAAATTTCATCAGCATCATTGAGTAGATCCTTCTTGTTTCCCTTTTCTGAAAACAAACGATCTGCAATATCCTCCACTGAAAGGTTACTTCCTTCCGGATCCTTTTTTGGGCGAGTTGATGGTTTAAAAAGATCGACAAATCCGCTGTAGCCGAATATTAGAAAAGTAAGGAGAGCTAGTAAAAGTATGAAGAAAGTTCCAACTTTTCCTACCAGAGAATTCAGCCAGAGTGATAGCTGAAATCCATAACTTCCACCGGGATAAATACTCATGGAAGCATATTTGTAACCAAAAATGTATCCTAAAGTAATGGAAACCCAAATGATAATCACTAGGGTTTTGATCACCTTCGACAATATGGCTTTAACGTCCCTGTTTAACAAACGAAAGCCTAAAAGAGTGAAAATATAAATATAAAGGAACGAGGCTATTCCAAACCAGCGATTAATGAATACATCGGCCAACCAGGCGCCCGTTTTTCCGGTAATATTTTCAACCTTAATTTCAGGATTTTTTATTAATTCCAGCCAGTTGATTTGCAGTTTACTTTGATCGGCTTGCGAGTTAAGCAAAAAACTTCCGAATGCAAATAGCAGGTACAACGAGAAGGCTAAAACAGAGAATCCAAGGACAAGTCTGATTTGTTCTTTCCTGGTCTGTTTTGCTGTCGCCAATTTTGGATCTGAGGTCTTTTTTTTGGGCGCCTTTTTACTTGTTTTTTTCCGCTCTGTCATTCGTCTTTAAAGGATTATTTAATTCCGATTGCAAATTTATCAAATTTGACGAAACAATCATTGAAACCCATTTTAGTTTACCCAAAATATTCGGAGAATTGTTTGCGTCATTGTTTTCATCCAATTTTACTTTTGCCATAAAGTAAGTTTAAATCCTGGTCTGAATTATGACATTCGTACATTAAATATATCAGGTTTTTTTCCTGTTGAATAGTGTATGTTTATTCGCATTTATAAAACAACTATGAAAAAATTAGCACTTGTTGCCTTAGGTGGGAATGCTCTATTGCGAGGCGACGAATTGGGATCGATTGAACAGCAGGAGGCCAATACGAATGAAACCATTGAAAATTTAATTTTTTTATTGGAAGAAGATTATAATTTGGTGATTACCCATGGTAACGGTCCTCAGGTGGGTAATATCTTAATGCGAAACGACGCAGGGGAACAAATGTATGGAATTGCACAGATGCCCATAAATGTTTGCGTGGCTGATTCGCAGGGCGGTATAGGTTATATGATTGAACGTATGTTGCGAAATGTTTTAAATAAACATGGCATTCAGCGCGAAGTCATTACTTTAGTTTCTATGGTGTTAGTCGATCCGGACGATCCTGCCTTCCTAAATCCCTTAAAAAGGGTAGGTAAAATTTATAGCGAAAAAGAAGCGAACGAATTAAGTGAGTCGAAAGGTTGGCAATTTAAGTCCAGTTCAAAACAGGATAATTCTTACCGAAGAGTGGTTCCATCGCCCACACCGCAAGCAGTGATGAATGCCGATATTGTGAAATATTTGGTCAATCAGGGGACAATAGTAATTACAGCCGGCGGCGGCGGTATTCCGGTGTATTATGATGAAAACAATGACATTAGAACCGTAAATGGTGTCGTCGATAAGGATTTGGCTTCCGCTGTTCTGGCTGCTCAAATTGGTGCCGATGAATTTTATATTTTGACCGATGTACCTTTTATTTATAAAGATTATGGAATGCCGACTCAAGAGAAACTTGAATTTTTAAATTACAACGATACCATTGATTACCTCGAAAAAGGTACTTTTAAGGAAGGAACCATGGAGCCGAAAATTAAAGCTTGTTTGCAATTCATTAAAAATGGTGGCTCTAAAAGTGTAATCACAGAAGCCAAAAAGCTGCAGGATAAAAGCTATGGTTCAAAAATAACAATGAATTACGAATAAAAATTAAAAAAACGATCATCATGAAATTGAAGAATATACATTTTTTAAAATTGCTGGATTTTCAGCCCGAAGAGATTAAGTATTTATTGGATCTGGCGCATCAATTAAAAAAAGATAAAAAAGCAGGTGTTGAACAAAAACATTTAGCGGGAAAAAATATTGCGTTGATATTTGAAAAGGCATCAACCCGAACACGATGTGCCTTTGAAGTTGCGGCCTACGATCAAGGGGCATTTGTAACCTATCTGGGGCCAAGCGGTTCACAGATTGGGCATAAGGAAAGCATGAAAGATACGGCTCGTGTTTTGGGGCGTATGTACGATGCCATCGAATATCGGGGATATGGTCAGCAAGTTGTGGAAGTATTGGCCGAATTTGCCGGAGTTCCTGTATTTAACGGATTAACAACTGAATTTCATCCTACCCAAATTCTGGCCGATTTTATGACCATGCAGGAACATAGCACTAAGCTATTGTCCGAAATAAAATTCTGCTACATGGGCGATGCTCAAAACAATATGGGTAACTCCTTAATGGTGGGGGCTGCAAAAATGGGAATGGATTTCAGGGCATGTGCCCCACGGGGATGCCAACCCGATAGCGCTTTGGTGAATCAATGTCGGGAAATTGCAAAAAGTACCGGTGCTTCCCTTCTGATTACCGATGACGTAGCGACAGCTGTTTTGGACTGTGATTTTATTTATACCGATGTTTGGGTTTCGATGGGCGAGCCCGAAAGTGTTTGGGAGGAACGTATTGGTTTGCTAAAGCCTTATCAGGTAAATGCAGATGTGCTTAAAATGACGGGAAATCCTGATGTTAAATTTTTGCATTGCCTGCCCGCATTTCACGATACGCAAACGAAGATTGGCCAACAAATGTTTGAAAAATATGGGTTAGATGGTATGGAAGTTACGAATGATGTTTTTGAAAGCTCAGCGTCAATTGTATTCGATGAAGCCGAAAACAGAATGCATACGATCAAGGCGGTTATGGTGGCATTGATGAAATAATTTGTTCGATTGATCTCTAAATTCGGGAAATAATCGGACAAGAACGGCAATAAAAAAAGGTAAGTTAGTGATTTAAACTAACTTACCTTTTTGCTTTGAGGTACCTGGCGGATTCGAACCGCCGTAATCGGTTTTGCAGACCGGTGCCTAGCCACTCGGCCAAGGTACCATGGGTGAAAAATAACAAATTTAAAGCTATTCTTACTTAAGCGGCTGCAAAGATATCAAAATATTCGTTTTCAAAAAACATTTTTTTAGGTCTTATTTGCTTTTGGTGATGCTTACCCGTTTAATTTGACCTCCCATAGGCGGATTCATCTTTGAAACTTTTATGGTTGCTTTCTCAATGGTGTCAAATTCCAGGTACAATCGATCCAATATACGGTCGCAAATATTCTCCAATAAAAACGATTTCGTTTCCATCTCTTTTTTGATCAAATTATACACCTTCTGATAATCAAGAGCATCCTTTAGGTCGTCGCTTTTCCCGGCAGCATCGCAGTTGGTTTCAATGGCCACATTTAAAACAAATTTATTTCCTACCACTTGTTCGGCCACAAAGTGACCGTGATAAGAATAAAATTCCATTCCCTCTATTTCAATTAATCCCATAAGTAAGTATTTGGTGCTGCGAAAGTATCGTTTATATCAGTACATCACAAATTCACACCGTCTTTTGTAAAGAAAATGTAGTATCGTTTCTATTTTTATTGTGAACTGATTTATAGTTCAACAAAACCTTTAACTTTGCGCATTCTAAAGGAATAATGTATGTCAGAAAATAACGTTGATAATGGTGCAAATGCACCTAAGGCCAGGAACTTTGTCTATGAATTGGTAGAAAAGGATGTCATGGAAGGAAAAAATGGCAAGCGGGTTCACACACGTTTCCCCCCTGAGCCCAATGGATATTTACACATTGGTCATGCCAAAGCCATAATTGTGGATTTTGGTACTGCTGAAAAATTTGGAGGAAAATGCAACCTCCGTTTCGACGATACCAATCCGGTAAAAGAGGATGTGGAATACGTTGATTCCATTCAGGAAGACATTCGTTGGTTGGGTTTCGATTGGGAAGATCGCCTCTATTATGCTTCTGATTTTTTTGAGCAGTTGTATGAATTTGCCGTTCGCCTAATTAAGCAAGGTAAAGCCTACATCGATGATCAACCGGCTGAACTGATTAGTCAACAGAGAGGTACGCCAACAAGGCCCGGAACAGAAAGTCCATATCGCAGTCGTTCTATTGAGGAAAACCTTGATTTATTTGCCCGAATGCGTAAAGGTGAATTTCCCAATGGCGCACGAGTTCTGCGTGCAAAAGTAGACATGGCTTCTCCCAATATGCACATGCGCGATCCTTTAATGTATCGAATATTGCATCAGGCACACCACCGTACAGGCAATGAATGGTGCATTTACCCGATGTACGATTATGCTCACGGTCAGTGCGATTATTTTGAAGGCATAACACATTCGCTCTGTACCCTTGAATTTGAGGTTCATCGTCCTTTATATGAATGGTTTGTTGAACAATTATCTGAATCAGATTACCGCCCAAGGCAAATTGAATTTTCACGACTGAACCTCACTTATACCATGATGAGTAAGCGAAACCTGCTCTCGTTGGTACAAGAAAACCTGGTTAGTGGATGGGACGATCCACGAATGCCGACACTTTCAGGTATGCGTAGACGAGGATATACCCCAACGGGCATCCGATCTTTTGTCGAGAAAATGGGCGTTACCAAAACAAAGGGTATGGTCGATTTGGCCATGTTGGAACATGCTGTTCGTGAAGATTTAAATAAAAAAGCCTCTCGTGTAATGGGAGTAATTGATCCATTAAAAGTGGTTATTACCAATTATCCTGAAGGTCAGGTAGAAATGGTTTCTGCGGTGAATAACCATGAAGATGAAAGTGCCGGCCGTCGTGATGTCCCATTTACGCGTGAACTCTATATTGAACGGGAAGACTTTATGGAAGATGCTCCCAAGAAATTTTTCCGTTTGGCTCCCGGGGTTGAGGTTCGCCTTAAATATGCCTATTATGCCACCTGTACCGATGTCATTAAAAACGATCAGGGAGAAATTGTTGAATTGCACTGTACCTATGATCCTGCAACTAAAGGTGGAAATTCTCCCGACGGACGCAAGGTAAAAGGTACTTTACACTGGGTTTCGGCTACCGAAAGTCTTGAGGTGGAAGTGCGCCTGTACGATCGTTTGTTCAATGTTGAAGATCCTTCGAGTGAGAAGGATCGTGACTTCCGTGAAATGTTAAATCCCGATTCTCTTGAAATTCGTTCCAAATGCTACATCGAACCTTCAGTTAAAAATGCGAAACCTTTGGATGCTTTCCAATTTGAACGTTTGGGCTATTTTAATGTCGATAAAGATTCCTCTGGCGAGAAAATGGTATTCAATCGCACGGCTTCGTTGCGCGATAATTGGGGCAAGAAGATGGGGTGACAATAGTTGAAGATTAACAATACTACGATATAAGCCTCTGGAAGATATTTCTTTCGGAGGTTTTTTAGTTGTAAGGCATCTTTATTTTGGCCATGTTCATAATTTGATCACTTTTCTGGTTGTAAGGTATTCTTCAGTTTGAACAACAAAAATGTAAACGCCAGGGGATAATTTGGCTACATTATCCAGTTCAATCAGCTGTTGGCCTTCATTCTTATAAAAAAGGGAGCTGTGCATTAGTTCCAGACCATTTTGTGATAGCAAGCGAATGTTAACGGTTCCTGATTTTGGAAGAAGGAATACTACACTAAGCTGCTCCGAAAAAGGATTGGGATAGACCAGAACATCAGCAACATTAAAATTATGTTTGATTTTATTGCTCGAAGGTGTTTTAGAGTTGGCAGCCAAAGGTGTTCCAATGCCATTCACATTATACCATTCTGTTAAATTTGCTTTTTTAAAACGTTGGTAGCTAAAAGCAATCGTAGAATCCAGTTCACTGTTGGAATAGGCTATTGAGTCAATTAAATAGTCTTTATTGTCGAATAAACGAACACAATCGTCTGTGTCCGAAAGTCCAAAATCAAAATTTCCCAGGGTTTTTGCATTCAGGGAATAGAAATTGGAAAACATGACCTTGTCTCTGCAAATAACCAAATAATCATTGGCTTCGATGTAAGTTTCAGGGCTAATTTCAAATTGATGGCTATCATTTGCGTCCTTTACCTTCCATGCCGATACGTCAACGGATTGATTGGAAGTATTATACAATTCAATCCAATCTTGTGGTGTTTCTCCTGCCAGATTGTTATAAAATATTTCATTGATCAGCACAACATTGGCCAGTGTTTCTTCCTTTTCAAAGATGGCTTTTAATTGCGTGGATGAAACGAGTGCCACCTCCAGAGTTGCTTGTGTCGATTGCAGGCTACCTTCCCATCGAACAAAGCGGTAGCCTCTTTTGGGCAGAGCAGTTAAGGTAACAGGTACATTATTAAAATAGCTTCCCGCCCATGGGTAGTTGTTCGGTTGAATGGTATTCAGTTTTATTTCTCCCTGGTCTTGATCGTTAACATTCAGTGTTAGCGTATACCTTCCTTTGAGCCCATAATAATTCTCAACAAAACGTCTGACCACTTCCGGACGCTGAGCCGCAAATGAATAAAAACCGTTTACATTGTTCGACCATGAATTGGGGTTGGCACCCCAACGGTTAAAATGATTTGGAATTTCGCTGGCGATGTCGCCTTTCATTTGGTCAATTAAGGCATACAATTCATCTTTATCCCACAAGGTATTGAGTTCGTCGGCGAAGGCATTGATAAAGAGATTTCGAAACTTCTGGTTTTTGTTGAGCTGTCGAAGCAGGTAGGTCGATTGTGCCGGATTTGGCCATCCCGAAACATTATCGGCCAGAGCAAAGGTGAGTGTATTGTGGTTAATGTCTGTAAATCCAAAATCAGTATCAAAGGTAATCCAGCGCCATTTCATATCTGCTTCGGTACTTTGCCAATATTTCACATTATTCCCAGGCCAGTCGGTATTTTTTATGCAAATATTTGCAGCCTGATACAAGGCAAAATTTTCAACATCCATTTGGGTGCTCACGTACTCGTAATTTTGGTTTAAGGTCAAATCGTTATTGTCAATATATTCCAAAAGATCAAGAAGATGTTGGTCGTCGCCTTCCACCAAATTCACTAACCAGTTCACATGAAATTCCATGATGTTAATGGAATTTGGATCAACTTGATGATGTGAAGCAATATAGTCTTCATCAATTCGCTCACGGATATTATGAATGCCCCAATATTCTCCATTGATATACACCACTGCCGGACGAAAAGCAGTTTTGTCAATACTTTCAGGAAAGAGGTGGGTTTGCAATCCATCGCGAAACATGGTGCCGTTCCAGTCATTCCCTGAACTTCGGAGGTTCAGACTGTGAAAGGTATCGATGTCCAGATCGTCGAAAACCTTATAATTTAAACCATCCTTACCATAGCGTTTGCGAAAACGTAATGAAAGAGATTTTTGGGCATTATTTCTGCTGCATCCTCCAAAAATTTTAACGCCGGCATTTTGCTCAAAAGCCAAATTCCCATCCGTTTCAATCATACTGATGTGAACCGGAACTTCCCAATCCTGCCAGTAGTTGGCACCATTGTCGCAGTTTTCACCACTGGATGGTTTTGGCGGGCCATTAACGTAAATTCCGCTATCGTAACTAAAGAAATTGTCCGGGGCGGTTACCAGTGAAATTACCGGCAAATCGTGATGTATTCCAAAGAAATAACTTTGGGTTGAAACAAAACCCGGTATTCCGTTGGGGTTAATCACCGCCGCACGAAACATGGTTGTGGCGGAAATATTAATGGGTGAAGAATACAGAAGGTCGTCAACAGTTGGTTCTGTGTTATCGGTAGTATAGTATATTTTATCATTTACATTGTTCGAAGAAAGACTTAAGCGAAAAGCACTGTTGTAAATGCCTCCCGGAACTGAAAACGTCACTTCACCGGCTAAAAAGGAATAGGCCTTACTGCTGTTGTTGTTTTCAGGCGTTGGTTCGCTAAAATAAAACCAGCTGTTTTCGTGCTGTGCATTTCTTCCGTAGGAAATATTCGTAGGTAGTGCCGGCAATTGAACAGAATCGGCTATAATCCCCTTTTTGAAAAGGTATAAACTTTCGCCATCTGCAGAAATGTTAAAATCGGTGTGGAACTTTTTTTGAGGAACTTCGACAAAAGGAGCCAATTGTCCATCTACAGGTACTGAAAATCCCAGCGAAAGAAATGGAATGGCACTAAGATCGGAACTGTTTGATCCGGCATTATGCACCTGAATAGCCAAAACATTATTGCCGGTGATAATTAAGGATTGAATGTTTTCGATTTCGAAGGCATCGGGTAAACCACCGGAATACATTCGGGCTTCGTGGTTCGAGTTATCGGCAATGGCATTATACGCAGGTGCACCATTCGACGAAATATTGGCACGCGCAATTTCGGTGCCGTTCAGGTAGGCAACAAAGGCATCATCATAATCCATATGTAGTAGGCCTTCCACTACATCACTTGTCTTGTTAACGACAAATATTTTTCGGATAAATACCGAATTGGCCTTATTCAACACCGTTTGGTCGTCATCGTCTCCATAACCGAATCCGCTTGGACCTTGTTCCCATCCGGAATCAATAAATGAAATATTTTTCCATGCAGGAACCGGTTCGCTGGAAGGGACAATGTATTTCCATGTGTCACCTTCTGTAATTATGGTATTCCAATACAAGGGAAAATCTTTGCGATCCTTGCCTGATGCAAATACCAAAATATATGCGCCGGGATTAATCGAATAGCTTGGAAATGTCCAGGCAAGATCCGGATCAAGATTATCATTAACACTATAATCCGCCAGATTAATAGGAGTAGTGCCGGCATTGTACAATTCAAACCAGTCGGGGGTATCGTTATCTGAGTCCAACATGTATTGTTGGTTCGACGACATGACTTCATTAAAAATAAGTTCTTGAGCGAACAATTCACCTATGGATAGGAATGAAAAAAATACAACACAAATACCAACGAACAATCTCCTCATCCTACTTCTAAATTTTACCAATATTTCCTTTGCGAATAAAATATTATCGCAGGTGCTTAACCACTAAAAAGCAAATGTATCAAAAGCGAAAACTAATTACATGGTAATCGGCAATAAAAGTGGATAAATTTGTAATCAGTCAAATCGCACGGATGCCACAGATTTAATTCGTGTGATTGGTCTTTCCTGCCAGATAATTAAGGACAAGCCCTAAAAAATATAATCAACATAGAAGGACGTGGTCGTGGAATAATAATTTTAAAAGCGATTTTTCGGGCCCTAAGAAAGCTGACTTTGAAAGGGAAATATTATGATTATATTTGAATTTATTGCAAATCGCAAAGCTTTGAGCGTTATCAATCAAATGAACTTAGCCGTTAACCGATAAATAAAGCTCCTTTATCGATCAATGCAATGTAAGCTGAAAAAAGAGACTTATTTTTGAAGCATTAAATTTGTACAATTATGGAGAGAAAACACAATGTTAACGGGCGCAGGTTCTTTTTTGGGTTTATTTTATTACTACTGGGTTTAGTGATGATTTTATATCGCGCCAATGTTTTAAGTTGGGAGGTTTACGATTTTCTACTTTCATGGAAAATGTTTCTGATTGCATTAGGAGCTTTGATCTTTTTTAGTGGAAATCGTGGTGCTGGTGTTGTGGTGATGGGAGTTGGTGCATTTTTTATGATCCCCGATGTTTTTGATGAGTACATCGAAATTCGACGATTCTTTTGGCCGGCTATTCTGTTGCTTATTGGTATCATGTTTATGTTTGGGAATAACCGAAGTCGAAAAATCCGGGATAATATTCGTTTCCATCACGATGGATCAACAAAAGTGAGCAACGATTATTTTGATGAATTTGTACTGTTTGGTGCACGTGAAATCAACATGTCGTCACCCAATTTAATCGGAGGTCGATCAACAGCCATATTTGGTGGCACTGAAATTGATTTACGGCAATGTCAAATTTCCGATCAGGGCTGTAACATCGAAGTCACTACCATGTTTGGAGGAAATGTTCTTAAGGTTCCCAACGATTGGACGGTTCTGAATAAAATTACTACCGTGTTCGGAGGATACAGCGATTTGAGAATTAAAGATCCATCCTATGCGCCAACACCTTCAAAAACGATTGTGATTACAGGTGTTTGTTTGTTTGGTGGAACAGAAGTAAGGAATTTCAGTAAAATTCATTAGAACTTTCTGAACTATGAAACATCCGCTTTTAAAAAATCCGGCCTTATTTATATGGTATTTTGCATTCTGGATCATACTTTCTGTGATCCAGTTTCTTTTGGAAACAAGAGTGTTTGGAGCTAATATGGCCATTACATTAGTGGATGTTATCATATCTAACGTGCTGTTTGCGCTTCTGGGAATGGGTATTTGGTATGTGGTTATTGGAGGAGCCAACGATAAGCGTAGTCAGCTTTACCTGGTTTTTTACCATTTATTTGCCATGTTATTTATTGTGTCGTTTTGGATGTGGTTAACCAGTCAAATTGATATGGCGCTTTTCGAAGGCGATCCGGTACAGTCTCATATGAAGCTGGTTATGCCGGGAAAAGCAGGTTTGGGCGCTTTGATTTACATTTTGATGGCTGCTTTCTATTATACCTTCTTTTTTTATGATCGCTTGGACGAAAAAGTGAAAGAAGAAACACGCTTAAAGGAGTTGGTTACTCAAACACAACTGAACGAATTGAAATCACAAATCAATCCACATTTCCTCTTCAATAGTTTAAATTCTGTTTCGTATTTAACCATGTCGGAACCGGCCAAAGCACAGGAGATGGTTATCAAACTTTCGTCATTTCTGCGGTATTCATTAAAACACAAACAAAACGAATTGGTCACCATCGATCAGGAAATTGAGCATATTAAATTGTATCTTGAAATTGAAAAGGTGAGGTTTGGAGATAAATTGCAAGCCATTTTTCAAATTTCAGATTGCAAAACTTGCAAAATTCCCAATATGATTTTACAGCCCATTTACGAAAATGCCATAAAATATGGGGTATATGAAACCACCACTCAGGTTGAAATCAAAACAACTGCTTACAGGGCAAAAGATGAAATGATTTTTTCGGTAAGCAACAATTATGACCCCGATGCTGTTTCAAAAAAAGGCGAGGGCATTGGACTATTAAATATTCGTCGTAGATTAGGTCTGGTTTATGGTGATTCAACGCTATTGTCTTTTAAAAACGAAAATCAGATATTTACAGTTACTTTAATTATACCACAAAATAAGAAGTTGTCATGAGCAAACTTATCCGTACCGTAATCATCGAAGATGAAATGTTAGCGCGTAATTTACTCCGAAGCTATTTGACCGACCACGATCAAATCGAAATTATTGCTGAATGTGAAAATGGTTTCGAAGGCCTCAAAGTGATCAATGAACAAAAGCCCGATTTGGTTTTCCTCGACGTTCAAATGCCAAAATTAACCGGTTTCGAAATGTTGGAATTGCTGGAATTTAAACCGGAGATCATTTTTACAACGGCCTATAATCAATATGCCATAAAGGCTTTTGAGCAGCACGCAGTTGATTATTTGCTGAAACCATTTCCGAAGGATCGTTTGTTTTTAGCCATCGATCGTGCTATCGAAAAAATAAATGGCACCAAACAAGAAGAACTACCCATTGACAAACTGACCGAAAAGCCTGAAAGTGAATTTATTGAAAGAGTGGTGGTTAAAGATAAAAGTAAAATACACATCATTCCTGTTGAGCATGTTCGGTATATCGAATCACTCGACGATTATGTTATGATTTATACGAAAGAAAAACGTTTCGTAAAACAAAAAACGATGCGCTATTTTGAGGACAATTTAAATGCAAAGGAATACGTCAGGATTCATCGTTCGTTCATTGTTAAAGTGGATGAAATTGCAGAAATCCAACAATACGAAAAAGAATCACACATTGTAATTCTAAAAAATGATCATGCTAAGCTTAAGGTGAGCAAAACAGGATACAAAAATTTGAAAAATATTTTAAGCTTCTAAAAGAAGTCGTACTAAGAACAAAGGCCATCCTGAAGAGGATGGCCTTTGTTCTTATGGGTAATTCAATTTAGTGACTTTGAATTAAATAATCGCCTTTTGAAATTAAATAGGTTTCGATGTGGCGATCTTTTTTTGCTTCATAAATATCGTCGATAGTTAGTATGATTCCGGTTTCTTCAACATTCCCAAAATGATCATTGACTGCTGTTCCAAAGGTTTTCATGCTGGGCGATAAATTCATATAGGCATTGACAAGGGGAGGGATATTCTCTCCAAAATCCCGAACATTTCGTGATAAAATGCGATAATCTTCTGTAAAATCGTTTCCTGGATAAACGGTTTCAATGGAAGAAAAATCAATGTCTAACTGATAGGACGATTTTGGAAAAACTAATTCTTCGCGATCGTTAAAATGTTTCCGGAGGAAGTACAATATGTGGTTTCGGGCAGCAATATTAAAGTGGGTGTACATGGTTACTTTGCCAAAAAAGTATTTCATCTCAGGGTGATCAACAGTTAAAGCACCCAAGCCATCCCATAGATTGTCCAATGCAAACAAGGCCTTTGCACCTGCTTTGCTTGACTGATATTCGGGTTGAACAAAAGAACGACCCAATTCAATGGTGTATGGCAGGTATTCTGTTTTAAATTTTTCGGTAAAGTGAAACATGCGCGCGGTAGCCAGATTTGGTTCACCGTTTTTATCAAATCCTAAATTGTTACATAAAAGGTAGCGATAGCCTCCCAGAATTTCCTTCGAGTCCGGATCCCATACAATGAGTTGTTGGTAAGGTACCTCGGCTAAATCATATTCGTCAATGTCGATTTCTTTACCGGTACCTCCACCAGCCATTCGGAATGTAATTTCTCTGAGCCGGCCAATTTCCTGCATCACATTGGGCGAATTATGCGCAGTAACAATATATATTTGGTTGCCACCTTTATTGGTGTCTCTCATTAATTTGTCCTGAGTGAGTTCAGATTCAATTAGGTGAGTTGCTACTTTCGAAACGATATCTTTCATAAAATAAATATTTCTCTGTTACAAATTTATTCGATGCGGTTTATCAACAACGGGTTTAAATGAATTGTTCCAGTTGATAAACACTTTTTTTTACGTATTCAGCCCATTCAATGGGTCTTTTATTCCTGTTAAAGGTTTGGTAAGGTATTGCTTGTCCAAATTGAATTTTAAAGGCTTTGTTTTTGTGCTTGTACAATTCATCCACTAAATACATCATTTCGATATTAAATTTGATGCCTAAAAATTTTCTGAGTTTGGCCAGGTTATAAAATCGATTGGAATTGTTGCCTCCAAAATAGATGGGTACAACATCCAGATGGTGTTGAACTGCCTTTTGAATGAAATGTTTTTGCCATTCCAAATCAACAATTTTTCCTTTGATCTTTCTAGAACACAAACCAGCCGGAAAAATGAGAATTTGATCTTCCGATTGATACATTTCTTCAATAACCTGTAGCGATTCTCTCCCTTGTGCCCCAACTTTGTTAACGGGCACAAACCATTCATTTAATGGAGTAATGGCCATTAGGAAATCGTTGGTTAACGATCGGGTAGTACCAAATTTTTCATTCAATAGTTTTAGCAAGAGCACTCCATCTAAGCCACCTAATGGATGATTGGAAACAAACATAAATCGACCTTTGTCGGGCAGCTTATCAAGGCCTTTTAATTTAAATTTTATGTTTAAATCGCTAATGATGGCATTGGCAAAGTCAAGTCCCTTCAGATGTCCTGAGTTTTTCAGAAAGGAATTGACCTCATCTAAATGTAGGATTCTTTCAAGCCATTTGTATACAAAGGCAGGTAGCCTTTTAGCAATTTTTTTATTTTTGCCGGCCACGACTTCTCGTATATTTATTGGTTCAAAAGTATCCCCTTTGTACTCACCCTTCATGTGTGAAAAATTTAGCTTCGAAAAATAACAAATTTTTAATAGAAAAGGTGCTCTTGGTGATACTTGTTAATTGAACGTGTCAATTTAATGACAATTCATCTCACTTTTGGGCTCTTCGGTATGAATTTTTAGCTTGTGTTAAATTAAACAAAACGAATACGGTACTTCGTGTTTGGATTTCATTTTGGAGACGGCTGGAACTGTCTTTTAAACAAATTGTTGAAAAGTTTAGTGGAATTATGGTGGAGTGAGGTGTAATAAAGTGGAATAAAATTGTAACAAAGTGGAATAAGTGCTATTTTTGAGAAAAATTCAACGAATCACTTATGCCCGATTTCTCAAATACATACAATGCCAGCATCGACGATAAAGGTCGTGTGGTATTGCCTGCTGCATTTAAGCGGGAAATGGGCGATTCTTTTGATCGAATGTTCACCGTTGAAATTGATCCATACGAAAAATGTTTCAATATATACCCTTCAGTTTCATGGGATAAGCGCTTGACCTTTATTCGGTCAAGATTAAATCCTAACGATCCTCGTCAGAGCAGATTGCTGGATAAATTCTATCAGAATTTTGTCAAAATTGGTGTTTCCGACAATGGTCGCTTAAACATCCCTAATGCATTCCTCGAAAAAATGGGAATCACCAAAGAAGTTGTTTTTACTGGTCAGGGCGATCGTATTCGTTTATGGGAAGCTGAGGCTTATCGGAAGGCGATGATGCCTGACGAAGAATATCCGGCAACATTTGAGGAATTTCTGGGTGGAGGATTGAATTCATACTAAAAATTATGGTGCAAGAATATCATATACCTGTTTTGTTGAACGAGTCGATTGATGGTTTAGCCATTGATGCGGCAGGTGTTTATGTCGACGTCACTTACGGTGGAGGTGGCCATTCACGCAAAATACTTGAACAACTTGGCAAAGGGAAACTTGTGGCGTTTGATCAGGATGTGGATGCAGCAGCCAATGTATTGGCCGACGATCGTTTGATTTTCGTTCAGCACAACTTTAAATATATTAAAAATTTTTTAAGGTATTATTCCATCGATGGGGTGGATGGTGTATTGGCTGACTTGGGAGTTTCTTCTCATGATTTTGATGTTGCTGAACGTGGTTTTTCTTTTCGCTTCGACGGAGCTTTGGACATGCGAATGAATCAAACCGGTTCGTTAACGGCAGCCCGAATTGTGAATGAGTATTCCATTGAGGATTTGATGCGTCTGTTCAGGGAATATGGTGAATTGCAAAACGCAAAAAAAACTGCTCAGATTATTGTCACTGCCAGAGAGCAAAAGCCGATTCAAACAACCACCGACCTGCGTGCTGTTCTTGAGCCATTGGTTCCGCAAAAAATGGCCAGTAAATATTTGGCCAAAGTATTCCAGGCTTTGCGTATTGAAGTGAATCAGGAATTGGAAGTATTAAAAGATTTCCTGAACGATGTTTATGATGTTCTAAAGCCGGGAGGTCGATTGGTAGTGATTAGTTATCATTCACTGGAAGATCGATTGGTGAAAAATATGATTCAGAAGGGGAGTTTTAGTGGCGATGTAAAAAAAGACTTTTTTGGGAATGTGCAATCAAAATATCGGGCAATTGGAAAAATGATTATACCATCCGACGCTGAAATTCAGACGAATCCCAGAGCAAGAAGTGCAAAATTGAGAATAGCTGAAAAAATATAATGGCAACTGAAAAACCAACAAATCGAAAAGTAGGCGTTCGTGAGGTGATTCTTGGCAGCGTTTTGCTGAATAAGGAAGTCCTCCGCTGGTTACCTGTTGTTGGAATGATCGCCTTTTTAGGATTGTTGATGATTTCAACGCGATTTAAAGGAGAAAAGATTTTACGGGCAAGTGTTGAGGTTCAGGAAGAGGTGAAAGAATTAAGGTCGGAATCGTCGACCCTCGAAGCTGAATTGATTAACATAAGCCGATATTCAGAGGTTTTAAGAAGAGTACAGGATCAAAACATGGGTTTGAAGCAAGCCACTGAACCTCCTGTAAAAATAAAAGTTAAAAAGTTGTAATGGATTTACGTCGTATCATATTGGCTCGTTATGCTGGAGTTTTAGCTCTGGTGCTGATTTTTTCAGTGGCCATTATGGGGCGTATTATCTATGTTCAATTTACTACGGGAGAAAAATGGGAAGGTAAACTTCAAAGCCTGGAGAATCAAACTGAAGTGATTCAAGGAAATCGTGGTAATATATATAGTACAAAAGGGCGATTATTGGCTTCGTCGGTGCCCTTTTATGAAATTCGTTTTGATTTAGCTGCTCCGGGAGTGCGTGAAGTGTTTAAAAGTGAGGTAGATGCCTTGGCTGGTGAGCTTGCAAAGGTATTTGCCGACAAAACAAAATCGCAATTTAAACGCGATTTGAACGCTGCCTATCGTCAAAAAGCTCGTTATTATTTGGTCGATCGACGTAAAATTAATTACGATGAACTTCAACGAGTAAAAACCTTTCCCATTTTTAACAGAGGTAAATTTAAGGGTGGGTTTATGCCTGAGCAGGAATTTAAACGCTACACTCCACATGGAAATCTTGCCTTTCGAACCATCGGTATCATGAACAAAGGCGCTTATGGGGGTGACCATGGAAGCATTGGTATTTCCGGAATCGAAGAGCAGTTTGAAGGTTACCTGCGCGGCGAAGATGGTCTGTTGGTCCGTCAAAATCTTTCGGGACGTTGGGTGAATGTGAGTACAATTGAACCTGAAAATGGGATGGATGTCATTACAACCATTGATATCTATTTGCAGGATGTAGTGGAGCATGCCTTGGAAAAACAATTGATCAGGAGTAGAGCAGAATATGGTACAGCCATTTTGATGGAAGTAAAAACAGGCAAAGTTAGGGCCATTGCCAATTTGGGATTGCAAAATGGACGATACAACGAAATTTATAATTATGCCATTGGTCACGAAGGCTGCTCAGAACCAGGTTCTACCTTCAAATTAATGTCGATGATGGTGGCGCTTGACGACGGTAAAATCGACACTAGTGATGTTTTCGATGTTGGTGATGGTAAATGGAAAATCTATGATCGCACCATTTATGATAGTGATTATGGACATGCCAATTATGGTGGCAAAATGACTGTTAAAGAAATTTTTGAACACTCATCAAATGTGGGAACAGCCAAAATTATTGATCAGTTTTATAGTAAAAACCCCAAAGCATTTATCGACCGGCTCTATAGTGTAGGACTGAATAAACCACTTGATCTTGGAATTAAAGGTGAAGCTACTCCATACATTAAATATCCCACTGATAAAAGCTGGTGGGGAACATCACTGGCCTACATTGCACACGGCTATGAAATTCAATTAACCCCTTTACAAGTGCTTACTTTTTACAATGCAGTGGCCAATGATGGTAGAATGATGAAGCCAATGTTTGTGGAGGCCATTGGCGAAAATGGAAAACGACGCGAAGAGTTTAGGCCCGAAGTGCTGAAAAGTTCTATTTGTTCCGACGAAACTGTTGGGAAGCTGCAGGTTTTGTTAAAAAGTGTTGTGGAAAGTGGTACAGCAAAATCATTGAAAACAAGCAAATACACCTTTGCCGGGAAAACCGGTACTGCTAAGGTGTCCGATATGGACAAAGGTTATACGCACCATAAATATCGCGCTTCGTTCTGTGGGTATTTTCCCGCGGATAACCCAAAATACTCGTGTATGGTCATGGTCGCAGAACCTAAAGGGGCCTATTACGGCGGATCAGTTGCTGGTCCTGTGTTCCGTGAAATTGCCGATTGTGTCTATTCTACCGACCTGTCGCTCGAAATTGCGCAAAAGGAAAAAGAAAAAGAAGGACAACAAATTCCCAGTGTTTTAAATGGTATGGTGAAGGAAACCAAACTGGTGTGTGAGGAATTGGATATAAAGGTGAACCGCTCCGATGTAAAAGGTGCCGACTGGGTTTACACCATTGAAGGGGAAACTTCGGTTGACCTGAAACCACGAAATATTGTCGTAAAACAAATGCCTAATGTTATGGGAATGGGCATTTCTGACGCTATTTATCTAATTGAAAAGTCTGGATTAAAAACAAAAGTAAATGGAGTTGGTAAGGTGCGGAAACAATCACCTGAACCGGGAACCAATTGTCAGAAAGGTCAGTTGGTCTACCTCGATTTGAGTTAATAAAATTACAACGGATAAACAAAAATGATAAAACTGAGTGATCTGATTAAAGTAGTGGATCAATTTGATCTTCTTGGAGAACTGAATGGGCTGGTTGTTGGACTTGCTTTCGATTCCCGGAAAGTGGAAAAAGGATTTGTATTCTTTGCCATAAAAGGGGCTCATGTCGATGGACATGAGTTTATTGAAAGGTCCATCGATCAGGGAGCTATTGCTGTGGTTTGTGAGGAATTGCCTGCAGAAATTAATCCGTCAGTTTGTTATATTCGGGTAGAAAATTCAGCCCTGGTACTGGGTGAAATGGCTTCATGCTTTTATGGAAATCCTTCGGCTAAACTTAAGCTAATTGGGGTGACCGGTACAAATGGCAAAACAACCATTGCTTCGTTATTGCATCAAATGGCCATGAATCTTGGTTTCAATGCTGGTTTACTTTCAACCATCACTTATAAAATTAACGATGTTGAATATCATGCGTCACATACCACACCCGATCAGCTTCAATTGAATCAACTGATGAGAGAGATGGTTGACGCCGGATGTGAATTCTGTTTTATGGAAGTCAGCTCACATGCCATCGATCAGGACCGCATAGCAGGACTCGATTTCGATGGTGGTATTTTCACTAACATCACGCACGATCATTTAGATTATCACCATACGTTTGATGCCTATATCAAAGCCAAAAAGAAATTCTTCGATGGTCTGAAATCGGAAGCTTTCGCACTTACCAACGTCGATGACAAAAATGGACTGGTTATGCTTCAAAATACAAAAGCAGAAAAACTAAGTTATTCCATGCGCGCCATGGCCAATTTTAAAAATCGAATTTTAGAAGGTCATTTCGATGGAACATTGATGAGCATTAACAATACTGAAGTTTGGACCCATTTTGTGGGCAAATTTAACGCCTATAATTTGCTGGCCGTTTATGGTGCTTCAATAGCCCTTGGTTTTCAATCCGAAGATGTGCTGGTGGAAATTAGCAAGCTTCACCCCGTAGCCGGTCGTTTCGAAATTATTTCATCAGTTGATGGAAGATATGCTGTGGTCGATTATGCCCATACACCCGATGCCCTGGAAAATGTTCTTTCTACCATTGATGAAATGCGAACGAAAAACGAACAACTTATTTGTGTGGTGGGTGCCGGCGGCGATCGCGACAAAACCAAACGCCCCAAAATGGCAGCCATTGCCTGTAAATACAGCAACAAAGTGATTTTAACTTCCGACAATCCAAGAACCGAAGATCCACAAGCGATCTTAAAGGATATGCAAGCCGGTGTTGATGCTTTACACAGCAAAAACACTATCACCATTGTTGATCGCCATGAAGCGATCAAAACGGCCGCGATGTTGGCACAAACCGGCGACATCATTTTAATTGCAGGAAAAGGTCACGAAGATTATCAGGAAATTAATGGTGTAAAAAATCATTTCGACGATAAGGAAGAAATCAAAAAAGTATTCGGAATCAATTAAAAAAGAACGAAAATGTTATACCATCTCTATAAATTAGTTGAACATTGGGATATTCCCGGATTGGGAATCATGCAATACATTTCGTTTAGGGCAGCTGCTTCAGTAATTCTATCCTTAATCATCACCATGGTATTTGGAAAGAAAATTATACGCATTCTGCAACTAAAGCAAATTGGTGAAGAAGTTCGTGATTTGGGTTTGGAAGGCCAAATGCAAAAGAAAGGCACACCAACAATGGGAGGTTTAATTATTCTAACTTCAATTTTGATTCCAACACTTTTGTTTGCCCGTTTAGACAATATATATATATGGTTAATGATCATTACTACGGTTTGGCTGGGAATCATAGGTTTTATTGACGACTACATTAAAGTATTTTTGAAAGACAAAGAAGGCCTGGCCGGTAAATTTAAAGTGATTGGGCAAGTTTCACTTGGTTTAATTGTGGCCCTCACCTTGTATTTGAATAAGGATGTTGTGGTTCGTGAAAAATTGAAAGATGAAAATGGAAAATTCATTACTGAAGTTCTGGTGAATCATGAAACCGGTCATCAGGAGGTGCATTACATTTCGGAAGATGTTAAATCGACTGAAACCACCATTCCTTTCATAAAAAACCAGCAGTTAAATTATAAAATATTTGTGAAATTTTTGCCTGAATCATGGCAAGATATCGCAACCTGGCTGTTGTACATGTTGGTGATTATATTCATCATTACAGCAGTATCCAATGCTACAAATCTCACCGATGGGTTGGATGGTTTAGCTGCGGGAACAACAGCCATCAGTGCAACAACCCTGGGCATTTTAGCTTATGTGAGTGGTCACGTAATGCTCTCCGATTATTTGAACATCATGTATATTCCCAACATTGGTGAATTGTCGGTTTTTGTTGCGGCGTTTATTGGAGCTACGGTTGGTTTCCTTTGGTACAATGCCTATCCTGCTCAGGTATTTATGGGCGATACCGGTAGTTTGGCCTTGGGTGGGATTTTGGCAGTATTTGCCATTATTATTCGTAAGGAAATTATGATCCCGATATTTGCAGGTGTTTTTGTGGCCGAAAATTTATCAGTGGTTGTACAGGTCGCTTATTTTAAACATACCAAAAGAAAATACGGAGTTGGGAAACGTGTTTTTCTAATGGCTCCGCTTCATCATCATTTTCAAAAGAAGGGTTATCCTGAAGCAAAAATTGTGGCCCGCTTCTGGATTGTAGCCATTCTGTTAGCTGTGATCAGTATCATAACTCTTAAAGTTCGTTAATGAAAAACAGAGTAGTCATATTAGGTGCCGGCGAAAGTGGTGTAGGTTCAGCAATTCTTGCTGTTCAAAAAAAATTCGATGTTTTCGTTTCCGACTTTGGAACCATCAAAGAAAATTATCGTTTGGAGTTAAGCTCACGTGGAATTGCTTTGGAAGAAGGGCAGCACACTGAAGCATTGATTCTGAATGCCAGTCTGGTAATCAAAAGTCCGGGCATTCCCGATAAGGCTCCCATCATAAAAAAACTAAAGGATAAAGGCATTCCAATAGTTGCCGAGATTGAATTTGCTTCGATATACACAACGGCAAAAACCATTTGTATCACCGGAAGTAATGGAAAAACTACGACTACAACATTAACTTATGAAATAATGAAAAGGGCAGGTATCGATGTGGCCATGGCAGGTAACATCGGGAAAAGCTTTGCTCGCATGGTCGCTGAAGAAGACCATGAATATTACGTGATTGAACTAAGTAGCTTTCAGCTCGATGGGATGTATCATTTCAAAGCCAATATTGCTGTCTTAATGAACATTACTCCCGATCACCTGGATCGTTACGACTATAATATGCAAAATTACATTGACTCTAAATTTCGAATTGTTCAAAACCAAACAGCCGAGGATGTCTTCATCTATTTTGCCGATGATGAGATTCTGGCGCGTGAGGTGAAAAGTAGAGAAATACCTTCAATAGTTTTACCATTCACTTTAGGTAGTCAGCTTGAAAGTGACGGAGCAAAAGTACACAACAAGAACATTAGCATTCAATTTAACGAAAAATCATTTGACATGTCAATTTACGATTTGGCCTTACAAGGCAAACACAATACTTGCAACTCCATGGCCGCAGCTATTATCGGAAAAGTTTCAGGCATTCGGAATGAGTTTATTCGCGAATGCTTAGCTGATTTTGAAGGAGTAGAACACCGCCTGGAAAAATACTTGACCGTACACGGAATTGAGTTTATCAATGATTCAAAAGCGACCAACATCAATTCAGCCTGGTATGCTTTGGAATCGATGACCAAACCGGTCGTTTGGATTGTGGGGGGAATTGATAAAGGCAACGATTATACAGAACTCATGGAGTTGGTGAAAACTAAAGTAAAAGCCATTGTCTGTTTAGGAAAGAACAATGCGAAAATTGTCAATGCTTTCAGTGGTATAATACCCGATATAATTGAAACGCAAAGTATGGAACACGCGGTTAAGTCGGCTTATTTTCTTTCGGAACCGGGTGATATTGTTTTATTATCACCAGCTTGTGCCAGTTTCGATCTTTTTAATAATTACGAAGACAGAGGTCAGCAATTTAAAAATTCAGTAAGGAATTTGTAATATAAAATTAAAATGAACAAGATATTTGGCTTATTAAAAGGTGACCGTGGAATTTGGATGGTTTTGATCATTCTTTCCATGTTTTCGTTGCTGGTGGTGTATAGCTCAACAGGTTCGTTGGCTTATCGCCAAATGGGTGGCAATACCTTCTTTTACTTGTTCAAACAGTTGGTGATGATTTTATTGGGTTTTGGTATTATCGCCTTGGTTGTAAATTATGTGCCCGTAAAATACATGTCGATATTTTCACCAGTTTTATTGGCTATTTCTTTTGTTTTCATTCTTACTGCCTTGGTGTTACACATTGGATCGGACTCTTCGGGGCGTACTTTTAGCCTGGGCTTTATCTCCTTTCAACCTGCCGAATTGGCTAAAATATCATTGGTGCTTTTTGTATCGAGATTATTAGCAAATAATCAAGATAACGAAAATCCTCCATCGCGGAAAACATTTTACTGGATTTTAGGCGTAACTGTAGTCATGTGCGCCGCCATTTCGATGGCCAACTTTTCAACAGCCGCGCTTCTATTTTTAACCATCATGATTTTGATGTTTGTGGGAAGGGTTCCTTTGAAATATTTGATGGCTACCATAGGCATTGGAATACTTGCGGTAGTGATGATTTACTTTATGGCTACCAAGGTGGATTTGGGACGATTTGGAACCGTTCGGGGCCGTATCGATCGCTTTTTAAACGGAGATCCTAATTCTGAAATTGGAATGACTCAGGCCGATTTTGCCGAAATGGCTATTTATCGTGGTGGTCAGCTGGGTCGTGGCCCGGGGGGTAGCGAAGCTCGAAATCATATGGCAGCTGCATACAACGATTTTATCTTTGCCATTTTGGTGGAAGAGTATGGCTGGATCAGTTTCATCGTAGTATTAACCTACATTATTTTTGCCAGCAGGGCAGGTGTGATCATCCGGCAAAGCAACAGGTCATTTCCGGCATTTATGGTTGCAGGACTTTCTTCCTTGTTTGTGTTGCAAGCCATGATCAATATGGGGGTGTCGGTAGGAATTTTACCGGTTACAGGCCAAACTTTACCATGGGTGAGTATGGGGGGAACTTCAACTTTATTTACAGCCATTTCGCTGGGGTGTATTTTACGAGCCAGCTATCAGAATAAATTGGAAAAAACAGCAATTAAACCATTGGGCAATGCCGTAGCAGAAGTGCCCGAAGAAGATCAGGCCTTTGCTGAGGTTGGGGCTATTAATTGAATAAACTGAATAAACTGAATGAACTGAATAAACTGAATAAACTGAATGAACTGAATAAACTGAATAAACTGAATGAACTGAATGTCTCGACAAGCTCGGCAACCGAAGTATGGAAGAGGCTATTGACTAATGACAATTGACTAATGACAACGAAACTTAAAATATTAATCAGTGGTGGCGGTACCGGAGGGCATATTTTTCCGGCACTTTCTATTGCCAATGAAATTAAGGATTTACTTCCCGAAACGGAATTCCTTTTTGTTGGTGCCGAAGGGCGCATGGAAATGGATCGAGTGCCTGCTGCCGGATATAAAATTATTGGTTTACCTATTATGGGATTTCCCCGCAAACCGGGGGTCAAGATGCTCAAATTTTTTGTTAATCTGGCTCGGAGTATGCGAAGTGCGCGTCGGGTGGTTAAGCAATTCAGACCCGATGTTGTGGTAGGTGTAGGCGGTTATGCAAGCGGACCTGTGTTGAGAGTCGCTGCAAATTTCAAGTTCCCCTCTTTAATTCAGGAACAAAACTCT
Organism: Prolixibacteraceae bacterium; assembly: GCA_041821245.1. Lineage (GTDB taxonomy): Bacteria > Bacteroidota > Bacteroidia > Bacteroidales > Prolixibacteraceae > Roseimarinus. The sequence goes on from JBGUEP010000003.1 coordinate 70,713, forward strand.
TATGCCGGTTTAACCAATCGGTTACTGGCTAAACGAGTGAATAAAATTTGTGTGGCTTATGATCATATGGACAGATATTTTCCTGCTGCAAAAATCGTCTACACCGGAAATCCTGTCCGAAAAAACCTGATCGAAGCCTGGTCGAAAATAGAGGAGGCACGAGCATTTTACAAGCTTAAAGATGGCAAAAAAGTACTGCTTGTTGTAGGAGGCAGTTTAGGGGCAGGAACGCTAAATAATAGTCTACTGAAAGATATTGAACTATTGAAGAAATCCGATTTCGAAGTGATTTGGCAAACTGGGAAGTATTATTACCAATCGGTGCTGGCCCAAACCAAAAAATCGGAAATCCCTAACATTCACATTTATGAATTTTTGTCACGAATGGATTTGGCTTATGTGGTGGCCGATTTAGTGATTTCAAGAGCAGGAGCAGGTACCATTTCGGAACTTTGTTTAATGGAAAAAGCATGCATTTTGGTGCCTTCGCCCAATGTGGCCGAAGATCATCAAACTAAAAATGCACTGGCTTTGGTTGAAAAAAATGCGGCCATTATGATTAAAGATCAGGATGCTGAACAGCGTCTTGTGACAAAAGCATTGGAGGTCATTCAACAAGAAGATCAATTGAAAGACTTAGAAAAAAACATTAAATTATTGGCTAAGCCTAATGCGGCCAATGATATAGCAAAAATGGTCATTGAATTAGCTCAACAACGATGAATAATTTTAACAAAATACCGAATATTTATTTCCTGGGAATTGGAGGAATAGGAATGAGCGCACTTGCCCGTTATGCCAATGCTATTGGTAAAAAGGTGGCCGGATACGATTTAACTGAAACACCGCTGACCCGTCAATTGGAAGCTGAAGGTATTGAAGTTCATTATTTAGAAGAAATCAATCAATTTTCGAGTATATTTTTAAGTGAAAATACCTTGGTTGTCCGGACCCCTGCTGTTCCTGAATCGAATTTGGAATTGCAATATATTAAGGCGAACGGATATCAATTGGTAAAAAGAAGTGAATTACTGGGGTTTCTGACAAAAGGCAAAGTGTGCATTGCCGTTGCAGGAACCCACGGTAAAACTTCTGTTTCGACTATGATCGCTCATTTGTTTCATGAAAGTGGATGCGATGTTGGCGCATTTTTAGGTGGCATTTCACGCAATTTCAATTCCAATATGGTGCTGCCAAAATCGTCGAGAAGCCCTGTTGTTACTGAGGCCGATGAGTACGATCGTTCCTTTCTGCATTTGCATCCAAGCATTGCAGTAGTTACTGCCGTTGATGCCGATCATTTGGAAATTTATGGAACTCATGAACAAGTGAAGCAGGCTTTCGGACAGTTTGTATGTAATACGCTTGAAAATGGTAAAGTGCTTTTCAAAAAAGGAGTACAGCTGATGCAGTATATGCCATGTACCGTTAAATCATACTTCTATTCCATTGAAGACGAGGCAGATTTTTACATCAAAAATCTTAAAATTGTAAATGAAGCATTTCATTTCGACTTTGTAACTCCCTACTTGATTATTCCTGATGTGGAAATGTCTTATCCGGGAAGGGTCAATCTGGAAAATATGGTGGCTGCTGCTGCCGTTGCATTGCTGCATGGGATCGATCCCATGTTGGTCAAAATGGCGATGAACTCATATAAAGGTGTTGTGCGTCGTTTTGATATTCGTTTTAAAAATGAAAAGCTTATTTACATCGATGATTACGCCCACCATCCAAAGGAATTGGAAACCACCATCAAATCGGTGAAAGAATTGTATGGCAACAAAAAAGTGTTGGGTATTTTTCAACCTCACCTTTTTTCCCGGACCAACGATTTTGCCGATGGTTTCGCGGCTAGTCTTGATTTGTTGGACGAAGCCATTTTATTACCCATTTATCCTGCTCGTGAATTGCCTATGCCAGGGGTGAGTTCTGACCTTATTTTTAGTAAGATGCAGTTAAAGCAAAAAAGCCTGGTAGAACTGACGGATGTTTTAGCCGTATTGGAAAGTAAAACATACGACGTGTTAATCACCATGGGGGCCGGTAATATCGATCGTTTGATTGAACCGATCACTCAAATGTTGAACCATCAATTTGAACAGAAATGACAAAAAAAATCATTTTGAAAATATCAGGATTGTTGGCACTACTTATTTTTATTGGTGTTACATTGTCATTTATAACCATTGAACGGAAGCAAATTTCATGTAAAAATGTGTTGGTTACTTTTTCCGAATCGGAACAGTTCATTACTCCTGAAAGCATAAAGCTGACTATAAACCGTCGCTTTAAAAATCTGTACGGTACCTTACTCGATACCTTAAATACCGAAATAATTGAAATTGTATTGGAAAAAAATCCATGGGTGAAAGAAGCCGAAGTATTTAAAGGATATGGTCCCATGGATAGTTCACTCATCGCAGGTGGAATCCGTGTGCATATCATTCAGGAGAAACCTTTTTTCAGAGTGATTGACGGGAGCGATGGCTTTTACGTAACAGAAGAAGGTAAACACCTCCCTTTTTCTTCCAGCAGTACAATAAATGTAATTGTGGTTACTGGCCAAACATCCGATAAATACATTAATGGCGATTTGATAAAATTTATAAAATTCATTTCAGACGACGAATTTTGGAAAGCCCAAATTCAGCAGATCCATATCCGAAAAGACCATGAACTGGTTTTAGTCCCTCGTGTGGGCGATCAATTGATTTTATTTGGCAAACCCGAAAAAATGGAACTGAGATTTCGCAACCTGAAAGCCCTTTACACCGAAGGTTTTTCAACAGACGGTTGGAATAAATATAAAACAATAACGTTGAAGTACGATAACCAGGTAGTTTGTACCCTCAAATAACCTGGTTGATAAATTTGATAAACACACACCACTATGAACGAACGAAACATTGTAGCAGCAATCGATATCGGGACCAATACCGTCATCTGTCTGATCGGTCAGGAATCGAAGGACAATAAAATTCAAATTCTTGGAAATTCAATTGTTGCTTCGGCCGGTGTACGGAGAGGCATGATTTTTAACATTGAAGAAACCGTTCAATCCATAAAAAGGGCTGTTGAAAAAGCAACATTTAAACTCGATGTTGATATAACGAAGCTATACGTTAATGTGGCCGGCCAGCAAATACACACAATTGAACGACAGTTGAGTACTGAAATTGGCTTGGGTAAAATAATTACCAAACTCGATATCAAAAATTTGTACGAGGAGGCAAAAAACATTGATTTGTCCGACGGCGAAAAAGTATATCATGTCATCAATCAATCGTACTCGGTTGATGGGGAAGCAGGAATACGCAACCCAATTGGTATAGCAGGCGAGGAATTGGTGGCTGAATATCGATTGATTATTGGTCCGGCCAATTACGAAGAAAAACTTTGGGCCTGTTTGAAGAAGGCTGGTTTTGAAATGGTGAAATGTGTTGTGAATCCGGTTGCTGCATCTGAAGCGGTTTTGTCCGAAGATGAAAAGGAAGCTGGTGTTGTTGTGGTTGATTTAGGAGGAGGAACTACATCCATATCAATATTTTACGATAGTGTTTTGCGCTATTTAAGCATAATTCCTTTTGGCGGTAATGTGGTCACCAATGATATTAAAGAAGGATACACCCTGTTGCTTCGTCAGGCTGAATCGTTGAAAGTACAGTATGGATCGGCCATGGGCGAACATGCTCCTGAAAATAAGGTCGTCACCATTCCTGCCATTAATGGATGGGAAGCCAAAGAAATTTCATTCAAAAGTTTGGCCTACATCATTCAGGCTCGTATGGAAGAAATTGTTGAAAGTGTCTATTATCAAATTGAAAAAAGTGGCTATGCCGATCATTTAGGTGCTGGTATAGTGGTAACCGGTGGCGGTGCAAAACTCGACGGATTGCGCCAGTTAATTTTATTCAAAACGGGTATGGATGTTCGTATTGGAAAAGCAATTAACGGCTTACCTTCAAAAGAAGAAAAAGTCATTGATACTCCGCAATATGCTACCGCATTTGGTTTAATAAAAATGGCTATGCGCAACGTCGATGCTCAAAACGATGGAATGATCAATAGTAAACGAAAAAAGAAAGAACGCTCCGGAAATAAGTATGGAGAAAGTATTATACAACGTTTGTCGTTGTTTTTTAACGAAGAAGACGCCGAATTTTAAAAATATAAATTATGGCAATAGAGTTATTGAATTTTAATTGTGAACCGAACCAGGCGGCACTCATCAAAGTAATAGGTGTTGGAGGAGGAGGCAGTAATGCCGTAAACTATATGTTTCGAAAGGGCATTAATGAGGTCGGCTTTGTGGTCTGTAACACCGATGGACAGGCTTTGGATAACAGTCCGGTGCCTATCACCATTCAATTGGGTGAGTCGCTGACCGGCGGCCGGGGAGCAGGAAACATACCTGAATTGGGTCAAAAAGCTGCAGAAGAAACCATTGAACAAATCAAGGGAATTCTGGAGAACAATACCCGCATGGTTTTTATTACGGCCGGCATGGGTGGAGGAACCGGGACAGGTGCCGCTCCCGTTATTGCTAAGGTTTGTCGTGAACTCAATATCTTAACCATTGCCGTTGTTACCGTTCCTTCAAAGTCCGAAGGACACAAACGTTACAACCAGGCCTTGGATGGGGTGGCAAAAATACGGGAACACGTCGATAGTTTACTGGTAATCAATAACGATAAAATCAGGGACATTTACGGTGACCTGCCCGCATCAAAAGCATTTGCCAAAGCCGATGAAATATTGGCTACCGCAGTAAAAGGAATTGCTGAAATCATCACCTTACATGGTAACATTAACATCGATTTTGCCGATGTAAATACCGTGATGACAGGAAGCAAAGTTTTTATTATGGGAACAGGAATTGCTGAAGGTGATGGACGCGCAATTAAAGCAGTGGAGGCGGCCTTAGAATCGCCCTTACTCGATAGCAATGACATCAAAGGTACAAGTGAAATTCTTTTAAACATTACTTCGGGCCAGGATGAAATTACCATAGGTGAAATTGGCGAAATAATCGAACATTTGCAGAATAAAGCGGGTTCAAATGCCAACATCATATGGGGCAATGGCTACGATGAGAATATGGGGCCTGAAATAAGTGTGACTATCATTGCAACCGGCTTCAAGATAAATCCTTCCGCTATATTGCAGCGAATGGATAAAAAACCCAATGAATTCGTTCCATTTGAAACGAAGGAGGAAGTGTTTATTCCTGACGAAGAACTAGAAATGGTTGGATTTGAACAGTCGGAAGGCGTCGGCAAAAAAGCTGGTGCAGCTTCAATTAAAAAACCAATACGAAACAAAGAATCCAAACAAAAAGTCGGCAAAGATGGTTGGTTAAAACGCCAATTCGACCTCTTTTTTGAAGAGAAAAGCGCCGACTTAGAGTAGCAAAACAAAAACAACATGGAAAACGATATTTTAACAAGTTTTGATATGCCCTTAAACGAAGGCGCTATTATAAAAGTGATAGGGGTAGGTGGTGGAGGCAGTAATGCTGTGAATCACATGAGCAGAAAAGGGATCAAGGATGTTGATTTTGTAGTATGTAATACTGATTCACAAGCCTTAGCCAATAGCCCGGTAATGAACCGTGTACAATTAGGGTCGTCGTTAACCGAAGGTAGGGGTGCAGGAAACAAACCCGAAGTTGGTCGACTGGCGGCTCAGGAGAATATAGAAGACGTAAAAAAGGCCATTGGTGATCAGGCAAAAATGGTATTTATCACTGCCGGAATGGGTGGCGGTACCGGAACCGGTGCAGGTCCTATCATTGCACAGGCCTGCCACGAGTTGGGTTTGCTAACCGTTGGGATTGTTACCATACCATTCCGCAACGAAGGTCGTCGCAGAATTCAACAAGCCATTGAAGGCATTCAGGAATTGGAAGGACACGTAGATTCACTTTTGGTGATCAACAACGAGAAAATTCGGGAGATGTACGGCGATTTCAAAATATCGGAAGCCTTTTCAAAAGCCGATGATGTTTTGGCAACAGCAGCTAAGGGAATTGCCGAAATTATTACTGTTCACGGATACATCAACGTTGATTTTGCTGATGTTGAAACGGTGATGCGTCAAAGTGGGGTAGCCATTATGGGATCGGCTCAGGCTAGTGGCGAAGATCGCGCCATTCATGCCATCGAAGAAGCCTTAAATTCACCCCTGCTGAACAATAACAACATTAAAGGTGCCCGCAATATTTTACTGAATGTCACCTCGGGTGACCTGGAAATTACCATGGACGAAATTGGTCAAATTACCGATTATGTTCAGGCAAGAGCTGGTTACGACGCCGATTTGATTTGGGGTAACGGACATGACGAAAGCCTAGGCGAAAACATCAATGTAACCATTGTGGCCACCGGGTTCAGTACCAGTTCAATCCCGGAAGTTTTGGCGAATAAGAAGGTCGAAAAAACTTACCATACCTTGAACGATGCGCCAACTGCTACCCGTCCAAATCCGGAAACGAAAAAACGACCAGCCTACACGCACGAACCAAATGCCAAACAAGAGTCATTGCATTTTGAAACAAAGCGACCAAAAGATGATTTTGAAAGTTTGTATGCGAATACTCCGGCTTCGTCAAAAGCTGAAGAAGATGGATCTCGTGAAGTGGAGTTTAAAGTGGATTTCACCGGAACCGATGAAATTGAAATTGAGAACCTCGAAAATGTTCCTGCCTATAAACGCCGACGTCTCAAAATTAATTTGGGTAGAAAGGAAGAAAAGAAGATTTCAAAATTTTCGCTTTCAGCCGATGAAAACAATGAAATATTCATAAGTGAAAACAACAGTTATTTGCACGATAATATTGACTGATGCCTCGACTACCTCGACTACCTCGACAAGCTCGGCAACCGAAGCTCGGCAACCAAGGCTCGGTAAGCGAAACTTGGCAAGCGGAGCAAAGGGGACATGAATATGAATGACTTTTTACTGTTGACTAATGACGATTGACTTTTTATAATAATTAACCATGCTCCTTAACTCCTTCCCCTTGGGGGTCCCGTTAGCTATCGGGAGGGTGGGGGCCTTAAAATAATACATATGGCACTATTCGATGATATTAATGACGGAATAAAAGATGCAATGAAAGCCCGCGATAAGGTAAGGCTTGAAGCATTAAGAGGGATTAAAAAAGTGATGTTGGAAGTGAAGTCGGCTGCTGGTTCAAGTGGCGAACTTACCGATACTGATGTGATCAAAATTATTTCAAAGTTGACGAAACAAGGTAAAGACTCTGCCGAAATTTATAAAAGTCAGGGCCGGGACGATTTGGTCGATGTGGAATTGGCTCAGGTGGCAGTTTTTGAAACTTTCCTGCCTAAAATGTTGAGCGATGAAGAATTAGAGAAAGCCGTTAAATCAATTATTGAGAAAACGGGTGCTTCCACGATAAAGGATATGGGGAAAGTGATGGGAATTGCTTCTAAAGAATTGGCCGGAAAGGCCGATGGAAGCTCCATCTCAGCTAAAGTGCGTTCACTGTTACAATAAAAGTGGATTTTGCTTTTGGAGTAAGCGTTTCTGGATTCACCGGGACGCTTTACTTTTTGGCAATGGGTAAGGTGAAATAAAAGGTTGAGCCGGCATTAAGTTTTGATTCCACCCAAATTTTTCCTCCCATTTGACCGACTAAGTTTTTGCAAATGGCCAAACCAATTCCGGTTCCCCGGTAAAGCTTTGTTTTGTTCGACTGGCTTTTATAGAAGTGTCGAAAAATATGCTCCTTTTCGCTCGGTTCAATACCAATGCCATTGTCACTTACAAAAAATTGTGCTTCGGTTTCATACATTTCATAACCATATTCAATTTTACCGGTATCTGAATACTTGAAAGCATTGCTGAGCAAATTCACCATGATTTGTCGAAACCTGTTCGCATCATTGTACATAGTTAATTCGCGGGTAACATTGGCATTCAAATAGACAAAATCAAACTTGTTTTTATTCTCCATATCAAAGTAGTGAAATAATTCAGAAAGAATTTTATTCACATTAAACTGAGTTTTGGATAGGATCATTTGTTTGGCTTCGATTAATGAAATGTCAATAATATCATTAATCAGCACATTCAGATTATTGCCATTTGTTTTAATGAAATAAATGTATTTTTCCCGTTTTTCTTTTGGGATGGTTGGGTCAGAAAGCATGGCTGAAAATCCTATAATAGCATTCATTGGAGTTCTGATCTCATGGCTCATGTTGGCTAAAAATGACGATTTCAATTTGTCCGATTCTTCAGCTTTAAGTAAAGCAACTTCGAGTTGTGTGGTGCGTTCTTTAACTAGTTTTTCTAAATGATTCTGGTGCTTTTCCAACTCCTTGTTTTGCTCCGATATTTTTGTTTGTTTAGTTTCGAGCAATCTATTCAGCTTTGAAAGCTCAGTGGTTCTTTTTTCCACGCGAATTTCCAATTCTTTGTTGGTCCGCGACATCGATATAAAACGTAAAGCAATAATGGTAATGCTAATTACCAAAGCGAACAGAAAAATGAATAATTTGAACCAACGTGACAACCACCAGACGGGATGAATTTTAATGCGAATTGAAATGTCCTTATTCGACCAAATACCATCGTTGTTTGAGCCGTATACCCTAAAATCATAGACGCCTTCAGGTAAGTTGGTGTAGGTGGCCGCGTTGATATTGCCCACCGAAATCCATTCGGTATCGTATCCTTCAAGTTTGAATTGGTATTGATTTTTTTCGGAATTTAAATAGTTCAGTGCTGCAAATTCAATGGTGAAGTCCGTGTTTGGGTAGAATAAATCAACCTGTTTGATTAAATTCAAATTTGCTTTATAAGGTTGGAAAGTTGAATACTGATTTGGATTGGATTGTTGAACGTCTAAATTGGTAAAAACCAATTGAGGTACAATTGTATTTAAGTAAATACTATCGGGATGAAAATAAGTGAATCCATTTGATGTTCCAAAATACATGAATCCATCGCTGCTTTTTAAGGCCGATCTGCTTTTAAAATCATTCGCCGGTAAGCCATCAGCGATGCTGAAATTTTGAAACACAGCCTGGTCAGGTCTGTTAATGCCATTTACAAATTTTGAAATTCCTTTATTGGTACTTATCCATAAATTTCCAAAATCGTCCTCAAGAATAGCCTGTATAGTATTGTCGGAAAGTCCTTCGTTGCTTGTGTACAGCATGCTGACATTGTATAAACTATCCAGCAATTCGAGCCCCGTATTGGTACACAACCAAATGTTATTCTTGCTGTCCTCAAAAAGAGAGGTAATGGTTCCCAAATGATATTTAGTGCTTAATCTGTTGATATGTGTAAAGTTATTTGTTTGGTAGTTGTAACGGTCTATCACGGTGTATTCGGCGATGAGCAATTCACCCTTTTGAGTTGGTAAAATACAGTTCATGCTGCGACCGGTAAGGCTGCTCGAATCCTGTGACCTATTTTTGTAAACGGTAAATGTTTCCGTTGCGTAATCAAAGAGGTTTAGACCCCCCGATACTGTACCAATCCAGAGTTGCTGTTTGTGGTCCTCAACAATACTGAACACATTGGCACTTCCTATGGAACCTTGCTGTAAGCCGGGGGTGAATCGTTTGAAATTATTTGTTTTGTAATTGTATCGATGGAGTCCACCTGCCCACGTGCCCACCCATAAATTACCTCTGCTATCCTTATTAATAGCCAAAACCGGATTGGATGCAAGTGAATTGATGTCATTGGGATTGTGCTGGAAATGACGAATTTTACCAGATTTTTTATTCATTCGATCTAGCCCACCTTCGGTGCCTATCCAAAGAAAGTCCGCATCATCAAAAAAGGTATTGACCAGACTATTGTGTATCGAATAATCATCAGTATTGGTTTCACTTACATTATGAAATAGTTTGGCACGTGTACTATAAAAGTTCACCCCTTGGCCATAGGTTCCAATCCATAAATCATGAAGTCGATCTTCAAAGAAGCAAAAAATAGAATTGTCGCTTATTGAATTTTTATTCAGGGGATCGTTTTGCAATGTTTCAGTTTTTAATTGATTCTTGTTGAAATCAGTGAGATCAATTATGGTAATGCCTTTCTGGATGGAATGGGCCACCCATAGTTGATTGGATTCATCGCAATAGATATCACTGATCGATCCCTTAATGACTTGCTCAAAGTGTAATTGATCATCAATTTGATTGGTCAAACATAATCCGTTTAGTGCAGTTCCAATCCATATTCTATTTTCATGATCTTCATAAATACAGGTAATGTCGTTACCATTGATGGATTCGGGCTCATTGCCGGTTTTGTAAATATTAAATTCTTGTGAGTTGTATTTTAGAAAGTTAAGTCCATTTTTTGTTCCAACCCAAACGTTATTGTTCGAATCGATTTTGATTTTATTGATGTAATCATTGGACAGGGTATATGGTGCGATTGAATAGGAAGTGTAAATGGATTTACTTCTACTTTGTGGGTTGAATTTAATCAATCCATGGTTCGTCCCAAACCAGAAGTTATTGAGTCGATCTTTTTCGATGGTTAATATCGGATGTGGTTGAAGTAAGGTATCGAGGGTCATTACCTCGGAAAGCACATTAAAAGCGTATAAGCCAACATCGGAAGCCAGCCAAAGAATTGAGTCATTGCTTTTAATGATATCATTAACCGCAACATTCCCAATCGCGAAGTTCTGATCGTTTAAAGGTCGGTATACCTTGAAGTCTTTGCCATCGTACCTGTTTAATCCGTCGGCTGTGCCAATCCAAATGAAGCCAAGATCATCCTGGTAAAAGCACCTGACCCAACTGTTGGATAAACCATCCGACATGGCAATTCTTTTAAAAGAAAAGGCTTGCGCATTCGAATTAAAAATACTTAGGAAAATAACCAATAGAAAAAATAATGTGCTCTTTCTCATTCACCAAAAATTTCCAGCTATAAGATAAAGTTTTTTTCCTGAAAAATAGAGTGAACTTGGTTTAAATGTATTTATTTAACTTCAATTAAGGGCGTTTGGCAGAAGTAAATTACTTCGTATCCAATTCTAATTTCTCAAATGATGGAATATCTCTCCAATGCCACTTTCCAAGTATTGTGCCGGCAGACGTTAACAATAGGCCCGGATTGGATCGAATAATGGTTTTAAGTGTGATTTCATCGCAAACCAGAAATTCATAGGGTGTATTGTTGCTGTGCTTAAATTGTTCAATTTCCTCTTCGCCCGATGAAGTTAAACAAATAAAATTCATCCCATGATCCAGCACTTCTTGTGCCAGGCTGTTGATGCTGTTTTGATTACTTGTTATGGTTTTGTCCAGATTGTATGCAACCAATATAAAGGTGTAGTTTTCGTCAAATAAATAAAATTCTGATACATCCTCTCCAAAGCTGTTCTCCATGGTGAAATCATGAATAGGAGGGTGGTAACCGGCTTTCACTAAAATCGATTTTGAATCGACATATTCCCATTTTAGGGTGTCTTGCCAGGGATAATTCGTTTCGTTAAATTCCTTTGTCTCTCCCGTTTGTTTATCCTGATAAATGAATTCAGTGCGGTATTGGTCAGTTGGAGCATCGGCCGGCATTACCATTCCGTCAGGAATATTTGCCCCGATTTTAAATGGTCTGAAATCGATTAGCGGTAAGTGTCTGTAACTGTGTTGTTGCAAAAAACCAAAAATGAGCAGGATCAGGATGATGCCGACGTTTTGATACTTAATATTGAATCGGTTTACAAAGCGTGAGCGCTGCATGACAACTATAATCGCAAAAATTGTAAGTACGATGTTCTTAAAGAATGTTTGCCAGTTGGAAATCACAAGCGCGTCGCCAAAACAACCGCAATCGCTAACCGGATTTTTTACGGCAACCCATAAGGTAACCGGCAGAAAAAACGCCATAAAAAGCAAGGCTAACCATGAAACTATTTTTAGCCGGTAATTGAACAGAAGCGCAATTCCAATTCCAAATTCAGCAAGTGCTAAAATAACGGCCAAAATAAAGGCGAAACGTGTCGCCCATTCGTTGCCCATTGCATTGAAATAGTCGGTAAATTTATAGGTAGAACCTAAAGGATCAATTCCCTTAACAAATCCGGAAAAAATAAAAGTGAGTCCTAATAAAATTCTGGTAATTTCTTTAATAATCTTCATTGTACTTGTTTTTGAATGAAACATGGATGAACCTAAAAAGTTGAAGCTGGCGAGCAAGCTAATTTTCGCCAAATTCAAGTTTGATCATGCCAAATACAGCATAGTTGATCATATCCAGGTAGTTGGCATCAATCCCTTCCGAAATAATGGTTTTGCCTAAATTATCCTCTATTTGTTTCGTTCGTTTTAATTTCATTAATATTAAATCGGTGTAAGAGCTGATTCTCATGTTTCGCCATGCTTCGCCATAATCGTGGTTTTTTTGCATCATCAATTCTTTGGCAGTTTTGAGATTGTTTAAATATTTGTCTAAGGTTTCAGCAGGGGAAAGGTCCTCGTCTTCCGATGGTCCCAGTTCAAGTTGAATCAAAGCCATGGCGCAATAGTTGATTATTCCAATGAATTCAGAACGGATGTCATCACCGATCAATTGAGCGCCTTTCATTTCGATGCTTCGGATACGTTGGGCTTTAATATATATTTGATCGGTCATTGAACTGGTGCGTAGGATGCGCCAGGCAATTCCATAATCTTTCATTTTCTTTTCGAAAATGTTTTGACATATCGAAATGACCTGATCGTATTGTTCGTTTGTTTTTTGCATGCATGATTATTTTGGTCAATAAAAGTAGAAAAATTTGGGAACTTTAAAATTGAATTATTGTAGATTTGTGAGCGCTACAATCACGAAACGTTGACTATTAGCTATGTTAATCAATCCACCGGAAAAGAACTATTTCGTAAAAAAAAATACTATTCGTTATAATGGCGAATTAATTAGCTTGAACAAGCCATTGGTGATGGGCATTTTAAATGTTACGCCTGATTCGTTTTACGATGGAGGGCGCTATTCTACCATTGACGATGCCGTTAATCATGTTGGCAATATGTTGGCTGAAGGGGCCGGTATCATTGATGTTGGCGCCTGTTCAACACGACCGGGAGCCTCGGAAGTTGGTGCCGAACAGGAATTAAAACGCCTTTTGCCTGTGGTTCGTCAAATTAAACGAACATATCCAACAGCAATTCTTTCGGTCGACACCTTTCATTCACGTGTTGCTGAAACCCTGATCGGAGAATTTGGTGATTTTTTGATTAATGACATATCCGGAGGAGCTTTCGATGCAAATATGTTTAAGACTGTTGCTAAATTGAGGGTTCCTTATATTTTGATGCATGTAAAGGGAACTTCGATTAGTTTGCACAAAAATGCGAGTTATGAAAATGTGACCAAGGAAGTGATCAAACAATTGAGCGAAGGAGTGTATCGTTTGCATGAACTTGGTGTAAACGATGTGATTATTGATCCTGGATTTGGTTTTAGTAAAACGCTCGATCACAATTATGAAATGTTAAATCATCTCGACGCATTTAGGTTTTTTGAATTGCCGGTTTTAGTAGGTATTTCGCGAAAGTCAATGATATATAAACTATTTGATGCCGATGCCGAGGATAGTTTGAATGCTACAACTGTCCTGAATACATTGGCCTTACAAAGTGGTGCAAACATATTGCGTGTGCACGATGTTAAAGCAGCGGTAGAAGCAGTCCATGTTTTTGAGAAAATTAAAGAATTTGCTAAATGACAACAGCATTTATTACCATACGAATTTTAGATTTTATTGACGTTACCTTAGTGGCTTTTTTATTGTATAAGGTATATATGGCCATAAAAGGAACGGTCGCCTTTAATATTTTCATGGGAATTTTCATCTTTTATATCACATGGTTGGTCATAAAAGGCTTGAATATGGAATTGATGGGAAGTATTATGGGGCAGGTAATGGCCGCCGGGGTTTTAGCTTTAATTGTCGTCTTTCAACAAGAAATCAGGAAACTTTTTTTGTTGTTGGGAACAAGATACAATTTGAACAGAGGGCTGTCATTGGATAATTTATTTTCTAAGGAAGATCGGAAAATTAGTTCAGAATATGTTAAGGAAATTGTGAATGCCTGTGAATTAATGGGGCGTTCTAAAACAGGAGCACTAATTGTTATTACCAATAATGCAGAGTTGAACGAATACATTGAAACCGGTGAAAAGATTGATGCCATTATTTCTGTGGCGCTTTTAGAAACTATATTTTTCAAAAATTCACCGCTGCATGATGGTGGCGTGATTATTCAGGGTGAAAAAATAAAAGCCGCCCGTTGCATTTTGCCTGTGAGTAATAAGAGGTTAAAAAATGCACAGTTAGGTTTACGCCACAGGGCTGCACTGGGGATGAGTACTGCTACCGATGCACAAGTCATTATCGTTTCGGAAGAAACCGGAAGAATATCATATGCCTACAATGGTAAATTGAAAGAAAATGTTAAACCCATAGAATTGACTCAATTGCTTGAGGAGGTTCTTGTAATGTGATAACAATGAATGGATTAATTGAGTTGGGGAATCGGAGCCTTTTTTCTCTGGGCAATTTAGACATCAGCGTGCTGCAGACCGTTATTTTGGTCATCTGGCTTGTGCTTATCCTTATGCTCGATATTCTTAACCGTAGGTTTATTCGTAAAGGTAAATTGCTAATTCGATTTGGTGAGAGATTTAAGAATTTGATATCAAAGAGCATAAGTTATGTGATCTGGTTAGTTGGGCTGGCCATACTGCTTCGTTTAGAAAATATAAATACCCATGCTTTTTTTTCCTATGCCTTGTTTACTGGCGATAAGATAGTCATTACGGTGAAAAAGGTTTTCTTGCTGATCGTGATCATTTTTCTAATCCGTTTGATTGTTCTTTTGGTCGACTTTTTAATCAGTCGTAAAATTGAAAGAGACAATCTGGATTATGGTAAAGCAAAATCAGTACTACAAATCATTAAATATTTTATTTGGAGTGTTGGTATTATTTTGGGGATTGGTTCCATGGGCTTGGAGCTAACTTTTATCATTGCGTCCGTTTCAGCATTATTGGTTGGTTTGGGATTTGGTTTGCAAAATATTTTCAACGATTTTTTCTCCGGAATTATCATTCTTTTCGATAATTCAATCAAAGTAAATGATATCGTGCAGGTTGGAGATATTGTAGGAAAAGTAACCGAAATTGGTATCCGAAGTACGAAAGTGTTGAACAGAGATAACATTATTTTAATTATACCCAACTCAAAATTTACTACCGACAATGTGATTAACTGGAGTCACATGGACGATAAAAGCCGGTTTAATGTGGCCGTAGGTGTAGCCTACGGTTCTGACATTCGCTTGGTGGAAAAAATATTATTGAGTTGTGCCGATGAATGTAAAGATGTAGAGGATAATCCAAAACCGTTTGTGAGGTTTGAAGATTTTGGCGATTCATCCTTGGATTTTAGGCTTTATTTTTGGACCACTCATTCGTTTACTGTGGAAAATACCAAAAGCATGCTGAGGTTTGCCATCGATCAGAAATTTAGAGAAAACCAAGTTTCTATCCCTTTTCCACAGCGCGATGTGCACATCAAAAAATCGCTTTAACAACGCTTTAACAGCATTTGTCCTTTATTCGTTGTTATTTTATACTAAAATTTTAGAACTGTTACATAATAAAACATGAAATGGCATGTTAATTGTTAAGTTAAACAGCTTTGTGTTTTCAACAGAACAAATAAGATGTAATGAAATTCCAAACTATATTTTCTCTTTTTATACTGCTATGTCTAGGTAGTTCCTGTCGCCAAAAACCAAATGAATCCATTTTTGTTGACCTTTATCCTGCTACTTATATCGATGAATTAACCGTTGATGGAACGGTTGAGGCCGTTAATTCTACAAGTGTCAATAGCCCGGCGCGCTTAGAAGGGACAGTCGTTTTTCTGGTTGAAAATGGCATTCAGGTCAAAAAAGGCGATACCGTTTGTATTATGGAGAACCGGGAATATGATAACATCTATGAAAATATTTTAACAAATATCGAAAAAACACAGACCAGTTACAACAAAAGTAAAGCTGATCTGGATATGAATTATGCCTTATTGAAGGCTCAACTCAGTAACATTGAAGCGCAAACTTCCATTACAAATCTGGATTCGGTGCAATTAAATTACATTACACCGGTACAAAGACAAGTGAAAGAATTGGAACTTCAAATTGCCGGCATTGAAAAAAGAAAATTTGAACGTAAATTGGAATTTCTAAAACGAATTAATGAATCGGAACTAAAAAAACTTCAGCTTCAAATTAAACGTGATAAGAACCAGGCCAAGTTCATTATGGATATTCTCAGTGAAATGGTGATGATTGCGCCACAAAAAGGTATGGCCCTTCGTGCTACTTCCCAATTAAACGATGACAATAAAGTGCAGGAGGGCGATCAGGTTTGGCCTGGTGTTCCTATTGTTACTATTCCCGATTTATCTCAAATGAAAGTGACCATTTTAGCTTCCGAAACTGATTATAAAAGAATAGGAGTCAATGATTCCGTTTGGTATACCTTTGATGCCATGCCGGGAAACAGGGCTTGGGGGAAAATACAACAAATTTCACCTATGGGAAGACCAATTCAACGTCGATCGAAAATTAAAGTTTTTGAAATAACTGCCAGCATCGATAGTTTTATAGTGATTCCTGATCCCGGACTCTCTGCCAACTGTCGTATCATTTTACAGGAAATCCCCGACACCGTAGTTGTGCCGCAATTGGCTATCTTTGAGGAGGATTCAATAAAAGTGGTGTATGTCCGTGAGGGCCGTCACTTTTCAAGGCAGGAAATAGTTGTAGGAGCCTCTTCATTGAAGGAAGCAGTGGTAATAGCCGGTTTAAAAGGAACTGAAACTCTTACTTATGTTAAGCCTTCGGAATCAAAAATCAATCATGAATATTTTATTAGCGATACCATTAAAACGAAACTTAATCTACTAAAATCAGATACCATTCCGGTAGTTGAACCGTCGGTGCCAAATGATGCGCCTATTGGTGAAACGGAAATGTCAGACCTCAATTGATTAACATCCTAAAACATTAAGGATTATGAAAAAACTATATTATTCGCTCTCTCTGATTCTACTTATGGCTTGTGGCAACCAAACCAAGGAAGACATTCCTTTAACCGAAGTAAAAAAAGGAGTGTTTTATATCGAAATTCACGAAGAAGGTGAAATCCAAGCCACCCGGTCACAAAATATTTCATCGCCAAACATTTCGTGGCGTTATGGTAATTTAAAAATCACCCAGTTGGTCAACGATGGAAGCGAGGTGAAAGCAGGAGATACTGTCGTGGTGTTCGATCCTTCAGAAGTTCGTAAAGCAATTGTTGATTCAGAAGCTCGCGTTGAAATGCGTGAAGCTGAATTGGAAAAACAACAGGCCGAACAAGAATCGGACATGGATGGCTTAAAGGCCGATCTTGAAATAACCAGTCTTTCACAACAAATATCCAGAATACAATTTGAATCGGCTAATTATGAAGCCGAAATCAAAAGAAAAGAAATTGAATTGAATCTCGAAAAGGCGAACATTGCCCTGGAACGTGCTAAGGAACAAATTGCCAATAAAGAAAAAATTCAATTCGAAGAAATAAAACAGAAAAACCTTGAAATTACCCAGGCCAAAAATGAACTCAATGATGCAAAGGAAACCTTGGATAAATTATTCCTGATTGCTCCTTCGCCTGGTTTCGCTATCATTAACCGAAACTGGAGCAGCGACATGAAATTTCAGGTGGGCGATCAGTGCTGGAGTGGATATCCTTTAATTGAATTGCCCGATTTAAGTGAATTAAAAGCAGAGGTCCAAATCAATGAAGTGGACATTTCAAAAATATCAAAAGGTTTGAAAGTGGAAATCAAACCCGATGCTTTTTCCGATAGTGTGTATATGGCCGAGGTGTTTGACGTTGCGAATTTGGCCATAAACAAGGATCGAAACTCAAAAATTAAAGTGTTTCCTGTGGACATTTTAATTAAAAATGCCGGAAAAACATTGTTGCCGGGATTAACGGTCAGTTGCCGAATTATTGTTGATCAGATCGACGATGTAATATTTATTCCAATCGAGGCCGTTCATTCAATGCCTGACGGTGATTTTGTCTATTTAAAAACCTCAAACAGTTTTGTGAAAAAGAAGGTGGAACTGGGGCAATCCAATACCGATTTTGTAATTGTTACTGATGGATTAAACCCAAAGGACCAGATTGCAATGATCGATCCATTTGTTACTGAGCAAGATAAAAAGGATGAAACCAACGAAAACAAAGAATAAAATGAGAAAGGAAATAACCAGAATTCTTGTTTTGCTCTCACTTTCAGGAGGTATTCTTTTGTCGTGCAGCAAACAAAACGCTCAATATCCAAGCCTTCAGAAAGGTGATTTTACACAAACCATTATTGAAACCGGTGAATTGGCCGCCGTTGAAGCAAAAAGTTTTGTATTACCCCGCTTTGGTCGCTATTGGTATGAAATGAAAATAGTTGGTTTGTTAGATCATGGGACGCGTGTTGCGGCTGGTGATTCCATCATTCAACTGGATCCAACCGAGATCAAAAAGTTTATCATCGATCGGGAAAATGAGCTGGAAACTCAAAAAGCCAAC
Organism: Prolixibacteraceae bacterium; assembly: GCA_041821245.1. Taxonomy (GTDB): domain Bacteria; phylum Bacteroidota; class Bacteroidia; order Bacteroidales; family Prolixibacteraceae; genus Roseimarinus. The sequence continues at coordinate 89,367 of JBGUEP010000003.1, forward strand.
CTGGAAAAAACCATTGTTCAAATCGAAAATCAGAAAAGTGACAAACACTCCTCTCTACTAAATGAACAAGCTGCATTTGATCTTAAAAAGTTGGAATTGGAGCAATTTCGTTTTGAATCTGATAAGGCCAAAAAAATTAAGCAGTTAGAATTTCAACAAGCTCAGTTGAGGCTCGATAAAATCAAGAAGAATATTGAATTGTACAAAATCATATCTAAAAATGAATTAACCATTCAGAAAATTAGAGTGATGCGCATCGAAGAGGAAATCAAAGGAGCCTACGATGTGTTGCCCCGATTAACCATTCGGACCCCAATTCCCGGAATATTTCAGGTGGCTAAGAAAAGACGCTCACGCGATTTAATTAAAGTGGGTGATGAAATTTATGTGGGGAATAATATGGGAAATGTACCCGATTTAACCTGGATGAAGGCAAATACCATCATCAATGAAGCCGATGTGCTAAAAGTTTTTGTTGGTCAAAAAGTTAATGTTCGACTCGATGCCTTGCACGATGTCATCTTTCCCGGCGAGATTTCCTACATCAGTAAATTATGCCGACCTATCGAAAACAATTCGCGTCAGAAAATATTCGATATAGAAGTGAAAATTTCGACCTCCGACGAGCGCCTCAAGCCCGGAATGACTGTTAGTTGCGAATTCATTTGTTCCGACTTGGAAAATGTTTGGTATGCTCCGTTGAATTGTGTTGAAAAGGTGGATGATGCGCATTTTATTTATTTACGCAAAGGTGGAAACATCGAAAAACAAAAAGTTGATGTTGGCCCATCGAACAATCTAAACATTGTGCTCAAAGGAGAGTTCAAAAAGAATCTGGAACTGGTACCCATCCAGGAGCTGTTAACCCCAAAAACTGAAGAATAATGCAATTTGAAGAAAATGTAAGAGTAGCCATTCGCGGTTTAATCGATCATAAATTCAGGTCGTTTTTAACCATGCTTGGAATTATTTTTGGGGTGGCATCGGTCATCGCCATGCTCTCGATCGGTGAAGGAGCCAAACGCCAAGCCATTGCCAAGTATCAGGATTTGGGCGTAAATAATATTATTGTGCGTGAAAAGGAAATGACCGATTCCGAGTTGGAAGAAGTCAGGGCTAAGTTTTCGCAGGGGCTCACTCAAACCGATGCCGATGTGATTGCGGAGGTTGTTCCGGGAGTAGAGAAAGTTGCGCCACAGGCTGAAAAAAGTTCAGAAGTAAAATATGCCGATCTTTCATCTAAATCGACGGTTATTGGAATTACTCCAACCTTTATTGAGATTTTAAATTATCAGACGGGTAAAGGGGTTTTTATCAACAGCGATCATTACGATCGTAAATTGAAAGTGTGTGTGTTGGGGGCCGGAATTGAAAAAACCTTGTTCAAAAACGAAGATCCATTGGGCAAAATGGTAAAAATTGACGATCAATGGCTGGAAGTAGTTGGAGTGATGAAATCGAAAGCTTTGTTTACTGAAACCGTTGGAGAACTGGCTTCTCGCGATTTAAATAACGATATATATGTTCCGCTTACCACATTTCATAAACGATTTGAGCCCGACAATCAACTCGAAAGTCCCATAAAACAAATTACCATCAAGGTGAAAAATTCAGAGCAGTTGCTCGAAACGGCAAGTTTGGTCCGTAGCATTTTAACGCGGCATCACTTTAATAACGACGATTTCAGTATTGTAATTCCGTTTGAACTGTTGAAACAGGAAGAAAAGGAACGTCGAATTTACAACTTCCTTCTGGGAGCAATAGCAGCCATTTCATTGGTTGTTGGTGGAATTGGTATTATGAACATTATGTTGGCTACAGTAATGGAACGTACCCGTGAAATTGGAATCCGTAGGGCCATTGGTGCCCGTAAAGCTGACATCATGAGTCAATTTGTTACTGAAGCCGTGGCCATTAGTATTACCGGTGGTATCATTGGCGTAATTGTTGGGGTAAGCCTCTCGCTGACCATTTCGCTATTTACCGATGTGCAAACTTTCATCAGGTTGTATTCGGTATTTGTAGCCTTTGGCTTTTCCGTAATAGTTGGAGTAAGCTTTGGGTACCTGCCTGCTAAGAGTGCTTCGAATTTGAAACCAATTGAATCCATCAGGTACGAATAATTAAAAAAAGAACGATGCTGATAGATATTAGAGATTTAAGCAAAAACTACATCATGGGCGAAATTGAAGTTCCGGCCCTTAAAGATATTAACCTGAAAATTCGTAAAAACGAATACGTGGCTATTATGGGGCCGTCAGGATCAGGGAAATCAACCTTGATGAACATACTGGGCTGCCTCGATACACCAACAGGAGGACAATATTTGTACAATGGTGTTGATGTGAATACCTTGAACGATGATGACCTTTCGGCCATGCGTAACCGTGAAATAGGTTTCATTTTTCAAACTTTTAATCTGTTGCCCAAGATGAGTTCGCTGCATAACGTAGAACTTCCTCTGATGTATGCGGGAGTAACAAAAAATGAAAGAATTGCGATGGCCACCAAAGCATTAGCCAGAGTGGGATTGGCCGACAGGATGCAGCACAAACCTTCGGAATTAAGCGGTGGTCAGCGACAACGGGTAGCCGTTGCGCGTGCCTTGGTTTCAAATCCGGGAATTCTTTTGGCCGATGAACCAACAGGTGCCCTCGATTCTAAAACCGGTGAAGAAATTATGGCCTTATTCAATGAGTTACATCAGGAAGGAAACACCATTATTGTCATTACACACGAAAAGGAAATTGCCGATTATGCCCACCGGACTATTTTTATAAAGGACGGATTAATTTTTTCCGATTTAGCCAACGAAAAAGAGAACCAATAAACTATTTTACGCCATGAAAAATTTAAAAACACTCATATTCTTCCTCTTCATTTTCTTAACAAGCCTATCCTTGCAAGCCGAAACCTACGAGCTGGATTTGGATATGAGTATTGCCATTGCAAAAATGAAAAGTTACGATATGCTCAGTTTAAAGCAGGATTTGAAAATAGCTGAATTCAATTTGAAGTCGGCTACAAGCCGGTTTAAAACGCACGTCGATTTGAACATGACTATGCCTGATTATTCAAAAAAAATTAGTTCGTTTACCGATAGCATTGGAAATATCTCGCTCTACACTTCCCGAAAAGGAACCTATTTGGGGGAACTCACCATTAGTCAGCCTTTGCCCACCGACGGAAGGGTGTATATTTCATCGGGTTTAAATAACATTGACAATTACATTTCGGGTAGCCGAACCATGACCACAAGTACCAGAGTGGGTTTGTTGCAACCGGTAAACGCCTTTTATTACAACGACATTCGCTCGGGATATAAACGGGCTGAACTTGCTTATGAGCAATCACAAAAGCGACTGAAACGAGAGGAGCTGAACCTGGTTTATAACGTGAGCAATGCTTTTTATCAATTGTTATCCTTGCAAAAACGGGAGGACATTGCCCGAATGAATTTAGAGCGTCAACAAGCTGCCTATGATATGGCCAAAAACAAATACGACGCCGGACTCATCCGTGAAGTGGATGCATTGCAAATGGAAGTGGATTTAGCCGAAGCACAAAACAATTACGACGTTTCCATCGTGAGCAGTCAGGCGTCGATGAATAATTTTAAGGAGATAATTGGCATCTCCCTGCATGATAGTGTTGGTTTGAGCAGTACGCTCGATTATGAGATTGTAGTGGTTGATGCGGGAAAAGCGGTTGACCTCGCCTTGAATAACCGTTCCGAAATTCGCGAACAGGAGATCCGTCTTGAAGTCAACAAAATTGACATCAAACGTCAAAAGTCATATGGAATGGCTACCGGAAACATCACGGCGTATTACGAAAAAATTGGTACTGATGAAGGATTGATGACCAATCAATTTTCAACTACCCTAAACAATACCTTTGATGATTTTAGTTCCCGACCTGAGAATTTTGGGGTTGGTTTTACGGTGAATATCCCGATCATTGACTGGGGCGAAAACCGTGCATTGGTTCGTGCTGCAGAGGCTCGTTTGCAGCAGAACATGTATCAGCAGGAAATCATTAAAAGAAGCATCGAAAGTGAAGTGCTTAACCTGGTGGCCGATTTAAATAGCAGCTTAAAACGTTTGCAGTTACTGGAGAAAAACGTTTCCGTAGCCGAAAAGAGTTTTGACATCACCCGTGCCCGTTTTTCCGATGGCGACATTGATAGTCAGGCTTTAGCCCTGGAACGCGATCGTTTAAATAATGCCTATACCATGCATCTTTCAGCCTACATCAATTATCAGTTGAAGTTGGCCGATTTAATGCGCAAAACCTATTATGATTTTAAAAACAATCAACCGGTTTTGTAGGTATTATTTGTAAATCAAGTTATACTAACAAACCTTACTTTATGTTTCGATTAATTTTATTAGGATGAAGGTATTGGGAGTTTCTTCATTCCTGCCAATTTTGTACCTCTTGCTCAACTTCTTCTTCGCTGATAAAATCACCAGACTTCACACGTTTCGAAGCAGCAAGAACTCTTTTGGATAAGGTATCTTCGCTTATAGGTGTACCATCTGCCTGATAGCCTGCAATATCCGACTCTTTGTATTCCTTACTCATGGCATAAACCAGATCACATGATATTCTTGTGGGGAAACAGTTTTCATGGATCAATAAAAAAAATTGCAGATTATCGCTCATTCAAAGTATTTAGTGCAATTGCAAAACTATGTCTTCAAGCCAGACAGGCTTATACTTTTCTCTTTGATGAGAAAAGTATACAAAAGAATCAATCAGAAATGATGCTTCCTCCCGCTCTTGGAATTCCTAAGAAAAACTACAAAAGCAGAAGGACATGCCTCTTTTGGGTTTTTCTAAGGAATCCCAATTCACCCCTTCACTGGCCCGCCATTTCTGAAGGCCATGGCACTTTCAGGTTCTACATCGCATGAAGTGTATCACTTTTATAGAAACAATAGAATGTTATTTTAATACGGACATTGCGTTCATTGCGACCGGCCTCCGAATAAATGTTATTCGACTTGAAGCAATCCATTAGTAAGACCGGGAAGCTTCGTTCCGATAGCTATCGGAAGAGAGAAGATCGCCCGGCCGCACTTATGGATTGTAAAAAGATGGATGACAATTATTCGGGAGCCTTGACTTTCTTTGCTTACTTTCTTGTGGCAAGACAAGAAAGTAAGGCCGTCTGCAAGACACCAAGTTGACGGAATAATTGCGAACTCAAAATTGTATCCAATCTATAATAGGATAATTTTGCCATCTTCAATTTTTTCTAAAATCCACTCTATTTATGAATTGATCCCGAGTCATCCCATGATTATCTCCTACGCTTATGTTCAACGTTTTTTTTCATTACATTTATAGTTCCAAAACTAATTACGATGACTAAGCCATTGAAAACGATCCTACTTATTCTGTTTGTATCAATGGCTTTTTGTGCTTCTTCCATTGCGCAGAATTCTTTAAAAACCTGTATTGTCGCAGGATACGTCACCGCTGATGGCTATGAAAAGCTGCCCGGCGTAAATGTTTACCTCAAAGGCACCACCACCGGGACCGTTACAAACGAGAACGGCTACTATTCGTTAAAACTACCCGAAGAGAATGCAACCATTGTTTATAGTTTTATTGGCTACCAAATGCAGGAGAGATCCATTAACCTGAAAAGTGACAAAACCCTGAACATCATTCTGGAACAAAACGAAGAGATGTTGCAGGAAATCAGCATTACCTCACAGCGGAAGTTTTTTGGAAACATGGATTATGGAAGGGACATCCCAACCGTTAAATCCGAAGAAATAGAAAAACTCAACTCCACCAATGCTTCCGATATCCTCCATGCAAGGCTGGCAGGTGTTTGGGCTACCAAGACTTCAGGTGCTCCGGGTGACCAACAAAAGATACGTATACGCGGGCAAGCTTCTTTATTCTCATCATCTGAACCCTTATATGTGATCGATGGCGTTCCTGTACCCATTGTGAACCTGGCCAGCCTAGGCATTGGCGATTTAAATATGCATGACATTGAAAGTGTAACGGTACTAAAAGATGCCTCTTCAACCGCCTTGTATGGTTATCAGGGAGGAAACGGAGTGGTTCTTATTGACACCAAACAGCGCAGTGAACACAAACTAGATTTTTCGTACCGCACAGGTTTACAATGGTTCAAAAATTATTACGACTTGATGGATACCAAAGATTTTTTGGAATCGCTGCAACTTGCCAAGACCAACATCAAATCAAACATTTACAAGTACTACCCTGAATACAGCGACACGCTGTGCGACCATAACCGTCAGGATGAAATTTTCCAAATGGGGAATCTTCAGGAATACCAGCTTTCCGGTGGCGGGAAGTTAAATAAAACTACCTGGTACCTATCTGGTAACTATTCTGACCATGCTGGTATTTTAATCGGGACCAGCCAGAAAAAATATGGTTTTTCATCCCGAGTTGGTACCAACATTGGTCGCAAGCTGGCATTGAGTTTCAGTTATCGGTGGAGCCACCAGGAAAACGTTAATAATTTGAGTGAATACATGGGGAACAACCTTATTTTTATGGGACTGACCAAAGCACCTTGCCTTGAAAGCACTCCGTTTGCTAAATTGGCAAAATCACGTGGACATTATTATAACCGAATGTTATCCGATTACATATTGTTGAACGATACTATAACTCCTGTTGCCATCAGGAACAATAACCAGAATTCCATGAACTATTCGTCCAATGCTGCGAGTTTAATGGGGCGCTACCAGATCAATGAACACCTGGGAATAAACCTAATCGAATCGTTTATGGACCGACATTCAAATTTTGCCAATAAATCTCAAATTTATAGATCATATGAACTATCCGGTTTTCTTCAAATCAACGATATTCAATATGAAAGTAAAGAGAACGTTGTTTTGTTAAACCACCAAATTAACTTGTCATTTAGTCGGCAATTTGGTGGCCACAAACTCGGATTGTCGGCCGCACAGCGCTTTTACATTGATAACCTGAACTGGCAGGTAGATACTCTTTCAGCCAGGATTCCCGATCATTTTTACATGAAAAACTCTATGGCGGGTTATGGTAGCCAGGGTTCAGTGATCAGGATGTTGAGTTCGTATATTCTACATGCAACTTACAATTATGAAAATCGGTATTTTGTTTCAGCGATTGGACACCTGGGTAAAATAAAACAGGGTTTTTACATAAATAACCTAACCCTCTTCCCTTCATTTTCCATGAGCTGGGATGTGGCCAAAGAGCCTTTTATGTCATCTCTAAATTGGATTAACGAGCTTAACGTCTATACCAATTACGGTACCAGTGGCAACTTTCCACTTATAGGTATAGCCAACGATATTACAGAACATCCTTATTACCTTATTTGGCAAACAAGCCCTACTAATTCATACATAAAACAACTGACCAATCATTACTTAAAACATGAGAGGAATAAGGAATTTGACCTCGGTTTTAAAAGCAGCCTGTTCAATAGGCGTCTGAACCTGAGTGGAGCAGCATATTCAAAGAAGATCGATAACCAGATTGTATTAAGGGACATCCCCTATTACTATGGAGGGGGCCAGTACTATGTTAACCTGGGCGACATCAATGTAAACGGGTTGGAGATTAGTGTTGAAGGGAGATTAATTGAACGCAAGAATGCCAACTGGATGGTAAGGGGGAATTTCTCTCAAAATAGCCAGCATGTGACGAAACTGGCCGATGGTGAAGACCTTCAGTTTTTATCCGACGATTTATTGTTCCCCTCATTCTTAATTAAGGAAGGACAGCCTCTTGGTGATATTTATGGCTATGAATACCTTGGTCGATATACTGCCGAAGACAAAGGAGCAAAAGACATCCGCTATGTTAACGTGGGCGGATTTAAATATGCCAATTCCGATACCACTAACAGTAAACTCGATGAAAATGACTTGAAGGTCATCGGGAATTCAATCCCAGATTTTAACTGGAATTTTTCCAGTTCATTTCAATATCAGAATCTTGGATTGGATGTGGTGATCTATTCATCGTGGGGCATGCAAAAGTACAATGCCACACGGGCGGCCACATTCATTGCGGGGGTCAACAATGAAGTGTTGCCATTCTACAGCGATTCGTTATCGGGACTCATGAAAACCCAGTTCTATGCTTCGTCTTATTTTATCGATGATGCCAGTTTCATCAGGCTTAAGACCGTTGCATTGAGTTACAAGCTCCGGAAATTTTTCAGGGGCATGGAGTGCACGCTTTCGCTGGACTTTGAGAATTTCATTACACTGACGCGCTACAGTGGATATGACCCTGAAGCGACCATCTTTACCGACAATAATTTCTCAGACAACGCCATAGACCGCGGGGCTTATCCCAACCCCAAATCGGTCTCGGTAGGGATCAACATAAAATTATAAAACCATGAACAATATAATAACCTTAAATACATCTATCAGTAAAGCCACTTCTTTTGGCTTGTTAGCAATATTCTTGTTTACAAGCTGCAATACCTTTTTTGAGCCGGAAGACACCACCATTGTTGATATTAAAACCAGAGACGATTTTAATAGTGCTACAGGTGGGGTGAAAGACCTGTTAATGTATTGGATGATAGATTTTGAATTTTGCAAGGTCAGGTATTTTGGTGATGACCTGCTATATGGCCAGATCCCTTATTATTACTATTACAATCAAAATCTGGATGTTGGAGTTGGCACGGAAACAGATCCAGAATTAAGTGAAGAATACTGGAAGAAACTTTATCAGATTATTATTTCTGTAAACAATGTCATGGTTCAATATGACGATGCAAAGTTTGATTTTGATGGTATTAACCAATCTTTAGGCGAGTTGTTGTTCATAAGGGCCTATTGTTACTTTTTAATGGTCAGGTTATATGGCAATATTCCCATAGTAAAGGACATTGTTATCAATGAAAAATTGGCAAAAGCGAGTTATCAGGAGATTTATTCATTTATTGAAAATGACCTGAAAAGGGCATTGCCGCTTGTATTAAAATCAAAGGATAGGAATGAATGTTTTTCATTAGATCAGGCTTGTGTCAAAGGATTATTGACCGAAGTGTACCTTAGTTGGGCTGGCTTCCCAGCAAAGGATATCTCAAAGTATAGTGAAGCGGCAAAAACAGCCGGAGAATTGATTGACAATGCATCGCAATACAATCTGGCCTTTATCGACAACCTCAATACGCTATGGACTGAGGGAATGGTCAACACCGGTGAGGATCTATTTTGCTATTATACAAACAACATTGAAATAGGCCACAAATTAATTGCACCATACTATAGATTTTATAATCCGGTCAGTGCTCATGGGAATTTTTACTCAAGCGAAAAGGTTGGATATTCAAATCTGAATAGATATGAAGTTGAAGCCACATTCTACAATAATTTTCCAAAGGGTTTTCGCAAAGACCTGACTTTTTTTACGTCGATTTATGTTCCTGAAGATTTGACAGGCACCACCAAAAGAGATACGGGCATTTTTTACATCAATCACATCGTTGATAAGATCAGGCCTGTGTACCGTAAATTTTTTATCGATACCACTAACTATAAACCAAGTTCTCCTGCTTATTCTTCGACTTCACCAAAAATTAATTTTTTACGCTTAACCCATACTATACTGACCTATGCCGAAGCACAAGCCAGGACCGGGGAAGTTACCACAAAAGCTTACGAATGGATCAACAAAATACGACGGCGTGCCAATAATGTACCGGTTGATGTCCCCTCAATGTACGATTTGCCCATCGGCCTAAGCCCGGAGGCTTTTGCCGATTCGGTACTACTGGAGCGCACATGGGAGCTGGCAGGGGAATTTGAAGGCCGCTGGTTCGATCTGGTAAGGCTTGAAAAGGTGGAAGAAGTTTATAACGCAAAAGTGGAAGGCGACAAGGAATCGTATTTTATTGAAAACCCTACAGGAACATACTTTCTGGAGATACCCGTATATGATCAGTTGATTAATCCGAATTTAGAATAAACCATTTTTAGTGTTAAGTTACGATAATGGTCCATTTGAATACAGTACAAACGATAAGTACTTCTTCCCAATACCGGAAGGGGATATTAATTTGAATCCAAATTTGGGGGAATAGTTAGCTGTTTAACAAGGATTCCATCCCTTCGAGGGCTGGAATCCTTCAAACCGAAAAAATTGGAACTGATGAAGGATTGATGACCAATCAATTTTCAACTACCCTAAACAATACCTTTGATGATTTTAGTTCCCGACCTAAGAATTTGGGGGTTGGTTTTACCGTGAATATTCCGATCATTGACTGGGGCGAAAACCGTACATTGGTTCGGGCTGCCGAATTGAGTTGTTTTTTTTGCTACCGTGCGGCTCCTTTGCGAAGGTTTGTTGTATTTTTAGAGTTTCGATTAATTATGCGGGAGTAATTGTAAACAAGAATTAATTATGTCAGAAATTGAGAAACATAACGATAACGGTGGACTTCAAAAGTTCTCCAACTTTGTCATTTTCCAAACTGCTGATGGCAAGGTAAATATTGATGTTTTTTTTAAAGACGAAACGCTTTGGCTCACACAAAAGTTAATATCCGAGCTTTTTGAAAAAGGACGGAGTACGATTACAGAACACCTGAAAAAAATATTTGCCGATGGCGAACTGGACGAAAATGTGGTGTGTCGGAATTTCCGACTAACCACCCAGCATGGCGCTATCGAAGGTAAAACACAGGAAAAGGATGTGAAATATTACAACCTCCAGGCAATTGTTGCGGTTGGCTACAGGGTAAATTCACACCGTGCCATTGAGTTCCGTAAATGGGCGACAGGAATATTGCACGAGTACATCATCAAAGGTTTTGCTATGGACGACGAACGCCTGAAGCAAATAAAGCACTTTGGGCAGGACTATTTCGATGAGGTGATTGAGCGGGTTCGTGAAATACGCCTGAGCGAACGCCGTTTGTACCAAAAGATAACCGACATTTACGCCCTTTCAGCCGATTACGACACCAAAGCCGATATTACCAAACAGTTTTTTGCAACTGTGCAAAATAAATTGCATTGGGCAATTACTGGAAAAACTGCTGCCGAAATAATTTACACTAAAGCCGATGCCGAAAAAATAAACATGGGCTTAAAAACATGGAAACAAGCTCCAGAAGGAAAAATTCTGAGAGGCGATGTTTCCATAGCCAAGAACTACCTGAACGTGGAACATATAAAAGCTTTGGAGCGCATCGTGAGTGCCTACCTCGAATTAGCCGAAACACGCGCAATAAACCGTCAGATAATGAACATGAAGGATTGGGAAGTATTTCTGATAAAGTTCCTTGAACTTTCTGATTATCCTATTTTACGCGATGCAGGCAAAATAACCATGCTCGAAGCAAAACTAAAAGCAGAAAATGAATATGAGATATTCAGGGTTGTTCAGGATAAATTATTTGAATCGGACTTTGATAAATTTTTAAAACAACTTAAAGATGTAGCCAAAGATTAGTTTATGTCAAGCGGAGGAACATATAAACGACCGATAGGAACAGCCTAAGAACCAGTAGAAATGCAAAATAACTATTACAGACAACAAGGACAAACGTTTCAACGTTCAATAAATGGTTATATCTTCGCTTTATATTTAGTTCAAACCGAATAGTACGTTTTAATGAAATTGTATTTTCCCCTTAGTGTCATCCATCTTTTTTGGATAATTTTTTTGCTGTTTCCTCTAAAGGGCAAGTCGCAAAAATGGGTAGCAGATTCCATTACGGTGAACTTTGGGCAACACCCCGATACGAAAATCACAACGCTGAACTTATCAAATGCCTATGATTTTAGTGCTAATGAGCCTGCCGTTATTTCCAATTTTGAGCAGAAGAAAGCCCTCTTTTTTCCTGTCGATCAGGTGGTGAAGCTCAGTCTGCCACTGTGTACTGAGTTAATGCGGAAATTTTCTTCCGATTCGATATCTTCTGATCATTATTCGGTTAGTATTCATTATTTTAATATCGTTCCTTCCAAAACATTGGGTAAACGGAATTTTACGCTTTATTCTTCCATTGAAACAGCCAAACACCACGAGGCCGATTCTATTTTTCTAGGCACCTTTTATTATGAGCAGTCGTACATGCAAAAGGCAAAATTACCCATTGAGGAAGGCTACGAAATTTTGCTTGATGCCTGGATGCGTCGCTTAACCAGTGACGTGTTGACCGTTGGAAGTGGAGTTGATGAACTTATGGGAGAACCGCTTTATCATTTCAGAAATGGTGGGCGTGCTGTTGACAAAAACTTTTACACCGGGGCCGAATTTTTTGCAGGTCTTAATTTTTGGGGAGTCGATGGCGAAATTTGGTTTTCGGAACCCGAAGGAAATCCCATTTTTAACCGAACCATTCGTATGGTTCGTTACGTAAATCATCCTGATTTCCAATCCATCGCTTTTGGAAATGGTGTTCGTCTTTGGAATTACAGGATTTCGGAGAATTGGTTGTTTACGCATAAAATAGCTTTTATGATGGGCATTAACAATTGGAAGGATATGCAAACAACTCCACATAAACTGGAGGAAATTTTGTTGTTCGATTTATCGTTTACGCAACGAATTAGTTACAATCGCTTTGATCAGAAAGGCTTGGTTTTCGGCCTCGGATTCATTGAGGATGCACATTATATTGTTTATCACAAGCCTAAATTGAAAATTGGTTTGTCGCTGAATTGCGCCTATAAATTTTAATATGCAACGATTATTCACCATACTGGCCCTTTTTATCGTTTTCTTCTCCTCTGCACAGAAGTCGACACTTTCGGGTATTATCACCGATGAGGAGACTGGTGAAACATTGGTGAATGCCGCAGTTGTGCTCGAAGGCAACGATTGGAAAGGCACCGTTACGAATGAGAATGGTGTTTTCAGTTTGCCCGGTATTAACCCACAGCTGACTGAAGTGGTTTTTTCATTTCTGGGCTATGAATCCATCACCCGGGAAATTGATTTTAAAAATCAGACGAATCTTTTTGTTGAAATTGCGCTGCACCCTGCCGATATTCTCCTGGGAGAAATCACCATTGTTGATCGGCAGCACGATCGTTTGGGCGACTCTGAAATCGAAATAAGTCAGCACACCCTAACGCCAAAAACCATTCAAAGCATACCAACTGCCCGAAATGATGTTTTTAAAGCCCTTCGGTATTTGCCTGGGATAGAACCCACCGAACCCTTATCGCCATTGGTGTCGGTGCGTGGGAGCGATCCCGGCGAAAACCTGATTATGCTCGATGGGGTGACCATTTATAATCCCTACCATTTTATGAGCTCATCGGGCATTTTTAACATGCAGACTGTTAAAAATGTAGATATGCTGGTTGGTGGTTTTGGTGCCGAATATGGAGGAAGGAATTCATCGGTAATTAATATTGCGACCAAAGACGGTAACAACAGCTCCTTACATGGTGAAGTGAGGCCTTCTACGTCTGAATCAAAGCTATTTCTTGAATTTCCTGTTGGAGCAAAAACAACCATGATGGTGGCCGGACGTTTCAATTATGACCTGGCTGGGAATTTTATGTTGTACAGTACCAACTATTTTTACGATGCCAATCTTTCGTTAACACATCGATTCAATGCGAAGAATTCCTTGACCTTGAAGTATTTCTCTTCAAGTGACCGGACCAATCTCGATTTTAATAGTCTCTACCGGTACATGGGGAATTCCATTGGAATGTCGGAAATTTTTGACAACATGAGTTTGAAATGGATCAATCGGTGGAATAACAACATTGCCACGGCTATATACAAATCGGTGTTGACTTCAAAACTTTTTCTCAGGGCGCAGGTATACGCCTCCTTGCATGGAGCCGATAATTTTAGCGAAATGAGCATGCTCATTGAAAATGAAGGTTTCGATACTCAAACTACGTTTAAAAGTAAAGTGCACGATTGGAGTGCGAAAATGAATTTGGAATACAAACCTTTTTTCTGGAACGAAGTCAAGTTGGGTGCAGAGTACAACCAGTATTTGTTTTACAATGCGTCAATGCTCAATAAAATTGACAATGGCTCAGCTGAACGCAGCCCAAAACTCATTTCATTTTTTGCTGAGGACAAAATTACCTGGGGAAGTCTATTACTTAGGCCCGGACTCCGATTTGCTCAATTCGAAAATGGGAAATTTTTGGCCGAACCCAGACTAAATGCAGTGTTTAAAGTTTCGAACAGTTTAAAATTACAAGCGGCATGGGGCCGATACAATCAGTATGTGGTGAGCATGAACACGCAGGAATTTGAGTTTAATCAGTTCCTCGATTATTATTATCCTTTGAGCAACGGCAAGCCCAGTCAGTCGGAGCACTTTATTGTTGGTGCCGAAAAGGTGCTTCCCAAAAACCATACACTTTCAGTTGACCTCTACTATAAAAATATTTCCCGAACCTACATTTTCGATTTACTTCAGGATCGTTACGAAGCTTTTGCCATGTCCAATAAAATTGTGGCCGGTAGTGGCAAATCTTACGGCATGGAACTGATGTGGCAAGGAAGTTTTGGTCAATTTTCGGGATGGAGCAGTTATACCTTGTCCAAATCGACCCGTTCGTTCCCAAATATTATGAATGGAAAAGAGTATGACTACGACTACGACCGGAGGCATTCATTTAAAACAGTAATGAATTATCAGGCAACAAAACGGATTGCTTATAGTGCTTCGTTTATCGCTCAGAGTGGAATTCCAAAATCAATTGAAAACACGCTGCAAAATTATTACATGTACGACCCATTAACAGGTAGTATGTTTTACAGCCCTCAATTTACGGTGAATGAAAAAAATGCCAGCCGATTGCCGTGGTTGCTGTACCTCGATTTTGGCTTGCAGAAAAAAATTGTTTCGGGATTTGGGAAGGATTTGTCCCGGTTTTTTGGTGCCGATGAATCCTATTTAGTGCTGACTGTTTACAACGCATTATTTTTTCGCCGAAATGTGTTGTATTATTTAACGGCGAGCGATGATGGACGATATATTCCCATGGGCGATAATTATTTCCCAACAGTAAGTGCAGGATATACCATCAAGTTTTAGGGAACTGAATGAACTGAATGAACTGAATGAACTGAATGAACTGAATGAACTGAATGAATTGAGTGAACTGAAGGGACTGAATAAACAGAATAAATAGAGTGAACTGAAAGAACTGAATAAACAGCGTAAACTTTAGTACCTGGGATTTGAGTGATTTAATAGCGTGAAAAAATGAAAAAAAGAATTGCGATTGTAATGCTGCTTGCCCTTGTTGTTTTCACCGGCTGTGTGAAAATAGGGGAGTATTATGTCGGATTAAATATGCAGCCCGATTTGACCGATTCTCCCTTTGAACCTGGATTGAATGTTTTTGGTGTACTTAAATGTGGAAGTGATTTTGATACCATCAATTACCATTTCGAGGTGCAGAATATGCTTGATTTACAGGACTGGTCCACAGGATTGGAAGTGCCGGATGCACAAATACAATTGACAAGAATTAGCTCCAGCAATGAAGCCTTGAACTATGATCTGAGTTTTGTGGAAGGCGCTGGTTACAAAAACAATTCCATTGAAACTTTACCCGGCGACCGCTGGGAATACCGTTGTATGAAAGATTCTTTTGAAGTTACTTCGAGTTGTATTGTTCCCAATTTGCCAATAATTGATCAATCAACAGTCGAAGGGAAAGAAGTGAAAATTATTATCGAAGCAGATTCAACTCAATTTCTTTACCTTGTTTATGTTTTTCAGGGCGATAATGTTTATTCCGAATTTAAAGTTCCTCAGCCCAATTTAACGACCGAATTGTTCATTTCTCCTGAATGGGAAATCACTTCGTCGCCTGTTCAGGTTTATGTTTGTGCCTATGATCGTCAGCTCAGGGAATATCAAACCACCTCGAATACCTTTTTTAAACCCAATGCTTTTCGTCCATCGTTTTCAACAGTTAATGGAGGCTACGGCACCTTTGGGGCAATCGCAATTTCCACCAAAATTATTGAATAGAGTTGCTTGTAAAATAGATTAATCGTTAAGTCGGGGCCGTTTATGGTACTTCATTGAACGTTTATGGCCTATTCCACTTATGAAATTTTAATTTAGTTCGAAAATCATTTGAATGAATCATATCGTTGGTCGAAATATTATTGTTTTACTGGTATTGCTTGTTGTAGCATCGTGTGGAAAATCGAATAAAAGTCAGGAAGATATCCAAAAAGATTGGGAGCTTTTTGAGAATGAAGCTTATGCTATTAAATATCCACCGGCATGGAAACTCAGCCAGTCGGGTTATTTAGGAACCAGTTTTTTAATCGTATCCAAACAAACCTCAATCAGGGATTTTTATCAGGAAAATGTAAGCTTAAATGAAGTGATTTTAGAGGGCGATATCGACTTAAAAAGTTATGTGCAACAAGACATTGACCTATTTAAGAAGGACGTTGTTAAATTTGTGCTCGAAGAAGAATTGATGACGGGGATTGACGGTGCTAAAGTTTATCAACTAGCGTATACCGGCTACGAAGGCATCAATAAAATTACCGTAAAAAAACAGTACCAACTAAAAAACAATAAAATCTACATTTTAACATTTTCAGGTAAAACAATCGAAATAAAACGGTATGGACCTATTGGTGACGGCATTTTAAATAGTTTCACATTGAAATAAGCTTGTCTTATTTTTTTTCATAAAGATTGTCTTTACTGAAATGACTTTAACTATTTTCAGCACTTTTCAATTTTGCATAGGCCGAAGGAGTCATGCCATATTCTTCTTTAAAATACCTTCCAAAATATTTGATGCTGTTAAAGCCTACCTCGTATGCGATGGAGGAGACCATCATTTGACTTTTTTCCAGTAATTGAGCGGCTCGTTTAATACGCATAATTCGAATGAATTCTATGGGTGTTTTTCCAACCAGCGCCACCAGTTTGTTGTACAAATGGCCACGACTAACTCCTAATAAACGGCTCATTTCTTCAACTGAAAAATTGGGGTTTGTTATATTTTGTTCAACGACTTCGATGGTTTTTTGCATAAACTTTTCATCAAGCGAGGTGATCCCAATCTCTCCAGGTTCAATTTTAAAATTTCGATGGACTTTTTGCTGAAAGGCAAGTCTTGTTTCGATTAATTTTTTTATTCTCAATTCTAAAATTTCCAGATTAAAAGGTTTCGTAATGTAATCATCGGCACCCAATTCCAATCCTTCCAGTTTTTGCTCCAGTGTGGTTTTTGCAGTTAACAATACAATGGGGATATGGGATATCGTTTCGTCAGTTTTGATTAAACGGCACAATTCCAGTCCATCCATCAAGGGCATCATAATATCACTGATGACTAAAGTTGGTTGTAAGTTAATTGTTTTTTCCCATCCAATTTTTCCATTTTCAGCCTCAAAAACAGTATAATTTTTCTCCAAACTGGACTTAAGGTAATTTCGTAATTCATTGTTGTCTTCAACGATTAAAATGGATGGTTTTTTGTTTCGTTCCGGCAATTCATTTTCACTTTCCTGAATATTCGCCTGTGTTGATTCATTGATTGGATGGGATAGTAATTTTGATGTTTTATGGTTCTGTGCTTCCACAAGATGCTCGGTGTTCAGTCCAAAAGGAATCCTAACGATGAAGCTGCTACCAATATTTTTTGTGCTTTCCACTTCAACGGTTCCATGGTGTATTTGAACGAATTCTTTGGTAATTGAAAGACCAATTCCACTACCTTGATTCAGTTGGTCATTATTTGTATTGCCTGACTGATAAAAACGTTCAAAGATCTTTTCGATATTATTTTCATCAATCCCAACTCCGGTATCTGTAACTCTAATTTCCAAAAATTCATGACCATCGAACAATTGAGGATTGATCTCCTCTCTTTGATGGTTGTATTGTGTGATTTTCAAACTTACCTTCCCTTTTCCAGAGGTAAATTTAAAGGCATTTGACAAAAGATTGAAGATGATTTTTTCAATTTTATATTGATCGAAAAAGGTCTCATAGCTTTGTATTGAAGTTTCAAAGCCGAAGACAATGCCTTTGTTTTCATACAAATTGAAGAAAGAATCGGTGATGTCACGAATAAATGCAATAATGTTTCCGTATGAAAGATTTAACGAAATTGGCTGCACTTCAAGTTTCCTCAAATCAAGCAATTGATTCACTAAATTCAACAATTTTTTTGCATTTCGATCAACAATTTTTAATTGATGCCTGGTTTCTTCATTGGCATTTTTGGTTAATAGCTGTTCTATTGGCGAAAGAATTAAAGTAAGTGGTGTGCGAAATTCATGACTTACATTTGTGAAAAATTTCGTTTTCATGGCCTCCAGATCAAGCAAACGTTGATGTTCTAATTGTTCCTGTGCCCTCGTTAATCGCAGTTGAATGCGTTTAGTCGCAACTCTGAAGAAGAGCTGTATCACTAAGAATACTAGAATAAAATAAAAAATGAACGCAATTTTTGAGGCATAAATGGGTGGTGTAATTTTTATTTTCAACAGGGTTTCAGGGCCATTCCAAATCCCATTGCCATTCGATGCCATAATGCGAAAATCATACTCCCCGGGATCGAGGTTGGTATAGGTAGCAATTCTATTGAAGGCATCAGTTTGAACCCAGGTTGGATTTACTTCACTCAATTGATACTTGAATTGAACCTTATCAGGGTGGATATAATTGTTCGAGGAAAAAAGAATGGAGAATGCATTTTGTTTATAATTCAATTTAATTTCACTGGTAAATGGCATTGCCTTATTAAGAATTACCTTTTTACCAACTTTCTCGTTTACCGATACCAGTTTGTTTTCTATAAGGAAATCAGTTAGAAGGGCCTCTGTAGCTTGGTCGTTTTTGATAATATTAGAAGGCTTAAAAAGATTAAACCCGTTTACACCACCAAAAAGCAACTCACCTTTACTTGTTTTAAATCCCGATGAAATATTGAATTCGTTTCCTTGTAATCCGTCACTCTTTGAATAAGAGGTAAAGTTGAACCTTGCATTCGATAAATCTCTGCCTTCAATCTGGATATTCGACAAGCCATTTCGAGTTGCCACCCAAAGTCCACCTGAGTCATCAAGTTGTATGGAGGTAATGATATGATCGGGAAGTCCGTCTTCTCTGAAAAATGTGAGGAGTGAATCGCTCGCCGGATCGTAACAATTTAATCCCCGTCGGGTTCCAATCCACATCCAACCACGGGAATCTTCGGTGATAGAGGTCACTACATAATCAGTGAGCGAATAAGGTTTGTCCTGATTGGGGAATTGCAGGAACCGACCAGTATTGGATTCTAAAATGTCAATCCCTTCGGTGGTCCCAATCCACAAATCGCCATTTGCCGTCTCGTAAATTTGTTGGATAAAGTTGGTCCGAAC
Source organism: Prolixibacteraceae bacterium (assembly GCA_041821245.1). Lineage (GTDB taxonomy): Bacteria > Bacteroidota > Bacteroidia > Bacteroidales > Prolixibacteraceae > Roseimarinus. The sequence goes on from JBGUEP010000003.1 coordinate 108,735, forward strand.
AGAGTTGAAAATGCCCCCTTTGTAATGGGTAAACCGATTTTGCTCCGGATCAAATAAGTCGAGTCCTCCACCTAATGTACCTATCCATATTCGACCCTTTGAATCTTCAAATACTTTCCAAACCACATTGTGAGCTATGGTAGAAATATCATCGGGATCATTCTTGAAATGATGAAATTTCTTCCCGTCAAACAGGTCTAAACCACCCTGGTAAGTTCCAATCCAGAGCCTGTTTTTCGAGTCGTATAAGACACTGACGACAACATTGTTGGATAAACTATTTGGATCGTTACCCAGATGAGAATACTGACTAAACCTTTCACGTTTCCTGTCGTAATATATCAAGCCTTTTTCATTGGTGCCCATCCATAAGTTTCCGGTTCCATCTTCTGTAAAACAGGAAATATCATTTACTTGTAAAGATTTCGGATCGTATGGATTTTTTTTGATCAATCCAAATTGGTAGAGCAGTGGGTGATAAAAATTTAATCCTTCCTTAAATGTTCCAACCCAAATTCCACCCGACACATCTTTTCTTAAAGCAGTTACTGAATTGTTGCTTAATGAATTCTCTACTCCCTCATTTTCCTGTATCACTAAAGTGGAAAAATCTGTTTTCGATATGATGTTGAGTCCTCCATGATCGGAGCCGGCCCAAATCTTACCATCCTTATCCTGAATTAACCCTCTGATTAAATCATTGCTGATTTGGTGTTTTTGTGAAGAGGAAGTAAAATGAATTTGTGTATCGTCTTTTGACGAACAATAAAACAATCCGTTGGGTGTATTCCCGTACACCCAGTAATCGTCATCGTTATCGACAAACAGGTAGAAAAAATTATTTTCGCTCTTCAAATGAATATTTTCAATGTGAATTCGATGAAGTACTTCACCATTTTTACGATTTAGCTCTTCAACGATACCCTTATTATTCATCAATACAATGTTCCCGCTTGAATTTGTTGAAATGGACGTAATTCGGTTTGATGAAATGCTTTGATTGTTGAGTGAGTCATTAAGGTATTGAGTGAAGAAATCTTTTTCCACATTGTATTTGTACAATCCGGTTGCATTATTGCTTAACCAAAGATTGGAATCAGCATCCATTAACATACCGGAAAGTCCCAATTGGTTGATAAAAATGTTTTTATGGTACAATTCATGATCCTGACTGAAAGTGTCATTTTCGGGATTGTAGAAAACACAGCGATTGTTATACAGTCTCAACCACAAAATGCCTTTGTCGTCTTCGTAAATTCGCTCGATATTTGATGTTGCGCCATAATCGTTGCTGTTCGCACCCCTGATTTCCTTAAAACGATAACCATCGAATTGATTTAATCCCGATAATGTGCTTATCCATATGGTCCCTCTTCGATCTTCAAAAATGTAATTCACCTGATTATCGGATAAACCATGCGAAGTATCAAAATTGCGAAACTTGTAGTCGTTCGATTGCGCCCTTGACAGGCTAACCATCGTCACGAGAAAAAAAAGTCCTATGTAAAACGGCTTAATCAATTGTTCCAATTATTCGTAAGAAAATAGAAGAATGTTTCACGGCAATTTAATATTTAATCCTTGAAACGAATCAACTTAAACACTTTTTGTGGTGCTATATAAATCCATACATTTTCAATTTAATTGGCAAAAACAATTGAAAAAACAGCTAGTAAGTCTTCTTAATGATTCGTTCAACCCAAGTGTTTTCACTTGAATTAAACTTAAGGATGAGCATTCCATTAGGAGCATTCTGTCCAATAGCAGTTGTTCCATTCGCTCTTCCTTCTTCAACTTTTCTTCCATTGAGGGTGTAAATTGAGTAACAAAATTCTTTTTCAGTATTCAATTCAAGTTGATGTTGAAAGACATTTCCTTTTATAAGAATTGTTTGTTCATTCAACGATTTTTTTTTTGAAACCGGTGCATCAATCATTTCACCAACAATAACGCCACGCCCAACGGTACTCATGTAAACACGGCCATATACATTCATATCACCTTTAACAAATTGTGCGTTTCCTGGTCCGCCAAATTGATGTTGATCGTCGTTTATTCTAGACCAATTTTCACCTTCGTCATCGGAACGATAAAGTCCGGTTGGATCAGTCGATGTTGGCTTTCCCCAAATATAAAGGGCCGGATAAGCTTTCCCTGGGCGTGCTTTTCCAACTCCGACACAGGTAACCTTACTTAATTTCAAATTATTTGTTGTGGGTGAAAGGGTGTTTGCTGCGCTAATTCTCATCAATCCTGTTGAGCCTCGCGCAAGCCATATTTCACCGGCAATTCCCGGAACGACTGTTAAACGGTAAACCCCGTTACTAAGCGCAATTTCAGTATAACTAAACGATGCTGTTGTTTTATCGAACACATAGGTTCTGAGTTTGCTGTTGATTTGTAAATAGAAAACTTCATCTTTCTCAAAATCGGCAAAAACAGGTACATTATTTTTTGTTACATCAGGCAATAAGCCCCATGACTGGCCACCATCAGTCGTATAATAAGGTTTCGATCCTGAAAGTGTCCATACGATGATGTTTCCATCTGCACTAATTGTACACCAGCCTTTGTAGGCATCGGAAGTTGGCTGTTTTACACTTTTCCAGGACGATCCGCTGTTTTCGGTATAATACATCGAAGGATTTTTGGCATCACTTCCAACACGAACCATTTTTTCGGGTGCTTTTCCTGCAATGGCAATACAGCTTGTTGTACCCATCGATGGCGTATGGCGAGCATAATATTTTGTAATGTCATCATAAACAGATCCATCGTAATCGCCAATTGCTGTTGCTACCGGAGCTCCAGGAACACTGGCCAGTTCAAGCGGAACTGTTTCTTCAAGGCCTTTTAAAGCCATTCGCCAGCTTGGTTTAGCATCCCAAAGATTACTGGTGGTGTAAATGCCATTTCCAGAAGTGATGAAGGCACGGTTGGCATTAAACGGATCAATTTTAGCCGATCCGGCCCAGTGTAATTGAGAACTTTTTTGTACCCATTTTATATCTGGCTCACTGAAAGTACATGCATTGGGAAATAGGTTTTTCCAGGTGGCACCATCATCGGTACTCAGGAGAATTTGATCACCCCAGGTTGATGTGCCGGAAATCCAGCTCTGTTGCCACCAAAGTCCCATGGTAACGCACATTAAGTGGTCAGGATTTTGAGTATCGACTGAAATATCACCAAATGAAGCAGACAAAGGACTTATGTCGCTCCATTCTTTTGTTGATAAATTGAATTTGTAAACCGCACCTTTACCATTGGTTCCGGGTCCTTCCGAGTCGGTATAAGTAAGGTAAAGTTTTCCGTTTGAAAGCAAACAGCGATGTGGCATATAGTTGGTTATTTGGCCCTCTAAGGAATTCCATGTTTCACCATTATCGTTGCTCTCATATAAATTTTCAGAACCTGATTTAAGTATTCCAACATAGATGGTTGAAGTTGGTGTTTCTGAAGTTTCATTCGATGGAACAAACTGCACAAAAGAGATCTTCTGCTTATCGGGGAAATTGGATGGTCCAATTCGCTTCCAGTTAGAACCGCCATCGGTACTTTTCCAGAGTCCTTTTGTGCGCGACCCACACAACAAAGTGCTTCCCAAATTTGGGTCAACAACTAAACGTTCGCCCGATTGACGACCATAATCGTTTCCATGTGCCGGAAACAGGGAGGTAACATTCGCCAATTCTGTCCAAGTTTCGCCATAATCTTCGGAATACGCAATGGCTGATTTTCCATTGTTCCAATAACTGGTGCCACAGTAAATGTAAACTTTGTTGGTTGCTTGCGGATCGATAGCAAGGCTCTCAATGCCCATATATCCTGCACTATTTTCAGGTATCCAGTCGGTAATGGGTGTCCACGATTGGTCTGCTTCATTCCAGCGGTAGGCACCACCCACATCGGTCCGGGCATAGATTAAATTTTGCTCAAGAGGAGATGTTATAACTGCAGAAACAAAACCTGCACCTCCAACCGGAAGTGATGCCCACTTGTACTGCTGAGCAGATATTGTATGAACGTTATAAAGTATAACAAAGGTGACAATTGAGATTATTCTTTTCATTTTATTCATTTAAGCTCTATTTAAAAGTAATCATCTGTTTTTTGAAGCTTCAATTGCTCTCGAAAAACAAAAAATAAAATGTAGAGAAGAAAAATCCTCTCCACATTTCGGTTTACATACTTAATTAACTATTAAAAATTTTAGTTTTTACTCTAATTCACCGATCAAAAATTACCAGTTCGGATTTTGCACCAAAGCATCGGATTTTAGTATTTCGCTTTGTGGTATGGGCATCAGGTACATTTTCGAAGTATCAAAGACACGTTGTTCCACATTGAAAACTTCGTAGTTGAAGCTTGCTCCGTTGGATGTAATCCTCATGCCTTTAACAGGAGTATTAAACAAATCGCCCTTTTTCCAACGACGTACATCCCAGGCGCGATGCCCTTCAAAACAGAGTTCTACCCTACGTTCATTTTGAATTCTTTCGCGTAGTTGATCTTTGTTGAGGCTTGAACTCAAATCGGGCATTCCAACTCTGTTTCTTATTTTATTTACTGCACTCAACGAAGTCATTGACAAGCCATCCCCTGTATTTGCCGGGCCGTAAGCTTCATTCATGGCTTCGGCATAATTCAGCAACATTTCGGCATAACGGAAATGGATCCACTGATGACGCGCCAACTGTGTATTCTTTGCCAAATTTGCGTCCACGTTCATATATTTCTTTAGATAATAACCCGTTTTGGTTGCATTCTGATCTTTGTTCAAACCATCAAGTCCTCCCACAAAGGTCTCAACAGGCCTACTATTATAAATGGAACCATTGTACCCTACAGAATAACTTAGCCTGGGATCTCGGTTTTCGTAGGGATTTTGAGCATCGTATTGCAATGACTGAGCAATTGTTTCACCAGAGCTTGTTTCAAAAGCATCGACAAGGTTTTGTGTTGGATTGGTTAAGCCCTGGCCTTTTTGAAAACCTACCGGAAAATTCCTGAATTCCAAATCATTGTTATTAAAATAAGGCATGGCAAAAAGCACTTCCTGATTGTAAAAGTTGTTCCAGACCTCAAACATCCCTGTTGATTTTATGACATTGCCTGTCACTAATCCATATGCGGGAAGGTCAATTACTTCTATTGCTGCTTTTGCTGCCCTGATCCATTTTTCACTATCGTTTGACGGATTGTTTAAGGGACTGGCTGCATACAACAACATTCGTGATTTTAACGCCAATGACGAAGCTTTTGTGGCGTGGCCAATCCATGTTGGAACATCATCTTTTACCGGTAAACTTTGGGCGGCCAAATCGCAATTTGACACAATGTATTCCACGCACTCGTCGAACGAGTTTCTGGGAAGATTTAGTTCATCGTTAATTTCCAAACGAGCTTCAGGGACAATTGCTACACCGCCGAAACGTTTCACCAGTTCGAAATAGAAAAAGGCACGTAGGAAGTAAGCTTCTGCTTTAAATCTTTCCTGATAAACCAAATTGAGTTCCGGTGAACGGTTCAAGGTATTTGGATCGATGAACACTGCATTGTCAACATTGTCTAAAAAAATGGCCAGTTTACGCAGTGATGCGTAGTATTTGGCATAAAGCCACGAATCGGTAAAGGATTGTTTGTTCCAAGTTCCATTGTTATAGCTTTGAATGGCCGACAACTGATTGGAATGTTCCGCATCGTCGGTCATGCAAGCCTCCATGGCTCCATCAATGGAGTGAAAGCCGTTTGGCAAATCGCCGTATATATTGGCAAAAAAGCCCAGGGCGTAGGTATATTCGGTAAATACCAGTTCTTCGTTGCGTCGGCCATCGGGCTCCGGATCGAGAAAATTGTTGCAGGCTCCTAATGTAATAAGGCCTAAAAACAGTACGATGATGTATTTTATTCGTTTCATTCGATTATATTTTTGCATTAGAAAGTGATATTTAATCCTACACTGTATACACGCGATGCAGGATATTGCCATATGCCTGCCGACGGATATTCAGGGTCGAAGTTGTAATGCGAAAAGGTCAATAAATTGTATCCGTTTAAGAACATCCGTACATTGTCGAAACCTGCTTTTTTCAATTTTGAGTTGGAAAGTGTATAACCCAGCTCAATTGATTTTAAGCGGACATAGCTGTTGTTGACCAACCAGAAATCCGAAGCTACAGTATTGTTGGTGAAACTACTGGTGCTTAGTCGTGGATATATGGCCGTAGCAGCTGTTTCAGGAGTCCAGGCCCGGGATGCATTGCTTGAAGCATTTTTATTCAGGAAAGGAATTTCATACAAGGGGTCGTATGCATATTGATTGGCCACACCTTGCCAAAGCATTGAAAAGTCAATGTTTTGATAACTGAAATCGGTTTTCAAAGAAAAGATCCAGCTTGGGAACCAGCTTTTGCCCGAAGCGGTATAGTCATTGGCATCAACAAGCCCATCTTCGTTATAGTCGAGATATTTAATGTCACCCGGACGAACAGTACCGAACGATTGTGGTGTGCTATTTTCAACATCGGTATCATCGGCAAAAAATCCTTGCGAAGTAAGCATCCACATTTCACCAATTTGTGTTCCTTTTGCATACTGATAATCCCATTCTTTAGGCGCTTCCTGTAAATCTAAAATTTTCGATTTCGAATAATCTGTCATTAAACGAAGGTCGTATTTGAAATCACCGGTGGTTTTTTTTGTTCCCAGTGTTAATTCCCAACCCTTACTTTCAGCCGATCCGGCGTTCTCTAAAGGTTGTGAGGCACCATAAGTTGAAGGCACCCAAGCGCTGCGTCGAACCCAAATTCCAGAACGTCTTTCATAGTACACATCAGTGGTGAAATAGAGTTTGTTGTTCAGTAATTCTCCATCTACCCCAAGGTTGAATTTGGAACCCACTTCACCTCTCAGCTTTTGATTACCAACGGTGGATTGATTGGAACCGGCAATGTATTTCTGTGGATTTCCAAACGAATAACCATTCACCCCGGTTGCCCAATCATCAAGATATAAAAATCGATAGGCTGCGTTGGTGCCATAAGGACGGTCGGAACCGGTTAGTCCAAATGAAGTGCGCAATTTCAAATAGTTAATGTCTGGATTATTTTTCAGAAAATTCTCTTCGGTAAGCACCCAACTCAATGCTGTCGCGGGGAAGAAGCTAAAACGACTACCCCGCATAAATGCTTCATTGGCAGTTGTAGATGCCACCACTTCAGCAAAATATTTGTTGGCATAGTTGTAACGAACCTGAGCACCAAAAGCAACATTCTTAAACGACGGATTATTGCCCGGAATGGTCCGTTTATTAATATCGAACATGGCCAATGCGGTAAGGTGATGAACTTCGTTGAATGTTCTCTTATAATCGAACTGTGAATGCCCGAACAACTGGTTATAGTATACGCCGCTGGCATCGGTTCCACCAAATGTTGAATAATCGGTATCGCCATAACCCAGATAGGTTTCCGAGGCCTGGTCGTATTCAAAAACCATAAAGTTCTTGCTTAGCCCCCGGTTCTTATTGTTGTTAAAATCGAAACCGGCACGAGTCGTCAATGTTAAACCATTTACCCAACGATTAAAATCAACTTTGAACCCTACATTCGCATCGAAAATTCTACGCATCGTCTCGGTGTAGCCGCTTTGTGTAATTAAACCGTATGGGTTGTTCTGAAAAGTGGTGGTTCCGCCGAGTGAGCCATCTTCGTTAAAAATTGGATAGGCATTGGAAGGGGTAGTGCTTAGTGAATTGAAAATATCACCGGCGCTGCGTCCCGGATAATGCCTCACTTCAATGCGTCCGGCCATATCCAGGAATGCCGAAACCATTGAATTCACATTAATGTCGACATTTGAACGAAAATTGAAACGTTGATAGTTGGTGTTTGAACTGTAATCCTTGTTCACATCGCCGTATTTAAAAACACCATCCTGACTCAAATAACTCACCATGGCGAAATAACGGGCAGCCTTGTTCCCGCCAGTCATGGTCACATCGAAATTCTTCTGATACGAATACTTGTTGATGAATTCATCAATGTAATTCGTGTTGGGATACAAATAAGCATTGGCATTGGGATCGTTTTGAACCGTTTTTCGAAATCCTTCAACATCCTCATCGGAATAAAACGGTGTGGAGTGACCGTCAAGTTCCCATGCTTTGTTGTAAAGCGAAACATAATCATAGGCATTAAGATAGTCGCGTAAACCAACCGTTTCCTGTAATGAATAACTGCCGTCTACGGTAACTTTACGGGGGCTTACTTTGCCCCTTTTTGTGGTCACCATAATCACGCCGTTTGCGCCCCGGCCACCATATAATGCCAATGCTGCGGCATCTTTCAATACCGTTACCGATTCTATTTCGTTGGGATTTAATTGTGACAGGTCCCGTTCAATTTGGTCGACTAAAACCAGCGGTGCATTGGATGCTGTTGATTTTAACCCACGCACATATGCGGTGTATCCACTATTTCCCGGCTCGTAATTGGAGGTGAACATGCTGAGACCACTCAAGCGACCGATTAAGGCATTTTGCAAATTCGGATGATTGGTTTTTTCCAACTCTTCACCGTAAACTGTAGCAATTGATGAGCTGATCTCTCCTTTATTTATTGAGGAATAAGCAACATTAACCTTTGAAGATACAGCTTCCAGTTCTGCTGTTATTAGCGAATCGGCTTGAACAGACTTTGGCGTCTGCTCAGTCTGACCACTCGACCGGCTATCCTGTGCAAACGCAAAAGGGCCGACGACTAACAAAAGCAAGGTAATTGTTGTTTTAAATATTGATTGATATATTCTTTCCATAATTGTTATTTTCTCTGGTATTAACATGATATCCGCTTGTTATTCCGATTCAGCACTCCAGCCCGGATTATTGACAAGGTTATAACTCTTGTTCAATTCAGCTTGAGGAATGGGATAGCGATGCATATAATCTTTAAATACTCTATCCTGAATTTTCTTCCGTTCAAGTTTGAAAGTGCCATCAGCCAATTTGGTGGTACGAATACCGTAAACGGGCTTATTGAAATACTTCAATCCTTTATTCCAGCGGATTATATCGTACCAACGCTGACCTTCGTAAGCAAATTCAACTGCACGTTCATTTCTGATACGTTCGCGCATTTCTTCCTGATTCGATGCAATAACATCAACGTGTCCAATTCTGGTTCTGATTTGATTCACCGCCGAACGTGGCGTAAGTCCATTACCCAAGCCATCATTGTCGGGACCATAGGCTTCATTCATGGCTTCGGCATAAATCATAATCACATCGGTGTAGCGGATAAAATTCCAATTCATGTAAGTGGTTCCGGTAGATGGGCTTAAAGCCGGATCCCAGAATTTTTTTTGTAAGTAACCGGTACGTGTCCAGTTCACACCTTCGCCATTGTGCTTGCCGGGCGAACCGTTTTCGTTGAAATATAGTTCAATGCCACCAGTTGCATCTAACCAGGGTTCACCGTTTAACAAGAAGGTTAATTTCATGCGTGGATCACGGTTCTCGTACATGTGTTCGTCGGAATAGCCCGACGCAGTATTGAAATTTGGGTTCAAGCCGTCGTAATTTTCGTCATTGTTAATGACCTTTTGGCCATCGCTGGTTTCATACATGTCCATCAAATTTTGCGTAGGACATGGGGTTGATCCCCATTCGCTTGACCAGGGGCGGGCTCCAACACCCAATTCAAACGATCCCCAGCCAGGTAACGACATTTGACTGTTCCCATAACCTCCCGGTCCTCCGTTACGGCAGAAAATGGTTTCTTCCGTTTTTGGAACTCCGTAGAAAATATTTTGATACCTTTCTTTCGGGACCAGTGAATAGCGGCCAAGTGCAATGACTTCGTACGCTGCTTGTGCCGCTTGTTTCCACTTTTCCTGATCGTTCGTTGGATTATTTAAAGGACTTGCAGCATACAGTAAAGCGCGGGCTTTCATGGCCATGGCTGCCCCTTTTTCGGGACGTCCGAATTCCGATGTTGCAAAATTTACAGGGAGCAAACTGGCTGCTTCATCATAATCGTCGCACATCATCTGTACACAATCGTCATAGGTATCGCGCTCCAAATCCATATCATCGGCAGTATTAAAGGTGCGGTTCACATATGGAACACGTCCATAACGCTTCACCAACTGAAAATGAAAGAATGCCCTGAAGAAAAGTGCCTGTCCTTTTAGTTCATCACGTTCGGTATCGCTTAAGCCTTCAACAACATCAACATTATCGAGTATCCGGTTACAAATCCTTATTGCTTTATATGAACCTGACCATGGCCATTCCACTTCGGCCTGAGCACCTTGTCCTATCAGCCAACTTCCAATGTTCAATGTAGCTCGTGGACCGGCATCATTGCGGGCACCATCAGAAAGGTCGGTGGCATCTTCCAGACAGGACATCTGAAGACTGCAAAATCCTCCGTAAGAATAGGTGGTCCAGTTGGCCTCCGGAGAGTACCATAAATAGGGATATATACCATCGACGTATTCTTTAAATAAACGGGGATCGTTAAAAACAGCGCTTTCCGGCAAATCGGAACTGGGTGCTTTATCGAGATATTCTTCGCAACTGCTCAGCGTTAATGCCAATGCTAAGAGCGTAAAGTATGTTGTTAATTTCATTTTTGTATTCATAACTTACAATGTTTAAAAGGTGACATTAAGTCCTAATGAGTAAATAGCCATTTGAGGATAATTCTCGTTATGACCACCTTCGGGGTCAACTTGCTTCACTTTTGTCCATGTAAACAGATTATTCGCCGAGCAGTAGAGCCTCAGTTTTGAAATGTTCATCTTCTTCAACAAATGACTATCGAAGGTGTAACCCAGCTCAACATTACGCAGTTTCAGATAACTATTATCAAGAAGGAAGAACGTGCTAATTTTTTGATTGGGATTTGATCCGTTATTCAAACGGGGATAAGTAGCTGTTTCGCGGGTATCAATCAGCTCACCGGTAAACGGATCGGTATAATATGCCCAACGGTTTAAGTGGTGGTCTAGTAGTTTTCCATTCTTGTTGGTAAATTCATACATCATTCCATCACCAATGTACAAGCTGCTAAATTCAGTTCCCTGGAACAATACACTAAAGTCGAGTCCGGTATACGTGAAACCCATTGAGAAACCATAGTTCAGGTTGGGCACGTTGGTATAACCAATATAGGATCGGTCTTTATCATCAATTAAATTGTCGTGATTGAAATCGCTGAAGCGCAAATCTCCGGGGCGAAGTGCTACCCCAATTTGTTCAGGTGAATTGGCAATTTCATCCCAGTCGTTAAAGTAACCTTCCGAGAAGTAACCCTGAAATTGGCCAATGCTTTGTCCTTCTTCTTTTTGCCAGCTCACCATATTGGGCGGCTCATCCTTGTTAATAATTTTATTTTTGGCAAAACTCACATTAGCCTTAACCCAATAAGAGAATAAGTTACTGAGCTTCTTGCGATGAGTGAGATCAAACTCAAAACCCTTATTTTCAGTTTCACCAATATTGGCGGGTGGTGCCGAAACTCCAAAATACGACATCACCGTTTGACGATTCATTAAAATGTCGGTACGACGTTCGTAAAATAGGTCGGCATTGAAACTAATGAAATCTTTAAAAAAGGCACCTTCAAGACCAATATTGGCTTTACTTGCTTTTTCCCAGGTCACATTAGGATTCGAAGCAGCTGTTTCGTAAATAAATTCGCGATTTTCAGCATCGGGGCCAAACTTAGCACCTGCGTTTGGTGCCCAGGCGGTAGTGGCATTAAAATCCTGAATATAAAGGAACCTACTGCCACCAATTTTATCGTTACCAACCAAACCATATGAGCCGCGCACTTTCAACACGGATATATAAGGAGCTTTTTCCTTTATAAAATCTTCTTCGGAAAGTAACCATCCCAATGAAAACGATGGAAAGAAACCGAAGCGTTTACCGGGAGCAAAATTCTCTGAACCATTGTACCCAAGGTTAAATTCAGTGAAATATTTTTGGGAATAATTGTAGGTAATTCTACTCACCAAACCTGAATATCGATATGGAATATCACCACCAGTGCGGTAGTCTGATTGATTATAAAGTAAAAGTGCAGTTATGGTATTCTCCCCAAATGTACGATCGTAATACATCGAAGCATCCATATAAATTTTTTGATGCTCATTGGTATATCCGCCTAAATAATTGAAAGGTACGTCTGATCCTTCGTATTCATATCCATAAGCTTCGCCTGGTTCCGAAATCAGGTGCGACCACATGACCTGTTCTCCGTAGCTTTTCGAATCGTAATAATAGCTATCATAGGCCACTTGCGACTTTATGGATAGACCCTGGATAAGTTTGCTCAGATCGTATTTAAAGGCAAAGCTGGACTCTACAATATAACTTTGGTTTTGTTTGTATCCGGTTTTATTGACACCAGCCCAGGCATTTAATTTATTGACACCATAACCGGGGCGACCATCTGGATTCAGAATCGCTGTTTCATACGGCGCTGTGCGGTTAATGGCATAGAATGGCGAACCGCTTGAGTTCCATGTAGCCCCATCAGGTAAGAAGTGGTTTTCAAAACGTGCTGCCAGGTTGATCGAGAAAGTTAAATCCTCGGTCACATCCAAATCGAGATTAGACCGTAGGTTAAATCTGGTAAAATCAAAATTCGAAGTTTTCGCCAGGGTCTTAAAAATACCTTCCTGGTTAAGATATCCCATGGATACAAAGTATCGGGCAGCATTTGAACCACCACTAATGTTCAGATTGTATTGTTGTTGAGGCGTGAATTTTCGTACCATTTCGCCCCACCAATCCACATCAGGATAATAATAAGGATCGGCTGTTCCACTTTTATAGGCGGACAAATCATCTGTGGAAAATCCTCCATTTTGCTTTAACAATGAAGTCACATCTGCAGGATTCATTTTCAATGTTCCGTCATTGTTAAAAACATCGGAAGAATAATCATTTAAAATGGCTTCATTTTTAAGTTGGGCAGTTTCGTATGACCTTAAATAATCGGGAATGCGCGTAGGCGTTTGAACTCCAAATAATGAGGTAAAGCTTACAACAGGTTTTTCATTCTTCCCTCTTCGGGTAGTAATAATGATGACCCCATTGGCCCCTTTAACACCATATACTGCAGTGGCCGATGCATCCTTTAAAATAGAAACCGTTTCTATTTCGTTGGGATCGATGTTGGTAATTGACTCGCGTTCAATTCCATCAACTACAAATAAAGGATTGGAATCTACCCAGGTGGCCCTGCCACGAATAAACATTTGTGGATCGTCAGCTCCTGGTTGCCCCGAAGTTTGAATGGTGGTCAAGCCGGGAAGTCTCCCCGTTAAAGCATTTCCAAGGTTTGCTGATGGGCTTTGAACCAAATCTTTGGTACTCACCGTTGAAATAGCCCCAATTACACTGGCCCGTCGTTGCGAACCATATCCCACGGCAACAATCTCGTCAAGGTCGATCCCTTTTGCCTTCAATACAACCTTAAGTTGAGTGTTGCCTTCAAATGTTTTTTCCACTCGTTCCATACCGACAAATGAGAACGTTAGAATTCCACTTTCCTCATTCAATTTCAAAGTGAAATTTCCGTCAATATCGGTAACAGTACCTTGCGTTACATCGCCACGACTTCCTTTTAGTAATACGGTTACACCGGGTATTAATTCACCCGATTCGCCTTCAACCGTGCCCGTTACGACACTCTGAGCAAATCCGGCAATAGATATTAGCGTTAGAAAAAAAAGCAATAAAAAGTTTTTCATAAGTTATTAGTTTTCAGTTAAATTTCTTTAGGTCTTTCAAAATTTTCCCCGCTTGAAAAAATAGAAGATAATTGATATTCAAAGTTATCGGGTATACTATAAAATACTATTACTCAATTGTCTCGAGTAATGGTATTTTTTGAAGAAAGAGAGAGGGTTCGTATGTTCTTGAAATAGGGTGTGTATGTATTTTATATTATGGAAGGAGTTGGTGTATTCGACAGTAATACAAGTCATTGTAATTGATGTGGCGATCCGTTACCAGATCGAATTTTCTGTTTGCAGCAATTCGTTTCATTTTAATTTGATTGATAAAAATGATGTATTTTTGAATTCATATCAAGAAAACAAAACACAAAAACGATGTAACGTCATGAAACGACTTTTAAGCTTATTGGTATTAGTTGGATTCTTTTTATCGTGTACAAACACAAAAAATGAGAGCCCTAACACCATCCCATTTGATGATAACTGGAAATTCGCGCTGGATGAACAAGCTGGAGCAGAACAAGCGAACTTCGACGACCAGGATTGGCGATTGATTCGTTTGCCTCACGACTTTAGTATTGAACATCAGTTTGATGGGAATAATCCAACACTGGGTGCAGGGGCTTTTGCATACAGTGGAATTGGCTGGTACCGTAAAACATTTCACCTGGATGAAAATGCAAACAATAAACGGGTGACCATTCAATTTAATGGTGTATACCGCAACAGTGAAGTTTGGTTGAACGGACATCACCTTGGATTACGACCTTATGGTTATTCCACTTTTACGTACGACCTTACTCCCTATCTGAATAAAGCCGGAACAAAAAACACCCTTGCTGTAAAGGTAAATACCAGGGAACAACCCAATTCACGTTGGTACACCGGAGCCGGAATTTATCGCCATGTTTACTTGCATGTTTCCGATCCTACTCATTTGCTTGAAAATGGTGTATTTGCACAAACCGTTTCAATCAGTGAAGAGAAAGCAAAAGTTGATGTTGCAGTAGAATTTTCTGCCAAAGAAAATGAGGATCGTCATTTAACAATTGAGTGCAAGTTGACAACTAAAGATGGTCAAACGGTTTCAATTGCCATCAAGGATTTTGATTGGACATCCACCAAAGATGAAAAAGTACTCTTGTCAATGGATGTTCTTCGACCTGAATTATGGTCAATTGATGAACCTAATTTATATCAGCTCAGCTGTGAACTTAAAGCTGAAAATAAAGTGCTTGATAGCTATACCACGCAGTATGGAATTCGCACGGTTAAGTTTGATCCTGATAAAGGTTTTTTCTTAAATGGCAAGCGTGTACAATTAAAAGGCACCAATAATCATCACGATGGCGGTCCCTTGGGAGCAGCATATTTGGACTACACTTTTGAACGACAACTGCGAATTCTTAAAGATCTTGGATCCAATGCGCTTCGAATGAGCCATAACCCACCGGCTCCTGAACTGCTGGAGTGGGCTGACAGGCTTGGATTTGTGGTCATTGATGAAAGTTTTGACGAGTGGAAAAAGAATAAACAACCCCATGGCTATGCAAACCATTTTGACCATTGGTACGAAAGAGATGTTGCAGACTGGATGCGTCGTGATAGAAACCATGCCTGTGTTGTGGCCTGGAGTTTGGGCAATGAAGTACCTGAGCAATTCATGGGCAATGCAGGTGCCGAAGTGCTTAAAAAACTGATCAGTACAGCAATGTTGCACGATCAATCACGCTTGTTTACTGCAGGGTGCAACGGAATTCCCAATATTAATGGAAGCGAATTTGGACAATTGATCGATTTGGTGGGCTACAATTATCACGAAGCACTCTATGCTGAAGACCATGTGAAATTTCCCGAGCGAATAATTTTTGGCTCCGAAACGGTGATTTATCCCTACCAACCCGGCGATTGCTTTCAAATGCATACTTATCAGGAATGGCTTGCAGGTCAAACAAACGAATATGTAGCTGGTGAATTTTTATGGACAGGTTTCGACTACCTGGGGGAGGCCGGAATTGGCGATGGCGGCACTGGTTGTAATCCGTGGAATGAATGGGAAGGTTGGCCTACACGTGGAGCCACTTGCGGTTTGCTTGATATTTGTGGTTTTCCAAAACCGGCCTACTATTTCCGAAAAGCATTGTGGAACAAAGAACCTATGGTTTACATTGCTGTGCAAACCGATCCTTCGGCTCGCAAGCGCGAGGTGTGTGCTTTCTGGGGATGGCCAAAAGTGCAATCGCACTGGAACCACAACAAAGAGGGCGATACACTTGCTGTGCATGTGTACACCAATGTTCCCGATGTCGAACTATTTGTGAATGGAGAATCAAAAGGAAAAAAACATTGGGAGATCCAAAACGAAGCTTTTTTAATGTGGGAAGTCCCCTATAAAAGCGGTTCAATTGAAGCCATTGGAACCTTACCATCTGGCGAAAAAGTGACTTATAAAATTCAGACAGCGGGAGAACCAGCCAAGATTAAATTATTGACAGACAAAACAACCTTGCTTGCTAATAGCAGTGATGCTTCCTATGTTGAAGTACAAGTACTGGATGCCAATAATAATTTGGTTCCTTTTGCTGATAATCTGATTGAATTCGAAGTATCGGGAGCCGGAATTTTAAAGGCAGTAGGCAACGGAAATCAGGACAGTCATACGCCTTTTAAGGGAAACAAAATGGAAACCTATCATGGTAAATGTTTGGCCATTGTCCAATCAGAAAATGAAAAAGGCAAATTAACTCTGACGGCTAAATGTGAAGGAATCCCGGTAAGCACGATTGATATTCAAGTTGAATAAAAATCAAAAAGATAATCATTTACAGGAGCATAATATTTCTTAAAATAGAACAGCTTTTGTCAGGAAGTTATTCGTTAAAAGTTAAAATGTAGCCTTATGAAAAAATATTTTACCAGTTTATATTTAGTAGTATTTCTCTCCCTTTTGGTGCAAAACGCTAGTGCTCAGTATACCATTCCTTCAAAAATGGATTGGTGGTACGAAGCCCGATTTGGGATGTTCATTCATTTTGGGTCGTATTCCTATTTGGCTCATGGCGAGTGGGCTTTTGCCACAGAAAATTGGACCAAAGAGAATTATCAAACGCAGGTGACAAGCAACTTCAATCCCGTTGATTTTAATGCCGGAACCATTGCTCATTTGGCTAAAAATGCAGGGATGAAATACCTGGTGATTACAGCCAAACACCACGAGGGATTTTGCATGTGGGATACGCAGGTTGAAAGTTTCAAAGATGTTTCCGGAACTAAGGCCTACGATTTACCGGGGTTTACAAAGTTTGGGAATAGGGATATTTTACAGGAATTGAAAGATTCATGCGATGCGGTGGGAGTTAAGTTCTGTTTGTATTATTCGATCCTCGACTGGGATCCTCCTTCACAAACCATCTACAAACAAAATTTCTCAACCATGGCAAGTATGGAAGCTCGTACAGCTTATATCAACGACATGAAGGTTCAATTGAAAGAATTAGTCGACAGATACCATCCGGCCATTATGTGGTTCGATGGAGACTGGACAGGCAATACCGGAAATCCAACACTTACATCGTGGTGGACAAAGACCGATGGAATTGACTTGTATAACTACCTGATGGCTTTGGATTCGAACATGGTGGTAAACGAGCGTGTTTTCAGAAGTGCCGGAATAGGCGATTATGAAAGCCCAGAACAAAAAGTTCCAGCTACACCAGAGGCACGGCCCTGGGAAACCAATCAAACCATGAATAACTCCTGGGGATATGCATCATGGGATAACAGTTATAAAACACCTGAAACGCTCATCAGACAATTGGTGCAGGTGGTTTCGCGCGATGGTAATTATTTGTTGAACATTGGTCCAAAAGGCGATGGAACGGTTCCTGAGCAATCGGTTACCATTTTAAACGCTTTTGGCGACTGGATGGATGTTTATAGTGAAAGCATTTACGGGACTACCCGAAGCCCATATTCAATTGAACCTAATTGGGGTTATTATTCGAAGAAGGCGGGGAAATTATTCACACATGTTTTTACCTGGCCTGCTAATGGCCTATTGAAAATACCTTCTCTGACCAATAAAGTCAACAAAGTATATCTTTTAAACGACTCAACCACATTGTTAAATTTTACAGACAGTATCGGTTATCTTCAAATAACGGTGCCAACAACTGCACCCAATTCTATCAATTCGGTAGTCGTTATCGATGTTGATGGTGTTCCAACAGCATCGACTCAATACATTAAAACAAGTAGCATTAAGGTAAGTAGTGAAGGTGGCCGTAGAACTGTTTCAGACAATGGTGGAACGTTACAAATGGCTGTAACAGTTTTGCCAGCCAATGCCAGCGACAAAACAGTGAGTTGGACTGTTTCCGATATTGCATTGGCGTCTATCAGTTCCACTGGATTATTAACAGGAAAAAAGAATGGCGAAGTTACTGTATTCGCTATAGCTAATGATGGATCGGATGTTCAAGGTAAATTGGTGATTAGCATTTCTGATGAGAACAGCTATACTGAAGGTGTTTCGTTAATCAACTCAAGTTTTGAATTTCCAGACGACAACAGTAAAATCAAATGCACTCAAAATGGTGTTTCAATCAATGAAGTTGAAGGCTTTGGTTGGAAGATTGACCAATGTGGCGACTCCGGACGTGAAGACCCAACAAAAGCAGGTCTCTCAACTTCTTCCACTCCAGCCTTTGATGGATCTTATGTGGGATATATTTATAATTACGATTCTCACTTGTATCAAGTTGTTGAGGTGGTTAATCAAGCTGGTGTAACCTACAGTTTAACCGGTCAGGTTCATTTTTCTTATTCCGGCGGCGATATCGCTTATACCGGAGCCTATATCAGTTTGTTTAGTGGTACTAATACTACCCAACGAACAATTGCCAAAGGCGATTCGGTGCAATACATTGTTGGTGCTGAACGAAATTCAGGATGGAAACAAGTTGTTGTAAATTATACAACTACCAGTGATGACATTGGAAAAAGTTTGTGTATTGAGACAGGGAGTTCGTTGAACAATGGAGGAATTTATTGGTCATATGTCGATGCATTTATCTTGACCAAAACAATAACGACTTCGGTTGCTGGTCCTGTGGGAAACAGCCAATTTAAGGTTTATCCCAATCCCTCAAATAATGGAATTATTCATTTAAGATCAGTAGGAGAGGGCAGTGTATTCATTTACAATCAGGCTGTTCGCTTGGTGTATTCAGGAACAATAAGCCGAATCGCTCAGGAAATTGATTTGTCGAATAAAGAAAAGGGGCTTTACCTTGTTACCATACAAACAAAAAATGGTGATTTTTTCCAAAAAGTGATGATCGGGTAATAAGCAAACAGCTTGTTCTATCAATGTTGATCTGATGCAAAGTCCAAACTCTATTTATTATGTAATTTTAAACTTTACCAATTAACCAAAACAGCATTCTTTGGTGAGGAATTGCAGCTGATGAACTAAGCAGTAGCTATACCCTGATGAAGCTCGATAGCTATCCGCCAGAAGACACAACTTATCCAGTCAATGATGAAGGCTATATTAACATGGGTAAAACCAGGAGTTACTTCTAATTGAAGAAAAGTGAAGTTTTATAATCTCGCGAAAAATTCTAATCCTTCCAGAGTGGAATTGTGAAGGAAAAAATACTGCCTAAACCTTCTGTGCTTGTTATATTTAAAATACCTTGCTGTTTTAGAACAAAATCCTTAACAAGAAATAATCCTAAGCCTGTGCCCTTTTCTTTATTGGTACCTAAAGTTGAATGAGAGATATCGATTCGGAATAAATTTTCCAATTTATATTTCGAAATACCAACCCCGTTATCCTCCACGCTTACTATCATATAGTTGTTATGACATTCGGTTTTAATTGAAATTTTACCGCCTATTGGAGTGAATTTTATCGCGTTACTCAATAAATTTCTAAGGATCGTATTTAGTAGTTGTTCGTCGCTTTTAACCATGCAATTGTCTTCGGTGAAATTTGTTTCAAAAGTGATCTGCTTTGCTTTAGCAGTTATTGATTGAACCGATATTATATCCTGAATGCAATGTTTTAGATCTATCTTTACCGGGGAATATTCTATTAGACCTCTTTCTGAACGCGACCATTCTAAAAGGTTATTTAAGAGCTTATAAAGATCTGAAGATGATTCATTAATGGTTTTGATGGTTTCGATATTCGTTTTTTTATCCCATTCGTCAAAGTTTGTAAGTAACAGATCGGTAAACCCCAAAATTGTGTGAAACGGATTAATTAAATCATGGGCAATTATAGATAGAAATTTATCTTTAGTGTCGTTTGCCTCAATTAGTTGTTTCGTTTTCTCATCAACCGTTTTTTCAAGTATTTTCTTTTGATTTTTCAAGGAATAAATTCGTAGCATAAATAGCATTGTAAATACCCCTAAAAGAGTAGCTGCCGATGTCAATTTAAACCAGAATTTCATCCACCATGGGGGGTGAATGGTGATAGATAGGGATGTTGAGGATTCGGGCCAAATTTCTTCATTTGTTGATGCTCTCACGCTGAATAAATATTCTCCTGGGGCAAGATTGGTATATTTAGCGATCCGCATTTGGGCATTGGTGGTTTGCCATTCCCCATCAAACCCTTTCAGTTTATAGGAATAATATATTTTTTCGGGATTGGAATAATCAAGGGCCGAGAACTCGAAGGCGATACTGTTTTCTTTGTAATACAAGGAGATTTGATCCAATGAATTGATGGCTTTGGGTAAAATTATTCTTTCATTAATTTCTTCTCCAATTGAAACACTTTGGTTGAATAATTTGAAATCGGTTATTAATGGATGTAGTTCGGCTATTTCAGGGCTTATTTGATCAGGAAAAAAGGCATTGAACCCGTTAATCCCTCCAAAAAAGAACATACCATCGCTGGTCTTTAAACAAGCTGTTTTTATGAATATTGTGGATTGTAACCCATCGGCTGTACTGTAATTTTTAAACTTCTGTGTTTTTATGTTGAAATAAGAAATCCCATTGTTTGTACTGATCCAAGGGTTGTTTTCCTTATCGAAAAGGATCCCGTTAATTTCGCTATGAGGTAATCCATCCTTCACCGAATAAGAAGTAAATGTTTGTGTTTTTACATCCAATTTGTTTAATCCACCACCTTTGGTGCCAATCCAAATGTTACCTGATGGATCTTCATTTATGCAGCTAATACGAAAATAACTGAGTCCATTCCCGGTTTCAGTAGGTAAATAATGTTTGAAAATTAGTTTTGGTCTTTGAAGGCTAAAATCCACATTGTTTAAATCTACCATGTCTAAACCAAACTCGGTTCCAATCCAGAGTAGATTGTTTTTATCGATAAAAAGCTGGGTAATTGCATTTGAACATAGATTTGTTGGATTCATTAATGATGCACCCATATCGGTGTATCGTACAAATTTTGTAGTGCCGGGCTTCAATAAATTCAAACCCAAATCGACCGTTGCCACCCATATATTATTGGCTTTGTCTTGTGCAAATCCCCAGGCATGGTTACTGCTTATTGAAGTTGTGTCGTTGGGATTATGCCAATAATGTGTAAATTTTTGTGTTTTCTGATCAAATTTGTTTACCCCTCCACTGAAGCTACCCGCCCAGATGTTGTTGTCCCTATCGCAAAAAAGGGAAATCGTTGCATTTACACTTAAACTTGCCGGATTATTAGGCTCGTGTTGATAATGCTTGAAAAGGGAAGTATTCCGGTCAAGTACGTTTAAACCTCCACCATCTGTACTTATCCAGATTTTCTTGTTTTTATCTTCACAGAAACTAGTAACCAGGTTGTTATTCAGGCCGGTGGTGGCATATGGTGAAGAATAAATGGCGCCAAAACTTACATTGTCGGAAACAAATATATTCAATCCCATAATGTAAGTGCCTATCCAGATGATACCATTATCATCTTCAAACATAGAATAGATGGCATTACTGCTTATTTTGGAGAGATCTTCTTTCGTTTTACTGAAATGTTTAATTCTATATTTATCCTTATCCATAAGAACCAAGCCATTCCCGTCGGTACCAATCCAAAGGCCATCACTTTTATCAATCAATAACGATCGAATAAAACCAATATCTATTGCTTCATTATCCTTTGACAGGGTATTGTATTGTTTAAATATATTTTTTTGTCGGTCCCAATAAATTAAACCAAAACCCTGGGTTGCAATCCAAAAATTATCGTGTTTGTCGATCTTTATTTTTTTAGCAAGAATTTCCCACTGGTTAATATGTGGGATATCGATGGTCGTTGAAATAAAACTATTGGTTTCATAATTAAAACAATCGAGCTTATGCGAATCTGAGGAGACCCAAATCTGGTGTTGTTGGTCTTCGACTATGGAAGAAATACTATTATTGCTAATTGGCCTATTTGAATTTATGGTGTACACTGAGACGTCTTCTTGATTAATTGTATGAATATCCTGATTTGTTATTTTGATTCGTGTAATTCCGGCATAGGTCCCTATCCATAAATAATTGTAGGAATCCAACAGCAAACAATTTATGGTACCATATATTGGGGTATATGTGAGGTCGATACTTGTGAGGTCCGTAAATTTAATGATCCGATCGCTATCGAAGTCATAGATGTATATTCCTTCGGAAGTGCCAACCCATAAGCGGCCAAAATGGTCTTCAATAATGGCTAAGAAATTAATGTTTTGCGGGGTGTTTTTTTCCGTGAATTCCGATTTATAAACATTAACGGTATATCCATCGTATCGGCATAAGCCATCATCGGTGCAAAACCACATGAATCCCCTGCTATCTTTGAAAATGGAATTGATGGTTCCGTTGGAAAGCCCATCATTTGTTGATAATTGCTCAAAGACGATATTGTCCAGTGCATATGTATTTAATGAATAAGTAATTATCCAGAAAATGAAAATCACTTTCAATTGAATGGATTTGATAACACTCATATTTTATTCCCCCAACAGCACAGTGTAAAAATGACATGCGCTTAGCATTTTGTTAAGATACGTTATAAAAATTATGACTCAAATTTTATTTCATTTTTTTTGAATTGAAAGGGAACACAGTCTAGCCTTTACATCGTCAAGCACAAAGCAGGTTTATTCCTGCTTCATACATTTGATCCTACTTTTCAGTACAAAATGGGAATATTCCAAATCGGAGAACTTCGTAAGTTGGTATTCTAATTTCCTAATCAATCTATGGATATGATATTCATGTAAAATTCATTGCTTGAATGAGTAACATGTGTAGTTGCATCACTTGATTTATAATGTTTTCTACTAAATATTTATGTCTAATTTAAAAGCTTTATTATGAAAAAAAAATTACTTCTAACTTTTGCATTTAGCTTTATGTTGACCAGTATGATGTACTCGCAGATTGAATTTCAAAACGGAAGTTTTGAGGAGCCCGACGATGAGGTAAAATACAGGAACGATGGAAATAATGGATGGTTAAATGGAAATTTGGTGGGCTGGTGGGCTGACCCAACGGCAACAGATAGCGGTCGTGAGGGAATCAAAGGTGAAGGTGCTGTTCCTGATGGTAAGTACACCGGCTATGCTTATAATAATGATGGTACCATCTGGAATCTTGCCGGAATGGTTGAACCTGGTAAACTTGAACTGGCACTTTATTTTTCTGTCCAATATTCATGGGCTGCAACGTCAACGGATAATTTTTATGTGACCATTCGGTTTGCATGCTTTGAAGGTGAAGACACCGTTTCCTATGAATTGGTCGATGAATTGATTCAGGATTGGGATGCTGATGCAACAACCAGCGCTGAATGGATTGATTATGAATTTGATGAAATATTGCCTGAAACAGCAGTTGGGAAACAGCTGTTAATTGGTTATGATATTACATCTGATTTAGCGGAAAATGCATGGTTTAACTTTGATAATTTTCAGTTAGAAGTAGTTGGAACTACCGGAATTTCAAGAAAAGACTTAGATGCAAGTGTCATTTATCCGAATCCGTCACCAGGAATTTTCACTGTTAAAGGACTTGTCGATGATACAGATTATGAAATATTTAATTTGGCCGGATTAAGAGTTTCATCTGGTGTTTTGAGTTCCGCTTACAACTCGCTTGACCTAACCACATTGGGTAAAGGAGTTTACATGATGCAATCCCGATCAGTTAAAGGCACTGTTGTCAATAAGCTCATTATAGACTAAGATTTTAGAATATGGGACGGCCGAACTTATTTTTTTCCTATTTGTCGCGATGAAACAAACAAAAATAGTTTGTCGGTGCAAAATCTAATTTACAAATAACTATTCGTTCATTTAATAGCTTAAAACTCTCTTCTTTAGTCAGAAGGGAGTTTTTATTTGAATTCTTCATCATTATTTCCAGTGATTCGAAGTCGATTTGATCCTTATTTTGAAGACAATATAGGGGTGGATGGTTAAACTATTTTCATGAATTTTAAACTTTTAATATAAATTTTTAACTCAACCAATTATTATGAAAAAAACTTTACTTTTTATTGCAGCAATTGCCGTTATGGGCCAACTAAGTTTTGCCCAAACAGAATTAATCCAAAATGGAGATTTTTCGTTGCCCGATGATGCTGTTAAATACACCGTATTAACAGAAGTTGAAGGTTGGACTAGTGATGATGAAACCGATAACAACAATGGGCGCGAATATAGAGATGATAATCCGGTAGCTTATATGCATAATATTGCTGGAAGTATGTATCAGGTAACTGGTGAAGTTGTACCTGCTTCAGGTGCTACTTACGACATTAGTTTATTAGGCTTAGTATCATGGAATGGTTCAGCTGGAGATGAAGTCACACTTACGGTTAAAATTAGTGCTTTTGCAGGCGACGACCCTATGTCTCGCGAAATAATTGACTCCATTAATTTTATTTTAACTGATCCTCAAGGTGAGTGGAATGAATTCGAAGATGTACTTGAAATTGAAGCTGGTTCGCCTTATGCCGGTCAAAACCTGGTTATTGAAGTAGTTGTAACCGCCAGCTTGGTTAATCCTACAGATGATAATATTTGGGTTAACATTGATGACGTTAGTGTATATCAAACAGTACAAACTTCGGTTGAAGTTGTTGCTGCCAATCAGCTTAACGTTTTTCCTGTTCCAGCTACCAACTCACTTCAGATCACCAGCGCGGCTAAAATAGTGAATATAAATTTAGTAGACATTTCAGGACGTATCGTATCTTCTTCAATACATTTTAACAATAAGGTGAATCTGGACATCACAGATTTGAAAAAGGGCTTTTATCTTTTGAATGCAACTTTAGAAAATGGTGATAAAGTAGTGAAGAGAATAATGAAAAATTAGTAAAATAAGAGTAAGTAATTTTTTCAAGAGAGGCTGTCATATTTCGATATGCACGGCCTCTTTAGTTTGACTTTTTAATCTAACACCGAGGAATATATTATTGGCTCTAAGTTGTAGTCATCCAGCTTGATAGTACGTGTCTCTATAAAAAGGTCTAATCGAGAAGTTACGGAGATCTGTCAATCTTTAAATGGAAAATGGGAATAAAACCGACGTGCGATGGCTGACATTAACTGATGAGAAAGGTAAAGGTTTTAAAATTTCAGGCCTTCAGTCTTTGAATATGAATGTTCATCTTTACCTCGAAAACGACTTTGATGAGCGGGTTTTACATACTCCGGATGTGCCTTACAAGAAATTTGTGGAGGTTTGAATCGACCATATACAGATGGGTGATGGTGGTGATAAAAGCAGGGGTGCACGGCCGTGCCATCAATATCAGTTAAAGGGGAAATTGTATCGATATAAATACATCATTGAACCCATTTTACCGGAATAAAAATTAAACATGCAAGCATTTAAAAATCAATCCTATTTCTTTTTGGTCATCCTTTTGTTTATTAGCAGTGATATTTTGGCTCAAAATGTTCAGCTAAAATCCTCCAATCTTCCATTATTTATAGTGGATACACATGGGCAGTCAATTAAAGATGAACCGAAAATAGAAGCTGATTTAAACCTGATTGATCACAACGATGGTACACTAAATTTAATTTCGGATGTTCCAAATGAATATCAAGGCAAAATTGGTATTGAACTGAGGGGGAGTTATTCCCAGTCGTTGCCACAAAAACCCTATGGATTTGAAACATTGAACAGCGATGGGGTGGAAGAAAACATATCTCTATTAGGGTTTCCCAAAGAGAACGATTGGATTTTACTGGCCAATTACAACGATAAGTCATTTGTAAGAAATTCATTGATATTCGAACTTTTTACTAAGATGGGGCATTATGCCCCCAGAACCAAACACTGCGAAGTGATCGTAAACAATGAATATCGAGGCATTTATGTGTTTACAGAAAAAATTAAACGAGACAAAAACAGGGTAGACATTCCCAAACTCGATTCAGATGATAACGCAGGTGATAGTTTAACCGGAGGCTATATTTTTAAGATTGATTATTCTGATGGTAACGATTATTGGATAAGTGAACATTGGCCCGATGGATATCGAAAAAACTCAGTTCGGTTTATTTATACCTATCCTGAACCGGATGAGATAACAAGCAAGCAGAAAACATATTTGCAGAATTATGTCAATGAGTTTGAAGATGTATTGTACAGCGATGCTTATTCAAGCAAGGAAAACGGATATCAGCAATTCATCGACTTAAGGTCTTTTATAGATTACTTCATTATTGGCGAAGTAACCCGGAATGTTGATGCGTATAAAAAAAGCTGTCATTACTATAAACAAATTAATTCAAAAGGCGGATTGATATATGCCGGACCGGTTTGGGATTTCGACTGGGCAATGAAAAATTTTAGCGAATGCATTTACCGCAATACTGACGGGTCCGGTTGGGCCTATAAAATTCATGAATGTAATCCGAACCCTGTTCCTCCTGATTGGATGGTTCGGCTGCTTTCTGATCCTAACTTTAAAAATAAAGCCTTTGATCGCTACTTCCAATTGCGTGAGAATATTTTATCTGAAGCATCTATTTTCAGTTACATCGATTCAGTGGCCATGCTATTGGATGATGCACAAGAACGGCATTATCAGAAGTGGCCTATTCTGGGCAAGAATGTTGGTACTCCCGAAGTGGACGTTATCCCAAAAACGTTCAATGGTGAAATTGAAAAATTGAAAGACTGGTTGACCATTCGTCTGGCCTGGCTCGATGATAATATGCCTGGAGAACCATCTGCAATAACCAATTTGTTAATCGGTGATTCTTCCGTCGAAATTTTCCCTAATCCTGTGTATGATCAATTCACAGTTGTTTCAGTAGAGAAACTGCAAAAAATAGAGGTTTTAAATTTTAACGGTCAAGTAGTAAAGAATTTCAATTGTAATTCAACTAAATGGGAAGGAAGCCTGTCTGGTCTAAACAGTGGTATTTATTTTCTTCGGATTCAAAATCATATCGGGCAAACCACTATGGTGAAAATTGTTAAGCGTTAAGGTATTGGTTGTTGGGTGTCGGCCCGGGAGGAATGACAATGATCTATCAATCGTTTGTTCGAGTGGTGCTATAAATTGTTCAGGCCTTCTATCGAACAGAATCATGAACCATTTTTTGTGTGAATGATTTCAGTTCAGTGTAAATTTTATTTGTGATTTATTGTCCGTATTACTGAAATGCTGTGGGTTTGTTCCGGGTGCTTCAGTTTGTACCCGAAGTTTATTTTCATCGAAATATGGCCGAATGACAGATCCGTTTACTGATGCCAATTTGCTTAAAATTTAATTCAATGATGACTGCTGACTTATTAAACTAAATCTTCAATTTCGAATATTCAATAATATGAATAACCAATGAAAAAACAGGCATGAGAATGATGTTCCCATTGGAGTGAAAAGCTAGTTTAAAAACCTGATATATATTGGTTTAGCTAGATTCCCTGCCCGGCAAAGCCATTCAGGCGGGGAACCCGCGACCCTCAACTTGGGATCCGCCAACCGGCAGACTACCCCTGAACTGGTTCCGCATAATAATCAACGTGTATTGCCATTCATAAAATGATGTAAATGAAAAAGGTCAAACATTTCTGAATGACCTTTCTTGAGCGGGAAACGAGATTCGAACTCGCGACCCTCAGCTTGGGAAGCTGATGCTCTACCCCTGAGCTACTCCCGCCTGATCACCATAGCCTCAGCGAAGGTGATTTATATATTAAAATTTGTAACTCAATTTTAGAGCCTCTCATGGGACTTGAACCCACGACCTGCTCATTACGAATGAGCTGCTCTACCAACTGAGCTAAAGAGGCATTTCACTTGCCAAATTTATCAAAAAGATGATAAGATATTCATTTGGATACTAAATTTTAATGCTATAATTGAATATAATTGAATATCGACCCAATATGTCGCTGGATTTCTATTTTTTAAAAAGATAAAATTGATGCCGGTAAAATCATTTCGATTTGTACTTTAGTAAAATATCATACAATTTAACTCTGTTCAACATCTTTTCCTTGAATACAGTTGTTACATTTTAACGATGGACCATGCAAAAACAATAAAATTGATACAGAAAACGATAAAAACCTTCTTGTGGCTTGTCCTGACTTTTGTATTCCTATTTCTTCTTGTTGCCGCATTGATTCAACTACCTGCCATCCAAACAAAAATTGTTCGTTATGCCGGCTCCTATGTCAGCAAAAAAACCAATACCAAAGTTGAATTGGAAAAGGTAAGCATTTCGTTTCCAAATTCGATTGTTATTGTAGGGCTTTACCTCGAAGATACCTGTCAGGACACTTTACTTCTTGCCGGAAGGGCTGAAGTGGATATTGCCCTTTATGAACTATTGAAAAATAGAATACGCGTCCGTTCATTCCTGTTAAAAGATACAAAGGTTAATTTACACAGTACCAAAACCAATCCAGAGTTTAACTACGATTTTCTAACAACGGCCTTTGCCGATACAAGCCAGGAGTTGGCAATTGACACTTCAAACACATCTGATTGGACCTTTAGCATTGATAAAGTTCAGCTTAGAAATGTACAGCTCAATTACAACGATGAATTTGCCGGAATGAAGGTGTGGGCAAGTATCACTAAATCTGAATTTAGGGTGGATGTGTTAAATTTTGAACAATCAAAGTACGACATTGATCAGCTCTTTCTGGATGGTTTAAACTGCAAGGTTCAGCAAGTTGAAACCACCACTTTTCAGCCTTTGGATTCAAGCAGTGTAATGCCAATTCTTTCAGCTAAAAAGTTACTAGTTCAACATTCCTACATCAGCTACATCGATTCGGTGGGCAAATTAGCCGTTAAAATAAAAATCGATGAGGGGGAATTGAATGAAGCGCTGATTGATTTGCAAAACGAGCAGGTGAATTTGGGTGACATTTTTTTGTCGAAGAGTAGGGTCACTTATCATGATTTTAGTGCTGAGTTACTTACGGATTCATCGTCTCAGAACAATTGGATTGTTGTAGTCAAAAACCTGACGCTCGACGATAATTCATTGCTGTATAAAGTAGGCAATAAACCTGAAATTAAAAATGAGTTTGACGCTGACCATTTGGAATTTAACGCATTGGATTTAAAGGCGGCTGATTTTTATTATTCCTCCAAACTCACAAAAGTCGACATTGAAAAATTTAATGCGATCGATCAAAATGATTTTGTGATAGCCAATTTAGTAACGGATTTTAGCATGGATGAACATTCCCTTACTACGAAAGATCTACACCTGAATACTCCAAATACCACCATCGATGCCGATTTTTACATCCAATATGTTTCATTAGATCAGTTCACTGAGAATTATC
Organism: Prolixibacteraceae bacterium; assembly: GCA_041821245.1. Taxonomy (GTDB): domain Bacteria; phylum Bacteroidota; class Bacteroidia; order Bacteroidales; family Prolixibacteraceae; genus Roseimarinus. The sequence goes on from JBGUEP010000003.1 coordinate 138,282, forward strand.
AATTCACCGATCTGAAACTGGATATGCGTAAGGTGCGTTTCAAAAACCCTGACATTCTTTATTTTAAACGGGATTTGAACGAATTGCCCTTTTTTCAAAATAACCGGGTAAGTACAAGCATCACCGGAAAAGTGAACGGTAACATGAAGCACCTTTCGGGTAAAAATTTGCAGCTTAAAACTGGAAAGAATACGCTGTTGAAGACCGATTTTAGTAGTACTGATTGGTCTGATTTATCCATTGCAGTATTCGATTTTCCTAACCTAAAGCTTCGTACAGGGAAAAATGATCTGAATATGATCGCAGGTTCATATCTTCCGGAGAACATTGAATTACCCGAAAACATCGATCTGCAAGTTGCCTTTAAAGGAATGCTGAAATCATTTACAACTGCTGCCAGGCTGAGCAGTAGTTATGGTGGGGCAGAATTAAATGCCACGATTGATGCCAGTGAAAAATTCAAACTTACTGCCTCATCAAGCAATTTTAATCTTGGAAGTTTATTGAAGGATACGCTGCTTTATGGGCCTGTATCCCTAAGTGCCGAAGTTGTTGGGCAAGGCTTGGATCCGAAAAAGGTGCAGGCGAAAATTACGGCTCAGGCTACACAACTGTTTTTAAATCACTACAATTACCAAAACATTAGTTTAGATGGTGTAGTCGATGGCCAACTTTTCGAAGGAAAATTGAGCATGAAGGATGAAAATGCTGTTTTCGATTTTGACGGATTAGTGAACTTGAATCCAGGTCAGGAACAGTATCAATTCCAGTTAGATGTGCAGGGGATTAATCTGCAGAAACTACATTTGATCGAAGAGGATATTCGCATGAGTTTTGTCACGCATTCCAATTTTACAGGAACAGGTTTGGATAATTTGAATGGCACGGCTGAAGTAAATGACATCAACATCGTCGACGATGGAAAAACCTACCGGCTCGAATCAGTGCTTTTATCTGCGGTGAACCAGGCGCAGCGAAGTGAGTTCAAAATCAATAGTGCACTTGCTGACATTACCTACTCGGGAACCATTTCACCGGCAGCACTTCCCGACGTGCTAATGCGTTTCCTAAACAATTATTTCCCAGTGATTGATTCAATTCCTCAAAGCCTTATTCAAACGCCTTCGCTTTTTAATTTTGACATTCAGTTGCACAATCATCCCATCCTTTCCGAGGTGCTGTTTCCTGAATTGTATGAGTTTATTCCGGGCGCAATTACCGGCAGTTTCGATAGTGAAAAGAACGATCTGAAGCTGAACGCGAGTATTCATAAAATGGTCTACGGTGCACTTGAATTAAAAGACTTTGATCTTTCGCTAAATTCCGATGATTTGAACTTGAATTACAGCATTTCCGGCGGGGAAACAGGTACACAGCAATTCAGCTTAACCAATCTTTTAATTGACGGAAAAGCTAGCGACCATAAAATTGAAGCTTCGATTTCATCATTGGATGAAAACCTCAATAAGAAGTTGATGGTTCATGCGCAAATATCGAAAGTGGCAGATAACTATAAACTGACCATCGACCCAGTCGATATTTATTTAATGAATAAACGGTGGAACATTGCAGCCGACAACTACATCGAGTTTGGGAAACAGGGATTTTTAATTCATAACCTGAACCTGAATAATTCCGAAAGCCAGATCAATGTGGCTTCGGTCAACAACCGTTTTGAAGATGATGTAAACATTGGCATCAAAAATTTTAAGTTGTTCGTTCTTTCCGGTATTGTTGCTAAAGATACTTCGTTGGTGGATGGAACCATTAACGGAAATGTACTGATGAAAAGAGTGGACAGTGCGTATGGACTTATTGCGGATGCTACAATAACTGATTTGTCGATTCGCAATATACCCATAGGCAATTTAGCACTTAAGGCAGTTGATGCACTCAATGAGCGCTATACGCTTAATGTAGATTTATCGGGTGCCGAGAATAACCTAAGCACTACAGGCTACTACATTCCAAACGGCGGTGCCAATTCTATTCAATTGAAATCGGTGATTGAATCGCTTTCGATGAAGACCATTGAAGCTTTCTCTATGGGGCAAATTACAGAAGCATCGGGAATGCTTAGCGGTGGTTTCCTTATCGGAGGCGATACGAATGCTCCGAGCATAACCGGAGAATTGGTATTCAATAATGCCTTCTTGAAACCAACATTTTTGAACAACCGAATTGAATTAAAACATGAAGTACTTCAGCTGAAAAACGATGGACTTTACTTCAATAATTTCACCCTGCTTGACGCCAAACAACATACAGCAATCCTAAATGGGGTGGTTAACATGCAGCAATTCAGAAAGGTCAATTTGGCTTTTAATGTTACCACCAAAGATTTTTTACTTTTTAATAACCGGGCGAAAGAAAGTCCTGAATTCTTCGGACAAATGATCATCGATAGTAAAATTGATGTATCAGGTCCATTGTCATTGCCAATCGTCAAGGCACGCCTTAAAATGAAAAAGGGTTCAAACTTCACCTTTGTTGTGCCCGAAGATCAGCTGACCACCGATAAAGGAGAAGATGTTGTAGAATTTGAAACGGGAAGGACAGCGAATTCAATTTTAAACAGCGCTGAAAAAACGGTGACTCAAAATTCAACGTTAAATGGCTTCGATATAGCTGCAATCATTGAAATAGACAAAGAGGCAACGTTGTGCTTGTTGATGGATCCAGCTTCGACCGATTCTTTGGTAGTTAGGGGAGAGGCTGCTTTGAGTTTTAATATGGATCAAAGTGGTCAGATGAGTTTGACGGGAGCCTATAATTTGAGTGAAGGTAGTTACATGGTTTCGCTGGAATCGATTGTTAAAAAGCAGTTTACCATTAAATCCGGTAGCACCATTCTATGGAACGGCGATCCGCTTGATGCCGATATTTCAATTTCCGCTGAATATATGGTCCGAACCTCACCTTACGATTTGGTCGCCGACCAGCTGGTTGGGCTGAGTGATACGGAACGAGGCCAATACAAACAACGTTATCCTTTTATTGTTGTACTGAAACTGAGTGGAAAAATTCTTCAGCCCGAAATTAGTTTTGAAATTCAATTGAGTCCTGAGGATAAGGGAATTATGGGCGGAACGGTGAATCAGAAGCTGAGCCTTTTAAACGAAGATCCTTCGGCCTTGAATAAACAGGTTTTTGCTTTATTGGTATTGGGGCGGTTCATTCAGGAAAATCCCTTTCAAGCTGAAATGGGCAGTGCCTCAAGTTTAATTCGAACAACAGTGGGGAAATATTTGTCGGCTCAGTTGAACCAGTTGAGTTCAAAAGTAATTTCAGGCGTAGAACTGAATTTCGATATTCAATCGTACGACGATTATGAGACGGGGCATGCACAGGGCCGAACGCAAGTTGAAATTGGCATGAAGAAGCAATTGTTTAATGAGCGTTTATCCGTTCAGCTTGGAGGTACAGTTGATGTTGAGGGGGATAAAGCAAAACAGAATTCGGCAAGTGACATTGCCGGTGATGTAACGGTGGAATACAAATTGAACAAAGATGGTAGTTGGAGGCTGAAGGCCTTCCGGCACAATCAGTACGAAGGGGCCATTGAGGGCCAACTTGTTGAAACCGGGGCGGGAATGATGTATGTAAAAGATTTCAACCGGTGGAAAAACATATTTAGAAGGAAAAAGAGGCCCACTGTATCCCCCCAAAGGGGACTTTAGCATGCAGTCAATTTTGGTTGAAACGAGCAGTCTTTGACATTAGTTAAAGGCTATTTAATAATGGAGCAAATAAAATCAAACTGAGCTGAGCCTTTAACCCGACTATTGTAATAATGATAAAATAACCGAAGGCTTTGTTATTGGGCAAAAGTAAAAAATGAATGTATTTGAAGAATGAAGATTCATATTGTAAATAATGGTACATATTAATAATTTCATACTGATTCTAATTTGCCTGTTTCTGACGGCATGCAGTGGTACAAGGTATTTGGCCGATGGCGAGAAGCTGTATGTTGGTGCTGAGATCAAATTGAAATCATCCGACAACATCAACCATAGGGCAATAGTGAACATGACGGAGGAAGCACTTCGTCCACAGATCAATACCTCTTATTTAGGGATGCGGCCAAAACTGATCATGTACAATGCAGCCGGAGAAAATCCTACATCCAAATTTAAAAAATGGTTGAAAAAAAACGGGGAAGCCCCGGTTTTAATGAGAACGATCAAACCCGGAATTACTTCATCGATTATTGATGCCAGGCTTTTCAACAACGGAATATTTGAAAGTTATACCGAATCGGAAAATCTGGAACGAAAACGAACAGGCAAAGTGGTGTATACCTGTCATGTTCATCAACCTTTCCTTATTCAAGAGCTGATTTACGATATTCGGGACGATAGTTTAAGCCGTTTGATTCTTGCGGAAAAAGATAATTCGTTGATTCAGCCGGGACAAGCGTATGATCTCGAACTCCTGAAAAACGAACGAATACGAATTGATACTCAACTGAAAAACAATGGCTACTTCTATTTTAATCCTGATTATTTGCTTTTTAAAGCCGACACTTCAGGTTCGAGCCATACCGTAAGCTTCACGCTCACTTTAAAGGACAGTATTCCTTCAAACGCCTTGAAGGTTTATCACATCAATAAAGTACTCATCAACCAAAACTACTCCTTAAATGAGCGAAGTTCCCGAAACGCAAGTGACTCGGTGATCTACGAAAACACTGTTTTCATAGGAAGTGAAGCCCGAATGAAGGTGAAACCCAGCGAAATTTTGCGATCGGTATATTTGCGCGAAGGGGAGATTTTTTCGAGATTAAACCATACCACAACACTCAATCGATTGATGTCGATGGGTAATTTCAAATTGGTGCAAGTGAATTTTTCGGCTACAAAAGACTCTGTCCCTGGCTTATTAGATGTGACCATTTTAATGACTCCTCTGTCGAAGTATAGTTTTAGCGCAGAGATGGACATGGTTTCAAAATCGAATAATTATACCGGACCCCGTATGAATTTGAGTGTTCTCAACAGGAACACCTTTAAAGGAGGCGAGTTATTGAAACTTAATTTGGCGGGAACCTATGAAGCCCAACTGGGTGGCAGCGAGGAAAATTTATATTCCTATTCGTTTAATCCTCAAGTGGAGTTATCTTTTCCTCGCTTCATTGTTCCGTTTAATTTCGCAAAATCCAACGAAAGGTATGTTCCCAAAACCAGTTTTTTGCTTTCGTATAACTATTTGAAAAAAGTAAATTATTTCGATATACGTACCTTCAATTTTATGTATGGATATCGTTGGAAAGAGAACGTAAAAATTGAGCACCAATTGAATCCCATCGACGTTAGTTTTTCATCTATTCGACACAAATCGGATGAATTCAATGCATTATTGGAAACGAATCCTTTCCTTAAAAAAAGCTACGAAGAACAATTTATTGCAGGGGGAAGCTATTCGTATACGTACAGCGAGCAAATGCTTTCGGGCAAAAGAGCACAGACTTTTATTCAGTTTAAATCTGATGTGGCAGGGAATGCGCTTTCACTGGCCAAGTTCATTGGAGGAAATACAATTTCATCGGAAACTCCAAACACTGTTGCAGGATCGGTTTATTCCCAATTTGCAAAACTGAGTCTCGATAGTCGCATGTTTTACAATTTTCGGGCGAAGAATAAATTGGTGCTTCGTGTTTTTGCAGGTGCCGCGAAACCCTATGGAAACTCATCGGTTTTGCCCTACACTCAACAGTTTTTTTGCGGCGGACCCAATAGTATCCGGGCTTTTCAAATTAATTCAGTTGGTCCCGGAAACTATTTTCAAGATGTTAACACGCAAGGCTTTTTGCAAATGGGAGGCGATGTTAAGCTGGAGATGAATGCTGAATATCGTTTTAATATTTTCAGCTACTTCGATGGCGCTTTTTTTGTGGATGCCGGCAATGTGTGGTTGCTCAAATCGAATCCATCTCTTGTGGGTACTCCTTTTTCTTTAACGGGTTTTCACGACCAGATTGCTGTAGGAACTGGTTTGGGACTTCGAATTGATGTGTCATTTTTCGTTCTTCGTTTCGATTTGGCCACTCCATTGCGAAAACCTTGGTACGAAGAAAACGAGCACTGGGTTGTTAATCAAATGGACTTTCGAAATTCTGCATGGCGAAAAGAGAATTTGGTCTTGAACGTTGCCATAGGCTACCCTTTCTAATTGAATTGTTGAAGAATCAGGTGATTTTCAGGCGAATTATTTGCCCTCAATTCTCCTTTCATTACAACGAAACGAAAATTTTTTCAATCTGCAAAATAGATGTCCTGTAGTTCGAAATCATTTGCAGCCAACATTAAAAGCAGGTAAAATTTAAAGTCATACAGGCTCCTGCTTATTCTTTATTTTGAACCCGTCGATCAACTGATTTCAGTTATTGAGGAATGGATTAAAGGCTAAACGGTAAGCTTAAATAGTTTTTTAATTTTATATACGTTGGAATTTTGTAGTTTTAAACCAACGAATAAACTGTACATGAAAATAAGATTCCATTTAATTGCGTTCGCTTTTGTTGTTGTATTAATACCTGCAACTTTTGTCTATGGACAAATAGGGACCCAGTTTCCTTCGGAACGAAAAGTGATTAAAGATCCGATAACCGGCACAGAACTTACCTTTTTAACCAGTACACCTCAAGGTGACAAGAAGATATACCAAACCCATCCGCAATGGACCTCCGATGCTCAGTGGCTCATCTTTCGCTCCGACAGGGTAAAAGGTGAAGCAATGGCTGTGAATGAAAAGGATGGAACCATTGTTCAGGTTTCTGAAGGTGGCTACACCGGAATGCTCAATGTGGCCAGAAATTCAATGAACTTGTATTTCATGCGAAATGCCGACAGCATATCTATTCGTGGAGAAGGAAGAACATTACAGATTGTCGAAGTTGATTTGGCCGTTTTGTTTGCCGACAGTAAAGCCGGAACATTAAAACAGGCTGATAATTACCAACGGGTTTGCGGTACAATTCCTGCCGAAAAGGGCGCCGGTGGCGACATGGCTTTGGACGCGAATGAAGATTTTGCCTATTTCCGTGTTGGACCAACAGAGGCTGCCAAACATTTAGCTCCGGATACCAAATTAGAAGAGGATTTCGGTCCGCGAAAAATGGGAGCTGGTCCTGCAGGATTAGCCAAAATAAATATCAAAACAGGCGAAATCAGCTATATTATTTCTGTCCCATTTCAAATTGGGCATGTTCAAAGCAATCCATGGGTTCCGGGTGAAATTATTTTCTGTTGGGAAACCGGTGGAAAATCGCCACAACGCACCTGGATGGTCAATGCCGATGGCACCGGTTTGCGTCCGCTTTATCCTGAAGCCGATTATGAATGGGTGACTCACGAAGCGGTTATCACTCGCGATGAGGTGGCCATCGCCATTATGGGACACCGTAAAATACCAAATACCAATAGTGGGATTGATGCCGCCGGAACAGATGTTAAGGGGGCAAATCCTGGACAGGAATCGGCCTGGGGACCATCAGGAACGCGCGAAAAACCAACAGGCTTGGGAATTGTTAACCTCAGAACCAGGGAAATGATCCTTGCCGGACAAACGCCAAGTGGAAGCGGATTGTGGCATGTGAATGGGTCCGCAGATGGCCGCTGGGCTGTTGGTGACGATTTTTCGCGCAGCATTTATCTGATTGACCGGCATACCCACGAGATGATTTTGCTTACAACTGGACATCTGCAGACCGCAGAAGATCATACTCATCCAAGTTTCAGCGCCGATGGAACAAGAATCGAAATCCAGTCAGCTATGCTTTCGGAAGATAAGCGTTCGATGAATATTTGCATTATTCCGGTACCTCAAACCTGGTTAGACAGGAAATACAGCACTATTTCCCCTGAATAATAAACATTTATTTTTATGAAAATGAAAAATATGAAAAACTATAAGTCAGATATAAAATTTTATGCTGTTTTAGCCTTCGTTTTCCTCTTTTCCGGATCTCAGACATTCGCTCAACGGCAAATGGAAAACCTCAATCGGGGCGTAGTGGCAGTTCGCACATCAGCCGATTCAGCATTTATCAGCTGGCGTTTATTGGGAAACGAACCCGATGAAATTGCATTTAATCTTTATCGTCAGAGTGGCGATGAAAAACCAGTTCAACTGAATAAAAAACCAATCAACGAAAGCACCAATTTTCAGGATGGAAAACCGGACTTCAGCAGGGATAATTCCTGGTTTGTAAGGGCGATTTTGAAAGGCAAAGAACAGGAGGCAAGTAAATCGTTCACGATAAAAGCCAATTCTCCAGTTCAACAATACATCAATCTTCCCTTAAAAACGCCGGAAGGATATTCACCAAACGATTGTTCCGTGGGCGATTTGGATGGCGATGGCGAGTACGAAATCATTCTGCACCAAACCGGCAGAGGCATTGACACTCCAAGACCGGGGATTTCAGGTATTCCCATTTTTCAGGCTTATAAAATGGATGGCACCTTATTGTGGGAGATCAATCTTGGTGTGAACATTCGCGAAGGCGCCCACTATACTCAGTTTATGGTTTACGATCTGGATGGCGATGGAAGTGCTGAATTTGCATGTAAAACTGCCGATGGAACCATTGATGGAAAAGGAAAAGTAATTGGTGATGCAAAAAAAGACTACCGGAATTTAGATCGGAACAGCGGGGCGTTTTACGGTAAAGTTCTCGATGGCCCGGAATATTTCACCATCTTCAGTGGAAGAACTGGTGAAGCTTTGGCTACAGTGGATTATATTCCGAACAGATATCCGTTGAATGGATGGAATGGGCACGGAGGTAATGGAGGTCGTGATGCTAATGGAAACCGGGTCGATCGTTTTTTGGCCTGTGTGGCTTATCTCGATGGCGTTTATCCGAGTGTGGTGATGTGCCGGGGTTATTATGGCCGCTCGGTACTCGCAGCCTGGGATTGGCGTGATGGAAAACTGACTTCCCGTTGGGTGTTCGATAGTATGGATGGCGAAAATCCGTTTTCCGGACAGGGCAACCACAACCTGAGTGTAAGCGATGTGGATGGCGATGGTAAAGACGAAATTATTTATGGTGCAATGGTCGTAGACGACAATGGCAAAGGTTTATTTTCAACCCGATTTCGACATGGTGATGCAATCCATGTTGGTCAGCTCGATCCGGATCGTGCCGGCATTCAGGTTTTTGGAATTCATGAAATTGAAGAAGGCACTACGGGTCCCGGAGTAGCAGTTTATGATGCCGGAACCGGTGAAGTGATCTTTCAGGGAGATATGGATAGAGATGTTGGTCGCGGAGTTGCAGGTGATATAGACCCTTCGAACCGTGGCGCTGAAATGTGGTGGAACGGTTCAAACGGCTTGTATAATTTAAAAGGGGAGCGGCTTGGCGATGCACCTCGTTCAACCAACTTCCTGATCTGGTGGGATGGCGATGTGAGCCGCGAATTACTGGATGGAAATCACATCGATAAATTTAATGTGGGCAGGATTTTCACTGCCGAAGGTTGTAGATCGAATAATGGCTCAAAGTCAACACCGGCCCTGAGTGCCGATCTGTTTGGTGATTGGCGTGAGGAAGTCATCTTCCGGACTGAAGACAATCAAAATCTGAGAATTTATACCACCACCATTCCAAGCAAACACCGAATATATACTCTGATGCACGATCCTCAATATCGTTTGGCCATCGCGACACAAAACGTAGGTTATAATCAACCACCAAATACCAGCTTTTTTCTCGGAACAGATATGAAAAAAGTGCCAAAACCGGCCATTGTTGTGCTTAGAAAGAATGCTAAATGAGAAGAATGAAAGAACATTGGATTTCTATTTTAGTTAGCCCTAACAGCAAGCGGCAGGCTGGAATCCACAAAAGTGGACTTACGCCATCTACACGTGTTTTTAATACTTGTAGCAAATGCCCTTTTAGGGGCTTGGGGTGAAAATTCAACAATAATGAAAATAATTAATCTCAAATAATTCAGCACTCATGATAAATCTGAAATTAAACCATCTGCTCATTTTTTGTTTTGTACTTTTCCTGACGGTGAATCCGATTCAGGCTCAAACAGGAAATGAAATTTCCCGAAAGGTTTTGAATTTTGATCAGGATTGGCGGTTTCTGAAAGAAGATGCCAATGGGGCAGAAGTTCCTTCATTTGATGATTCAAAATGGCGAAAACTGGATGTTCCGCACGACTGGAGCATTGAAGGTCCGTACGATAAAGAAAATCTGACCAGTCGAGGAGGCGGATATTTGCCATCCGGAATTGGCTGGTACCGCAAAAGTTTTACAGTGAATGAGGCCGATGCCCAACAAAAATTCCTGATCGAATTTGATGGAGTTATGGCCAACAGTGAGGTCTGGATCAATGGAGTTCATTTGGGGAAACGCCCTTACGGTTATATCAGTTTTAGCTATGACCTGAGCAAATACATCAACTTTGGAAAAGGCAAAACGAATGTATTGGCAGTCCGGGCCGATAATACAGTGCAACCCGCGTCGCGTTATTATTCCGGAGCCGGTATTTATCGCCATGTACGCTTGTTGCTTACCAATCCTGTTCATATCGATCAGTGGGGCGTTTATATTTCATGCTCTGAAGTTAGCGGCAAAAAAGCAAGCGTAAATATACAGTCCAAATTGCTGAACGAGTCTTCTTCCTCCAGTTCTGTGGTGCTTGAAACTACCGTTTTTGATCCTTCAGGAAAAATGGTCCAATCCACAGAATCGAAGCAATCGATTCCGGCTGGTCAAGCCGCTACAATTCATCAGTCGATGGACTTGCTTAATCCCGAACTTTGGGATATCAGCCAACCGAATTTGTACAGCGCCGTTACAAAAATTAAGGCAGGTGAAAATACAATTGACGAACAATCCAACAACTTTGGTATTCGCGATAGCCGGTTTGAAGCTGCCACAGGCTATTGGTTGAATGGGAAAAACATCAAAATTAAAGGGGTTTGCCTGCATCACGACGGCGGAGCTTTTGGTTCTGCTGTTCCGCTTGCCATTTGGGAGCGCCGTCTGGAATTACTGAAAGAAACAGGTGTAAATGCCATTCGGACCGGACATAACCCTGTCGCTCCTGAATTTTTGGACTTATGCGATCGTATGGGATTTTTGGTCATGGACGAAACTTTTGATACATGGACAGCCGCCAAACCCAATGGGGAAAAAGGCTATAACCTGTATTTTAAGGAATGGTGGGCAAAAGATACGCGCGACATGGTACTTCGCGACCGTAATCATCCATCGATTATAATTTACAGTGTTGGAAATGAAATTCGCGATAATCTGAATGATTCAACGGGTTTCAAAAAATATAAAGATATGCAGGATTTGATTCATGAATTAGATCCTGCTCGTCCTGTGACCATGGCCTTGTTTAGGCCCAATTCTTCAAAAGTTTATACCAACGGCTTTGTCGAAAAAATGGATGTCGTTGGACAGAATTACCGCGAAAGAGAATTGGTTGATGTGCATCTGGCAAAACCAAATCTCATCGTTTTAGGTACTGAAAATGGAGATGGATTGTCGGAATGGTTGGTGCTGCGTGACAATCCGTTTATGTCGGGACAATTTTTATGGACAGGAGTGGATTATCTGGGAGAGGCGCTTTGGCCGGCTGTGGCCAGTAGAAGTGGACTGTTCGACCGAACGGGAGCCTGGAAACCAATAGGCTACCAACGACAAAGCTGGTGGGCCGAAAAGCCTGTTGTTCATATGGTACGAAAAGAATTTAATGCCGGTGGTGGAAATTGGGTGGCCAACTGGACGCCAAGCGATCCCGGAACGTATGATGATGCCCGTGTTCAGGTTTACAGCAATTGCGATGAAGTGGAATTGTTTTTAAACGGCATTTCACTGGGAGCAAAACAAAAACCTGCTGACGATGCTCCACGATTATGGGAGGTCACTTTTGAAAGTGGTACCTTAAAAGCACTTGCACGAAACAATGGACAGGAAGTTGCAAAAGATGAACTTAAATCAGCCGGTGAACCTGCTCGAATCCTCCTCACAGCTGACCAATCAAAAATTACGAAAAGCTGGGATGACCTGACTTTTGTAAGGGCAAAAGTTGTCGATGCCAATGGAATTGTTTGTCCGAATGCCGATCAGCTGATATCATTTGAAGTGTCTGAAACCGGTACGATTGACGCAGTTGACAACGGTGATGTTTTAAGTCATGAGGCTTATCAGGCTTCGGAACGTCACGTTTACAATGGCCAATGTGTGGCATTTGTGAAAGCCAAATCTGCTTCAGGCCCGATTACAGTTACGGCAAAATCTTTGGAATTGATCTCCGGTACGGTGACGATTGAAATTGAATAGCATAAACGTTTTTTATCAAAATAATCACAAACACCCGAAAACATGAAAACCATACTTTCGATTATCGTGCTGGTTTTTGCCGGCTTCGTTGTTCAGGCACAAAAAGTCAATGATGCGACAACTCCGCTTCATTTGATGCAGCCCGATTACGAAACGCCTTATGAAAAACCTGAGGTGAAAAATATTACCGAAGTTCTGGACCGGATTTATACTTACCTGGATCAAACGACTCCAATGGTGCTCATCAATAAAGAGTCACAGGCTGAGGTAACTGATCGTTCAAATATTGATGCAAAGACCATCTTTAAACCGGGTTATTTTCGTCTGGTGAGCTACGAATGGGGTGTTACTTATGCCGGAATGTTGTTGGCCTCAGAATCTACCGGTGATCCAAAATATGAAGGATATACGAAGGACAGGCTAAATTTTTTGGCTCAAATTCAACCCTGGTTTGTTAAGCTGGAACAGAAACAACCGGATGCCCGTCATGCCATGTCTCGCGTACTTCATCCGCATGCGCTGGATGATTGTGGCGCCATGTGTGCGGCCATGATTAAAACACAACAAATGGCCGGATTTGACGGAGACCTGAACCCAATGATCAATACCTTTGCCGATTACATTAGCAACAAACAATTTCGTTTTCCGGATGGAACGCTCGCCCGAAACCGCCCGCAACCCAATTCGCTTTGGCTCGACGATTTGTTTATGAGCGTTCCGGCGCTGGCACAAATGGGAAAATATTCAGGCAATACAAAATATTTTGATGATGCAGTAAAACAGGTTTTGCAGTTTTCGGATCGTATGTTCAATTACGATAAAGGCCTTTATATGCATGGCTGGATTCTGGGAATGGATGAACATCCGCAGTTTCACTGGGCACGAGCCAATGGCTGGGCCATCATGACGATGGTTGAATTGTTGGAAGTACTTCCTGGAAATTATTCAGGGCGCGATAAAGTGCTGGATATTCTCCGGAAACATATTCGTGGTTTGGCCAATATGCAGTCTCCGCTGGGTTTCTGGCATCAGGTAATCGATCGCAACGATTCGTACCTGGAAACATCAGCGACAGCAATTTATACGTATTCCATTGCGCGTGCCATTAACCGTGGATACGTCGATGCCAAAGTTTATGGCCCAATGGTTTGCCTGGCATGGAATGCAGTGGCCACAAAGGTTAACGAAAACGGCCAGGTGGAAGGAACTTGTGTGGGCACCGGAATGGGATTCGATCCTGCCTTCTATTATTACCGCCCGATTAGTGTTTATGCGGCTCATGGTTATGGACCGGTTCTTTTAGCGGGTGCCGAAATGATTCAGTTAGTCAAAACCTTTAAAATTGAAATTAACGACAGTGCTTTGATGTTTCTGGAATAGTGGTATAGATGAGGTGAATTCGGTATTTTAATTCACATTTCATCCTGAGCGTAACGTATTGAAGCGAAGGATCTGTTATTCATAATTTGATTTTTATCAGACAACAATATTACCCTGATCATGAAAAAAATACAACTGTTTCTTTGCATCCTGTTTCTTGCTGCAACGGCAAATGCTCAATCCGGTATTTTCTACAATGTTAAGGATTACGGTGCAAAAGGAGACGGACAAACGGTGGATACCAGGGCCATTGATGCGGCAATTAATGCAGCTTCCGAGGCGGGTGGGGGAACCGTGTTTTTCCCTGCCGGAACTTACCTGAGTTTTACCATTCACCTGAAAAGTTTCATCACGCTGATGCTCGATAATGGTGCGACGCTGGAAGCTGCCGATGTGAATAAATTTGGATTGGGGTACGATCCTGCTGAACCAAATGCTTTTGATAGGTATCAGGATTTTGGGCACAGTCATTGGCAAAACAGTCTGATTTATTGCGAGAATCTTCAGAATATTGCTATCACAGGTCTTGGAACCATCTTTGGAAACGGCCTCACCCGAAGCAGCAATAAAACGCCCGGAATGGCCAACAAAGCCATTGCCCTGAAATTATGCAGGAATGTGGTACTTAAGGATTTTTCTATCCTGATGGGTGGTCATTTTGCCATTCTGGCAACAGGTGTGGATAATATGACCATCGACAATCTGAAAGTGGATACCAACAGGGATGCCTTCGATGTGGATTGTTGTCGTCACGTTCGAATTTCAAACTGTAGCATAAACTCCCCATGGGACGATGCCATTTGTCTGAAAAGTTCATTTGCACTGGGTTTTGCCCGAACAACTGAAAATGTGACCATCACCAACTGTTCGGTCACCGGTTTCGACCGTACAACATTTTTAAATGGAACCTATAAAAAGGATGAAGCAAATAAGGTTCCTGATAGAGGCGTAGTGACGGGGCGTATAAAATTTGGCACCGAATCGAATGGTGGTTTCCGGAATATCACAGTTTCGAACTGCACCTTTGAATTTTGCCGCGGATTTGCCCTTGAAACAGTTGATGGCGGTATCCTTGAAGATGTAACCATCAGCAATATTACCATGAAAGACATTCAGGGAGCGCCCTTCTTTTTGCGACTTGGAGCACGCATGCGTGGCCCGGAAGGAACCCCTGTTGGAGTACTTCGCCGGGTGAATATCAGTAACGTTTTGGTGTACAGCGAAAATCCAAAATACTGTTCAATGATTGTTGGCATTCCCGGCCACCCGGTTGAGGATGTAAAGCTGAGTAACATACAAATCCGTGTGAAAGGTGGCGCCCCCAAAGAACAGGCTTTGCACGTGGTGGAAGAACACGTGAAATCGTACCCCGATCCACAGGAGTTTGGCGATATGCCGGCATATGGTTTTTTCATCCGCCATGCCAAAAATATTGAACTCAATCATGTGGAACTGAAATTGGAGAACGATGATTTCCGTCCGGCATTTATTCTGGATGATGTCAGCGGCGCTGTTCTGAATGGCGTAAAAATGACAAAAGTTGGAGCTGTCCCTTCAATCGTTCTCAAAAATGTTGAAGACTTAAGCATCAAAGATTGCAGGCCAATTCCTGATCAGGAGAATAAAAAGTCACTGTCGGCAGAATTGTAAATTCTAAAATCTCACCTATGAAATCGTTAGGCGTAAATTAATCGCTGCAAATCCATTTGTTTAATACGGACTTGAATATTATATTTGTACGTATAGTTGATATTAAAAGACATGGATACTAAATTGACTTTGAAGCTGAATAAATTTGTAATAGACAAAGCTAAAGATTACGCTTCGACAAATAAAAGGAGTCTTTCTCGTTTAGTTGAATCATACTTAAAGTCGTTGACGGATGATGATTTTGCAAATGAAAATGATGAGATAAAGATTTCTCCTTTTGTAAAGAGTATGAAATCTGGTGTAAAAATCCCGGTAGATTTTGATGATAAAAAAGAATATGGTGATTATTTATCAGAGAAATACAAATGAAAAATAGATTATTCTTAGATACGAACATCCTATTCGATCTGTTAGGAGAACGAGAACCTTTTTATGATTCAATTGCTAAGATTGCAACACTAGCGGATAAAGGAGAAGTTCGTCTAACTGTTTCAGCTCTTTCATACTCGACAATTTTTTATTTGCTGACTAAATATGAAAGTTCTAAAATTGTCATAGAGAAACTTCACAAATTCAAGATATTGGCAGAAACCGTAGATCTAACAGACAAAATTATTGAAAAAGGACTTTCATCAAATTTTACAGACTTCGAAGATTCATTACAATACTATAGTGCATTAAAAGCAGACTGTAATTTTTTAATTACTAGAAATGGTAAAGACTTTAAAAAATCTGATTTACCTATAATGACAGCTGACGAATATTTAAAGAGTATGAAAAACAAATAAAATCTACGCCTAATATTTTGTAAATGATCATGGCAGTTTTAGTGCAAATTCCAACAGTCAAACTCGCACCAAATTTAGTGGGTACGTGAACAGAGAATCACACGCAATCTGCCACGTTACTTACAATTTCTCGAAAATTTCCAGGGGTTTAATGGCTGTTCTGATTACATTAGCCCAATGTCCCATTTTGTACCACGCCAATTCGAAATCACACCTTTGGTTTTGCATTTGACACAGACCCAAAATATTTCATCAGTATCCTCGATAACACTTGGAACAATTACACCTTCACAGCCCTTTTTAATGCATCTGATTGTTGGTTCTGCATCATAATCACCTGTGCTTGCCTCATCAATTAATAGGGCAAAAAAATTGGCCAATTCACGGGCTTCCCTGGGCATGTCTGTTGGGATATTTCCTTCTGAATTTAAACAATGTTGAAAATTGGTGATGTACATGATGTATAGGTTTGATCAAATTAAATTGTTCCTGATTTAGCAATTGGTAAATAATCCTAATCGGGTTCATTCCGGTAATCTTTTTATTTTATGATGTTATTTACTTTTTGAGCAAAGATAAAATTGTAACACAACGTATATGGCAAAGAAACAAGAATACCTACTCTTTATTTAATTGGATCAGAACAGTAGGTTTTCCGTTTACAGGTTTTGCAATGTTTTCCCATCCAAACTTGATCGAATTGATTCATTAAGGCTTCAATTAAGTCGGGGTCGGAGGTTAAAATTCCCGATTCAAAATTTCGGGTATTGGTGCTTTTCATTCCTAATCCTGCTCCAGTTAAGTTTGCCGAACCAACGTAAGCTAACTTGCCATCTATAATTATTTGTTTGAAGTGAACACGCGGACAGAGTTGTCGTTCCATGTCTTTCATTAAAAGGGGATATTTATCAAAAGTATCCTGAAATATTTTGCCTGGTTCTTTAGCATGAAGTAAACGAATTGCTACTTTCTTTTGCAATAATGAATTTAAAACAGCTTGAAATGGCTGTGTGTGAAAACCATGTTTTACATGTAAATCCTTAATATCAGCGGTACCAATCCAAACAAATTCTTTTGCGGCAGCTATTGGTTCTAATACTTGCTTATAATGCTCATCGTTGGTGATTAATTTGATACTCATTTTATACTTACTCGTTAAAAAATTAACAGTATCGGCTAGATTTTAATATTAATCTATTTTATTTCTTCTTCTGATGTAGTGGTGTTGGTAACCTAATACGGTCGGTCATCTTGGTCAATCAAATCGTCTCAAAACATTCGATAAAACTTTTTATTCCAATCATTATTATACCTTTTTTTTCGATGTCCATATGTTTAAGTGTCGATCTTTCATTAAATCTAAAAAAGATTGCGCTCAATAATGATTTTGATTTTAGGTTTTGTAAATCGGAGGAATAGATTTCTAATTTGTCATTTTCAGTTGATTCACCCTCGCTATATTTTAACATTTCGATATTCCTCTTTTGAACTTTATTAAACAAGGATTCAGTCACCTGTTTCTTCAGAACGTTTGGATCTAATCGAAAATACTCCCAAACAACAAAGTAAATTTTCATAACCTCCTCTAATTCCTCCATCGAAATGTCAAGTCGATGTCCCAACAATACCGTCAGGAAAAAAGGTTGCAGTTTAAATATTTCGTCCGATATAGAATTAACATATTCTGAATCAATCTGGTCTATTTTCTTTATTGATTCAGCTAAAATCTTTGTCTCTTCAA
Organism: Prolixibacteraceae bacterium; assembly: GCA_041821245.1. GTDB lineage: Bacteria > Bacteroidota > Bacteroidia > Bacteroidales > Prolixibacteraceae > Roseimarinus. The sequence goes on from JBGUEP010000003.1 coordinate 156,163, forward strand.
GATCGTTGTTAGTGAATTTAATTTTCGCCATAATGTTGTTGTGTAATCTGTTTTATACCCTGATTTATTAGTAACCCCGAATATACTCTGGTGCGAGCGATTCTCCTCCAAGTAAATTGGCTAGCGGGTGTTTACTAAAATAGTGGCTATATTTTATTTTTCCCAAATAACATCAAATAATTTGCATGCGTTTTTAAAGATTAATGTTTTACGCATGGTTTAAATTAATGCTAACGTTAGTGTAAGTTTTAAATCTAATTGCGTGTGGTTACCTGTCCTTATTAGGACGAGAGAATCAGCGGAAAACCACTGCTTGCATAACACGGTGTCCGCTTTTAATTTTACACATCCTATATCGCCAGGAGTTTAAGTTTCATTAAAATTTAACGTCTCATCGGTTTCTTTAATTGTTCCCTAAGAATTTCAACCCAATCTCGTTTTTCCCATTTGGGTATGTATAAATTTTTTGACCTTTTTTTTCTTGTTTTTGCCTTTAATTCCTTCTGTTCCCAAAATTTATTCATCGTTACAATTTCGTTTTCAACTTCAACTGAAATTCCAATTGTTTTTAACGATTTTGCAGACTCAATTGCGACAGGCTTTACGCTATCTTTTAATCTTTTCCTTAATGTCGGTAGGGCACTTCTGGCTTTTAATTCACCTAATGCTTTGGCTGCTTCTATTCTTACATTATAAAGTCCATGATCCAATGCAAAACATAAATTTTCAATATTTCTCTGTTTAGTCCACCTTTTAACTTGTCTCAGGCTTGGTTTGATGAGACCAATTTGATATAATAATTTGAATAGTGTCATGCTGTTGCATTTGAATTATTTTGTGCCTTCAGTTTATCTTGATGATTTTAGTTTTCATTCGTTTAATTTTCAATTTACCGGGCATTGTTTCTATGTTCGGTACGTATTAGGATTTTATCCACTGTATAATGCAACTAATTACATTGTTCAATGTAATTTGTCACACCATACTGTGGAAGAAATATTAAAACGTTAACACCTGGCTAATTTCGAGCTACCAAAATGAAAGACTAAATAAAATACTTAAGATGAGGAAACCAAAATATCTTATCATCTTCATTTTAACGATTATTTTAACCTCCTGTGTAAAACCAGAAGTGATTAAGACTTTAAAATGAAGGAAATTAGAAATCGCCTGGCGACATGAAGTAAAAGGTTAAACGAAGATAAAAAATCAATAACAAGTTCGGAGCAGGATATGAATTTTAAATAAAAATGAACCGCTAATAAATGCAAACCATATAGCAACATGAGTCAAACTAAGATTAAACTATTTTTATTCGCCTTAATTATAATGTTCATTCTGAGTTCTTTCAATCAAACTGAAGAATTAAAGATCAATAAAAATAATTTGGCTGGCGCATATGGTGGTGATGAAGAATTAGAAAATGCATATTTTGGAATATTTATGGATTCCATTTAAATAGAAGAAAATAAAAGTCGGGGTAGGGCGACTCGAACGCCCGACCTCGTCGTCCCGAACGACGTACGCTACCAACTGCGCTATACCCCGGATTAAATTTCAGTGTAAATATAATTGTTATTACTTTCTTCCATCATCTTTTGGTGATGTTTAGTTTAACATTTTGTACAAATTTGAGCGAATAATTCCATCAGATAAGGAAACTGCCTTTTATGGATTTGATGAAGCGTTACGCATACCGGATTTTCCAATACGAGAAAGAGCCCCAATTAATACCTCTTATTTACTTCTTCTTTAGTAACTTTGCTGAAACGGTGTTTGGCATAGCCATTAGGTGGGTTAATAATCTGCTTTTTATACGCTGATTACCCAACGCAACTAACTCATGATGAAAATTCTACTAAACTGCCTTCCTCCTGCCGACATTCATACCCCTTCAATTTCTCTTTCTATACTGAAGGCTTTTATGAACCAGCAGGGGATCGATACTGAAATTAAATATTGGAATTTTAGTTTGTCACCTATGTTGGATTATTCCGATAGCGAAGACAGTGAAGTAAGGCTGATCCCTTTTTTATCCATTTTAAACGATCGAAATAACAATGCCAAAGGCAATCAACGCATCTTAGCTTTCCTTCAAAAATTACAGCCAAAATACAAAACGTACGGGCCAGGTTATTATAACGAATTTCTCCAAAAAGCAAAGGCCGATATTTTATCTACTTTGGAAAAGGAATTGCAGCACATTGATTTTAGTTCCATTCAATTGTTTGGAATTAGTGCCAAATACAATCAATGGATCCCCGGTATTTTATTGGCTGAAATGGTGAAAAAAATTGCCCCGCATGTAAAGGTGCTGGTCGGTGGTTTTGGTAATGCCAAGGTTGCCCGTGAAGCCATGCAGCTTTGCCCGTTTTTTGACCTTGCCACATGGGGCGAGGGTGAATATCCCTTGTTGCAGTTACAAGCTGAGTTGGGAAAAGATATTCCAGAATACTCCATTGTTCCCCGGTTAATGTACCGGCACACGAATGGGTTAAATGAGTCACTGCACAAGAGAAGTCAATACCTCGATTTCGAAAATTATCTTTATCCCGATTACAGTGATTTTTTTAACAATTATCCGCATCCCAAAGAGCTGGAGAAAGTCAGTTTACCCATAAATACCATACGTTCGTGCCATTGGCTAAAATGCAAATTTTGTGATTTTAATGAGGGTTACAAATTGAGAATGAGAAAGCCCGGGTGCATTGTTCAGGAAATGGAACACCTTAGTACTACTTATGGTGTAACTTGTTTTTCATTTGTCGATAGTGACACATTTGGTACGCTGGAACACTTTAATACATTGCTGGATTTGATCATTGATCTTAAATTGAAAACAGGCTTTGATTATGTGCTGTGGGCCGAAATTATTCCTAATGCACAATTCACTTCAGTAATGTTCGAAAGGATGGTGATTGCCGGATTTAAAAATATATTCATTGGTTATGATGGCATTACCGATTCGCTACTTCAGAAGATGAATAAAAGTAACAGCTTCTCCGATAATCTATTCTTTGTTAAGCAGTGCATCAAAAATGGCATCGATCCATACGTCAATGTGATCAAACACATCCCCAACGAAATGGAGGCAGATGTGCAGGAAGGGATCGATAATTTGCATTATACGCGTTTTTTCTACAACGATCCCATTGTTTCATTTTCGCACAATTTTGTTACTCTGGTCTTGTCGTCCATGAGTAAATACTACGGTTTGTTATCCGATGAGCAGCGTGAAGACTATAATTTCGATCAAATGACCTACCTGTTGCCCGACTATTTTCCAGGCAACGAGCAACGCTTTCACTTATTCCGATACGAAAATACCAATCCGATGAATCGTGCAGAATGGGATAATTTGGTAGAAATTGAGAAGTACTACAAAGAACATCGTTTTAGCTATAAAGTGCAAGTTGATGATGGTATATTGTATTATACCGAGTATTGTAACAACGAAGAAATTGAAAACCTGGTGTTCAGCGAACCGGAATATCTTGCCGTTCTTAAGGCAACGCAACAACAAGTTTTAACGTTTGATGATCTTTTTAATGAAGTGTCTAAAACAGTAGGTGGTTTGCCAATGGAAAGGTGGATTGAAGTTATTGCACATTTAAAACAGGAACACCTTATTTATTGTAACGGTGAATTCTCAAATCTTATTTCGTTAATCGAAGTGTAAAAATAAACCGTCTCCCAGCCAATGCCGGAAGACGGTTTAATCGTATCGTTTTAGTGAATTCTTTTAAAGGTCTACTCCAATTGTACCAATCAATTGCTGAAGGTAATCGGGCGATTTTACTTTTTCAAGTTGAACTTTTGAATCGGTAAGTTTCGCTTTTAAATCTAAACGTTCAATGGCCTCTTTGTAATTTTTCGAAAGTATTACTTTTTCTAAATAAGCAATGTTTTCGGTCCAATACGCGATGTCTTTTTGCTGTTTAACTTTCAACCGGTTGCTGTACCACTCGCTGTTCATCACATATTCTCGGGTAAACATTTTACGGAATTCCGGGTGGTTACGGTCCATGCCGTTAAATTCACCGTTGATCATGATGCTCACCAAGGCCTGTAGCGGTGGACATAAAGCTTCGTAGGTTCCATCCAACATTAAACCTTCAGCCACACGTTTTTCAGTAATGGTCAGGTTTTTCATCGATTCGGCGAAAGTTTTTATATCCTGTAATTCAGGTCGTAACATATCTTCAGTAAATACGGCATCAGGATTACTGAAAATACGTCCCATAAAATGATGTACAAATTTGATGTTGATTCGGTACCCTAACAAACTGGCTTTAATGACTTCTCCGTTGTAGGTGAAATCTTCCACTTTATCGAGGTAGGCATGCTCTATTAAGTACCTAGGATCTCTTTCTTTTACCGACATGCGGGATATAATTTCAGGCATCAATAAGCTGATGTCGTGATCGACCTTGTAGTTGGGGCCAACATAACCAGCTGCCGACGAAAGTGCATTGTATCCTGTTAAAATGTACGAAAGTAAGGCATTATTCAAATCGGATGAGGTCAACAAATTGTTGAATGGTCCTTTGGTTAAGGCACCTTCTGATCCAAATCCGGTAGTACTGGGTGATTTTCCTGTGATACTGCAAATGAAATCAATGAACAATTCAGGTAAGTCCTGGTAGTGAATAGGATTGTAAATTGCCAAAGGAGGTACATTATTTTTGGGATCAGCTGGATTGTTCCTGCGTCCGGGCAATACTGCATTTACCGGCAAATACAATGGTTTATCCAAAGGTATTTTTCTGAAAATACGCGTACAGGTTTCTGCCAGGTATTTTTCCAGGGCATTGGTGATATCTGGTCTGATTTGTAAATAACGTGGGTTTTGTGATGGTACACCGTTTACCATTCGTGCTTCCGAAGGGATAACCAAATATTCAGGTTTTTGGTTATCCAGGAAATTGTTAATCATGTCTTTCACCGGTTGGGTATATAAATCAAAACCGATGGTATCCTCTTTTATTTCTTGTACCTGAGCACGTTTGAGTGGTTCGAAATTCGATAAAAATGTATACGGGCTGGATAAATCTTTTTCGCCTTGCTTATCGTATCCTTTATTCACACAATCGTCGGGACGTTGGAAAAGCCTTGATTCACAGTTGGTGATTAGTTTTACACTCAAATTATCATACTTTGGATTTAAGTAGGGTAATTGATTTGCCGGAAGAACAATAGATGCAGAAATGTCATCTTCCATCTGAACTTTTTGAGCAGCATAATAATCCTGACGCAACTGAAAAATTCTCCACGAGTTATCCATATCATGGCCTACTCGTAGGTAATTGGAGATTAATTTTCGTCCCTGGAATTTCAATTCATTTCCCTGACGTCCATTAATTTTATCCACCGAAAAATATTCTTTCCAGTGTTGACCCCATTCGGTATGATAACGCCTTTTTATGATGTAAACGAGATCTTTAATGCGCTGAGGTACTTTTGATAACCATTGGTTGTACTCAATGGTATATTCGTCCGAAGGGGTGAGTAATTTGATTACCGAACCCAATGAACGATTATCATCCAAAATGGTACGAGGGGCTTTTTGGTATTCAAAGTTCATCTTAAAGCGGTGGGAATAATCTTTCGACATAATTTCTTCCACCATATCGAAATCACTTTGAATGTCTGATACAATTACCGAACCTTGAATCATGGCATCCTGAATCGACTTGGAAATTTCCGATTTTCCACCACCTGAAACGGTACAAGGTTTATGACAGAATGTGCCTTCGGCAATGGTACCGGTCATGTGCCAGTGACTTCCATTGAGGCGTTTCCGCATTTGAATTTTATACCCTGAAGGCAGAATGTAAAAATTCTGTGGTAAAAGTTTAATGGCATGCAATTCATCATTGTTGAGCCAGCTGACTTTTTGCTCAAATAAATTAAATTGGGCATTTTCAGGAACATACAATATGTTGTTGTATTTTTTGTCGATCCCATAACCTTCGGGTTGAATGTCCATTGTATTGCCATACATTTCCTGCATCTCACTAAAAGTGAGATTGTTGTTTGGGAGTCTGTCGTCAAGTGAAAAACGTTCACCAAGGTCATAACTTGGAAAAGCCAGTGCACCTCCTGCGTGCTCCTCTTCGGCTAATCCAAACAGGTTGGCAGAATAAGAAATTTGTGTTTTAACTTCTTTTTTGCAGTAGCCAAAATAGTTGTCGGCAATGATGGTAATTACAACGCCTCTTTCATCGCGAGCCGTAATTTTGAATGCTGTTCCATCGTTGTATTTTTCATTCTCATCTTTCCAGCACATGCCATCGCGGCGCTGACGTTCGGTGGCGTCGTTATAATGAGGAAGTCCAAGATCTTTCTTTTTTAAATGGACAAGGTGAGTGGCCAGAATGACACATCCTGTATGGCCGGTCCATGTTTCCGGATCGAGCGCAGCATCGTTTTCAGGGAGGTGTGGGTCACCGGCATTTCCGAAAATTGATTCCACAAAATCGAGGTTGCCAATCAAATTTCCAGGTGCAAAGAAACGCACTTCCATTGTTTTTTCGGGGCTTATTCCCGGAACGGCAGGAACCACAACGGGGCGCAACAACAGACTTACAAACAATTCAGCTTTGTCTTCCTGATTGGCTGTATAGGGTAGGATTTTTAAATCACTCGGTGGATTAAAGGCTTCTTCCAGTAAACGGGCAAACGTTGCCTTAGGAACTGCTTTTTTATCATCGGGAATGGGTAAACCTCCTTCGCAAATGTGAAAAACACCTTTGGTTGTTCGTTTATCCTGTTTGGGATTGTGTAAAATACCCTGGGCAGTGCGGTAGGTCCGAACCATGTCGGTTTCATAAATATCGGCATTGGGAGGCAAAGACATCATCCGTGCAATTCCATGGTAGTCGAGAACTAAGGTGTGTTGAGGTAGGGAAATGTTTTTCGCGCCGGGAACAGTACTTAAATAATCGTCAATAAAATCTTGTATTCTTTCTCCAACTGGAGAAAGGTGCGTCGATAAAAGGCGGGCCTTTTCTCTGTAACTATTGAGGAGTGGGGTTGCTACTTCCAGGAATTGGGCGGTACGTTCATCCTGAAAATAGGGATAACCAAGTGCTGCCAATTTAAGGTTGATATATTGTATTAATTTTTTGTTGTTGACGGTATTCTTATCAGAATCAATACCGACGCCAAAGGTTTTTGCTATTGCCATTTTAGTGATATTTTAATTTAATCAAATATAATGATTGGAACATTCACTTATTAACTTTTAAATGTTTCGGAACATAATTTCTTATTATAATAATATTGTAATGTTCCATAATCAGAACAGCCCCGGTAAAAAAATGTTTCTTAAAAGTATTGATTTCATGAGAGTAGCATTAATTGAACCGACGAATCTATAATTTTTTGATTTTTATAGATTCAAGCTTTCAAAGCGGGGAGAAGTAGGCGGTAAAAGCCAGGTAGATTCTGCTTGAAGAACAATCAGAAGTTAAAGCGCAGTTAAAATTACTCTCCTGATCTTCTGCACCACCCAGGATTTCAAGATGATTAGCAGGAAAGGATATTTTATTCCTCTCATTCCTCAATCTTATTGTTGATCCATAAAAAACTATACCAATGCCAGGTATTTGCTTCTGTTTTGGATGGCGCAGTGATGGTATATAGTGTCCTTCTTGTATTTAGAGGATGAACTGATTTTACCGAAATTAGATTTGTTTCGGGGTTAAACGAGATAATGCCATCCTTTTGACCACCAACAAAACACTGAATTTGTGACATGTTAATCATTTCTTTGTCAATAAGTTTAAGCTGTAAAGCTGGTGGGTTTTCGAATTGAATCACCGGATTTACCGTTTTAACCAATTGAACAGGCATATAGTTCATATTTATTTTTTTCACAAAACCATCAATGTTGGTATAATTTCCGGCAGCAGGGAAACGGGGCAAGGCATAAGGGTCGTTCAGGTATGAAATAATTCCTGATTTTTGAGCAACGGCAGCAATATAACCTTCATTTTTTAGTACAGTCTGCATTTGGGGAGTATATTCGCCGTATGGATAGGCGTAAAGTGTTGGCTTATACCCAAAGTGTTTTAGAAAAATATCCTGAGATTTTATCAAATCATTTTTAAAGGTATCTGCTATTTCTTCCGGGGTAAAATTTACAAAATAGGCATGGGAATGGGAATGATTTTCAACTTCAATTCCTTCGTTTATCAGCTGTTTGATTTCTTTCACTGAAAGAAAATCACCAGTGCCAAACTGTTTGGTATTAATAAATAAGGTGGCTTGGTATCCAAATTCCCGGAGTAGTGGCATCCCATTCTCAAAAAAAGATTTATAACCATCATCAATGGTCAAAACAACGGTTTTATCCGGAATGGTTTCACCGCTTTTTAATAAAGCCACTGCTTTACCCAGTGGAAGTACATTGTAATTGTTGTTTTTTAAATAATTAAGATGGTTTCTGAAATCATTTACCGAAATATTGGTAGAAGGATATCGGTCATCGCCAAAACGATGATAGACAAAACTGGTAATTTGTCCGCGTTTATTAGCTGTATTTTGGGTTTCAGGCTGAGCTTGTGTTTTAGCTGAGAGCATAAAAAACAAAATCAGGATAAGAAAACGATTTGTTTTTAAACTGTTTATAATCATGTATTTAGTAATTTGTAAAAACACCATCGGCATAATGAGCCAAGCCTTTGTTGGTTCCCACCCAAATGGATAAATCGTCAGCTATGGCAAGGGTCAATATGAAATTGCCAGGTAATCCGTCCGAAACAGTGTAGTTCAACCAATCGGAGCCATTGCGGCAACTCAAGCCGTTTTCGGTGCCGGCCCATAGTTTGCCATCGGCTGTTTCCAGTACAGAATGAACTCGTTGCCCTTTTAAGAAGTATTCAAAATCGCCATTGTAACTATTTGTTTTTCCTTTGTTTCGGGTGAGTCCCAAAGTTGAACCAAACCAAATCGAATTGTCGCTGCCTGCAAAAACACAAAAAATGGTATCAGAAGTCAAAGCGCCGTTAAAATTACTTTCCTCATCTTCTGCACCACCCAACATCTGTGATGCTCCACTAATGGCATCAACATCTGAGCTATTTTGGTAGCTAATGTGGTAAAGGTATTTACCGTAAGTTCCAAAAAAACAGTCATCCGACCTGAAGGCCATACTGCTGATATTCGAAATTCCTCCCAGATTATTTCTGATGGCTTCGTTACGGTTCCATTGGGTTCCATCAAAGAAAGCGAGACCATCATCGGATCCAATCCATTTATGATCAAATAAACCGTATTCAAATGCAGTCATTTCATTCGATGTGCCTCCAAGGATTTCCTTCGAGATTGAATCGCTGATGCTAAAGCCATCAGTGGTAGTCGAAAGGGTGAAAGCGCCATAGTTCGTCGCGATTAAAATTTCATTCGTGTTGGCAAACAAAGAAGTAACAGAAGAGCCACTAAAGCTGGGATGTTGGTACCATACTTCGTCTTGTAACAAGAATAACCCAGATTGCGTCCCGACCCAAACATTCGATAACTCATCGACCGCGATGGATTGGATAGCGCTTCTACTAAAATCAATCTGATCCAACTTCTCTAGCCCGGTGATATTTTCTGAAGGACCTTCATTCCCTTTATCGCACGAAAAAAGGAGCAGAGTAAGACATACGAATATATACTGATGTATTTTCATTGCATCTGGATTAAAATTGTTTTACGAAAAATAGTATTCATCAAAATGGCATTCTTTTATTAAATACTCTTGTTTCTGACTAATATATTAAGATTTCCTGAAGGAGCTCCGCTTCATTTCACTTACAATAACAACTTTTAATAAGTTTGATATAGATCGCCACGCTACGCTCGCGATGACAGACCTATTGAGTTGTTTGGGTTGAGAGGACGGCGGCAAAGCCGCCGTCCTCTCAACCCTTGCTTTCCTGCAAAAAAGTGTCATGGCGAGCCGAGGCACGAGGCGTGGCCATCTGATTAAAAACATAATCATATTTCTATTTGATAACTGAAACTTTTGAAGTGAATATGTTTAACGTCGATCCTTCAGCTACTACTTTACAAAGATAAGTTCCCTGTGGTATTTGGGCTTCCTTAACATTCCACTGTATAACATTAGATCCGGCTTCCTGTCGAATGTCCGAGCTGGTCCATACCACCTTACCTTGCAATGAAATCACCTCCAAATGAACAGTTGCATTGGAACTTAAGCTATAATTTAATGAAGTGAAGTTTTTTACCGGATTGGGATAGACTTTTAAACTATTATCCGTGCTCATTGAATGACTATTTATTGAAGTAGTACTACCGGCAACCAGCGATGCAGGTACTCCAACCAATTGAATTCCGGTGCTATTACCCAGGTTGCGGTTGTATTGTTTATCGGTCATGTTGTTCCAATGTTCATGCACACCCAATGAACTTACAGGTGCAGTATGATTGGGTGAGCTGGGATCATATGCAATACCTGCGGCCCAATTTGCGGGATCTGCAGCCTGATGGATATAATCCTGTACGCCGCTGACCAGCGGGTAATTGGCGTTGCCATGACTTTTTGGATAATTTTTGTATTCATTGTATAAAAAGTCGAACCCGACCGATTCGAGGGCTACCGGATCTTGTGAAATAAATAAGGAAGAAGTCCAGTCGTTGTTAAATGGTGCCATTTGAAATTTATCCACCTGGGCGTCCCAGTTTCGTCCACTCCATATGGCATCAACAATATAAATTAATGTATTTCCACCCAGTTTGTTATGTGCAATATAATCTACAATGTGGCGGTATTTTCCCATTACCTGGTTGGAAGGACCCCCGTCGACCGGATAGTCGTAATGTAAGTAATTGATCATGGACTGGTTGGATGCAACCTGATCGGGACCAATTACTGAGCCTTGATGATTTTTTGCCGCAATGGTAATTCCTGCTGAATTATGTGTTTTCAAGCAAGGCATATTGATTAAATAGGAAGCATCGAGGTAGGCTTGTGGAAGACGTGATTGAAAATTATCATCGCTGTTAAAATAGACATCATCACTGCCAATTACCGTTTTCTCACGTCCATCACCGCCATCACCTTCAATGTAATGAATATTGGGATACTCGTCGTGGCATAAATTGAAGATCTCATCAGGCATACCACGGAAAGGATCTCCAAAGGTAATGTCCGACTCGTCGATATTTAGTGAATCAACCAATTGCTGCAAAAGTGCAAAACACAATTGGGGAGTTGCATTCATAGCGCTGTTGAAATGGCGACCTCCACTTCCCATGGTAGTAAGATTTATTTTAATGACCACTTTTTCGCCACTTGCATAGCCAACAGTGCCCTTTCCATGTTTTTCATTGAAGTTTTTAAATAAAGCGTCCCATGCGTTCTGCAGGCTTTCCTTCCCTGCTATTTTTTTCATTCCGTCCACAAGCATCGTGCTCACTACTGTTTGATTGGTGTTTTGATCCATGAACCAATAGTCGTTCGATTTATTCGAGCAATTTTCGTTGGTGGCGTCCTTATCCATGACCCAAACCACTCTTCCGGGGAAAATGCCTTTTCCCTGACCGATTGGTGTGTTAGGTGTTTCATCCAAATCCTGAACTGAATTGGCCAGGTTATTGGCGTAAGTATTTGGAGCATCGTTAAGATTAAAGACCACCAAAAAGACAAAGCTTAGCGCTATGGCACCCAAGGCAGACCAATATTTTGCTTTTTTAAAATTTAAAATGGTTTTTCTGAATAAAAGGGGAATCGCGCCCAGGCTAATGATATAAATCACAAAGCTCGACATAATTGGTGCAGCTGCTTTCATGCAAGGATAAGTTGCCCTGGATGGTTTAGGAATAACCCGAATTAGAAACCAAATGGTGGCTCCGATTCCGGACACTATAAAAGCTATTTTTCCCCAGGTTTTAATTAGCTTGGACCTGGAAAATGATCGAGTAAAAGTTTTGAGTTGCATCTTTGACTTATTTTGTTGATAGTTGGCAAGATATCTAATTTTAAGTAGAGTTTTAAAAAAGAGGGGTTAATTTTAGTTGAAAACAGCACCATACAATTGCATAAAGCGCAATTGATCGAAATGGAGTTTAGTTAAAGCTTGGAGGTTGGGATTCAATTCAAAATCAAATCAATCATTCAACAATGACCGGCTCTTTGATGAGTGGAATGGTAAAATAAAATGTACTTCCTTTATCCAATTCACTGGTAACACCGATCTCTCCATTGTTCCTTTGTATAAATTCGTTACAAATGATCAGGCCTAAGCCAGTTCCTTTTTCGCCTTCGGTTCCTGTTAAACTTTTATTTTCAGCAACTACAAATAGTTTTTCCCTTACATTTTGAGGGATACCAACCCCACTATCGGTAATGCTGAACTTTAAGTGATCAGCGTCTGATTGAAGTTGGAGGGTAATTGATCCTTCTACAGGAGTGTATTTAATGGCATTCGATAGCAGGTTTCGAATGACTGTTTCAATCATATTTCGATCAACAAGCACTTCTGTTTGCGTTTCTATTTTATAGTTGATGATCAACTTTTTATCCAAAATGTTTTTTTCAAGCAGTTTTGCTGAATCATTGATCAGTGGGAATAAATTGATTCGCTCAGGATTGAATTCAATTCTGTTCGTTTGTGTTCTTGCCCAGGTAAGTAAATTTTCCAGTAATGAATAAATTTGGTTGGCAGAATTAAAAATTTCTTTTACAAAAAGTTTGATCTCGTTCGGCTTGTAATTTGTAAGACGGCTAGAGAGCAACTCCGACATACCTAAGATGGATTGAAACGGATTTTTTAAATCATGTGCGATAATGGTGAAAAATTTGTCTTTTGTGGAATTGAGTTCCAGCAATTCATTTTTTTGTTTCTCTAATTTGATGGACTGCTCTTCAATCACTTTTTGTTTCGTTACCAAATGGTCGACACTCTCTTTCAATTCGGTAGTTCTCTCTGCTACTTTTTTCTCTAGGGTGAGGTTGTTGTTTTTTAATTGATTTATCCTGAGGTAATAGAAGATGGTCGCTGTGCCGATCGTAAAAATAATCAAAAGAAAGATGAACCAATTCGTTTGCCAAAATGGTGGGTGAATCTGTATTTTTAGTTCACGGGCAACAGGATTCCAAATGCCATCGCTGTTGGCCACTTCAAGTTGAAAGGAATACGTTCCACCTTTTAAATTCGAATAATTGGCAAAATTCCTGAGCCCTGAAGAAGTAACCCATTGGTTTTGAAATGGCACCAATCGATAACGGTACTGGTTACCTAATGGATTGGTGTAATGGAGAGCTGTAAATTCAATGGTGAACAAACGGTGTTTGTACGATAAATCAATTGAAGATAATTCATTAATCGCCTTTGGTAATACAAGCTGTCCATCCAATTTTTGCCCAATTTGTACAGCCTTATTGTATATTTTAAGATTAGTAAGTGCTATTTTAGGGCTATTGTAATCATCTTTTATGGCTGGAGGATAAAATTGATTATAGCCCAGGTCACCACCAAAATACATTTCGCCGGTACTACTTTTAAAATAAGCATCTTGTCGGAATTGTCGGCCCTGAAGACCATCGTTAATTGAGAAGGAATTAAAATTAAAATTTTCAGGTTGATCAATTGCCCTATTGCATTTTAACAGACCAGCTCCTGTACTTACCCAAAGATTTTTATTCTCATCTTCCAAAAGCCCATTAATTCTAAGAGTAGGTAGTCCTTCTTTTAGTCCAAAACTCAATATCGAGTCCGTTGAACGATTTACAAAAAACAATCCTTTATTATTACCAATCCATAAATTATTATTTGAATCAACTAAAATGCATCTGATGAAAGTATTAAAATACTCGGCATACACTCTTTCAAATTCTTTCCGTTTAGGATTAAATTGAAAAAGACCATTTGTTGAAGCCCCCACCCATATTGTTTCATTTCTGTCGATGTAAATCGTACTTATTTCATGTTGAGTTAAATAGGTTCTGAAAGTTTGTGTTTTAGCGTTAAAATAGCTTAAGCCATTATTGGTGCCAATGAATATATTTTGTTCCTTATCGATTTTTATGCTTCTAATTTGATTGAAACAAATTGCACTGTTTTCAGTGCTGTAAGTGATTATTTTGTGTCTACTTCTATCGATGAATGAAAGCCCCATGTAGGTTCCGGCCCATGCATTGCCTGATGAATCGACGGCCAATGCTTTAATGTCGTTTGGTACCCTATGGTGTGAGGGAAGATCGGTTGCGTATTGTTCTATATTTCCTGTTGTATTATCCTTGAAATATAAACCAAAATCTCCGGTCCCAATCCATAGATTACCCCTATTGTCTTCAGCAAAACAATTGATGTTGCATTTAGCATTACGCGTAGGGAATTTTTGCAGTTTGTTTAATACAAAAGGTTTTCGGTTTAAATGGATGTAGTTAACACCGCCATTGAATGTCCCTAACCAAATGGTAGATTGATCGTCAATCAGAATATCATAAATGGAGTTAGCGCTTAGGCTGGAAATTGGATTTTCCTGATAGGCTTTTCGTGTAAATACTCCGTTGTTGTAAATGTACAAACCTCCTCTTGTCGCTAACCAAATATTGCCATCGCTGTCGTGAATAATTTTACGAATTCGATTTGCAAAAGTTAAATCCTTGTCAATAGGTATTTTTGATAGGGTTGAATCCTTCAAATTGAACCGGAACAATCCATTATCCTGGGTTCCCATCCAGATGAAATCATTTTGGTATTTGTAAAAACACAAGAGTTGGTTTTTTTCAATACTTGGTAAATTATAGCTTTTTACCGGATATAGTTTTTGTTGTAAATATTGGTAGCGATAGAGTGCTGAATTTTCGGTGCCAATCCACAATTGTTCGCCATCTGAAAAGAGGGATATAATTTGTTTTTCATCCGATAATATTGTAGAAATGAGTAGTACTTGATTCGTTGCTGGATTAAATGAAAACAGGCCATTTTCAGCACCAATGTAGGTGAGGCCATCAGGGCCTGTTTCAAGTGCATGTACTCTACCTGTATTTTGTATGGAGTCTTCCGGAGCTTCCATACTACATTCTTCTACCTGATCAGTATCGTAGTTGTAACGAAAAAAGGTATAGCTTCCAATGAGCAGATTTCCTGATTGATCTGTTTTTAGAGCACCAATTTGTGGTGTGCGTGAATCACTTCCCTGTAAATCATCTAAGGAGTATATTTGAATCTGAAAACCATCATAACGACAAAGACCATCGTTAGTGCCAAACCACATAAATCCATTTTTATCCTTGGCAATGGCATTCACTTTATTATTGGGTAATCCATCTTCTAGCGTTAAATATTTAACAAGAAGTTGTGATGAATAACTATTCCCTGATGCTATCACAACAATTGGCATGAAAATTATGCTGCAAAGCAAAATTCCAAGCACGAAACCCTTATAACTATGTTGCCTAATCAAAATCAAAATTGTGTGAAGCAAATTGTAAATATATTATCTAAAGTAACTGATAAATTTCAGTAATAATAAATGTATTGATTTTTTTGTATTTTAAGTGCATGGCGAATAATCATTTTATTATTTTGTTTGTTTCCTTTACTTTGTAAAACACCAATTGAAAAAAATATGAAACAGCAAGTTATTGATCGTTTTATCAGATATATTAAAGTTGAAACAACTTCCGATCCTAAAAGTGGATTGCACCCCAGTACAGCAACTCAGTTGGATTTTTCCAAAAAACTGGCTGAAGAATTAAAAACCATTGGATTAAGTGAGGTGAGTGTTGATGCGAAAGCCTATGTGATGGCCACTTTGCCTTCGAACATCGACAAAAAAGTACCTGTAGTTGGATTTGTGGCCCATGTGGATGCCAGCCCCGATTTTACAGGAAAAAACATCAATCCGCAGTTTGTTGAAAATTATGATGGCGAAAAAATAATCCTTAATAAAAAATTAGGGATTGAACTCGATCCGAAATTATTCCCTGAACTGCTTCAATACAAAGGCCAAACACTGATTACCACTGATGGTACCACCTTATTGAGTGCCGACGATAAAGCCGGCTTGGCCGAAATTGTAACGGCCATGGAATATTTGGTAAATCATCCTGAAATTTCTCATGGTGAAGTAAAAGTAGGTTTTACTCCTGATGAAGAAATAGGGCAGGGTGCCGATTTTTTTGATGTGAAAAAATTTGGAGCCGAATTTGCCTTTACCATGGATGGCGGTGAAATTGGTGAATTGGAATACGAAAACTTTAATGCAGCCAGTGCCAAGGTGAAAATCAACGGACGTATCGTTCATCCGGGATTTGCCAAAAATAAGATGAAAAATTCCATCTTAATTGCTCAAAAATTAATGAATATGTTGCCTGCTCAGGAGGTCCCTCAATATACCGAAGGTTTTGAAGGTTTTTATCACCTTATGGAAATGAGTGGTAAGGTAGAAGAAACCAAGCTGGAGTTCATTATTCGTGACCATAATCGTGGCAAATTCGAACAACGCAAAAAGGTTTTTCAAAGCATCATTGATCAGTTGAACCTGCAGTATGGTGAAGGAACTGTTGAACTGGTGATGAAAGATCAATATTACAACATGCTGGAGAAAATTGAACCGGTGAAATACATTGTGGACATTGCAGAACAAGCCATGATTGAGTGCGGAATTACACCACAGATTAAAGCAATACGTGGGGGTACCGACGGAGCACGTTTGTCGTATATGGGTTTACCTTGTCCTAATATTTTTGCAGGAGGACATAATTTTCACGGTAAATATGAATTTGTACCGGTGGAATCGATGCAAAAGGCTGTTGAAGTCATTCTGAAAATTGTTGAAAAGGTAAAGGACATCGAAAAATAATCCTTGATTAACATTGAGCCATGTACGACCGTTTTTTTAATTTTATCAAGCAAGAAGAGCTTTTCGGACCTTCCGACAAATTGTTGTTAGGAGTAAGTGGTGGTGTCGATTCGGTGGTATTGGCCCGATTAACAGATCGCTTGGGTAATCAATTTGCACTGGCGCATTGCAATTTTAATCTGCGGGGAACAGCTTCCGATGATGATGAAAAATTTGTAATTAATCTGGCCAATGAATTGGGGGTGAAATGTTACCTCAGTTCTTTTCAAACAGCAAATTATGCTTCGGCAAATGGCATCTCTATTGAAATGGCTGCCCGTGTGCTTCGTTACGAATGGTTCGAGAAAATTCGTGTAGACAATGGCTTTGATTGGCTGTTGGTGGGGCATCATCTCGACGATGTGTTGGAAACATTTATTCTTAATTTGAGCCGTGGTACTGGTATCCGCGGGCTTTCGGGCATTCAATCAAAAGCAGGTAAGGTGCTACGCCCACTTTTGTTTGCCTCCCGAACGGACATTGAAAAGTATGCGCGCGAAATGGAATATGCCTGGCGTCACGATGCCAGCAACGACGACGTGCACTTCAAGCGCAATAAGGTGCGGCATAAAATTTTACCCTTATTTACTGAGTTAAATCCATCGTTTCGTCAAAATCTGCAACGTACTATTCATTACCTCGATGAAACTAAAAAAGTGCTTTTAACCAGAATTGCAGAATTAAGGGAAAGCCTTGTGACAGAAAATGATCAATGGGTGAGAATTTCAATTGCCGGGTTAAAAAATCTGGAGCCCGTTTCCATCTATTTGTACGAATTGTTGCGTGAGTATCATTTTAAAACTGAAGTGGTGGAGGATATGGTTCTGGCCCTTGATGGAAATCCGGGAAGCTGCTTTTATTCCCCAACACATCGTCTGGTTATCGATCGGGAAGACTTGATTGTAACAGCAATAGAGCCCAATAAAACGGAGCTTTTTTACATCGAAAAAACCGATAAATTTTTATCTGAACCACTTCATCTGCGCTTAAGTGTTGAACGTTATACCGATGATTTTAAAATTCCGAATTCGCCTTTTGTAGTCGTTTTTGATTATGATCTTTTACGTTTTCCTCTTGTTTTGCGCCATTGGAAAATTGGAGAATACTTTAAGCCCCTGGGGATGCAAGGGCTCAAAAAAGTGAGCGACTTTTTTATTGACGAAAAATATTCAATTCCCGAAAAAGAAGCAGCCTGGATTTTGGCTTCTGAAGATAAGGTCGCCTGGATTGTTGGTAAACGAATCGATGAACGGTTCAAAATTACCGAAAATACCCAATTGGTTTTGCGCATCGAAATAATTGAACCTTAAGATGAAAATTAAAGAACGTTATGAGCAGGTGATCGCCTGGTTTGAAATAAATATGCCTGTTGCTGAAACTGAATTGGAGTATACCGATCCGTATGAACTTTTGGTTGCTGTCATTTTATCGGCCCAGTGCACCGACAAGCGGGTGAACCAAATGACTCCCACACTTTTTGACAAATACCCTACGGCAGAGTTGATGGCTGAAGCCAGCTTCGAAGACGTTTTTGAATACATACGGAGTTGTTCCTATCCCAACAATAAGGCCAAACATTTGGTTGGGATGGCTAAAATGCTCACTGAAGAGTTTGGCGGTGTTGTTCCTTCCGATATCGATGAATTACAAAAAATGCCAGGTGTGGGACGCAAAACAGCCAATGTAATTGCCTCGGTTGTTTATGATAAACCTACAATGGCCGTTGACACCCATGTGTTCCGCATTTCAGATCGAATAGGCTTGACCACTGATGCAAAAAATCCTTTGCAATGCGAACAACAATTGATGAAGCACATCCCACTGGACCTGGTTCCAAAAGCACACCACTGGCTTATACTTCACGGTCGTTATGTTTGTAAGGCTCGCAGACCAGAATGCGAAAAGTGTGGACTTACTCCTTGGTGCAGGTATTTTCAAGGGCAAATTCCCCGGTAAGCCTTCCTGAAGGACACCTGTTACCCGATTTCATAGGTTGCCACGTCGTGCCCTTAGCTTGCTTCGATCAATGACCGATTTCCAATTCACAAAATACTGAAAGTTCGATGGGGATCCCTCCTTATGTACTAATGACATTTCCATTGTGGTGGATAGAGGCTGTCCTAAAAGAGTTTTGTTATAACTTATGACTTTTAATTTGTAAGTTATAGAACGCGGATAACACGGATTTTAAAGATTATCACAGATTTTTATCAGTGATAATTCGTTTAATGTGCGTTATCTGTGTTCCATTTTTTCCAGATACTTTCAATTTATAAGTCGTCAATTTTTATTGCTGAGTTTTGGACACCCTCTAATTCTTCGTGCGCCGTGTCATCCAGAGAGCCAACCCAATTAAATTGGGCACAATGTGTAAATGACAGGAGCCTGAAGGGCTTAAATATGTGTAGCCCCGGGTTTTTAACCCGGGGTATCAATGAGCAAGATTAAGATCGTCCGCGGAATAAATTTGATAATTGGAACAATTAATTTCGGACGAAACGGGGTAAATATCCCAAATGGATACAATGCATATTTATAGTCAGTTACGCAAATCTGTCATTAGTAACGCAGTGAGGGATTTAATCGCACACTTTAAATAACGATTGCGCAATGGCATGATTTTCAGGATGTTGAGGGATCTAATCGCATGCTTTGAATAATGTTTGCGTAATGAAATGCCCTCGTGCTTTATGTTCTCGAACAATTAAGTTGTTGTTGTAGTGTGTTTTGCTGACTTGGATTTAGTATTGCTATGTTGCTTTTGTAAAGTTAGTTTTCGTTTTTCAAAATAAGCATGTAAGGCTTGTTCCTCTTCCTTTGTTAAAGTGTCGTTTTGACCTCCAATAAAGTCAACATCCAATTCTATCTTTTTATGTTTCATAATTACTAGTTTTTAATATATCTGTCAATAAGTTTTAGGGCAGCAACCGTTTCAATAATCATTACTCGACCACCAAAATGAAATGCGCCAAGAGTTTTTCGTAATGTTCAACCAATTGTGATTTAGATAAAAATGAAAGATCGCCTTCAAGTCCTCTTTGAAAAGAAACCTTACAAGCAAATGCAACCAAATTACCTGGAACCCCAGAATACATTTTTGATTTTCCCTTATTAAAAGGAGCACTTTCGACCAAATGCATCTAAACATGATCCTCTTTTACTTAAGGCTTATTAGTCCTTGAATAATATTTGGATTACCGACAATTGTAAGTATATAAATGTCTCGTGCAGGTTCTTTTAATTCTTTCTACCAATTAAAAAGCCAACCATTTTTCTTTGTCAAAATCCGGAGGTCAGTTTTTGTTAAAATTGAAATTTCTGTCTTGAAACTGTCACCCGTGATTACGTTTTCAATCGAGTTTGTCAGCTTATCAACTACAAAATCTAAACCTATGGATTTTTCATTCAGCTAATTTACAAAAAATAAGTCGATTTTATCATTTCAGGTAATGACCGTCGCGAGCGCATAGCATGGGGCATAACATCTGTTTTAGCCTTGACTTTCTTTAACTTGTTTATGAAATTTGCCTTTTCATCTATTATTCTTTTTCCCAATTTCCTTCACTCCTAAAATCTATTAATATGGAAACCAGGCAATTCAAAAAATCAATTCCAGAGTGGATCATTGGTCTTTCTCTAATTCTGCTGGTCATATCCTTTGGTATTGGATGGACACGCAGCATTGACACCTTTCAAATTCAACATGAGGTCTCAATCAATTTCATCAACGCCATTCAACTATTGTTTTTAAGTAACAACTTTTTGCGACCCTTATTATTGCTTATCGCTCTTATTGGTTTTTTCATTCATAGACCAATTGGCTGGATGGCCATTTGTACCCTATTCTATTTTTTGATTTTTGACTGGTTTTACATCGGTGTGACCAGCAACGACTATAATGCAACGCGTTATAGTCTTTTTGCGGCTCCTTTGCTCCTAATTATTGTTGCCAATTTTTCATCGTTCAGAGCCGCTTATCACTTGGGCAAATTTAAGGTGGTGATTTTGAATCTAATGAATATGGGCATTGCATTGACGCTTATCGGCCTCAAAACCATTTTGCACATTTATGTTCAGAAAGACATGAACCAGATCATTGAACTTTTCAAATGAGTAAAACCACAAGGAATGATTAATTTCCTGTTGAACAATAGGCTAACAGTATGGATATAATTATTATTTTTAGCATAGTAAAAAGACCATAACACAATTGACAACCAAAAACTATGAACAAACTATGCTTCACCCTAATTTTTGCATTCGTCTTCAGTGTTGCATCACGAGGGCAAAACAATGCGCCAAAAATTATTGAAACCACACCCGAATTTGGTGACTGTCAGGTTGATCCTCAGTTGGAAGAAATTGTAATCAGGTTTGATCAGGATATGGGAAAATTGTATTCCGTAACCAATTCGCCCAACATGCCCGAAATTACAGGTAAACCTGTATGGAAAGATCAACGAACCCTTGTGCTACCGGTAAAGCTTGAACGTGATAGATTTTATGATCTGAACTTTAATAGTATCAAATATCAGGGATTCAGAAGTGAAAAAGGCGTTGCACTGGATTCGGATCAACTTTTATTTCTAACTATTGGCGAAAGAACGAAGGCGCCGAATAAAAAATCGTTTCAGCAGTTTACTGACGTTTTCCCCGGCCGCTATTCATATGCGAACATTCAAGGTGTGGACTGGCAAAAGGAAATTGATAACTATAAAACGGTCCTCGAAAATGCCGAAAGCGTTGATGAGTTTGTCGTAAAATTGATTCAGCTTTTACGAAAGTCACAAGACCCACACATGAGTGTGAAAGCTAATGAACAAATCTATCCAATAAACCGAATGAAAATTGTGCATCTGAATTTTGGCAGCAAGGCCTTGTTTGGACAATTACAAAATAAATTTGTTGGCAATCGTTACTCCACCATAGCTGGTACCATTGATAGTACGGCCTATTTATCTATTCGAAGTTGGAGCAGTAATTTTTTTGAAATTCCGCAAAAGAAGTGGGGGAATACCGCCAACAATGTAATTTCATCACAGGAACTGCTTAAAACACTGTTCAAATATCCCAATCTGATCATCGATGTGCGCGAAAATTCAGGCGGAGATGAACAATTTGCAATGGAATTTGCTTCCTGGTTTACGGCTGATCCCCTGCCTTACGAAAAAACTGTTACCTATAATATGCAGACAGGTACATTCAATGCTGAACGCATTAAGACGATTTTTCCGAACTCGGAAGGACTGCTTTATACAGGAAATGTTTACGTATTGGCCGGCCCCAAAGTAATGAGCAGCAACGAATCGTTTGTATTGATGATGCAACAGCTTCCCAATGTTAAGGTGGTGGGGATGCCCACTTATGGTAGCTCAGGTAATCCTTTGCCATATGAATTGGCCAATGGAGTAACTGTTTATTTGCCCTCATGGCTGGCTTATACAATCGATGGAAAATTGATTGAAGGAAATGGCATCGAGCCCGATGTTTTAATCGAAACGAAGGACGGTGATTTTCAGAATAGCGATGTTGTGGTTGATGCCGTTTTAAAAATGATTGAATAAAACTATTATTTTTAATAAAACTAAACCAACTAAAATGAACTCACCAAACTTAAAAACGTATCCCAACATTGCACAGAGCATTGGGATAGTTGGAATCATGATTCTGGCGCAAATTATTTTTTCTCCAATTGTCATTTCAAGAAGTTTAACCCTCTCCATGGTGATCCATGCCACGGTAAATTTGACCGGGTTTGTCATGCGGCTGGTTATGGATAAGGATAAAATGGCTGAAGACTCCACTTGGTCAGAAATCCTTGGTGGTTTTGGAACGGCTTTTCTGATTGCCACAGCAGGTATTTTAATTGCAGCATTCTGTATTTACCAACTGAATAAGGAATTTGAATCCTTCCTTCAAAAAAGAAATAATTGAACTTCATGAACAAGTCGCTCTATGAAATTTATTTTAATGATTTTTCTTCTTGTAACGCTTTACGCGCCTGCTCAGCCGGAAGGCAATGTGGATATAAAAGTTTCAAATTATCCTCGATTCTATCATAGTACAAAAAAATTAGCAGAAAGAATTAATGCTGATTTTAATTCAGATGAAGATAAAGCCAAAGCAATTTATAGTTGGATGGGGAATCACATTCAATACGATATTGAGGCTTTTCTTGAAAGAAATCTTGTAATGTTATTTGATTGATTAACACTAATGAAGGAAAAAGGCCGTCATCAATGTGTAAGCGATCGTTGGCCCAATTTTGAAAGCGTTAATTCAAGAACTGCATAAAAACCAATTCAATGAAAAAAACCATTGTGATCTACTTTTCCCGAAAGGGGAGTAACCGGTATTTAGCCGAAAAAATTGCCGATCATCTCAAGTGTGATTTGGAAGAAATCAAACCAAGATTGAATACCTTCATGCTGATTCTGCTGTTTTCCTCGATGAAAGTTAGTTTAGGCATCAGGAACTTGAAACACCATCCAGAAAATTACGATCGTGTTATTTTGTGTGGCCCCATATTTATGGGCAAATTAATTTCACCACTTCGAAGTTTTATTCAAAAATACCGAAACCGAATACAAAGCCTGTATTTTGTAACGTGTTGTGGAAGTGGCTACGAAGTTAAAGATGATCAGTTTGGCCATAACAATGTATTCCATTTGGTGGAGGACCTGTTGGGTGAAAAATGCGAAAAATGTCTGGCTTTACCAATTGGCTTGGTGGTTCCGGAAAATAAAAGGACCGATGGGAAAACCATCATGGAAACCCATTTGTCCGATAACAATTTTAAAGGTGAAATTGAAGAAATATTTAGTCGTTTTTTGCAATCACTAAATGAAAGTTAAGTTGCTTAAAATTTAACAAATTTGATCAAGCCAGTGATGGATAATTTGCACATAGCACCCTGTGGAATGAATTGCAGCCCTTGGATAAATAAAATCATCTTTCGGGCAGTTAAATTGAACTACCCGAAACTGAAAATTCATCAAAGACAATTTGTTTGCAATTAATGATTGGATTACTGATGAGTACCTTAATGATTTCATCGGGTGCCTGTAATTTCATCGGGATTTCAATGAGTGCCCAATCGTTGTGAAGTGTAACGATATTTCGGAAGATTTCGGAATAGCTTTCAATTAAGGTTTGCTGTTCCATACCTGAATGAATAATTAACAATTTAGTGCGGGCCACCATATCTTTGTTGTAGTCCTTGACCCAAAATCGCACGTATATGGTTTGAATGGAATCGAAATGCACCGGAGCTTCCAAAATGCGTTCATATTCCCGGTAACTTCCCTTACTTGAGCTTGTAAAACTGGTTTCATCGGCAGTGAAGTTCCCGGTATGTCTGATATAGCAGGTGGTATTGCCCGCCGCAAAATATTCCTGCAACGAATCCATGTAGTGGCTATACTTCTGAGGATAATTGCGTTCATTGGGTATTTCTTCAAGATCCTTAATTTGAAGTTCATAGAATTTAAAATGCGACGTAGCCATTATAAAATCGGCCTTGTCGAGGATTTTTTGTTCGTTAGGATTCAATTGGCATAGCGTATCCGTCAACACGAGGAATGGTTTAGTTGAAGGAAGCTCGTCCAAAATACTGAATTTCTCCCAGGGAGTAAACGTTAATTCAATGTTTTTATACGACTGAGAAAGCGAGGTACGTCCCAACAATACTCCATTCGAAGGCAAGCCTGTTTTGAGCGAAACAATAAACATTTGTTTCAGAAGGTCGTCCTTGGGTTCAATCCAGGTACTTTCCGATCCAATATGGAAATAGGGTAGTGGCATTATGGCCTGGTATTTTTGTGGATCAATTTGATTCACCCAACTGTTGACTGCCGTTTCATTGTTCGTATCATTTAAGGCATTTATTGAGTTATTGATTATTTCAATTTTACTCCTGGAACTATCATACCCTTCAAACAAAAATAGGATGAGCAACAACGATAACACCAGGTAGCCTGTCCACATCCTTTTCCTGGTCGATAAGAAGTGGTATAACTTTATCCACACTACAATATTGATTACATAATAGAACAACCATGAAAAACGTGCCAATCCACGCAATTGATTAAAAATACCCATGTGTTTCTGGAGACTTTCCAATCCCCAGATAAAAGGTATTCCAAAGGAAAGTAAAAGAAGTGGAAGTGCACTCCACATGAATATATCCAAGGTTTTGTTACCGGTAAAAGTCAATTTTATGAGACGTTTTTTTTTCAGACGAATAATCCATTGTCCAAGCAAAAAGGCAAAACCAACAGTGCCAATAAATCCGATGTAATTTAATGATTCCCATTCATAATTTTCAGCAAATTTGAATTGCGAGAGGAAGGGGACATACCATTTGTACAAAGGAAGAAATACTGCAGCAGGAAAAGTTTTGTAATAAAATAAACCAAAAGGAAAATGAGTGCGGTCAACTACCTTGTCGGCCATAATCAGTTCCATAATAATGAATGGAATTATGATTTGGACTATGGGATGCAATAATTCCATCCATTGTTTTTTCCATGTTTGGTGGATAAAAATTCGATCGATCCAGTAAATGCCAATTAAAGCCACAGCAAAAAGGAAAAAGTACATGTGCAAGAGTGCTGACAGTAAAGTAACCAAAGCAAAAATCACACTTTTTTTCCAGCTAAGACCTTCGGAAATCAGTATAAGCAAATACAACATTATTGGAAGCCAACACAACCAGGCCAGTGCAAAATGTCCGTTAATTCTTCCCAGTTGAGGCGACAATAAACTAATACCGATGGCTACAATGAGGGCATACCAATCCGGTAAATTAAATTTCTTTAATATCAGATATAGAAATATAATGGCAAGGAAAATGGAAAAAATCAACATGAAATTGATGATTCCAACTAATTTGTGCGCACATGGAAAAATATGACGATCGATGAACCTTACCGTATTGGTAATCGGTATTTGACCATCGGTAAAAAACACCGATTCGCCCCAAGGGTAATTCATGCCTTCGAAATGACCTGCCGTTGAATCGTGTACGGCATGGTAAGTGGCGCAATAGTATGATTTTAATCCATCGCCGTGGTCGGAGAAATAGACGGTATTCAGATTGAAAATGACATTCCTGAATAACAACACAATTATAAAAGCGGTAATGATCAGTATTGGTAATAATTTTTTCAGTTTCATTCGGTCGAAGGTTATTTGGTTCAGCTTTTGGTACCATTTCAATACAAAAAGGTGGGCCGTAAGGAATAAGTCATTATTCGGTCATTACAAACACCTATTATTGTTCGCTTTTTAACTATTTTGCAGATGCTAAAATAGTTAAAAAAATAGAATGACAACAGCCTGTAAGATTTCAATTGTTGTTCCTTGCTACAATGAAACAGAAAGTATTAGGGAGTTTTATCGTGTAATTACGGAGGTGCTCAACAGCAAGTATCATTATGAACTGATTTTCGTGAACGATGGTAGCACTGACGACACACTTTCTCAACTTAAAGAACTGGCTGACCGGAATGCCAACGTGAAATACATTTCCTTTTCAAGAAATTTTGGTCATCAGAATGCACTAAAGGCCGGGCTCGATTTATCGGAAGGAGATGCTGTCATTAGTTTGGATGCCGATTTGCAACATCCTCCTCGCCTTATTCCAACTTTGATTCAGAAATGGGAAGAAGGAAATGATGTGGTGTATACTGTAAGGGAAGAGCATGCAAGCATCGGATTCTTTAAAAAAATTACCTCTCGTACATTTTATAAAATGATGAACGGGCTTTCGGAAACAAAGATTGAAATTGGTGCCTCCGATTTCCGTTTGCTCGATCGTAAGGTGGTTGATGTTTTAAAATCGATGCCGGAAAGTTCCTTGTTTTTACGTGGCATGATTTCGTGGATGGGATTCCAGCAAATGGCCATCCCCTATCAGGCGGATGAACGTTTTGCCGGACAATCGAAATACACCATTCGCAAAATGATCAAACTGGCATCTTCGGGTATTACTTCATTCAGTATACGACCGCTCAAACTCTCCATTTACATTGGAGTTACTCTGGCTTTAATGGCTTTCGCATTTGTAATTTATGCCTTAATTATTCATTTTTTCACTGATCAGGCCATTCCCGGTTGGGCATCCATTGTGGTTGGTATTATGTTTTTTAGCGGAGTTAATCTACTGTTCCTGGGCATTATTGGTGAATACCTTGGGAAATTGTTTCTGGAACACAAAGGACGTCCAAATTACATTATACGGGAGACCAATATTGATTCAAAATAAAATTTATGAATGTCCGCATTTATACCCAGTTCGCAAATTGATTTTCCCTGAATACCCCGCCCCTAAAGGGAGCAGGAAAAATCAATTCGCTCCCTTTAGGGGCGGGGTAAACGAATTGATATTCAGCATGGAGGAGCCTTTTTAGATATCAATACGGATAATCGTATAAAATTTCGAACTAAATACTGGTAAATAGCTATTCGCGAAGTTAGGACTGTAAAGCCCGCAATTATGAAAAGCACCTGCTTAAATGAATCCAGTGTCCAGAAAACCAGTAACCAGTAACCAGTAACCCTCCTCCGTTAAAACTTCGGCGGGCAGGTCAGTAACCCCGTCCGACTGGGTCACCCGGGCGGGCAGCCACTACCAGTCAATGGGGAAATAATCTTTCAGAAATTTTCCACACCAGTGTTCACCGCGGTTAATGCCGTCGAAGAAGGGATCACAAACGCGTGCTGCACCGTCCACAATGTCGAGCGGCGGTTGAAAATCGTGCACTTCTTCTTTGTGTTTCGACAGTTGGGCAGGATCTTCATCGGTGACCCAACCGGTATCAACCGCATTCATGTAGATGCCGTATTGTGCCAAATCGGCCGATGAGGTATGCGTTAGCATATTCAATGCAGCTTTGGCCATGTTGGTGTGCGGATGCCTGGTTGCTTTGGTATAGCGGTAAAACTTACCTTCCATGGCACTGACATTCACGATGTGTTTTTTTCCGGTATTGTCGCGCTTCATCATGGTCGACAGGCGATTGCACAAAACAAACGGAGCAATGGCATTCACCAACTGCACTTCGAGCAATTCGGGAGTAGGGATTTCACCCAATTTGAGTCGCCACGAATTGGTGGTTCTTAGATCAACCTGTTGCAAATCTACATCAAGTTTGCCGGAAGGGAACACCTCTTCGTTTTGCACCGATCCGTCGTAGCTGTATGGGATTTGGGAAAGTTGAGCAGATGCTCTGATGCCAATTCCCGGACCTTTTTCGTTCCAGGCTACAGCCAGTTTCGAAGTGTCTTTTCCTGTCTGGCTTCCGGCTGAAATCCGTTGAATACAATTTTCATGACTTTTTAATAAGAGCTGAACTTCAGCCGTATGTTCATGAAAAGGCAAGCTTTCCATGTCCATCATGTGGGCATAAAAACCAGGTGGGCGGCGAACGGTTTGGGCGGCATTGTTAATCAATAAATCCAGCCGATCGTAGGTTTGTTCTATGTAGGAGCAAAACAACTCCACACTGGGGGTGTGACGTAAATCGAGACCATGAATGTGGAGGCGATTGCACCAGGTTCTATAATCCTTTTCCTTGGAAAAACGAATGGCGGAATCGGCCGGGAATCGGGTGGTGGCAATCACGGTGGCTCCTGCACGCAATAGCATCAACGTAACATGGTAGCCGATTTTTAGTCGTGAACCGGTCATTAGCGCCACTTGTCCCGTAAGATCGGCGGTTTGAAAACGTTTGGCATAATTTAAATCGCCACAGCTTTCGCACATGCAGTCATAAAAGGGATGCAAACGGGTATATTCGGCTTTACACACGTAACAATTGCGTGGTGTGGTCAGCTCTTTTTCTTCCATGTTTTTTTTAGCGGCAGGCAAAATCATTTGCTGTGGAGCACTGAAAATATCGGCAGTTCTGGCCGAACGAATACCCGTATTGGCTCGTGAACTGCGGTCCTTTTCCCTCAGCTGAACTTTACGGGCTTTGTTCAGTTCATTTCTTCGCTGCTTGAGTTCATTTTTGTCGGGTTTCGAAAAAGTACCGGCTGCTTTCATCAATTCAATCCGCTGTTCTTCGTCCAATAAAGTTAGGGCCTGGCTGTTGTCTACCAAGTGTTGTAAGGTCTTTAAACAGGCCTCCAATTCCTCCTTTGAAATCATTTTTTTATTTTCTTCCGCTTCCACCTTTGCTATTTTAAGTGTGCAAATATACAGGAATCCCTGACGCGTAAACTATTGGTTGGTTTAATTTTATAGGAGAAAATGAATTCCTTAATGTTGTATTTTTGGTGATGCTAAAATGCCCCTCAGTTTAGTGGAAATTGGATGATCTCCAGTTGAACAAAGGGGTTAAAACAACTTTATTGGGAAGCTAAACTATTTTTTTGATCTCCTGATTGGTCGAATGAGTTGCATTTGAAAAGGTATTTATCTAATATCACTTTCAAATTAAAACATAGAAAGATGAAAAAGATTTACTCTTACATTTTGCTTCAGATCATTTTAGGGTTTACATTTGTTGCAATGGCGCAAGATCAACCCAAAACGAATAAAGAATGGACCATCGAAAATTGTGTCAATCAGTTTGATGCCAGTAAAACTGTTCCAACCAAAGTCGGTTATCAATATTGGTTTGCCGATAAGGATTTCATTGATGGAAGGACCTTAAAAATGAGTGTTGTGGCTCCTCATGAAGCGACACATGCGCCGCATACCCATTTGGAAGACGAATTCTTTTTTGTTTTGGAAGGTAAAGCATTGTTTATTTTGAATGGCGATTCTGTTGAGGCCGAACCTTATGCCAGTTTCTATTGTCCTTCGGGAGTTGAACATGGTATTCGAAACATTGGAGATACTGAATTGAAATATTTGGTGGTAAAAACGTATTTAAAAAAATAAATTCAGAAGAATGAAAATCAGATGGGGAATATTAAGTACTGCTAATATCGGAATGCAAAAGGTAATTCCGGCCATTCAAAAAGCCGAAAATTGTATAGTAACAGCCATTTGCTCCCGTAATTTAGAAACAGCTCAAGTGGCTGCAACTTCATTGGGAATTGAAAAAGCGTATGGATCGTATGAGGAATTATTGGCTGACTCAAACATTGATGCCATCTACATTCCTTTACCGAACCATTTGCATGTGGATTGGACGATAAAGGCGCTCCAGGCAGGGAAGCATGTTTTGTGCGAAAAACCCATTGGCTTGAATACGGCTGAGGCGGTACATCTGGCAAAGGAAGCGCAAAAATACCCCCATTTAAAAGTGATGGAAGCTTTTATGTATCGTTTTCATCCACAATGGATCAAGGCCAAGGACTTAGTGGATAGTGGAGTTATTGGGGAAGTGAAAACTGTGCATTCTTTTTTTTCCTATTTTAATGCCAATCCACAGAACATTCGAAATAAAGCTGACATAGGCGGCGGGGCTTTAATGGACATTGGCTGTTATTGCATCCAGTTTCCACGCTTCCTCTTTGGAAGCAACCCTGAAAAGGTGGTTGGATTGATGGATCATGATCCCTTGATGAAAACCGATAGGATTACATCGGCCCTGCTTGATTTTGGTGGCGGTATTTCCTCAACGTTTACCTGTTCAACGCAATTGCAATCCTTTCAACGCGCCCAAATTGTGGGAACTCAAGGTCGAATCGAAATAGAAATACCGGTGAATGCACCAGCCTTGGAAGCCACCAAATTGACACTTGTTACATCAGCTGGCTCGGAAGAAATGTGGTTTGGTCCTATTGACCAGTACACACTGCAAGCCGAAGCCTTCGCCAATTCGGTATTGAATGAGACCGATGTTCCTACTTCGCTCAACGATGCCATTGGGAATATGCAGGTAATTGATGCCCTTTTTGAAAGTGCAGAAAAAGGGGAGTGGATGAAGTTGTCAGTTATTCGTTTGTGATATAAAGCACAATATTTCAGGCTACTTACAATTATCTTTCGATGTTTTAACGGTGTGTCCAACGAATTGGAAGAAACAATACGGCGCTTATCTTTTATGTTGTAAAACTAAAAACCGAAAGCCTTCCAATTTTGTTTATTGGATTACTAACCTTTTAAAAAATAGGAAGAATGAAAAAAAATATGGGATCCATTGACCGAATTGTGCGTGTAATTATTGCTGCAATTATTTTGATTTTGTTTTTAACCAATGTCATTACAGGAACACTGGGAATTATTTTGGTGGTTTTAGCAGGAGTATTTGTTCTAACCAGTCTGGTGAATTTTTGCCCTTTGTATTTGCCTTTTGGTATTTCAACAAGTAAAAAGAAAAAATAAGTTTGATTTAATTGAGTGGATTGATGAAAAAAGGATGATTTCAATTTTGAAATCATCCTTTTTTTTGTGATAAACTACTTGGTTGGATCGCCATATAAAGCACCGCGACCATGCGAACCAACATATACCCTTCCATATTTTTTAGGATCACCGGTAATTAGTAAAAGCAAACCCCATTGATGTTGATCATCGTTTATCCTTACCCAGTTTTTGGCCTGATCGTCTGATCGGTAGATGCCTCTTTGTCCATCTACGTTTCCGATCAAATAAAGAGCGGGGTAGTTGCTTCCGGGAGCTGATTTCCCAAATCCAAAGGCATGAATTTCATCCACCTTTTGCAGTAGTTCAAAGGTTTCATTTTTAGCCTTTGAATGGTATAATCCATCGAAGGCCGGCAACCATAAATCGTTTTCAAATCCCGGCGTTGTATAGAGTCGATCTTGTCCACCACGATTATCCCCACGATTTTTCCCTCTTTCAGGCAAGCCGTTTGCCAATTGGAGTTCCTGTTTCTCAAAGGTTTTTGCACCGTCGATGCTACTGTAAAAACTTCCCTTGTATAAATCAAGGGCATAAAATTTTAACGGATTCACACGGTCAGCAACCACTCTCACATTTACTGGCAGGGAATCTATCAACGTCCAGGTGTTTCCGCTATCAAGTGTTCGATAAGGTTGTTGCCGTTGAGGAGTCCAAATCCAGGTTGCACCGTCGGCCGACAGGGCTATTTTTCCATGGCCACTTTTTGGTGTAGGCATTTGTGCTGCTTGCCAGGTTTTTCCAAAATCAATGGAATATCCAATGTTACTTCCACCATGGTGGCCTGAGGCAATTCCAACACGTACAATTAAGGATGGATTTTTTTCAGCACAGGTAACATCATCGCAATTTCCAAAGTACGGATCTTTAAAATATTGTCCTTCTGCCGACACATCAAGATCCCAATGTACGAAGCCGGCATAATCGCCAATGCCGGTGATTAAAGGTGCGCCTTCGGGTGGGCTGCACAATTGGAGTGGAACAGTTTCTTCAATTCCCTTGGTGTAAACACTCCAATTGGTTTTTTCTCCTTTATCAACGTTGCTTAAGTTGAAGGTTTCGAATCCTCCAAAACCGGTTGTAAACAGGGCATGGTTCGGATCGAAGGGATCAATTTCAATGTCGCACATCCAGTGAATTGGAGTGTATTCAACATAGGGAGCAAGAGAATAGTCGAATTCAGTGCCATTGGCAAAAACTTCGATCCACGTATCCCCTCCATCGGTCGATCTGAAAATATCATCACTGCCGGCATTTCCCGGGCGGTAAAATGAACTTACAATTAAATGCTCCGGATTTGTTGCATCAACTGCCACGGCGGCATACCCGAATTTTTTGTCCTGGTGATTGGGTTGGTCTGGTGTAATCTCTTTCCAAATTTTTGTTTGGGTGTTGAATTTCCAAACGCCACCATCGTACATAAAAAATGGCCCTGTCATATCACCGTAGGTGATGTATAAATTGCCATCGCCGGCCAGAATACAATGGGTGGGTCGGTATTGTTGAGGATGTCCGGGCACAGGATTCCAGGTTTTTCCACCATCGATGGATTGAAAAAGGTTGTTCTGATTCATCAATGAATAGGCAGCATAAATGGTTTGACAGCCTTTTTCGTTGGCTGAGCTGGGATCAAAAATCACTGTGATGACTCCGGAGCCTTTCATGGCCCATTGCCACATTCCTTTTTGCCTATCCGAAAGCGTATCTGAAGGTGTTTCAACCACTACCGGAAAAGTGCTCACTTGTTCCCAGCTGTGGCCGGCATTCGTACTGCGCCACAATCCGTCATTCCTCGATCCAAAATAGATGATGTTGCCGTTGGCCGGATCTACAGCCAGGCGCTCGCCATTGCCTCGCCCGTTTTCGTTGCCGCCCATTTTAATGGGCATAGGAACCCGTTCAAAAGATTCACCACGGTTGATTGAAAGTAGCATTTCTCCGTTTGGAGCATCGGGATTTGTATAGGTGCCACAGGCTAAGTACAGTTTGTCGGGAGCATTGGGATCAAGCGCGATGCTTTCAACGCCCATCAGATTTTTGTCGGCATATGAAACCCAGTCGAGCAAAGGAATCCAGCTTTTGGTAGCCTCATTCCAGCGATAGGCACCCCCCATATCGGTACGTGCATAGTAGAGGTTTTTTTCTGCAGGATGAAATACAATTCCGTCGACAAAACCACCTCCAACAATTTGGACGTTCTTCCAGGTATAAGGTGCTTTGCTTGCTGAATTTGGAGAACATGCTGCGAGCAACAATAGAAGGATAGGGGCAATCAGCTTAATTTGTAACATCTTTTTATCGTTTTGGATAATTGGTTTAAATCTTTACGTTCAAAAATATTCAATTCTAAGGTAACTTATGTATGCAGAAGTCAAAAGCACTTGCCATTGATTACAAATGAATGCGTGGAACTTCTTTGCTTAAGTAAAATGGTTCTGTTTTTAACAGTATGTTTTATTTTTATGAACAGAAATATTATCTTCATTTTCTGAAATTCAACATTATGATAAAATTTTTATACCTGTTCCTGTTTATTTTATTTTTTGGTATTTTCTTCTCGTGTTCATCGGATCATAAGGTTATAAATGAACCCATTATTCATTTGCGTTATACCGAAGATTATACTCCAAGTTATGATGAGTTGATTGCTTATTACAAGAAATTGGATGATTTTTCGGATCAGACAAAGCTGATCAGAGTAGGAGAAACTGATGCCGGGAGACCTTTGCATCTGTTCGTGATCGATAGAGATGGTGATTTTGATCCAATTTCGATACGTGAAAAAGGAAAAACAATACTATTTATAAATAATGGGATACATCCGGGTGAACCTTGTGGTATTGATGGTTCATTGCTATTTATCGATGAATTGTTGCGAAATGTGGATCAACTGAAGAATATTCTTCGAAACACCACCATTTGTATTGTTCCTGTTTACAATGTGGGCGGGCATTTAAACCGAAGTGCATATAATCGGGCCAATCAGATGGGGCCCATCGAAACTGGATTTAGGGGAAATGCCCGTAATCTTGATTTAAATCGCGATTTTATCAAATGCGATTCTAAAAATGCGCAAACATTTAATGAACTATTTACAACATGGGATCCTGATGTTTTTCTGGATACGCATACCACCAATGGATCGGACCATCAGTATTGCATTACTTTAATTCCCACCAATCCTTCGGCCTTACCTGGTCCAATGGATCAATTTTTACGTGGAATTATGCTCCCCGACCTGTATCGAAGCATGTTGGAAACTCCCTATGAAATGACTCCTTATGTGGTATGGTCGA
This sequence comes from Prolixibacteraceae bacterium, assembly GCA_041821245.1. Classification (GTDB taxonomy): domain Bacteria; phylum Bacteroidota; class Bacteroidia; order Bacteroidales; family Prolixibacteraceae; genus Roseimarinus. The sequence continues at coordinate 190,645 of JBGUEP010000003.1, forward strand.
ATCAAAATCCGGGTGAAGGAATTACTATGACCTTTGAATCGGGACGCTATTCTACCGGATATTCCAGGTTAAATTACACCTATGGTTTTATGACAGAAAACCATGTCTACAAGTCATATACCGATCGTGTTCAGTCCATTTTTCATTTCATTAAAAAATTGAGTGTTTTTACTGCAGAACATTCCAAAGAGATATTAGAATCGAGAGCCAGTGCCATACAGGAAGCATTGGCAGCGAAAACCTATCACCTCGATTATGCCGTGGATACCACTCAATTTGAACAACTTAATTTTAAAGGTTATGAATCGGGTGTAATGAAAAGTCAACTCACCGGACTCGATCGGTTTGCTTATGACCGTTCTCAACCTTTCGAAAGAACCATTAAATATTATACCACATTTCATCCGGTACTTAGCGTTGTAAAACCGCAGTATTACATTCTTCCATCAGCATGGACTGAGGCCGTTGACCGCATGAAAATGAATGGCGTTCAAATGACCAAATTTCCGGAGGATGAAAAGTTAACAGTGGATGCCTATTTCATTACCAGATTGAGCAATCCGGCTTCGCCATACAATGGTCACTTTTTTCACGATACCGTTGAAGTGGTCATGAGGCCAACAGAGATTCAGGTCTATAAAAACGATTATCTAATACCGGTAAATCAAAAAAAGATGGCCTACATTATGGAGTGTTTGGAGCCCAAAGCAAGTGATTCTTTTTTACGATGGAATTTTTTCGATTCCATGCTCGATCGGCGTGAATATTTTTCACCTTGGGGCTTTGAGGGGAATGCTCAAAAGTATCTGGATGAACATCCGGAGTTTAAAGCAAAATGGGAAGAAGAACGGACAAATAATACTGCGATTAAAACCAGTCATTATCAACAAATGCAGTATATTTACAGCCACAGCGAATGGTCAGAGAAAAGCTTTTTACGTTATCCTGTTTACAGGGTGGAAAACGTAACGTTTTCATGGGCCGAATAGATATATAAGGGAAAAAAATGAAGATATTGGGTGGAAATCAGGTGGTGTTTTATGCATCATGTCCTGGTAATTTAGAAATTCAGCTTACCGATTGTTTGGAGCAGTTAGAGGAATACATGGATGAAAAGCAAATTTATCCGGGTAGTTTTATTCGTCACAATTTATTTGTTCGGGTGGACAATTGGGCTGCATTTGAAAAATCAATTCCTGGTTTGGAGAAGATGGCTAAACGCCGTTTCCCATTGCCAATGATCATCAATATAATACCTATAGCTCCTGCGATGGGCGATGTGGCATTGGAATCAACACACATTCAAAGTACCGCATGGAACTGTTTGTTTAAAGAAGATCAGTATGGTTCCTGTCAACATTTGAAGCATGGAAAAAATGAAGCTGTTATTGGATCGGTGAAGGTGAATTTAGGTTCCAATCTTCTTCAGAATGTTGAACAGGCATTTGAAACCATGGATATTCTCCTGGCCAAGTGTGGTATGGGATTTCAAAACCTGGTGAAGCAGTGGAATTACATTGAACGTATGCTAGAGGATGATTTGGGTATCCAACGCTATCAAATTTTCAACGACATCAGAACTAAATATTACGATACTGATTTTGAGGGAATCGGTTTTCCTGCGTCGACGGAAATCGGGCTCAGTAATGGTGGTATTTTAATTGAATTTTTCGCCATTAAAGGCCGCGATAAGTTTTGCAAACCCCTAAGTAATCCTTTACAAAAGGCTCCACACGAATACAGTGCTGAAGTACTTTCAGAGCGAGGAATGAATACCAAAATACTGCCCACAACACCAAAAGTGGAGCGGGCACAATTCCTTACTCTGAATCAACAATCCATGATATTTGTTACTGCTACTCCTGCCGTTGTTGGCGAGCGCACTACCTTCAAAGCCAATGTTAAAGAACAGCTTGGATTTATTTTGGAGAACTACAAAAAACTACTGACAAAAGCCAACCTTGAAAAGGCCGGTATTGTAGGTTTGGGTGCCGGAAAATATTCGTTGGTAAAGGTTTATGTCCGGAATGAAGCTGATTTTCCAACAATTCAAAATGTATTAGTTTCCTTTTTTCCTGACGTTTCGTTGGTATTGGTCCAAGCCGATTTACCCCGTAAAGATTTTTTACTTGAAATCGAAGCCGAAATAATTTTTTAGTCGTGATGGATTGGAACACAGATTAAAATCTGTGGATGCTGGTTTATTCGTACTATTTGACTGAACCTATCTTAAAATTGATTGTTTTATCAGCAATTTGAATTATAACCAATTCTGTTCTGTATAAAATATCAATCATGAAATATAAATTTTTTGGGTTTCCAACCACAGTCGTTCTATTAATTATTTCTACTGTTGCCATTATTTTTGCCACATTTGTTGAGTCGGCAACAAGTACGGAACATGCGCGTGAGTTGATTTACAACGCCACATGGTTCGAAATTGTACTGGCGCTTCTGACCATCAATATAGCAGGCAGTTTATTTTATCATAAATCATTTTCGTGGCGTAAAATATCAGTACCCATGTTTCACCTGGCATTTGTGTTGATTATGGTCGGTGCCTTGTTTACCCGGTACAACGGTGTAGAAGGAATGATTTCTATTCGCGAAGGACAAAAATCAAATGTCGTCAAACTGCAAAGCACTCAGGAGGAAATACTGCTACCATTCGATGTTTACCTGAACGATTTTGAACTGTTGCGCTATCCAGGGTCCAATTCACCTTCATCGTATTCAAGTATTGTCACTATTAACGACGAAGAGAAAGGAAACTATTTCGAATACCACATTTACATGAATCACATCCTGAAATATCGTGGCTGGCGATTCTTTCAAACATCCTACGATCAGGATGAACGAGGTACCGTACTCACTGCCACACGTGATGTGATTGGAACTCCCCTGACTTATTTTGGCTACTTTTTAGTGATCACCACTTTGTTATTGTCGCTGCTTATGCCCGGTACCTTTTTCCGTAAACAATTAAAAAAATTAAGTACAGCAGCAGTTTTGATGTTGCTCTTTTTGCTTCCGTTTAAAAGTAACGCAGCAGCTTCTGTGGATCCGCTTTATATCGTTAGTCCTGATCAGGCCGCCCGTTTTGGCGAATTGGTTGTACAGGATTATAAAGGCAGAATGAAAACCATGAATACACTCAACAATGAATTCATGCGAAAAATTTATAGTGCTGAAACAATTGATGGTTTAAGCGCTGATCAGGTGGTACTCTCCCTGATGACTTACCCCAATGCATGGGTGAATGTGCCCTTGATGAAAGTTGCGGATAAAGAGGTAAGGAACCTATTCAACATCAACGAAAAATATCTTTCCTACACAGGACTGTTCAATAGTGAAGGTCGGTACATTATGAATGAACCGGTGAATCGCATTTCGATGAAGGCCGAAAGCGAACGCAGTAAAATGGATAAATCTATCATCAAACTGGATGAGAAGGCCAATATCTTACATTCGTTTTTAATGGGCGATGCCATCTCGATTTTCCCTGTTGATGGACTCGAAAACAACAAATGGCACTCTGCCAACAATGCGGCTGAATTTGCTTCAAGTAGTGAAGATTCCATCTTTTTGACACACATTTTAGCCTTATACCTCGATGCCTTGCAAACAGGAAAAGAAACGGGCAATTATTCAACTGCAAATGAATATTTGGGAGCGATTAAAAAATATCAGCAAAGTATTGGAGCTGCAGTTATGCCTGCTCCTGAAAAAATCGATGCGGAATTAAAATATAACCGCTGGCACATTTTTGAACGCATGCAAAGCCTGTTCGGCCTGGTTGGTTTTGTGCTACTCATCCTCTTTTTTGTATTTATTTTACGCGGAAAACCTTTTCCGGTATTGTTGGAAAGAATATTTCAGGGGATTTCTATCGTGCTTTTATTGATAACTGAATTGGGCGTAGGTTTGCGTTGGTACATTGGCGGTCATATTCCACTCAGTAATTCGCTGGAGGTAATGATCTTTTTAGCAGGAATTGTGCTTTTGGCCGGAATTCTGATTAGCAGCCGGCAGCCGGTTACTTTGGCCCTATCCTTAATTTTAGGTTTCACATTTCTTTTTGTGGCCAGCATGAACAACGGAAATCCTGAAATTGGAAATTTGGTTCCGGTGCTCAAATCCTATTGGTTGAGTATTCACGTGGCGGTTATCACCTCGTCCTATGCTTTGTTTGCCTTGGTGATGATGATGGCTCTGGTGAACATGTTGTTATTCTTGTTTGCGGCGCCTGCACGTATGTTAAAAATAAAGGAAAAAACAGCACAACTGGACGCCCTTATTCAGGTGATGATGACCATCGCCTTATACATGCTTACCATAGGCACAATTTTAGGCGGAATTTGGGCCAACGAATCGTGGGGACGTTATTGGGGCTGGGATGCCAAAGAAACCTGGGCTTTGATTAGTATTTTGATTTATGCCTTTGTGGCTCACATGCGTTTTATACCGGCGATGAGTGATAAAATTTGGGTGAATTTTGCAGCATTTTGGGCATTTACTTCCATTTTAATGACCTTCTTCGGAGTGAATTATTTTTTAGTTGGCTTGCATTCCTATGCAGGAGTTGGCGAAGCAAATTCAATGCCTGTCTGGATCTGGTACACCGCTGCTGTTTTTCTCGTCATTACAGGAGCTGCTGTATTTCGGTTCAATAAATTGAATGAAAAAATGGAAGAATGATCACCTACTTGTCTTTGCTTCGGGGCATTAATGTGAGCGGTCAGAAAAGTATTAAAATGGGTGACTTGAAGGTGCTCTATGAAAAATTGGGATTTAGCAAAACTCAAACCTATATTCAAAGTGGAAATGTAATTTTTCAAAGTGAACAGGACGTCATGCAATTGGTCACAAAAATAGAACAGGCAATTCCTTTACAATATGGTTTTGACGTTGCAGTTCAGGTGATCCCAGCAAGTGAGCTGGTATTGGCTGCCAGGGACAATCCATTTTTAAAAGAACCGCTGGTTGATCATGCTACGCTTCATTTGACCTTTTTAGCCACGAAACCTTCAGATAGTATGCTCTCGAATCTTGCTACTGATCCTCGTTTTGTGGATGAATACAGGGTGCTTGGCAGTTTAATTTACCTGAAATGTCCCAATGGATATGGAAAGACAAAATTCACCAATGCTTACTTTGAATCAAAATTAAAGGTGAAAGCAACTACCCGAAACTGGAAAACAGTGTTGAAGGTGATTGAACTCACACAGTCGATCGATGATTTGATTTAATTTTGCACGCAAATTAATAATTCAATCAACTATGATTTCTACCAACGACCAATTCGATGAATTGCTGGAAAAACAACCTATGGTTCTCAGCTATTTTTCGGGTGAAAACTGTAATGTGTGTGCTTCGTTAAAACCCAAGATTGAAATGCTGGTTCGTGAGCAGTTTCCACAGGTTCAGTTTGTTGAAATAGCGACTGAACAATCGCCTGAACTCAGTGCTCGCTATCGGGTATTTTCAGTGCCGGTGGTCCTGTTTTTTGTCGAAGGTCGTGAATATATCCGCGAAGCTCGTGGAATAAGTGTCATCGAATTAGAGCAGAAAATGAATAAAATTGTAAAGTTGTACGAAGATTAAATCAGTCATCAGTCCTTAGTCATCAGTCAATAGTCATTAGTTGTCAGAAAATAAATCAATGTTACTTCTGCCTTCTTACTTCTTACTTCTGCCTTCCGTCTTCGGTCTATTTTCTCTTCGTCTAAGAAAAAAACTGCTCATTTTGCATGCCCCAATGGTTGAAAAAATATTTTTAACTGCAGAAGAGAAGCCTTATGTCAAATATTTGAAATGATGTTAAACAATAAATATCAACTAACCGTTAGTTGATTAGATTTGTATCAGAATTAAATGAATTTTTTATGAAAATACTCAGCTTTCATTCCTTTCTCTTTGTCTTTGTCTTACTGATGATCAGTTGGACAACCCGGGCCCAAACGGATAGCTCAATAAGAAATAGCGATTCACTGAACGTAGCTATTTTGCAACATTATAACACAAAACTGCTTGAAATCGATAAGCAGCGCGTGGCGGATTCCTTTCAAAAGGCCGAACTGGAAATTCAATTGAAAGCCTTAAAAACTACCGATAATTTCCAAAAAGAGGAACTACTTCAAAAACTGAAAGAGATTGAAGACAATGCCCAACTTCGGGTTAGCGGTAAAAAAGCAAGAATCGATTCTTTACGCCATACGGCCAAAGGGTTTCCTGTAATCAGTGTCACCGAAGATACTTTATTTGTTATTTATTCAAAGATAGGAGCTTCAACAGCAAAAGAACGCGCCGGGAACATCACGGCAAAAATCAACATGTTGTATGATGACGATTTTTTAAAGATTGATTCTATTTTGGTCATTAAGTCCGAAAATACATATGATATTGTCTATGGCGATCTCATTGTCATGAGTATTTCAGAGACCGATGCCATGTGGTATGATAAAAGCATGCCAATCCTGGCGAATGAATTTCGTGATAAAATTAAAGATTCCATAGTCCTTGCAAAAAAACAAAATAGCTGGGTCAAATGGTTGCTCCGAATCGGTTTGGTTCTTTTAGTACTTGCATTGGCCTACTTTATTTTTGGCTTAATTGGGAAAGGCTATTTCCTATTGTTAAAATTTATTCATAGCAGAAAAGGTACGTGGTTAATAGATTTGTCATTTAAAGATTACACTTTCCTTACTACAGAACAGGAAATGGTAGTTATTCTATTTTTAATGAAAGTAATGCGGTGGATGGTATATGCCATTTTGCTATACGTATTACTTCCCATCATTTTTAGTATTTTCCCTTTTTCACGTACCTGGGCCGATGCCTTATTTCATCTGGTTTGGTCACCTTTTAAAGGAGTACTAATTGGAGTATGGGATTACTTGCCCAATTTATTTAGCATTTTGGTCATTTATTTTGTGATGAAGTATTTCATTCGTTTTGTGAAATACATCTTCTCTGAAATTGAAGGAGAACGACTAAAGCTTTCCGGTTTTTATCCCGATTGGGCCAGCCCAACATTTAGCATCGTCAAATTTCTGCTTTATGCTTTTATGTTTGTACTCATATTCCCCTATCTGCCGGGATCCGATTCAAACATATTTAAAGGTGTTTCTGTATTTATTGGTGTTCTATTTTCATTGGGTTCTTCTTCGGCCATTGCCAATATGGTGGCTGGACTCGTCATTACCTACATGCGTCCGTTTAAAATTGGCGACCGCATTAAAATTGGCGAGGTGAGTGGCGATGTGATGGAAAAAACATTGTTGGTGACCCGATTAAAAACGACAAAAAATGAGGTCATCACCATTCCTAATTCATCGGTATTATCAGGCAATACGACCAATTATACCAGTGAAGCTACAAAAGGCGGTTTGATCATCCATACCACGGTAACCATTGGTTACGATGTGCCTTGGAACAAAATGCATGAAGCCCTTATTGAAGCTGCTTTACGAACAGATATGATTTTAAAAGACAAAAAACCTTTTGTGCTTCAAACCAGTCTGGAAGATTTTTATGTGGCTTATCAAATAAATGCATTTATCAGTGAAGCAAGTAAACAGGCTTTGATCTATTCCAATTTGCACCAAAACATTCAGGACGTTTGTAATGAGCATGGAATTGAGATTCTTTCGCCTCATTATCGGGCCGCCCGCGATGGCAATACCATCACCATTCCTGCCAATTACCTGCCCAAAGATTATGAAGCGCCCGGTTTTAATGTCAACTTAAAAAATAAGTAATGGAAGAACAAATAAAAGAACTCCTTTTTGATCCTATTGTTGGAAAAATTGCCACCATCGTTATTGGTGTTGCGGTAATTTGGGTGCTCATTAAAGCGATTCAACGGAACTTCTTCAGTAAAATAAAGGATCACGACAATCGGTATCGTGCCAAAAAATTCAGTGGTTTTATTGGCTATTTTCTCACCATTCTATTGCTGACCATTGTGTTTAGTGATAAGTTGGGTGGATTAACGGTTGCACTTGGTGTAGCGGGTGCAGGTATTGCCTTTGCCATGCAGGAAGTGATTGTCTCCTTTGCCGGTTGGATTGCCATAATGTTTGGCGGCTTCTATAAAACGGGCGACAGGGTTCAGCTGGGTGGCGTTAAGGGCGATGTAATGGACATTGGAGTAATTAGAACCACCATTATGGAAACCGGCCAGTGGGTGGACGGTGATTTGTATAACGGCCGTATCGTTTTAATTGCCAATAGTTTTGTTTTTAAAGAACCAGTGTTTAATTATTCGGGCGATTTTCCATTTTTATGGGACGAAATTAAAATACCGGTTCAATACGGGAGCAATTACCAATTGACAAAAGAGCTTTTAGAAGAAGTAGGGAATAATGTAGCCGGTAAATTAAGCGAAGCATCAAAAGAAAAGTGGATGGCTATGCAAGATAAATATCGACTCGAAGATGCCCAAACGGAACCAATGGTCTCTTTAATTGCCAACGATAACTGGGTGGAATTTACTTTGCGTTATATTGTGAATTATAAAAAACGCAGGGCTACCAAGACCGAATTGTTTTTACAAATATTGAAGAAAGTGGACGAGAGTAAGGGGAAAATTAAGTTTGCTTCTGCAACATTCCAGTTGGTGGATTCGCCCGATTTTAAGGTGAACATGGCAGATCATAAGGATAAAAAAATGAATTAGGAAAAATCGACTTCAATTTTATCCCAGCATGGCTGAAATCACCCCACAAGATGCTCCGTTTGTCCCAAAATACGCGTTGTGACTACATTTTTGTTCATTCAATTAAAAAGACCTTTACTTTCGTCATGAAATTTTAAAAGGAACAGAATGAGCAATGTAAAGCAACAAACAGAAGTAATGAGAAAGATCATGAATGAGCAACAGAGTCCTGCTGAGCTTAAATCAGGTCTGCACATTCAACACTTCTCATTTCATTCCACTTTTGAGATGAATTCTGCAAAAAAAGGATTGTTCGCCGGAAACTTGTATTATCATGAACTGGTCGATTGTAAGGTGTCTGAAAATACCGATTTTACCTATCCTGTGATCGTTCCTGATCGGGATACAAGCTACGAACATGGAATATTTTTATTGCATGGCTTAAACGAAAAAAGTTGGGATAAATACCTGGCCTGGGCAAGTGAACTGGCTACACGACTGAAATGTCCCGTCGTATTGTTTCCGATCGCCTATCACATGAACCGTGCTCCAAAAAGCTGGAGCGACCCACGTCAAATGAAGGATGTGGTGAGCGACCGAAACCATGATTTGGTATCCAATGATACCACTTTTGCCAACGCTGCATTAAGTACCCGTTTGGGATCGCATCCCGAACAATTCATCTATTCCGGCATTCAAAGCTATTACGATTTTTCGAACTTGGCTGATGGGATACAGAAGGGCGAACACCCACTTTTTAAACCGAATACATCGATTGACTTTTTTGCTTATTCGATTGGTGCATTTTTGGCCCAGATTTTATGCATAGGAAATCCTTCCGGTTTATTTGATCGAAGTAAATTGTTCATTTTTGCCGGAGGTCCTACTTTCGATACCATGATGGGTACATCGCGTTATATCATGGACCTTAAAGCGTTCAAAAGTTTGTTAACACTGAAACGAAAACGCGTTTTGAAAAAGGTGCATCGCGATTTACGGGAAGCCAATTTGCCCGATTTTGAATCCATGTGGCGCGCGTTTTATGGCATGTTGCATCATCGAAAAGGACAACGAATTCGAAACGAATGGCTGGACGAAAGGGGATCTGAGGTGCAGGTGATTGCCTTGAAAAATGATCAGGTAATGCCGGCCAAAGCCATTATTCATACCTTTGGAGTTGTGCAGCGTAAAAATAAGGTGCGGATTGATGTGATCGATTTTCCTTATGCTTATACGCACGAGAATCCATTTCCATTGAAAGATGAAAAAATCCAACATTTGGTGAACCGAAGTTTTGATGTAGTTTTTGAAAAAGCGATTCGTTTTTATAACGAAACCGAAAAGAAGTTAACTGGGGTGGAATCGTTTTCAGGTCAGGCAGCAATGCGGGTTTTGTTGGCATAAGAATGGGCGCAGGAAAAATTATATTAGCGTCATTGGTGTAATCTACAAGAAAGCACCGCTAAGAATCGAAAAATTTCTTAATTTTGCCGTCCACACATACAAATTTATTTGTGTTATAAAACCGGGGCTGACTGGTTTTGACAGCAGGTAGAGTTAATGTGTAAGCATGCAGGGATTTGATCGTTTGCCCTTAATTAAGTGATCACAACTATAATTGGCGAAGAAAATTTTGCTCTTGCTGCATAATCGAATAAAGTAGATTAGCACTTTCCGGCATTAGATGCTGGTTCAAGACGTCTCCCGGATGGCTCTGTTTTCCGCCGGTTCGACTCGGAGGCGCTCGTAATGGAAAACTAGGAAACTTCAAACTTCGGGTTGTTTCCAAAATTAAGAAGATAAGGTGGCAGTGGGTGGCCTTGATCCAGCTGTTACTCGAAAATTAAGTCTTGGCTAAGCATGTAGAAAGCGTATTGGTTCCTTGTTTGGACCCGGGTTCGATTCCCGGCAGCTCCACCTTCGCCCTCCGAAGCTTTACGCGAAGGAGGGCTTTTTTATTTTCACATTACTCTTTTTCATTGAGTAAACCTATTAACTGCATCGGAGGGCTACGGTGGACACCGTCCACTCAAATATCTTGCATTAACGGAATAATTAAGCATATATAAATGATGCTTTACGGGAAGAACACGATCCAGCGGATTAACAGTTTGTGTTGCTGTAAAAACATATTGACTTAAGAAACTTCACTTATAGACGAGTAGGTTAAATCAAGAGTATACTATTGTCTCTAATAATAAATAGTAATAGTCCAGATATATTACATTGAATGTTTAATTGAATGCAGTTTGTTAAGTGTCAAAATGCCAGATGTTTATGTGCTGTAGTGGCGTTACTGAGACTTAAATTATCGTTTCTGGGACTTGCTAAATTACAACTCGTTTACCTATTGCCGTATATTTAAGCAACAAATAACATACCCCAATGGCCTTGCCAAAGACAAGGGAGTAGGGGATTTGAAATTGATAATAGGGTATTTATTAGGAAGAGGGAAGAATTGATCGGGTAGCGTTGAAAAGGGTATTCATGGAGCAGCGAATAATAAGTAGTTGAATTCACAATTGTAATAGGGTAATACAAGAAATAAACTACTTTTTTAATCGCTTTCAATCCAGCGTTTTTCTTAAGATTTCGACCTTCCATAACAAGGTAATTAAAAGAAAAGGGTATGATTACAGAAGTGAAAAGAAAAACGAAGAAATGTGCAGCTTTAAAAGAACTTGTGAAAGAAAGAAGTCAATTGAATTGTTTTATTCGAGAAATTGAACGCGAAGAGCCTCTTGATGATGATACATTAAAGATGATTCTTGCATTTGATCCGATATATTAGTTCATTCAGCCACGAGTTGGTATTCCTGAAGGATGTCTTCTTGACCTTGGCAAAATGGTGAAAACTTAAAACCTGAAACTCTATGCATATGAGTATGGATGACATCCTTCAGCGTACAAATCACGATTGGCCACACCATGCTTGTAGATGTGGTAATAATTTCCATATGTGAGTGGTTCAATGTGTTGCATTTAAAAAAATTATTTATATCGCCTTTGAATTCTTTCAACTTTTATAAATATAGTTTGTGCTTGTTGCTTGCTTCTCGTCAGAGTCGAGTTGTTGCCCCTCTCGTTACAAACAGGGGAGTCTAAAATTGGCGACCTGGCCCGAATAAACAAGAACCTCACCACTCACATAGCGAGGCACACCTTTGCAACAACCATTGCCCTCAATAATGGGGTGCCATTGGAAGTTGTCTCGAAGATGCTGGGTCATAGCAGTGTGAAAACCACTCAGATTTATGCCAAGGTTCAGGAAAAAGCCATTGAAATGAGTATGGGCAATTTAATGAAGGGAAAAGAGAAAAAGAAGAAGAAAAAAAACAAAAACAAAGAGAAAGGAGGGATGCAGAATGACTAATTTCGGAAAACTGATGTTACCTGCCGTTTGAAAGTAAAAATGGAAGCTCATCAAAGCTATGCCAGACGATACCTTCGGCATCCATTAAAGGCATATGGTAATGACAAAGACAAGTCCCACAGGAAGTGAGACTTGTGCGTATATTGGATGCATACATATAAAATTCCCTTATTTGTTTATTCCTCTCGTCACAGACGAATAACCTTTAACCACTCGTTTCCGCTGCGCTCAAACGAGTGGCAGTGCGGGGATAGAAGTGAGCATAAGTATTAATACTATGTGATTTGTTGGAGTATATCTTTGAACGAATTGGCATTTTTTGCTATTTCTTCAAGATTTTTATTTTTAGTGTCTCTTGCTCTCTTTACAAGCAATTTTTTAAACTCCTCTATTGTATATTGTTCATCAGTACGAACAAATTCAAGCTCAATTTTCTTTTTGAATGAGAGGAATTTTGCCAAGCCCCTTTTTTGTAGAACCTTAAAACCAATTACCTTATAAAGTATCCCGTCAGGGTCAACAAATTTAAACTTACTAATTCGTTCACCGAACTCATCTCTTTTACTCGGCAAAATACCAGAATAAGGATTCTCATACAAAACATTGTGCTCTTTGATTCTATATTTTTCCCAGCTATATTCTGATATATCGTAAATTGGAAATTTCATAGTAAACTATTTAATAAAGACCATTATAAAGTTCATGAGTGCCACCAGTTGCCGCATCTATTCGGTCTCCTATTCCACGTCCTGTTGAAAGTGTAAGACCAATATCCGCAACAAAATATACTCCAGCCACAATGGAACCAACCCCAGGGACAGCTATCGCTAATGTAGTCATAGCTACATTAATCCCCTGTGAAGTCCTAAATTCACCACTCATCAGCGCATCGCCTGTGGTTATGGCAATACCAGCATAACCTAACTTAGTTCCGGCACTCCGCCATGCGCCACCTCTAGCAGCAATAGCGGCTTTCGAATTATTTACAAATGGATTATTCCAATATTTCCCTCCTCTAAAGTGAAGATTTCCTGAACTTCTGGTATAATGATATAGCTCATTAGAAAGATGGTATCCTCCTTTTATTGTTGCTCCTGTACTTGCTACACCAATGCCTCCGTTAATATAAAACATTGGGTCTTTATAATAACCCCCTCCAGATTGGGCATTCAAGCGAACTTGAAAAATCGGCATAACCTCATAAATAGAAAAGTATCCATTTGGATTCGAGAGGTAACTTCCATTACCAGCATAATTGGCCCTTCCTTGAAAAACAGTTTCATATAAAGCATTATTGACAGAAAGACCACCTGTATTATTAATAGTCCCGTATACCGCCTTTTGCCAACCTACCTCCTGCCCAAGTCCATTGTAATAAACACCACCCTCATAAGTGTAATTACTATTCGCATAATACATATTTGCTCTTGCATTAGTAGCACTAAAATCGAAGCGTCCAGCCGCGCCAATAGTAGAAATACCCATACCTCTATAACCTTCATTCCAGTAGTCAGGCTTGTAATTGTTGCCTGAAGGATCGGTATATTTCAACGGATTATTCAAACAATAACTGTAACGGTTATAGCTTTGGGTATTGCCGAGCTGTTGTACAAAGTTATCAGGATTTAGGAAACGGCCAACAAGGGGGTCGTACAAACGGCCGGTGGCTACGCCCATTTGGCTTTGGTTCGGCAAAGCTTAAAATGTGTTTTAATTTGCGCTCCCCTGGTGGCCAAATTCATGTTAATAAGGCCAAACTCGCTAAGGTGTTCGTGGCCGGTGAAACCACGGTCGGCAAAGAGGGCATTGGTATCGTCAATGGTATAGCTCCACGTGTCCTTATCACGGCGGTGGCCATAGGCGTCATAACTGTATTCCAATGTATCACTGGCCGATTTCAGGTGGGTAATGGTTCCTAATTGGTCGCGGAAAATAGAATATACAGCGGGTGTGCTCCCGTTCACAAAAATGTCTGAACTATGATTCATGCGATTGAAGTGATTCTCGTGATGATTTAATAAGTTCAAATATAATCATGGTAATCCAATTATCATAAAAATAAAAATTCAGACATTTTACCAGCCCCGCCTGTTGAGCAGGGATGGTTGTTATTTTGCTTGCTTGCGCAAAAGTGTATGTACTAGTGAGGATCACAGATCCTCAGTTTGGAAGGCGCGGTTTGCAAAACCGCACAAGCCGCTGCGAACATTCCTTTAAGCGAGGGGAATTTCTTAAAATGATTGAATAAAAAAGCCCCGGTTTCCCGAGGCTTTCATTATCTATTCTTTTATTTCTTGTTTTTACTTTTCGTTGCAATTTGCCAGCCAGTAGTGTAATGTGGATGATAAATCCCCTACCAGAAACTGCGGTTTGCAAAACCTCAGTAGCCACTGCAAACATACCTCCTAGCTGGTTTACTAGCGGGTATAAAGAACCTGATGATGAAATGAAGAAGTCAATAAATCATGATCAGAAACCAATTTTCAAACTTTCAGATTTAAGTATGAACTAACTTTTTATGGATTTTATTTTTGTAATATAAAAGTTAAATCACTGAAATATATTTGTCCCAAATATTTGCTATATTTGGGACAAATAGTAATATTGTATATGGCTGAAACTGTTGAAATACAAGTTTTAAATAAATTCAAGAAGGCTAAGAGGGGTACGGTGTTATTTGGAGATAGTTTTTTATCAAATAATAATGCTGAAGGAGTGCGAAAAGCATTACAAAGACTTGTCAACAAGGGTGAACTGATGAGGGTTGCAACTGGTATGTATGTTCGCCCTGAAATTGATCCTGTAATTGGGAAGGTCACACCTGGTATTGATGCAATTGCCAAAGCTATTGCAAAAAGAGATAAAGCCCGTATTGTCCCCACTGGGAATTATGCCATAAATCGTCTTGGCTTATCAACACAAGTGCCATTAAATGTAATTTACCTGACAGATGGGGCTACCCGAAAGGTAAAAGTTGATAGAAGAACTATCACTTTTAAAAAGGCATCCCCAAGAAATGTTGCGACCGTCGGTGAGATAAGTACGTTGGTTATACAGGCACTTCGAACCATAGGAAAAGATAAGGTGACTCATGATGAAATCGAAAAAATTCATCAATTGCTTCAAAATGAAAAACCTACACATTTGAAACATGATTACCGTTTGGCTCCTGAGTGGATTCGCAAAATTATGCAACCTATACTGAAATAATTGTAGCATGAACGTAAATTCAACAAAAGAGTGGCTGAAGCTGCCTGAAAGAACACAGAGTAATATATTTGAGGAAACAGCAAAAGCAGTAGGTTTGAACACGGCATCGGCTGTTGAAAAAGATTGGTGGGTGGTTCGTGCTCTTGAATTGGTTTTCGCATCCTCCATTGCTCAATTTTCGGTTTTCAAAGGCGGCACATCATTGAGTAAGGCGTGGGGGGTAATTGATCGATTTTCAGAAGATATTGATCTGGCTCTTGATCGAAAATTTTTAGGATTTGATCGCACCGATCAAGATATGACCAATTCACAGGTGGTCAAATTGAGAAAAAAGTCATTTCGATTTATCACCGAGGAATATTTTCCTGAATTACAATCTTTGTTTTTAAAAGCTGGTTTTAAAGGGGTGTCGTTTAGGCTGGGGGAAGTGCAAAATGACGATGAGGATCCACGAATTATTGAAATTATTTATCCATCTGTTACTGAACAGATAGAGTACATAAAACCACGTGTATTAATAGAGATAGGGAGCCGTTCTTTAATAGAACCATATACCAATCGTAAATTTCAATCTTTTATGGGTGACCATTTTGCAGGTCGATCTTTTGCTGATAGCAATATTGAAATACCAACGGTGAACCCAGAAAGAACCTTTCTTGAAAAAATATTCTTACTACATGAAGAATTTCAACGTAATTTGGATCATATCAACGTGGAGCGAAGGAGTCGTCATTTGTATGATTTAGAAAAATTAATGGATACAGTTTATGCCCAAAATGCATTATTTGATAAAGTGTTGTATAAAACTATTGTTGAACATCGAAGCAAGTTGACAGTGGTTAGAGGCATTGATTATACCAATCATATACCATCAAAAATTAACATCATTCCGCCAGGTGATATAATAAATGAATGGGAGAAAGATTACAAAGCCATGCAGGAGAGTATGTTCTTTAACCCTTCTTTGTCATTTGATAAACTATTAGAGAGAATTGGTGAGCTTAATTTGAGAATAAACAACCTTCAATTTTAGAATTCATATAAATGAATCAAGCTCAAAATTATATCAAAGTGGAGCGAATTTTATTAACCCATAATATGGCTTATCGCGAGACCAAGACCAGAAGATCAGGCCTTGATATGAATTGATAATAAACGATTTAGAAAAGAAATAAAAAAGCCCTCCGAAGCTTTATGCGAAGGAGGGCTTTTTTATTTTCACATTACTCTTTTTCATTGAGTAAACCTATTAACTGCATCGGAGGGCTACGGTGGACACCGTCCACTCAAATACTTGCATGTATAGGATAATTAAGCATATAAATCCGAAGCTTTACGCGAAGGAGGGCTTTTTTATTTTCACATTACTCTTTTTCATTTAGTAAACCTATTAACTGCATCGGAGGGCTACGATGGACACCATCCACTCGCATACGTTGCATGTCTGGAATACTGCTAAATAAACATTTTGTACTGTTTCTAATTTTGAGGACTATGTTGGATACCGTCCACAATAGTTGTAAATTGAAGGTGTAAAATGATAATTATTTTTTATTATGCACTATGTTTATATTGTCCAATGCGCCGATGAATCTTATTATACTGGATGTACAAATAACTTGAATGATCGTTTGGAAAGACATCAAAAGGGACAGGTGCATTACACCAAAAATAGATTACCTGTTCAATTAGTAAACTACATTTCTTTTGTTGACAAATATAAAGCTTATAATTTTGAAAAGTATTTAAAAACTGGCTCAGGAATTGCGTTTAGGAACAAACACCTCATTTAATGGAATTTGCTCTTTTTATTTGGTGCCACGAGTAATCGAAGTTTATCCAACCTTCCTGTTATTATGGCTGGAAGGCCCAGTCAATCCATTGTTGATCCTACATCTGGTTATTTCGAAATGTTTTTACTTTTAGGTTGAAATTATTTATCTCGCCTTTGAATTCTTTCAACTTTTATAAATATAGTTTGTGCTTGTTGCTTGCCTCTCGTCAGAGTCGAGTTGTTGCCCCTCTCGTTACAAACAGGGGAGTATGAAATTGGCGACCTGGCCCGAATTAACAAGAACCTTACCACTCACATAGCGAGGCACACCTTTGCAACAACCATTGCCCTCAATAATGGAGTGCCATTGGAAGTAGTTTCGAAGATGCTGGGTCATAGCAGTGTGAAAACCACTCAGATTTATGCCAAGGTTCAGGAAAAAGCCATTGAAATGAGTATGGGCAATTTAATGAAGGGAAAAGAGAAAAAGAAGAAGAAAAACAAAAAGAAAGAGAAAGGAGGGATGCCGAATGACTAATTTCGGAAAACAGATGTTACCTGCCGTTTGAAAGTAAAAATGGAAGCCCATCAAAGCTATACCAGACGAAGCCTCTGGCATTCATTCAAAGGCATATGGTAATGACAAAAACAAGTCCCACAGGAAGTGAGACTTGTGCGTATATTGGATCCATACATATAAAATTCCTCTGATTTATCGATTACTCTCGTCACAGACGAGCAACCTGGATACCCCTCGTTTCCGCTGCGCTCAAAGGAGTGGCAGTGAGGGAAGTTTCAACTTTTTATTCTTCTCCTTTTACAATAGGCATGTTAGCAACAAAGGCTATCAAAAAAGCTATCATGAAAAATGAATAAAAATATATCACTAATCTATTTAAACGTTTTCTGTCTTTATCAGTAAGTTCCTTATCTTCATCTATTTTAAATGGTTTATAGGTTCTATCGTTAAATAGTCCTGCTATTGTATAGCCCTTGTTTCTCGAATATAACATCATCCACCGAAAATAAAATATAATACTTAATAATCCGCTAAGGATGCCAGATAAGCATATTATAGTTTCTGTACTCATAATTCAATGTAATAAATTACCATTTCTTATATGTTGCTGCATTATAACTTGACCCCCAAATTTCTCTTATTGCTCTGTCATATTGCGATTGCGCTTTTATTAAGTGTCCTGGATTTACATTAAATGAACCTCCAACACCACCAAATATGTAAAAATTGCCTCCTACAATTGTCCCATTTGGTTTACCATCATTAATTTTAAGTGGCCCTAAACCAACATCATTCATCCATCCTCTACTCCAATTGTATTTATATGCAAAAGAAAACGAACCCAAACCAGCCTCAATTCCGCTATACATAATCTTTGATTCATATGGTGCTTTCGTGCTCAGCGTTCTTTCAACTGTCATTAGATGTACTCCAATAAAAGCTTTTTCACCCAATAACTCACCACCAACCTTACCTCCAGCACCATAATATGCTTTCATTTCTCCGTGAAAAGTTGTGCCATTTAGTCCTTTGCCAAATTCATCAACTGCTCCAGCGTAACCTCCACTTGAGTTGGCAATATATGAATGCATACTCATATCCATATCAGGTGACCAATTCTGCAATTGAACTTGATATTGTGCATTTGCAATAAAATTATTTGGATGTTGATATTTTGAGTACGTTCCCGGTGAAGAACTACCTATATCCATTGATGTTCCATACGTGATAGGTGTATTTCGGAATGCATCACCTAATGTCATTTTTTCATTTATCAAATTATTCAATACACCAGCAGTATACATGCCGGCAGCATATAATAAATCACCCCAATTTTCCCCGCTCGGGTCAGTATACTTCAGTGGGTTATTGAGGCAATAACTGTAACGGTTATAGCTTTGGCTGTTGCCTGGCTGTTGTACAAAGTTATCAGGATTTAGGAAACGGCCAACAAGGGGGTCGTACAAACGGCCGTTCATGTTAATAAGGCCAAAATCGCTAAGGTGTTCGTGGCCGGTGAAACCACGGTCGGCAAAGAGGGCATTGGTATCGTCAATGGTATAGCTCCACGTGTCCTTATCACGGCGGTGGCCATAGGCGTCATAACTGTATTCCAATGTATCACTGGCCGATTTCAGGTGGGTAATGGTTCCTAATTGGTCGCGGAAAATAGAATATACAGCGGGTGTGCTCCCGTTCACAAAAATGTCTGAACTATGATTCATGCGATTGAAATGATTCACGTGATGATCTAATAAGTTCAAATATAATCATGGTAATCCAATTATCATAAAAATCAAAGTTCAGACAATTTACCAACCCCGGCTGTTGAGCAGGGCTGGTTGTTATAGTGCATATTTGCGCAAAAGGTCAATGTTGCTTAAATTTTTCCGACTTGTCATAAACGAAAATCGATGAACCACTTGATTTCATTTCACTCAAAAAATTGTTAGTGTGGCTTTTTATAATTATTTAATAACTCATATTCTCTCCGTTGATGTCCTTGTCGAGTATATTTTACTTTATATAAATCTGATGCAGCAATCGAGTCCCATAAAAATTCATAACAGTCGCTACAATTGGGCATAAATTTTACGTAAATAGGCAATCCCTTAGGTGCCGGATCTTTAAGTCCTGTTGTTCTGAAAGAATACATTCCATCGCATTTTTTATCATTTGTAACACCCCAAATAAGCAGTGTTGTCATTCCTATACCTACAATAATAGCTGGAATTGCTTTGATTAGTTTGTTTTTTGTCATCTTAAAAACGGATCAAAATAAGACTCTTGCTTAAATATTAGCAACCAGTTCGGGTAAATTTTCTGCATTGGAGATTTCTCCATTGTAATGAAAGCTCAAGCCCTTGTTGATTTAATTTAATTGTCATTTATATTTCGATAATCAAATCTTCCCAAAAACCAATGTTCTCTTCGAAGGGATATCCCGCAGGATTACAAATGATACGTGTTGTTCCAATGGTGTAATCGAAAGCTTCGTGAACATGTCCATGGATCCAAAGCTGGGGTTTTGTTTCAAGAATAAATGCATCAAGATTTGAAGCGAATGCAGCAGAAAGCAAATCCGATTGATACTTTGGTGCTATGGACCCGAAACTTGGCGCCATGTGGGTAATGACAACATTTTTTTCGGCTTTGCTTTCCATCAGACTTTTTCTTAACCAGTATATGGATTCCCTGTGAATTTTTAAGGTGTCAATTGCTCTCAATTTTGAATAGGAAGGATCGCGACGAATCAGTTGATAATCATTCATTTTTTGCTCACACTCGTAGCTGGCTACCTCCATATTCTCAAATAATTCAAAGTCAGTCCAAAGCGTTGCTCCGTGAAAAGTAATACCATCAATGACAATTGACTCATTTTCTAGAATATGTACGTTTGATCCTTTTGCAGAATCTTTCATTTTATTCAATAGCTTGGGAGTTGAATTTTTGTAGTATTCGTGATTGCCTAAAACATAAAGAACCGGAATCTTTTTAATGTTTCGTGAAATCCATTCCAATCCTTTTTGCCCAACGTGAATATCTCCGGCAAGAATAGCTAAATCACAATTGTTGAAATTGAAACTTCGTTCTCCAAATTCTAGATGTATGTCGCTGATTATTT
Organism: Prolixibacteraceae bacterium; assembly: GCA_041821245.1. Classification (GTDB taxonomy): domain Bacteria; phylum Bacteroidota; class Bacteroidia; order Bacteroidales; family Prolixibacteraceae; genus Roseimarinus. The sequence continues at coordinate 211,305 of JBGUEP010000003.1, forward strand.
TTGCTTTCATTCTTAATTTAAATCAGTGTAATCATTTCTTTTAGTTTGCTGATAATTAAATTGAAACGAATGTCTTGTTCTTCGTAAAATAGATTTGCCAAGATCGCTTCTTGCATAATTTCACTATCTAAAATATTTTGGAATTCCTCTTTCAAGTATGATTTTAAAACAAGTGAAGTGGCATTAATTTCTTCGCTTAACTTTGAAGTGTAATTTAGTAAGTAAACAATATCTTCAAAATCGTGGCTGGTTCTTGGATCCTTCTTTCCTCTATCATTAAAGGCAGTAAATTTTGTAGCCAGGAAATAGGGCAGTGGCAGTATAAAAATTTCAGTTGTATCTAGTTTAATCCTTTTTTTATATGGAAATCCTTTTTCGAACCATGGATTAGCAGGAGCCCACCCTATTGGTTTGGTACCCATAACATCAACTTTAATGTCTTCATATCTAAAACGGCATACAACATTATCTTCGTGACTTTGAGAAAAACCTTTGTTGTATAGTTCTTGTCTAAGACTTTCAAGTTCTCCTAAACTGGCAATTTCAAGACTTAAATCGATATCCTTAGTTGGCCTAACATCCTCGGCTGATGGATCATCAATATATAAACTGACCACTGCACCTCCAACGTAGAGAACCCTCAAGTTAAGTTCACCTAAGGCTTTGGCAATTTTCACAGTTGTTATTCTGTTGATTTGAGTATTCTTTAGCATAGTTTCTTTTTTAATTCTTCCATGGCAAGTTTCACTTCCCTGGCTCTTCCCACACGCAAAGCATCGCATAAAGCCATGTATTCATAAAAATCAGCGTCTTTCAGACATGCATCGGGCAAATTTGGATACAAAGGTTCTATGGCCTGTCCTCGAACTTGCCCGTTCCCACTTGGCCAAACATAAGCTTCGTTGCTCATGATTTGACTGCTTAAAGGATTGGCAGAATGGGAGGTTGGTATTCCACGAACCAATGCGCCCGGTTGTTGAGGATAAACATATCGAAGTCCATGTTCCAGAAAATCAAGAATGGCCAGTTTCATTAACCTTTTTTTGTCCTTGGTGATTAATCCTGATATGGATGATCGGTTAAGGCTTTCACTGATTTCACTTGAACTTATACCTAATTCACTGGATAAATCTTTCATCATCCAGGTTGATTTGCCTTTCGATGCAATTTTAAGTAAAACAGGTATGTCGAGAGGGCGCATGCCGCTATGTTTTTTCATTTTACCTCTATTTTTGCTTCAAATGTACAAATTATTCCTTAATTCGCGATTTGCGAATCGCGAATTAAGGAATTCTGAATTGAAATTAATAAATTGGAAGATAGCAGTTATTCCATACTCCGGCAAAAATAGCCAAATCACAATTGTTGAAATTGAAACTTCGTTCTCCAAATTCTAAATGTATGTCGCTGGTTATTTTGTTTTCACGATTACAAGTTGCTGGTCTCTAGCTGAGGAGATTTATAGAATTAAATTTTGTTTGGCTTAAATATGAGCTGTTTTTCTACATTTGGTATCGATAAAAGTTCATCTATTATATTTCTTTTTCGTAATGCTATTTTTGAAGATTTGTAATTAGAAAGTGGAATTCGGGTACTTCTTCAAATAAAATTTGTTGCTTAATTTGACTTTGATTTTTGTGAAATCATATAAATTGTGTTCATAAAAATGATACGTTCACGTTACGTGAACAAGCAAAATTAATGAACCGAATTTGTTTTGTAAGTAAAATTAATTTGGTTTTTGCTTTAGAATAGGATCGCTTTTTTCTACTTTTGACTCAGCAAACGGAAGCAAACTAATACTCAAAACGTTGCGTTTTCGAGGTGACAATTAGCTCCGCTGAACTTCGTTTCGGGAGTTTTGAATTTTTTGAAAAATTAAATATCTGAATATTAAAGATATAACTGTTGGGTTCGATTCCCGGGAGCTCCACTTTTTCAAAAAGCAGACCAAAGCAAACTCCTGTAAAGAAAAGCAGATTTTCCATACTTGATAAACTGTTCGTTCACTCAATAAATCATGCCGTTTACTCATTTATTTTAGCGAATGATCTTCAAAATACTTATCATTGGTAATGACTGACATTTAAACCGAAGTCGGCTTTTTAAGTTATAGTTTTATAAACTTTTTAGTAACAATTTTAGTATTGGATACAATCTCAACAAAGTACATTCCACTTGTTAAATTGCTAATGTCAAATTGATTTTTTTTCTGTTGTTAATTTCTTGCAGATTATTATTTTACCTCTCAAATCAGATATAGAAATAATAGCATTTTGTTTTATTCCATCTATAACTAATTTATCATTGGCAGGGTTAGGATAAACAGAAATATTTTCACTAACAATATACATCAAGCCCTGAGGGGACAGTTTATGAGAGTTTGCCAATAATTCTAAAATTATCCAGAATAGAATCGAATCCTTCAAAAGCAATAAAGAGCATCACAACAATATGATTATATGTAGTAAATTTCTTTACATTCCACTCTGTACCGTGTTTTTTTGCTATTCTTTTGACCTCACTTTTGTCAATGAACCTAAACAATTGGTTAAATATTGGCAGTCCACTAAAATTTGTAATTTTACCCATGTCTAACTTTTTGTTTCGTAATTTTAAAAGTAGACATATCGGTTGGTACTTTAAAATGTTCTGTTCGGTTTTATTTTTTTACTGGACACTAAGAGTTTATCGGACTTATCTTTTATATATCTGACAATTGCATATTTCTATGTGACCTCAGGTAAGGAGCCCGTAGAAAAACGCTAAAAAGGCCTAAGTCCGACAGTCGTCTAGTGTTTTTTAATAAGTTGTTCGCTAATCATTAAAAAATGTTTTATTAAAATTGAATCCTTTTTTTGTCTAATTTTATAATCGTGGTAGCCTTCTGTTCCATATATAGTAATATTTTCAATAGGATTATTATGAAGTTTATTGATATTTTGAATTGAGATGTCATTTTTAGATACTGGGTTTGCAATTTCTTTTTGACTGAACATGCAATAAGTGGCTGAATACTGATTCGGATTGCAACTTTGGGAGGAACATTGCATTAATTCAATAACCGAATTATCTGTAAAAAGAATTTTCGTTTTGGAAATATTCTCCTGTAAACACCCTAAATTAAAAGTATCAAATAAATGGAAAGTTAAAAAATATTCATTTTTAAAATTAGGAATTGAAATGCACGAAAGTTGAACAAATAAATCTTCATCGGTATCAATTTGATACTCTTGTGATGGTAAATTACCTTCCCATGCCGAAGTTATTATTTTTCTGTGATTATCATTTTGTAAGTCGGTTAGTATTGACTGTGAAAAAGAAAAGTAATTAAAGAAAGAAAAGATTATTATAAGTAATGTTTTCATTTGATTATTTTTTTTGTTCTTTGAAATTAACAAGATAATTAATAGGTTGGGCTACTTCGCTATACGCGAAACTTACTTTTATTATTTTATTTTTTAATTTTTTCCATGGATAAAGGAATACTTGTTCTATTCCATTGAAAGCATAGGTTGTTATTAAATCTCCATTTTCTCCAAATAATGAAATTGATAAAAGCCTACGATCAGGTTGATTACAAATGTTATGGATACCCCAAACAGTGAATGTTACATTTGCATTTTTAATATTCTCGATCTTTTTAAAGTTATACGCTGTAATTTCTTCTTCGTTAAATATAATAACTTCATCTAATAAATCAATTGTGTCATGCGGTAGTATATTTGAACTTGTGAAATCGAAGAAAGCCATACTCCCAAATGAGTTATTAAAACTATTTTTTAATAATTTGTTCAATTTTTTATATTGTTTTAAAAGTTTATTGAATTTTTCTTTTTGAACAATAAGCTCATTTAATAACTGGTTACATTCATCTAATTCAATTGCTTTCTGAAGATTTTCCTTTCTTAATGAATTAATTATGTTGTTAAGCTTTTCAATTTTATTTGAAAAAAAATTTAGTTCTGTTTCAATTTGGGATTCTATTTCAGAATCTAAATTTTTATTAAAGTTATCGAATTTTAAATCTACTGTTCTGAGAGATATTTCATATTTAAAACTTTCTAATTCGTTTGTTAGCTTTTTTTGATTGATATCGTCAATTGAAATATTATTTATATAAGTTATAAGATTATTAATATTGTTAACTAAAAAATCTGTTTGATTGAATAGAAAGGAAGGTGATAAATCGTTATTTAACTTTTCAATAGTATTGTTAATTCGAATTGTACTCTCTACGCTTTGTTCATATTCCTTTTTAAATTGAATCACTTTATTTTTAGTGATTACAATTAAAACAACGAAAATAGAGAATATAAATATGGTTGCTAAATATGTCTTTTTCATAGATTATTTTATGAAATATTATCAAAGTATAATAAAAAATATATTACTAAGGATAAGATCGCATTTCCAAAAATAAATACATATCTTTTAACACTATATTGGTGGTTGTTTTTCTTTATGAACAAAGCAAAATATATTGCTACTAATAACAAAATTATCGGAGCAAGTAAATAGAATAGTCTTATTTCGGGTCTAATAGCTATCATATTGCCGAAATATCCTTCTTCTTTAAAAAAATCCGAAATTGAATTAGTAAGAAAAAGGACTAATGTGAAAATTACAACTTCAGTCCCATGCGAATATTTGATGGAACTATATGGATAGCTTGTATTGGCAGATACTCTTTTCATTAATTTACTAAGTTCAGTGTTAAAGAAATAACTCATTACTGCTACAATTATTTCACACCATAATAAATTTTTTATCATTTCCTTTAATTAATATGTTTTTTATATTTTGGTAATTATTATAGCTTAAAAAATTGCTGGTCTATAATTTTTAGGACAGACAACTTTTAAGCTTTTAGAATATTGGATATGCTGCTATTTATTTTATTATTGCAATGACTAAATAAATCAATATCACGCAAATATCCAAGCAAGTAATTGTCTTTATAACCTTGAATAAAAGGTGATACGGTTTGCGGATATTCTGAAATGCAAGTATTAATTGGGGTTTTGAAAGTTTTGTGATCGTGTTATTTAGACCCAGTTTAATTTGTGTTAATGCTCTGTGTTTGTTTGAGTTTGAACAGTTTTAGGACATAAAATTCTCCTAACGATCCTCTGTATTGCTTTTGTGGTGCGGGTTTTGCCTTATTATTTGTTTTATGAAAGTTTCATAGTACATACTATTTTTGTAGTGCATGAATTAGCATATAATTTTGCATTTTTTTTATACATTTCCCGGTTTAACGTCAATTTAAGAGCACAATGAATGTTGCGATCCCGAAAAAACGTTTAAAGTTCATCAACATTTTTTGTTGTAACGGAAAAATGTTTTTCTGGCGCTGCAAAGTTTTGTGCTAGCTTTAAAAAAGATTTTTTGTGTACTTCAATTTTTTGCAGTACCGATAGAAACGTTTTTTCGGGGCAACAATTTTTTGTAATGCAGGTAAAAACGTTTTTCCTGCCTTGCAAGGCTTTGTTTTTGAGATATAAACGTTTTTCTGCCTCTGCTACGTTTTGGAATGGAAATAAAAGGCCCGGCGAGCTCTTCCATATTTGGTGAGGCATCGCAGGGCATTTCAAAGCTCCTCAATGGTTAACTAGCTGTCTTCGGAATCTTCTGTTGCTTTACTCGGGATGGTGATTCTTGGGAAAAGTCGTTTGGTAAACGGTTTTCCAAATCTTCCATAGGCAGCATAGATGTTTTGTGCATATTGCCTGATTAGGTTAATCTTGGCAATTTGTTCGAGCGCTTCGGCCATTTTCTTGGCCTCAATGGAGTTGTTCAGGGCACTGATGGCCGCTTTGCTGGCGTCAACAGCCGTTTGCAACGGCTCTATGTGCACGGCAAGGGCATGTTCAGCACCCAAAACATTAATCTTAAGAATGAGCTGATCCACAAGGGCAGGTTCATCGTTGTAGGACACGTACATAATGGGGGTAGCCCCATTCGGAAAGAGCAACGAACCGGTTAGTTCACCGGGATGATCACGATCGTACTTTTTCGATGCTTCGGCCAAATCTCTGACTTTATCGTCGAGCTGGGCATCGGTAAGTACCATTTGGTCATACATGTTTTCATAGTTCTCTGCAGCCTGTTCGGTCGCCTTCACTTTTTCGGTTAAGGCGTTGTAACCAGACTCAATTGTGTTGGCATACTCTTCGGCTCCCTTGGTCTGACGCGACAAACGCCTGTGGCGCTTCACCGTGTTTAAAACAAGTTTGGAAGATTGCCTTTCATACAATAGCTGGGCCATAGATGAAAATTTATGGATGAATTTGAGGAGCTTTTCTGTGATGTTTTGAAGAGTATTGTTCCATGTAAGATCTGCTGCATTGGAACAAATGATTTCAATTGTTGTGTTATGAAAGTAATTGTGAGGTATAAAAAAGTTGATACGAGTGGATGTTGGTGATAGCATGGTATGGGGTTTATAAATTTTATTTACACTTGTAAATTTAAGGAATTGTGTGAGTAAAAGTCAATAGGCTTGACCGTAGCCATTTGATTTTGCCTGTTTATCAGTAAAATACAAAAATGCTGTGTTCTTTAATTTAAAAGGGATTACGGCGGAATGAGCAAAAGTGTAATTTAAAATGAATTTAATTTAGTAGGGTATGCGCTTGGTTGCTTGTCGTTGTTTTTGATTCTACAAGGCAAATAGTTGGGTATAGAAACAAAACAACTTCAAAGCTTTATGGGTGTCGCGAATTTTATTCGCGATAATTATTTGGTGCGATTTGCCATTTTTTGTATGTCACCAGCCTTACGGTCAATTTAAACTTGTTTCAAATCTTAAACGCCGACAGGACCTTCGGACGCTGTCGGGTTATTTCGCGATGCGTGACCTGTCAGCGTCGCCAGACCTGAAAGCGTCAAGGTAATGCCTGTCGTTCGTGGTTCGTTTATCAACGGTTTCGCTTGACGTATGCATCCAGTTTGGCTAAAGGTGATGGATATTCCCGCATTGGTCGGTTTTAGTATTATCATATTTTTTTCATCTTCCCCATTTACATTTTTTATGATCTTTTGTAATTTACATGTCGAAAACCAAAAATGATTCTACCATACCATGAGCAAGAAGAAAAAGAAATCTCCGCCCCAAACAGCAGGCGGATATAAAAAATTCATTCAAGAAATTCATCATACAATTTTGCAATTAGACCTTTCAGATGAATTAAGCAAAATGTCCAATGCCTTGAGAAGGGAAATGTACGATTACCGTATTCGGTTTCTCAATCCTGTGGCTGGTAACAATTTTGTTTCTGTCAAAGAGTTGAAGTACATGGCCGATTTAAACAAGTCCTATTTTCGCGAAAAATCGTTGCCTTTAGATGAAATGAGAATTTCCGGCAATCAACTAAATCACCTCTATTCGTACCACTTTGGATGGTTTGAGCTGCTTAAACAAAATAGAATTCAAAAGGAACCCGAGGTGGTAGAAAAAATGAAAATGTTACAGGATGCTGTTTTTAAAAAGCTCAGTGAGATTTATATCCTTAATTTCTTTAAAGTGATTACGCAAATGAGTAGTCCCGATTATAAATACTATGGTTTGAATATTCGCCCTGCCGGCATTTTTAAAGAATGTCCCAGATTTGAATTCATGTGTAAAATATATGCTTTTTATCCCCGTAAAAAAGTGGTTGAAATTGGAGGAATAAAACGTTTGGCTTTTCAGTTGGCGAAACCATTGGCCGATCAATCAATTGTAACCTGGATAACCATTGAAACCAAATTGTTAAAGAAATTTTATAATGGGGAAAGGGAAAAACTGGATGTTTACATCCAATCTCATGCCCTGAAACGAATGGCTGAGCGGCTCGATCTGCTCGACAAAAAAGGGATCAACTATGCCATTTGGAAAAATACCAATACAATAACTGAATTTAAACATTATAAAAAATATCTGTTATTGCCTTTTAGACTGTTCGATGTGGTGGTGGGATACCTGCTGGCAAATATTGTTGATGATTGTTTGTTGTTCCGAACTTTCCTTTTTGTTACCCACAACTGCACGCCCGAAGGCGACAGGCTGAAACAATTAACAGGATTGAGCAAGGAAGATATTAATTACTGGCACATCGACCGGTTGAGCACGTTTGTGAATTTAAAGGAAGAAAAATATCCGAAATTGATGAAGCTTTTTGAGGCGGCAGGATTAGGCAATTTAAATAATTTGAAAGAAATAAGTTTCGACATTAATACCATGCAGGAAGCCAATTTAGATGGTCTTTCAGAATATATGCAATTGGACAAAGCCGTTGAAAATTTTTGCAATTAAGGAGTTGTTTCGTCCTCCAACGGACAGGACCTTCGGACGCTGTCGGGTTATTCCACAATGCGTGACCTTTCAGCGTCGGCAGACCTGAAAGCGTCAGTGTAAAACTACTTGCACCAGTCAAAACCTTATGAATAAAGGTGAATAAAGTAAAAAAGATAAGTGTGGCGGGTTTTGTAGTTTTCTGTTAAGGTTGAGTAAGGACAATGTTTTTATACCTCGAAATTGGAGTTATCCATAATGTTTGAAAACTTTTGGTTTTGTGGGGGTTATAGTAGGAGATGTTTTGTTAGATTTGGATATATAAAAAAAAATGGATTATTCAAACAATACCTCAATAAAAGCACTGGATAAACTGAAGGAGAAACTCCTGAAGGGGGAAATGTCTCTCTTGATCGGTTCTGGCTTTAGTAAAAATGTGAGTGATAAGTTTCCAGATTGGTCAGAACTTCTGAACGACATGATTTATGAAATGTATAAACCGGAAATATCTTTTCTGCTAAAGAGTACCAGACTTATCTCGGACAAAATGATAGAATTGAGTTCTCCTAAAGTTCAGAAGATTATTAAAGAAATTATTGATCGTGAAGGATATCTTAAAATTGTCTCACAATATATGGAACGCAAAGGGTTCCGTGAGTCGATTGATGCCTACATTGAAGAGCATATACCTTATGTAGAAAAAGATGCTAATACCGAAACCTATAAATTGAAATATCTTCACTCTAATACAAAAAATGAAACATTGACCCCTGATTGTCTCGATCTGCATAAAAAAATATTAAAAATGAATTGGAATAATTTCTTTACCACCAATTATGATAATTGTCTTGAATGTGCTTATGAAGATCGTAAATTTGAGATTGAAGATCTAGAAAAGGAAATTAAAGAAAAGAATAAAGTATTTGAGAATATACGTGCAGAAATAAGGAAAATAGAGAAAACAATAGTTAAGTTAGAAAATAATTTAAAGGTTGATAATAACGAACTAGAAAAAGCAAAGGAAATAAATCTTTCTGATGGTATTGTTTCTATTTCGAATAAGACAGATGAAAATATCACCCAAAAAATATCTCAATTACAGGTATCAATCAATAGTAAAAGGGAGGAAATCTGGAAAAGTGAAGATAAAATTAAGAATCTTAAAAGCATCTATCGTAGAAGGATTAGTGAGATCGAATATTTGAATGAAGAAAAAAAGGATAAGATTGCTGTTGTAAAAGATTCCTCTGTTTTAGATATCCAAAAGACACGGAATTTAATTTATCTCCACGGTTCAATGGCTATAAGAAATGATAGTACATCGATGAAAAAACGTGGGTTCGACAATGATATTCACTTACAGTACATTATTTCAAATGAAGATTATCAGAAATATCCACTAAAGCATGAAGCTTTCACTCAATTAATGCGGATTTCTCTTTTACAAGACTCCTTTTGTTTATTAGGATTTTCCGGAATCGATCCCAATTTTATTGCGTGGATAGGCTGGGTAAGAGATATAATTGAAAGAAAAACCAATTATGAAGAAAATCAGGATCTTGAGAATAAACACAAAATCTATCTGATAGACATTGTTGATAATGAAGTGCCTGTAGATAGAAAGATTTTTTATGAAAATCATCGGATTGTTCGAATTCCACTGCAATCAAAAGATGTTATTTCTTTTCTGCAAGATGAAGTCAAAACAATATCCAGTTATAAACATGACTCAACTGGCTTAATTTCAATGTTATTGGAATATTTAGATCCCGAGGAAGAAACAGATTCTGCATTGAGTATTGCAGTGGAGAAAAATAAGAGATTGGAATATGAAAAGTTATGGGATCGCATATATAGTATCAATTGGAGTCCAAAGTTAGTAATAGACGTATTGCTTAATAGTATTGATAGAATGTGGGCTTTAAAACCATTTTATCGTATTTATTCTGCAAAGCAATATAAACAAAATGCTTGTGAAGGAATTCTTAAACGGGGTAAGGACTATCAAAGTCTGATAGATAATGATAAAGTTGAATATTACTATCGTGTACTTTATCTTTCATTTAAAGATGCCTTTTACCTTTTATCTCAGGCTAAGGATTCTGTCAAAAATAAATTGATTGATTTGAATGAAGGAATAGTCTCATCTCATCTTTATCAGCATTTTAAGCTTCTTGAATTACGTGATGCTATATTGTTAAATAATAAATTACAAATTGACACTCTACAAACCCTCAAGTTTGATGCAAAATTTAAAGATGATTTATATTACGAGAAAGCATTAAATCTTGCTTATAACTTTAAGTTTTCAGAGTTAAAAAATCATTTAGAAGAGTGGAATCCTGAATCACATTTTATTGTTCTAAGATCAGGGCTTTTAGGACAAATGGATTTAGATGCTGCCTTCCAAATTCTCAATAGTTATGTTGCCCGAAATGAATTTGAATCTAAACAAGAAAAATTATACGCATTAGAGAACCTGCTTTATATAAAAAGATCAAGAAGTTGGGAAAGAAATGAAACTTTATATGATAAGATTGATGATCTTAAAAACAAGGGACTCGTTTCAATTCGAGAAAATATTATTGAAATAATAAAGCAATTTGAAAAAATAAAGCTTGAAGATGTCAAGCCTTATAATACTAGTTATAGTAACAGAATTGGTTACAGCGATCAAATAAAAGAGTTAGGAATTTGTTTGCTTAATATTTTAGCAGAAACGGGCTTATCTGTTAGGTTTCATGCTTTTCCCATTGTGAAGAAAGAAGAATGGTATAATGTTTTTAAAGTCATCTATGAAGATTACCCATATCCAGTACTTTATTACAGTCTTCAAATTATTAATGATAGTGGCCGTACAAAGCTGATGGCGAGAGATTTTGTTAATTCAGAGAAATTAACAAATACTTTGCCTTTCATTTGGGATATGTTGATAGCGGCGTTTTTTAGTTCTGATACACCCCAAAATTGGAAAATCAATATTCTCTACTTTCTCTCGGAATTAATAGTTGCAATTCCATCAGAAAAATGGGAGTCAGATTTTATCGATGTTTGGAACGATTCATTATCTAAAAACAAATTATTCTCCGATACTTGGTTAGAAGGGCATGGTTTTATTGACAATGGGTTAAGATTTATTATTTCATCTGATAGTATTACCCTTATTCTAAAAACCTTATTTGACAATAGAGATAAAGGGGACGAGGTCATTAATTATTTAAATGTTTTGGCAAGTAGAAGGATTTTAGGGAGAAAGAGAAGCAAAATTCTTGATATTGAATTGCAAGAAAAAATTGATGATGTCATTATTTCTATCCCGGATCATGTTCTTCAATCGATGTATTTATTGGGTAACATAAATGATTTACTCGATGATGAAAGGAGAAGACAAATTGAATTAAAGTTAAATGAGTGTAATCTTAATGAATTGAATAGTAATAATATTTGGCATCCGATTTCTTATTTTTCGAAAGGTAATGATACCCTTATTAAATCAATTAAAAATGCAATAGTGCAGAGTAAATACTTGTTTAACTCAGGGATAGAGATTAAAGATGGCAGAATTTCATCATCACAAAGAAAATTTATTCGAATACATAGATTAAGAAAAAGAGATTCCAATCCGGAAGGATTGCTTTTTAATGAAAATGAAATCAAAATTATTTATGATGTATTAATTTCTGAATTGAATAAAATAGAAAAGAAGGTTTCCAAAGGTTTTGATTTTGAAAAATTTACTGATTTGTTAGAGGAGATGCTTGATTTTTTAGATTCAAATGAGGATGTTCTTAAATCTATTAGTACATACACTGAAATTTTAAAGCTAACGCAGCATTTATTGCAACAAGAAAGAGGTTATCAGGAACTAAGAGAAGGAATTATTTTTAAAGAAGGAGTTGTGTACTATAATGCTCTGAATGAATTAACAAGACATCTTTATCAAAAAGCAGAGATAGCACCACATCAAGAGTTATTCGATTTCATCTTAGCTAAGATCTATATTATTGATAGTAAAGATTTAGATCGAACATTAAATGTTGTTTCATCATGGTTTCGAGAGCTAATTAGTAAGGATTGCCTAAGGCCTTATGGCGAAAGAATGTGTAATATTCTGGATCGTCACCGAATTAAAGATTACAAAGACTGTTACAAACCAGAGTATTTTGAATATATGGTAACCATTGCAATGACCTTGCAATATTGGGAAGTGAAACATAAAGCTATTGATTATTGGATAGGCATTAAAGAAAGTGGCAGATATAATAATTTGGTTTAACTGGGAATAGTCAATAAATGATTAAAATTATGCTTGATATTAAACAGATAACAGAACAAAGAATCTCCGAAATCTGGCAGGAATTTTCAGATTTGGAAATGTGTAAAATACCGCCTTTGTCGGTTGATGAAATTGATGAAACGGGTATTGTGTTTATTGGTATTAATCCTTCATTATCGGAAGATGATCGGAAGCATTTTTTTACTAATGAAGAAAAGGCCATGGGCTTTTATACCTTAAATACCAATGGGGGAGAGAATCATAAATATTTTAAAAAGTTTGCCGACTTGTCAACAAAAACGAGCCTGCCGTGGTGCCATTTCGATTTGTTGTACATGCGCGAAACTCGACAGTCGAAACTCAATGATTTAATGAAATTCGAGAGAGGTCGACATTTTATTTACCATCAACTGATGGTTTCAAAACAAATCATCAATCAGATTATGGAACGTAACAAGTCGGCCATATTTGTGGTAAACAATGCCCTCTCACGCGATTTGTTGGGGAAAGATAAACCCAAAGGTGTTGCCGAGCACTGGATGAATTTCGATTTTGAATTTAATCATGATTGGGGAACGGACTCTTGCAACGGTCATCCGTTCTTTTTTACTTGTATGCTAACCGGGCAAAGTGCTTTGGACAGGGGTTCTTACGAACGTTTGGTTTGGCACATCAATTTTGTAAAAGAGAAATTGAGGTAAGATGAAAACGCTCGATTCAGATTATTTTTCAGAAGTCCGTGCAGAATATGAAAAGCTTTTGAATTCCATTGGTCACTTATCATACAGTGAGCTTGTTCAAGAATTAGAACGCAACTTGCCCTTTTTGTGGACCGATTTCTATGAAAGTCAAAGCGAAAGGCTATGCAATATATTTGTAATTCGTCGCGGAGGATTTGAATATCTATTTGATGAGATTGATTCATTCATCGCTCAGGGAATATTGCCTGACGAAGCCAATCTTTCTTCCCGTATTGTTGCCGCTTACGGGAAGTCGGCACCCAAAATATCGAAACGCGATGATTACCGATTGCGCGGCTGGGTTGGTCCAACAGAAAAAATATTTGGTAAAGATTGGGATAAAGGTCATTTTATTGCCCATTCAATTGGAGGAGCAGTAGAGGGAACAGAACTAAATGTATTTAAGCAAAAAAGGGAACTGAATCGTGGATGGTCGGAAGAAGGAAAGTTGTTTCGAAAAATGGAAGAATTTTGTTTTCAAAATCCGGGTACATTTTGTTATAACCGGCCGCTGTATAACGATCAATCGGATTGCCCTAGCGTGATTGAATTTGGATTATTAAAGCCAAACAATGAATTGTGGGTTGAGTTTTTTGACAACCAATAAATTGAGATAATTCATCCCTGACAGGGTTTTATACCCTGTCGGGGGTGAAAACATTAACAACTTCATCTTTAATCCGCACCAGCAAATGAAAATGATTTTTCATTAAAACCCATGCAAAGGTATCGGCAATCGGATCAATATACTTGTTGTACAAATCGAGGAAATATTCGTAGTTGTCGTTGGTATAAAACAAATCACGATTGGCCACACCATGGTTGTAGATGTGGTAATAATTTCCATATGTGAGTGGTTCAATATATTGCATTTAAAAGATTATTTCTCGCTCCGCTGAATTTTTACAACTTTTATTTTACATGTTTCCAGTATTTGAATTGAATCTTTAATCCGATAATCTTCAGCATAATAGACGGTTTTAACATTTCCCAGATTGACCAATCTTTTTGCACAAGCCGTACAGGGAAGGTGGGTGACAAAAACTATTTTTTCAACACTTCTTGGTGAATCACAATTGATCACGGCATTCTCCTCTGAGTGCAAACAGCCACAATTTCCGGGTTCTTCTCTATCGCATTGATTGGGTAAGCCCGATGCATTACCATTGTAACCAATGGAGAGTATTTTACGGAAATCGGTGCTGGTAATCACTGTCCCTACATTTAAGCGCTTGCAGGTTGATCTTCTGGATATTGAAAAGGCGAAGTCCATGTATAATTCTTGAAAACTAGGCCTTTCTGTAACTACACTAAATTTACGTTCATTGGTATCCATAGATTTTTATTTTTTATTTACTTTTTATTTTGATGTTTTGCAACGATGTCCATTATTCGTTGAAAATACTGTTCGTAGCTTTCATTGGTGTTTATGGGTAGTGTTTCTAAGCCTAAGGCAAAATTGTCAATCAATGAAGTGTACCTGTCAAAGTTTTGCTTTAGTACATTTTCATCATTGGTTTCCCAATATTCACCCTCATCAGATAAATTAAAATTGGAAAGGTATTTTGCGCTGATATGCCTGAAGAGTTGAATAATTGTTGCATGAATAAGCTGAGTACTGTATTGCGTTTTTACCGAAAGCATATACAAATAAGATTGTTCCACTTGCGTCGCTTTTTTACCAAAAAACTCAAGGTTATTAGGACTGCTCATTTTTCCATTCGACAAGAATGAGATAAAAACGGTTTCACTTCCCGGTGGGGTAAAGCATATTCCGTAAATCGTATCGGTATACTCTTTTTCTTCAGTTAGGCGGTTATTGGGAAAGGAACTTTCAAAAACGTTAAATTTCCATTGGTAAACCGAAACAATCTCTTTCACCTCCTCAATCAGTTCAGGTAATCTTCCTGCATCAGATATTTCTCCATTATAATGAAAACTGAGTCCCATGTTGATGTCATTTAATGGTCAGATTTATACTTCAAAACTTCACAGCTTATCATTAAAGCAATCGCTTGTTCCATAATTTGTGGTGGCACAATTTACCAATAAATTACCATATCCTCAAGTTCAGGCATTGGTTAAATGGTCTGCGTGTGTTGAATGCCTCTATTGTTTATCCATGCAATGAGGAAGAGCTTGCACTGACTTTAGCGGGTAAAAGAAAGAAGTTAAAGTGGGAGCATTTTATACCATTGGGGAATGAATTGGGCTTAACTGAAAAGAATATTAATGCAGCCTTTAACCGAATTAAAAGGAATATTCCTAAAGCGATGTAACGGTTAGACCGGTCATTTCTATCAGAGGATAAAAGGAACGATTACAAAAAAATGCTTGAAGAAAGCTATCGGAAATTAGGGCACAATGCATCATTCTAATTTTATGATTCATTGTGCACTATAGGAGAAATTGGTGTTTAATTTAGGTAAGTTTAAACCTACCCTAAATTGATTTTAGTTAAGCATTAGTCGATGGACTTTAAACCAGGATCCACTGTTATGTGCGTCAATGCCGGCATTCAGAAACATCCCTTTTGCTGCAGCACTTCTTGAACCTGATGCACAGCATAGAATGAAGGGCTCGTTCAGTTTTTTTATATTTTTAATTGATTTATCGTTTTACTGACTAAAAGGTATGTTGATAGATCCGTCTACATTTCCTGTTTTAAATGCAGATACAGTACGAACGTCAATTATTTTTGCTCCATTTTCCAAGGCTTCCAGTATTGCTTTCTTCCGTTTTCCAAATAGATTACTAAGTAGTCCCATAATATTATTAACACTACAATGCGTTTAATTTAAAATAGATTTCTTGTCGTTCTGCGCGTAATGCAATGAAGCGTAAGAATCATTTCTCAAAGAGCGAAATTAACCGGACAACAGTGATTTTTAATGAAAATGAACTAATTATTGAGTGTGTTAAAATTTATCGGAGGCTTTCCAAATTGCTTTTTGAATACGGTGCTGAAATAACTTACACTCGAAAATCCACACAATTCACTGATTTCAGTTATATTATGCTCTCCTGATTTCAATAATTCCTGTGCATGTTTTAATCGAACAATCTTTATAAAATCGGTTGGTGAATGATCGGTAAGTGATTTTACTTTTTTATACAATAAGGAAGAGCTAACATTCATTGCAGCGGCAAAAACATCCTTGTTGAACTTATTGTTTCGAATGTTTTCATTCACAACTGCTAACATTTTTTCTAAAAACTGTTCATTAAATTCATTCTTTAAATTGGGCTCATTATTTTCATGAGTTCCTAATCCCAATAGACTATTGCGAACTTTTTGTCGGTTTAGTATAATGGATTTTATTTTTTGTTGTAGTAAGGTAATGTCAAAGGGTTTGGTCAAATAATCATCGGCTCCTAAGCCTAAACCGTGCAGTTGTTCCGTTTTACCTGAAATGGCTGTTAACAGAATGACCGGAATATGTGCGGTTTCATAGGTCGACTTTACTTTCTGGCAAAGTTCAAAACCATCCATTATTGGCATCATTACGTCAGATACCACCAGGTCAGGCAATTCTTTCTGAACAATCGGCCAAGCCTCCTCTCCATTTTTGGCTTCTTTTATCGAAAAATCTTGCCCCAATACTTGAGCCATGAAATTGCGTAAGTCATCGTTATCTTCTACTACAAGAATGTTCATGCCATCCTGTTGGAGTGTTAATTTTGGTATTTTATTGATTTCTGGCAATCCATCATTCCTGTTCAGCTTGTGTTTTTCTTTTTGATTAGACGTAATTCTTTCAGCAGCGCTGATTTCCTTTTTAGGTATTACAATGGTAAAAATAGATCCCGATTCTTCATTACTTGAGTATTTTACTTCACCGTTGTGTATGGCCACATAGTTTTGCACCAACAATAAACCAATTCCGGATCCTACAATTTTAGTATTGATCGCATTCTCGCCCCGGTAAAATTCCTTAAAAAGATGTTTTTGTGCTTTTTTGCTTATTCCAATTCCCTGATCGATTACTTTTAATTGCCACTGTTTGTCCGATCCGGTAAATTCAACATGAACCTTACTGTCCGGTTTAGAGTATTTTACGGCATTGGATATCAGGTTGTCCAGTATTTTTTCAATCATCTCCTCATTAATTGCAGTATCATAAGTTGGTAGATTTGTTTCAAATTCAAGTTGAATTTCCCTGCTTTCAGCATAGGAGTCAAACATTCGAATTCGGTTGCTAATTAAATCAACAACATTCGACTTGTTCAAAACTAACTGGCCTTTCCCTATGTCAACCTTCTGAAAATCCATTAATTGGGTAATAACAGAAGTCAACCTTCCTGTTTGTTCCCTGGCCAGATTCAAATGATATAAACCCAATTCAGAAATGTTTTTTTCTTTCGATAATTCATCAACAGGTGCTTTAATCAGTGTAAGTGAAGTACGTAAATCGTGAGCTGTATTGGTGAAAAATCGAACTTTTTCTTCGGTGTGTTTTTGCCTTAATAAACTGATGTAATACCAAAGCGATAAATAAATCAAGCCAGATAGAATCAACATTACGATAACAAAGAAATACCAGGTGCTCCAAAATGGTGGTTTTATATTTATGGCCAATGTTTTTTCGCTAATTAATTGAGAAAGAGAACTGTCATACAAACGAATTTTCAGCTTGCATTTTTTGTTGGGAATATTCGAATAAGTTATTATTCGCTGAGCGGAAGGTTTACTCCAACTTTCATCCAGTCCTTCCAACATCCAGGAAAATTTGGTTCCCGGCGAAACTCCAATCTGCAAAACTTCAAGCGTTACCGTATTTTGATTGTAATTCAGTTTTAATTCTTCTAATTGGTCAATTGGTTTTTCTAGTTTAAACAAAGAATTATCTCTTATCGATCGTCCTGAGATCGTTATATCCTGAATAAATATTTTTCCCTGAGCTCTAACTTGTCTTAGGTTTTTAGGATCAAAAATAACAACCCCGCTATTTGTTCCCCATGCAATTCTTCCATCGTTTAATCTGCAATTGGCATTTCGATTATACGAAAAGTTTGAAACGTTGTGGATCGAATTATAGGTCTCAACAGAATGATCCTTAAGACTAAACCGGCAAATGCCATTTTCGGTTCCCAACCACAAAAAAATACTATCTCGAACGATACTATTGATATGGTTTGAAGGTAATCCGTCCTCAGATCGAAATTTTGTTATTTCGCCACTGCTTCTGATCAATCGAAGCAAACCATCTCCGCTGGTGCAGGCCCATATGGTATCGTTAACAAGACATACATCATTCACCACATGTCCGTTTAAGATAATTGAAATTCTTGATTCGTCCTTAATAATAACAGATAGGCCGTAGGTACAGGCCAATAGAATTTCATTCGATGAGAGTTGTGTAATCGCATTGACCGGTGCTCCTCCGTAATTCTTGAAAACGTTTTTATCTACCTTATATTCCGAAACCAAACCTCTTACTCCACCAATCCAAAGGTTATTTTCAGCATCTTCAAAAATGTCCAATACAAAATCGGAACTCAATGGAGAATTTACATCCTTCGTTGAAAAATGTTTGATTTGCTTTCCGGAAAGAGCATCTATAATGTACACTCCATCGGAGTAGGTGCCTGCCCAAATCCTGCCAAATTTGTCTTCACATAAGGTTAAAAAAACCTGAGCACTTATTTGTCTGTTGAAAATATTTTCCCATTTGTTATTTTGAATGTTCCAGGTACTTATCCCGTTATTTGTGGCCATCCATATTTTCCCGTTTCGATCTTCAAGAATGCTATTGACATTGTTATTGATCAACGAATTTGGATTGTTGATTTGGTGCTCGATATTTTCGATCAGCGGCGAAGTTTTTTCGAAATAGGAAACTCCATTACTATAGGTACTTACCCAAATTCGTTTGTTGTCATCGTTAAAAATATTGTAAACGCCGTTGCCCCGTAAAGAACTTGGATTGTTAATGCTTTCCTTATAAATGGTAATGATTTGTTTTGTACTTGTATTCAGTTCCCAAACTCCCTGTCCATCTATTCCAAGGAAAATGGTGGAATCGGAATTCGTTTCGATAGCCAGAATAGGTTGTTCCGGAATGCCATTTTCATTCACTTTCTCGCAAGTTCTCGTTATAACATCATATTTGTATAAGCCATCGGCCAAGGTTCCAATCCATAGTAGCTTATCCTTTTCTACATAGTATAAACATGAAATATCTGAGATATCTCTTTCATCAATATTGAAGGTGTATTCATAGCTGGACTCAATCGTGTTGAGAATTCTTACTTCCTGTTGTTCAGCAACAAAAATATGCTGTTGATCAAAATTGCTTAGTTTCGTTGGATCTGATTGATTATTTCCGATTAGTAATAAGTGATTTTTATGGTATTTAAACAAGCCATTTGAAGAAGCCATCCATATTTTTTCACCATCAATGAATATTGAACTCAAGTATAAATAATTACTTTTTAATTCTTTCCTGAGATTGATTAGTAGCTCAAATTTATCGTGAATCGGATTAAATTGAAATATTTGCCCATTATCGGTATATGCGAATAATCTGGAATTATTGTAAACCAGTTTTATAATCATATAGTCTACTGTTTCAGTAGATAAGGTGTATTTTCTGTAATCATCGTCGGTCAATCTTAATATTCCCGTTTTAAATGAAGCCCATATAAAACCGTTTTGATCCTTACACACAGAGTATCCCTCGCGCATGGAAAGACCAAACATTTCATTGATGTTATAAAATCTTTCGTTAGTGGAAAAACCGTAACAGCTTATAAAAAATAAAACTATAAAAAAGTATATCCTCTGCATTGGGTATCTTCTCTTTTAAAAATGGGTACACGCGAATTTATCGACAAGATAGTCTGTTGTAAATTATGGAATGATGGTCACGATTACTCGTTGATATCTTGTTAATTGAGGTTCGCCTTTGTCTGTAACTTTTACGATAAAATGAGCCGTTTCTTCTTTTTCTACTTTTGGTGCAGTGAAAGAAGCCATATGTACATTTTCAGGACTGTTCACTTTGATTAATTTTTTGTACGAGCCCGCTTCAGGATAGTTAAACCACAGAAAACTGAAACTATCGCCATCGGGATCGGTGGTATCAAAAGCATCAAGTGTAAAGTATTCACCTGATTTTACGGTGATTTGTTCGGGATGGCTCAATACCGGAACAGGAGGATGATTGGCTTCCTCATACGATAGGGTGCACCAATCCATTCGGGCCGCAAAATCGTTCTGAAAATCATCGCGCCAGCGCCATAACGAAACTTTATTGTCCGAAAATAAAACGGTATCCTGTTGAACTGAACGGCCATATTCTTTAGGAAGGTATGGAGTATAATGATCAGAGGCATTCGTCCAAATTGCTCTGGTTTCAGCTTCAATTGGCACGCCTGAACCAGCGCTTCCTTTTTTATCCTTATTGAATTCGGGTTGATATAACTCATAGCGACCGCCCCAAGCGCCATATTCAGGATGCTCAGGTATATTTAGCCCATTTGGGATTAACGATAAAAATGCCGGTGTATCACCTTCAAAACCCCAGGCTACATCAGGATAGGTGGCTCCAAGCGAACCATGGCCTTGTTGTATGTTATTTGCGATCCATTGATTGCTAATGCTTGAATTGTTGGTGTTTTTTACGAAAGAATTTATGGCCGACCATGTTGCATCTCCACCATTCCCATAAAAATCACCGGGACTCACAATAAAAAACAGATCAGGAAAATTATTCCGAATCCAAATGCCACTGTCATCCTGATCCGAAATGGTATACACCCTAAGTTTGGCAATGAGTTTTTTTGCTTCTTTTTCGGTTTTGGTATTTTTAATTTTATATAAAGCTTGTGCCAAGGTGTTAACCCCTCCCCAGGTCGAAATCCACAAAGGGCGCTGGTCATCTTCTTCAAGCACCTTAATCATCCAGTCCGATCCTTCAGAATCCATTCCTTTGCCAACCCCTTCCATGCCATATTTAGGCAACCCATTCTTAACAAGGGCAGATAAAGTTATGGCATCGGGAAAACCTGCTTCATGTTTTAAAAGATTGGCTTGCACTTTACCGTAGGCAGCTATTATTTTTTGAATAGACTCAGGATTTACTTCCGACTTATGCCAGCAGGAAGTTGTTGCTACAATTCCTTTGATGTCAATTTGATTTGAATATAAAAACAAACGCACGAAAGACTGTGTATCATCGGGGTCGGCTTCAATGTCCGATAAAATAATTACTCTGTGTTTTTGAACTTTCTGTCCCCAAAGAGTGCTGAATATCAGGGAAAACAGAATAGAAAGGAGTAAAATTCTCATTGCTTGAATTATTAATTAATAAGTATCCTATAAACGCGAAAGCCTACTGTTATTTACTTTTCTTTAAAAGCATAAGAAATAAACGAGTAATGCAAAAAACAAAATAGGCTTAAAAATAAGATTATTATTCTAATTCAATGGCTAGGGAGCAAAAGCTTCATTTACCTCAGGTATTGATTCACATGGATGAAAAAATAAGGTGTACATCCATCCTGATAAGAATCGTTTTTAGGAGTTCATCGATCTTATCCGGTTAGTCTGTAGTAAAAGTTGTATTACATTGAAATTAATGGGCATATCCAATCCCATACTTCTTGGCCAGGTAATCTAAAATCAAGTCGGGATCATTGATGAAAGTGCCATCAGTTTTTATCAAAACCGGGCAGCTTTGGTTGTTTTCACCGATCAATTCAATGATGGACGGACGTGGTCGTACAAAATCGACATGGTGAATCTCCAGCTTTTTACGAAGCTCAGGATAAAGCGATAAAACTCCCTCAATTAAAGCACAAGGAGGACAAAAATAACTCTTCCCTGCACCGCGAGTATCATCTTGAAAATTTGGGTTCAATAAAAATAACTTTTCCATTGCATTTGTTTTGATGATCAGAATTTTTTTGTTGTTTATTTGGGGAGTTCAGAAGCTTCTTCTTCAGGACTTATAAATTCTTTTAAAGCTTGATGGACTATTTTTAAATCAGCAGCTTCATCACGAATGATTTTAAGCTCTTCATCATGCTTAAAATTGGAATAGGAAATCAGCACATAATCAATGTCGTGTTTAGGGAATACTCTTGCCCGGCGTTCTTCATAAATGGTGCGTTGCTCTTCTCGGGTAACTTTTCGTTTAACTCTAATCTCTGGCGTATCTTCATCGTTCTCTGCAACATCATTAGCATCGAGCTCATCCGGATCTTCAGAATCCTGGCTTTCTTCACGTTCCTTTCGTTCCGGAATTGTGGCTTCCCAAGGCTTCATGCCATTGTATTGAACCACTAAATGTAACATGGCATAATAGGCATCAACCGGTAGTTTGGTTTGGGAAACACCATCTTTGTGAAGGTCTCCCAGAAGGAAATCGAATCTTTTTGTTCTATTCGCTTTCATCCCGATGACCTGATCACACAATTCAATCACGTAGTTTTTATCACTGCTTAAAGGAGCGTCATTTTTTGATCCGGCTTTCTTTTCTTCTTGTTTATACGGAGTTGTAGGTCTGGGTGCATCCGCTGGCATAAAATACCAATAGGTGTCATCGTCATGCCTTTCGGGATATACCAAAGGCATCATTTCCAGACGATTGTATTGGTCGAGTTCTTTCAGGATGCTTCGAATGGGCGCTCCATTTTTGCGGTCTTTGGCAAAAATTCCAGCGCGAATAAACGAAGGCATTAGCGCTTTAACTGGTACTATGGTTAAGGAAGGATTCGCGGCGAAATAGGCTTCTATTACCTTGTTAATCTCATCAATGGTCGTTTGATCTGTTCTGTACATCTGATTGTTGTTTAATTTTATTCCTTATCCTTAGTAAATCGAAGGGCAAAAGTAGTTTAAATTTTAATGCCTTGTGCTACATAATGGCTCCAAAGCCTAAGTGCGTTGCGTCGCCTAGGCCAATGTGCCACAGGTATTGTTTGGTTTCGGGTAATCCTTTCAAAAGTATTTGACACCAACTTGCCCTCATGATACGATCATTGTAGGTTATTTTTTTGGTGCCGGCGCTGGCATAGTTGGGATCAAAACGTACATCGAAAGTCTCATCGGCGATGCCTGCCAGGCTTAATTTCAATTGGCAGTGTTCCTTTAAAAATTGTTCTGCATACTCGTCGGAGTATACGATATAATCTGTTTGATTGCCTTTTATTTCTTCCAGTAGGAGAGGACTGGCTGCATAAAAAAGTTCTCTTTTCGAAAGATCAGGAGCTTCTGAAAGTTTGATCTCAATTACCTTCAAACCATTGAATAGTCTTGGATTTGCCTTGGCACCGGCTCCAAGTTTTTTGACCAGTTCGGCATCGGGTGAACTAAAAAAAAAGTTGGTATCGTCGTTAAATGTAATTCCTTGAAGGCTGTTTCTACCTCCCTCGAATCGCGAAAAACAATAGGCCGGTAGTGGTTCTGTTTTCGAATTCCAACCCAACCATTGATGAATGATTTGTAGCAGTTCATCGCGATGATCGAATGGAATGATGCAGTTTTTTGCACTGATTTTTAAGTAAGCTCTCATTTTATGCTTTTACATTAACGTGTATATAGCAAATTTAACTTTTTAGATCTTGAAATGTAATTTATTTTAGCTTGTTTGTGCACCTGTTTGGTCTTCCCAAATGAAGAATCAGGCAGATTCTTCATCAATTGGTGCTTAAAACATGTGATCAGCTGTTTACTTTGAGCAGTATAAATCGTATTCTTGTAGTCAAATTCTATATTCGGAAATGGTATGATAAAAGCAATAATAAACAGAGACTATTTAGATAAAAAGGCATTTATTACCGCTGTTGGAGATGTAACTTATCAGCAACTGCTGGTGCGCATACAAGCTTATGCTGAACTTTTTTCGGGGAAAGGCTATACTAAAATTGCCATTTATGCCGAGAATCGTATTGAATGGATCAGTGCTTTTTATGCGGCCTTGCAAAATAATTGTATTGCTATTCCCATTGATTTTTTAGCTGCCGCCGACGAAGTGGCCTATATTATTGACGATTGTCATCCTGAATTACTTTTTATAAGTAGTACCACAAAGGAATCTTTTGTTAAAATCGATTCCAAAACCAGTTTCAAACCGGAGGTGCTTAGTTTTGATGAATTGAATGTGAAAACAGAAAACGTTGAGGTTAGTCAATGGCTCGCTCCCGACGATATGGATACTACTGCTGTGATCATCTACACTTCGGGTACCACAGGCAGCCCAAAGGGGGTAATGCTTTCCTATATTAATCTTTTTGAAAACATCAAGGATGTGATCAGAGCAAAAATATATGAGCCCGATCGTCAGGTGATGATTTTCCTCCCTTTGCACCATGTTTTTCCATTGGTGGGATCGCTGTTTACGCCCCTGTTTGTTGGATGCACTGTTGTGATGGCACCTTCGATGCAATCGGCTGATTTAATGAAAGCTTTTGCCGAGAACGAGGTGGGTGTTTTTATGGGCGTTCCCCGTTTATATGAATTGATGTACCGTGGTATTAAAGCAAAAATTGACCAAAGTGCTGTAGCCCGGATGATGCTGAAGCTGGTGATGGTAACAAAAAACAGGAAATTGGGTAAGAAGCTGTTCAAAAAAGTACATGATAATTTTGGCGGGCATTTGCAATTTATGATTGCCGGTGGTGCTGCGCTAAATGTTGAAGTTGGTACCTTCTTCTATGCGCTGGGCTTTGATATTTTGGAAGGATTTGGTATGACCGAAGCTGCTCCTATGATCACCTTTCCTCGTCCGGGAAGAGTGAAGATTGGTTCAACCGGCGAACATTTAACCGGTCTTCAGGTCGAAATTCGCAATGGCGAAATTGTAGCCAAAGGTCCCAGCATCATGAAAGGCTACTATAACCGGCCGGAAGAAACAGCCGAAGTATTAAAGGATGGCTGGTTGCATTCGGGCGATTTGGGCTACCTCGATAAAGAAGGATTTCTATACATAACAGGTCGTAAAAAAGAAATCATAGTGCTCCCGAATGGAAAAAATATCAATCCGGTTGAAATTGAAATGAAATTGGATGGTTTTTCGCCGGCCATTAAAGAGGCGGGTGTTTTTATGCACAAGGAAATGTTGCATGCCGTTATTTTACCCGATTTCAATTTTCTTTCTGAAAATGGAATTGTGGACATCAATGAGCATTTCAGAACAAACATCATTTCTCCTTTTAATGCCGAAATGAGTTCCTACAAACGGATCATGCAATTTACCCTGGTAAAAAATGAATTGCCTCGCACCCGCTTGTCGAAACTTCAACGATTTAAACTGAGTGAGCTGCTGGAAGAGAAAGAAATAAGTACCACTACTGACGAAGCACCTAAAACATCGGAATACCATGCCATTAAATCGTTCATCGAAAGTCAGGTCGATATGGATGTATTGCCCGATCACCATTTGGTTTTTGATGTGTCGTTGGACTCACTTGGGAAGTTGAGTTTAATTGATTTTATAGAAAAAAGTTTTGGAATTAAAATGGAAGAAGAGCAATTAACCAGGTTCCCTTCCATACGTAAAATGGCGGAATACATTCAGCATACCAAATTATTTCATAAAACCGAAGATCAGACGACCTGGTCCGGTGATTTAAAGGATGATGCCGATGTTGAACTGCCCAAAGATTCGTTTTTATTAAAACTCGTTGTTCGGTCGGTACGTGGCTTTTTTAGTTTGTTCTATCATTTTGAAGTGAAAGGTCTGGAGAACATTCCCGAAGGTGCTTGTTTTATTGCACCGAATCACGAAAGCAACCTCGATGCTTTTTTGGTAATGTCGTATTTAGACAAAGCAACACTGAAGAACACTTTTTCGTATGCCAAAAATGACCATGTGAAGAGCGGCGTTCGGCGTTATTTGGCAAAACACACCAATGTTATTGTGATGGATTTGGCCAAAGACCTGAAGAAATCGATTCAGAAAATGGCTGAAGTTGCAAAACAAGGAAAAAAGATATTAATCTTTCCGGAAGGAACCCGATCAAAAGACGGACAATTGGGGAAATTCAAAAAAACCTACGCCTTAATCAGTGTTGAATTAAAAGTTCCCATTTTGCCCGTTGCAATTGCAGGGTCATTCGAAGCCATGGGCTCAGGCAGCAAAAAAATTAAACGGGGAACGAAGGTTTGCATTGAATTTTTACCCGTAATCGATCCCGGGACTATGGATGCGAAATCATTAAACGAAGCCGTCAGACAAAGCATTGTGGAAGCGATAAAGTAATCAGGGATTAAAAGCTGAAGTGAACCTTTTACTTAAGCCACTTCCAATCCTTTTTTCGATTTGCGGTACAAGTAAGTATTAAAAATGTTTCGTTTGGCAAAACGCAATTGCTTGTCGGAATTGATCAATTTAATGTAAACGCTCTTGGGAACACCAAAGTATTCGTAACAACTTCCATCAAGGAAAGTAACTTGTAGCAAAAGACCTTTGTGTTTGAAATCTTCAATTCCTGATGTGTTGATGGTGGTTTGGTATTCTTCCAAATTGGCCGCTTTTGTTTCAGGCGCAATACTCACCAGGAAATGATAAGCCTCGATAATTTGACGGCTTTTTACTTCGGCTTCTACAGCTTTTTCATGGCCTTCCTGGAATTTATCGGGATGCCATTCTTTTACCAAATTTCGATAGGTAGACTTTAAATGTTTAAGATCCGGTTCTTTTTCAACGTTAAAAAGTTTCTTGTATTCGTTAATCCGCTTCATAGTTCTACGCTTCTCTACTTGTTTGATAAATAATTGATATTCCTCACCAAATATTGGTGTGTGCTTTCTCTTTTTTGTAAGAGCGTGCAAAAGTACTTTTATTACTGATTTAATACTTGTTTTGTAGAACTCTGAGGGAATGATTTAACATACACCGGGTAAATGAGAGATAAATAAGTCCGGGTAAAGTAAGGGATCACATGATATTCTTTTGGGGAAACAGTTTTCATGGATCAATTCAAAAAATT
>JBGUEP010000004.1:0-27679 GCA_041821245.1 Prolixibacteraceae bacterium
ACAAAAAAGAAACACTTGATAAAACATTGTCAACCTTATTCATGGGAGGACAGACTGGAGACCGAAGACCGAAGACCGAAGACCGAAAGCTGTGGACGGGGAATTGAGACTGAGGATAAGGTTAAGGCTGAGAATCCAGCTACGAACCTCTAGCAACAAGCTTCCATTCTCCTTTTTCCCTTCTTCCTTTTTTCCCTTTTTAGCGTTACCCGCAATATCCTGCAGCCCGGTTATAAATCATTTCGGGATTCCAGTTGGGATAAGGACCAAGAACCATGCGTGGGATTTTTGCCATTTCGGTAAAGCCGTTCGTTCGGAGTTCTTCAATAAAAACAAAATATATTTTTTTTTATTGATTTTTGAGGGTAACCTTTTTCCTTTTTTCGGAATAAAGAGGTGAATGACACTTCAACGTTAACCTCCTTTTTACACAATTTCAATAAACATAACATAGATTAGATATAAATAAAAAGAAATAGACTTTAATATTAGGTTCGAATCGTTTTTTTTTAGTTTTGCACATAACGAACTTAAACCCTATTTGAAATGATTTTTCCCATTGCAATAAGGAAGGCTATATTTTTCATTTATTCCGATTAGTCATTTCGGGAAGTAATACTTCGATGAATTTGATAATTACTTTTGGTTGTATGGAATTTAATTGCCTGATAAAAAGTTACTAAAAATAAAATTTGAATTAGTAGAAATTGCACTGAATAAAAAAAATATAGCATATACTTTAAACCTTACACATGAATCCAATACTAAGAAAAAGTCTTTTTTATGTCCCACTTTTGTCAATAATTATAGTATCCAGTTGCCAGAAAGAGAATAATTTATACGTAGAAACACAAGTTGATGAAAATGTTATTGAATATGGCAGCTTAAAAGTAAAATTGCCTATTAATTATAATGAAAGTGTTTTGACATTAAAACTGGAGGACTTACAAAACCATTATTTTTTAATAAATTCCAAAAAATTAAAAAGTAATTCAATCTCTGATAGACCAGATATTACAATGGAAGAGCTGAATGAACTTGCCTCCGCAGTTTTATTAAAATATCCTGATATGGGGGAACTGTCGGAAAGCGATATCTTATTAATTCAAGAAAATTTTAATGGAATTCCGGAATCCACAATTTATAAAAATATTGAATTAATTGATAGTTTCTATTCCGCATTAATCCGATTTGATTATTTTGATACAATTTCAAAATATATTCCAATTCAATACAAATCAGCAAATGATTATTTTGGGTACAACGTTAGTTTTGCTGAACTTTGGGCTTTAGCATGGCATCCCAGTTTGGTTGGACCTACTATGGATGCAACCAATAAAGCAATCGAACTAACTGGTCAATATTTCCCAACAGAAGATCCATGGAGAACAAAAGCTGATGCTTTTAGACATGCGATGTGGAATGTTTTAATAGCTAAGTATGTGGGGGATAAGAAAAATTCAATTGAGAAATGTGTGAGTTGGGCTAAAAAATTTACTGATAAACATGAAGAGGGTGCTGACAAACCTGAAGAAATGACTCAGGATGATTTTGATTTCGACCAATCGATGGATTTTCATAATAATGAATATGGTCGAAATTGTTTTTCGAGTGTAGCTTGGGAAGATGAACGGAAATGGTATCAATCAACTGTAGTATATGCCCCGTCAGAAACAACGATGGCTAATTACATCTTTGGTAAAACTGGACTTGCAAAGAAAGTCAGTTCAGAAACTGAAATTAATTCATACCCTCTTTTTCTGGTTTATATTAAAGATTAATTTAAAAATATTATTATGAAACAACTTGTGCTATTTTTGTGCTTATTTGCACTATTAATCTCCTGCAAAAAAGATGCAACCAACAACTATCTGGAAGTATCTATAGACAATCAATCTTCTTTTGAAATGACTAATATTAAGCTGTATAGCAATATAGGCGTAATCAATCATAATTTTACAGACTCCTTATTAATTGAGGAAATAAAATCAGGAGATAGTTTTGATACATCTTGGAACTTAAAAGACCTCGTTTCTGTTGATGGTGGTTTTGTTATCAGCTTTATAATGGATACAATTCAAAATCAGAAAGATTTTGGCTATTTTAGTAATGGTATTATTATAGGAAAATCCTATAACATTCAGATTAAAGATGATATAATAAAAATAACTAAGGCCGGCAACTAATAATTTTTAAATACTGTTGTTCAGATTGTCATGTCATTTGCAACGAAAATAAAGTATAGCTAAAAAAATGAATATTAGCAGAATTAATGATGGGTGTGCAGTAAATGAGTTGATTGAATCTTGTTGTAAGGTTGCCTGATTATTTCGTTTTACTGGTAGAAGTGGCTAGCTTTGAAAGGTGCTGTTGCATAGTTCAGTGGTGTTGGTAGAATGAAAAATAACCCTACGTATACGTCAGTTGAAAATCATTTGTGTCGGTCGATAACATCGTGCTTTATTCTGGCAAAAATGGCGTGCGCATGGGGAATTCACACCGCTTGGATATCGGCTTTCAGATACATGGGGAGACTAAAAAAGGGCGGGATAAAACATGGAGTTTTAATATTTACAATGCCTACAACCAACAAAATACTGCATCCTATTTTTATGATTGGAAAGATAGTAATGATCATTCCCTAGGTAAAACCCTTTGGCAACAAAGCGGCCTGCCAATAATTCCAAGTTTTACCTATCGGGTGAAGTGGTAGAAGTCTGATCCCTCGACAAGCTACTAATGACAGATTTGCGTAAATGGCTGTAAATATGCACAATGTCAATTTTGCAGATTTCTCCAATATCGTCCGAAACAAGATTCGTTCACTATTCCAATTTATCCCGAGGACGATTCTCTTTTTACAACTCGACCCAGGGTGGCATTCACTACGTTCATTTACCCTGGGCTATTATTGTTTGAGCCCTTCAGGCTCCTGTCATTTACACATTGTGCCCAATTTAATTGGGTTGGCTTTCGGGAGGACAGACTGAAGACTGACGGCTGGAGACAGAGGAACCAATATCAAGTATGCAGTAGCGTATATCCCTTTGCCCTTTGCCCTTCGCCCTTTCCACCTTACCCGCAATATCCGGCGGCCCGGTTGTAAATCATTTCGGGATTCCAGTGGTGCGGGGCGCCAAGCACCATACGGGGGATTTTAGCCGTTTCGGTAAAACCGTTCGAGCGGAGTTCTTCTATAAAAGCTGCATTTCCGCCGGGAACATATATTTTGTTGTTATTCTTTTTAATGCGGTAAGAGCTGAGCTGTTCGCCAGCTTCCGGTGTGGCTGCAATGATGAGTCCGGTGCCTAAATTTTGAACATAAAAACCTTCAACGTTTTTTCTTTGATAAACATAAATGGCATCGAGGTGGTTTTTTAATAAGGCTTCTCTTTTTTCGCCTGTGGCCCTGTTATCCAATTGGACAATGGCTTCAAAATCGGCTTTGGACGCTGGCCGAATTTTCGTTTTGTCTATTTTCGCTTGATAAGCAACAGGAACACTAAAAAAATAGTACCAGTCGATTGTTTTAAATCCCAGCTTTTCGTAAACGGGTACACCCAATTCGGTGGCCGTTAATACCATTTTTGAAACGCCCATGTTTTTGCATTCAAGCATTAGGTGTTGAGCAATGGCTGTTCCAATACCCAACTTACGGTAACGTTTATCTACAATGATCCATCCTAACCAGGCCACATCGGCAAAATGGAAAATCATGCCAAAACCCACCAGTTTGTGTTTGTCAAGAACCTGGTAAGGATGAAACCAGGGTTGCCAATCGTTGTACATAAACAGATCGTAGGCATTGCTTTGCCATTCGGGTGGCGGCAATTTATCCAGCTGATCCATAAAGTGAGTATCGAAGGGGCTAACTTTTATTTCCATTTCAAGTTGTGTAAGTGGAATAACGATTTATTCACCTCCGATGCAAGGTGCTCCCTGAATTTTTTCACAAGCGTTGTGTTAAAATCCAGGTTAAATCTTCCGGGTTCAAATTAATCGGATGATTTTTTAAGCCGGTATGTGCTATAATTTCCGGAAAATCAGCTGCTGAAATGCCAAAATCGGCAAGCTTTGGCAATCTAAATTCTGCGCTTAGCCGATCGATGTAATTCAATAAATCGTCAATTTTGTTTTCCTGTTTTTCAGCGGAGGAAAACAGTTGTGCTACCTGCTCGTATTTTTTTAAAACTTGTTGGTTATTGTCCTCCTTCAATTTTTCAACTGTGATTCGGTTGGCGGCTCCCATCAAAGTTCCGCATGCAACACCATGAGGCAAATTATACAAACTGCCCAGGGGCTGTGCAAAGCCATGCACCACACCAAGTCCGGCATTGGCCAGTGTGATACCCGAAAGCAAGGCGGCATAACTCATATCGCTTCTGGCTGCCAAATCATTGCCTTGTTCTACCGCTTTTTCAATGGATCGTATCAAACAGCTCATGCCCTCCAGAGCCAAAGCATCGGTCATTGGGTTCGAATTACTTGAAAGGTAAGATTCCAACAATTGAGTGAAGGCATCCATTCCCGATGCTGCAGTTACCGTCGGTGGACAGGTAACGCAAAGTTGTGGGTCAACTAAAGCCAGGTTGGGAACATAATTGTCGTGACGCAAGGACTTTTTAAAACCATCGGCGCCAGCTTTTGTGATGACGGCGTTTTTAGTGGCTTCACTGCCGGTTCCTGCAGTGGTGGGAATGGCAATTAAAGGTAGTTTATTTCCCGAGGGAATTTCATTGCCCACATCCTCGAGATAAGAGCTCACCGAGTTGTTTTCACAAAGCATGGCCGAAATGGCTTTTCCTGCATCCATGGCACTTCCACCGCCTATGGCCACAACAACATCCGGATTCCATTTGCGATGTGTCGAAACAGCACGATCTATTTGTTCCGGCGATGGTTCACCTTCAATGCGAATGATTTGTGTTTCGATGCCATGCGCTTCAAAATCCTGAAACAATTCAATGGCAATAAACGATTTTAGAAAAGTCGATTTCCCGGTCACAATTAAGGCCCGATGACCAAATTGTTTCACCAATTCAGGTAACAGCTTAATTTTATTTGCACCAAAAATAATTGCTGGTGATGTAGCAAATTTGAATGAAATGTTCATACCCTATTCATTTGAATCACAAATTTAGCTTTTTAATCCAATCCATGGTGAATTGTAAGACCGTTCATATTTGTGCAAAGACATTATTGCATTAATTTGAGCGCTTCAGCAACGGTACTTACCGGAAGTTTACAGCTCTGGTTTTCACAAACGTAGATCATGGTTTTACCTTTCACAAACCGACCTTCAAAAATGGGGAGCTGACTTTCCTGTTCACTCATGGCATACAACACGTTAAATGCATGTAGACCCTGAAGTTCGTGGAGAAACCGGACCGCGTCGGGACCGGTGATGACGACTTCTTTGTGTGGTGAATTAAATTCCACCAACAGTCGTCCCCAATTGGAATAGAAGCGCCCATGGTTTTGAACTTCAAAAGCCATAGTGTTGGCCATTTGTATGGCTTTGTCGGCATAACTTGGTTCACTGAAATAGTTCGATAATAGGAATAAATTCTCAGCCATCGATGAGTTGGACGACGGGATTACATTATCGCTGATCTCCTTTTTGCGTTGGGCTAAAGGAGCGTCTTCTTTTGAGGTATAGAAGAAAAAATCACTTTCGGAATCTTCAAAATTCATCAGAACATGATCGGTCATTTTTTTAGCCAGCACTAACCATTCTTCATCAAAAGTCAGTTGGTACAATTCAATAAATGCTGAAATGGTAAAACTGTAGTCGTCTAAAAATCCATTGATTTTACTTTCTCCGTTTTTGTACGATCGATACAAACTGCCATTGGATTTTAGCATGTTGCCTTGAATGAAACGGCCATTTTTCAGTGCTGCATCTAAAAAGGTTTTGGTTTCGAAGGCCTGATAAGCATCGAGATAGGCTTTTAGCATCAAGGCATTCCATGAGCTTAGGATTTTATCGTCCAAGCCGGGTCTGATTCGTTTCGATCGTGCCGAGAGTAGTTGATTATCCGAAGTTTCCAGAATTCCTAAGAAGTCGTTCAAAAGGAGTTTTTTATCCATCGAAAATTGTTCTGCGTTGGCAACTGATTTTAATACGTTGACTCCGTTCTCCCAGTTTCCGGCTGCTGTTACTGAATAAAATTCTGCAATTAGTGGATAGTTGTTGCCCAAGTGCTCTTTGAGTTCTTTAGCTGTCCAGGCATAAAATTTTCCTTCTTCTCCTTCGCTGTCGGCATCGAGCGAAGCATAAAATGCCCCTTCGTCTGAAGTCAGTTCACGCTGAATAAACTGAAGCGTCTCATACACCACGCGTTTATAGTGTTCGTTTTTTGTAGCAGTATAAGCCTTACTGTAAATGCTGACCAATTGAGAATTATCGTAGAGCATTTTTTCGAAATGAGGGATGTGCCATTCTTCATCGGTGGAATAACGAGAGAAGCCACCACCTACGTGGTCGTAAATTCCACCCATTGCCATCTTGTTGAGGCTGAGTTGAAGGTGCTGTAGAATTGTTGTGTCGGCATTGGCCAGGGAATATTCCAATAGGTATTCCAAAACCGATGGCATGGGAAATTTTGGCGCACCATTAAAACCGCCGTTAACAGAATCGAAACCCTCGGCCATTTTCGAAATGGAAATTTTAAACTCCTCATGGGTAATGTCGGTTTTTTCATAACGATCCTGCGCTTTTTCCTGTTTCATCACTCCATCGTGCACTGCATTGGCTTGTTGGATCAATTTTGTGCGATCGCTTTGATAGAGTTTCGCCAATTGCTTGAGTAAACTGATCCAATCGGTTTTCCTAAAGTAGGTTCCTCCATAAACGGGACTACCGTCGGGCAGGGCAAAACAATTGAGGGGCCATCCACCACGACCGGTCATGAGCTGAACAGCATCCATGTACACCTGATCAATATCGGGACGTTCTTCCCGGTCGACCTTGATGCAGACAAAGTTGTCGTTCATAATTTTGGCAACAACTGAATCTTCAAAGGATTCGTGTTCCATCACATGGCACCAGTGACAGGCCGAATAACCAATACTGATGAGCAGTAGCTTATCTTCATTTTTCGCTTTTTCAAGCGCTTCGGCACCCCAGGGATACCAATCCACCGGATTGTGAGCGTGCTGCAAGAGATAAGGACTTGTTTCGTGAATTAAGCGGTTAGAGTTGGTATCTGACATTTTAGTTGTACAAGTTGTGAATGACAAAAGCAATATGAATGATATTAGCATTTGAACTGTTCGGTTTAACATGAGTTTATGGGTATAAACAGCAAGTAGAGCAGATTGTTGATTATAAATTAGTCGGACACTATCAATTTAAATTCTGTATCCTGTATTTATTTTCGGAGAAGCAGGATACGAAAGAATCCACCCAAATTGGCTTTTTTATCTGAAACCGTAATCAACCGGGTATGAGCAACAATCGGTTCGAAGCTTCGGGTAATGTTGCTGAAAAACAGGTTGGTAAACACATTAAATGCCTTCCTGATGATGGATGCTGTTTTGTTGCCTGGCACAAATTTATCGAAAACCGAAATTTGACCACCGGATTTAAGTACCCGTTCCGCTTCCTGAATGGTGCGTATCGGATCGGGAATTACGGTAAGGATAAGGTGAAGGATGACCACGTCGAATTTTTCGTTGGGAAAGGCCAATTGTTGACCATCCATTACAGCTGTTGTAAGGTGATGTCCCATTTTCTGATTGCGTAGATCAATGCGTTTCACCATGGCGGGAGTGATGTCGGTAGCGGTAATTTGGCAACCTTTGGGGAGGTAGTTTAAATCCATGCCCGTTCCGGCTCCTATAATTAATACTTTATCTCCCTGCTGAACTGCAAGTTGCTGAATGGCTCTGGCACGTGAATGTTCCAGTATTTTTGCCGCTCCATCGTAAATGGGAGCATAAAAGGTATAGCGGATCTTGTTAAGTCTATTGGAATTAATTCTCATCGATATGCGAATAAAGTGCCTTTATTGGGAACAAATATAGAATATATGTGCAGTGAATGAAGAGTTGTAGCGTCAATTTAGTTTTGAAGGTGATTTTGAATACATACCAGTAGGCACTGGTAGTTATAATGTTATTTTTTTATACATTTGTTTTTTCTAATTTGTATGTGCTTAATTTTCTACTAACTAAATAACTTTGATTGAATGGAAACAGGATTTATTTTAATCGACTACATCATTTTTGCCGTTTATGCCTTACTGATCATAGGAGTAGGTTTATGGGTATCGCGTATTAAAGATGGAAAAGAAAAAACGGCTGAAGATTATTTTTTAGCCAGCAAATCGTTGCCCTGGTGGGCCATTGGTGCTTCGTTAATTGCAGCCAATATTTCGGCAGAACAGTTTATTGGAATGTCGGGTTCCGGTTTTGTTATTGGTTTGGCCATTGCGTCATACGAATGGATGGGGGCTCTAACACTGATCATTGTTGGGAAGTATTTTCTACCCATATTCATCCAGCAAAAAATTTATACCATACCCGAATTTGTTGAGAAGAGATTTGGGAATAATTTAAAAACCATACTGGCTATTTTTTGGATTTTACTTTACGTTTTTGTCAACCTCACTTCGGTATTGTATTTAGGTTCACTGGCCCTGGAAACCATTATGGGGATTCCTCTTATTTATGGAATCATTGGACTCGCATTGTTCGCTGCAGCCTATTCGTTATACGGAGGTTTATCGGCGGTGGCGTGGACCGATGTGATTCAGGTGGTTTTATTGGTTATTGGTGGATTGGTTACCACCTATCTGGCCTTAGATTATGCAGGATCGGGCCAAGGTTTTATTGCCGGTTTTGAACATTTGTTGGACAAAGCACCTGAACATTTCGAAATGATTTTAAGTAAGTCGAATCCGCAATACGTGAATTTACCGGGAATTGGAGTTCTTGTAGGTGGGCTTTGGGTGGCTAACCTTTACTACTTTGGTTTCAATCAGTACATTATTCAACGTACCCTGGCAGCAAAATCGTTGAAAGAATCACAACGCGGCATTGTGTTTGCCGGATTTCTAAAGTTGCTTTTACCTGTAATTGTTGTTATCCCGGGTATTGCGGCTTACGTAATGACCAACGATACTGGTATAATGGAGAGTTTAGGTACAAAAGGTTTGCACAACTTACCCACACTTGAAACTGCCGATAAGGCTTATCCATGGTTGCTGCAATTTCTTCCGGCCGGATTGAAAGGTTTGGCATTTGCTGCACTGGCAGCAGCCATTGTTTCTTCATTGGCCTCGATGTTAAATTCCACTTCGACCATTTTTACTATGGACATTTACAAGCCATTCTTCAATCAAAATGCTACGGATAAAAAGATGGTTCAGGTTGGACGTTTATCGGCTACGGCAGCACTGATCATCGCCATTCTTATTGCACCTCAGTTAAAAAATTTAGGTCAGGCTTTTCAATATATACAGGAATATACCGGAATTGTTAGTCCTGGAATATTAGCCATTTTCCTGTTGGGTTTGTTCTGGAAGAAAACGACCAACAAGGCGGCCATTTGGGGAGCAATACTTTCGATTCCTATTGCCATGTTCTTTAAGGTTGGACCAAAGAATTGGGTGGCTGGAACATCCATTGAAGGTTTTTTCCCGAGTTTACCTTTTATGGATCAAATGGGATTGACCTTTATACTAACTGCAATAATCATTATGGTGATCAGTTACGTTCAACACAAAGGAGCAGATGATTTGAAAGCTATTGCGATCAATAAGGAGACCTTTAAAACCGGATCGAAGTTTAATTTGAGCGCTTATGCCATTGTCCTGATTTTAGCTGCTTTGTATGCTATGTTTTGGTAGGATAACTTAAAAAACATGAACTAAAAGTCATCCTGTTTTAGGATGGCTTTTTTTATTTTAGCAAGGATGCGCGTTTGAATTTGCGGGTAGGTGAGTTGATCGGGTAGCTTTTGGGCCATACAAATTTCTTGTATTTCAAATGCAGGGAGCTCGTTTAATTGTTTTACCTCTGCCAAATAGATGCGTCCAAAAGTAGTAGTGTAATTTTGAGTAACGGAATAATCCGTTACAGGTGAAATGATAAAGTCTACGGCTCCGGTTTCTTCGAATAATTCACGTTTTGCTGCATCGTCAGGGTTTTCACCTGTTTCGATATGACCTGCCGGGATTTCCCAGGTGATGCGTTCCTTGTGTCGTACAAATATCCATTCATCAAACCGATAACGGGAACAAATGATGACATATTTTAATTGTGCATTGCGCTGTTCTTCAGTGGAATAAAATTCTATTTTCATTTGCGGAAGATTTTAGATCAAATCAATATTCGGGTGGAAAAAGAAGATATATTTTCATAACTTGAAGTTCAAAAGTGATATCAGTATAATCAAATCATTGGCTCAAATAAATAAAGCCACGAATGCACGAATTGAGATGACAAGTATTATATACAAAACAGAAAGCTATCAAATCATTGGGATTTGCATGGAGGTTCATAACTACCTTGGCCCTGGTTTTCTAGAAATTGTCTATAAAGACGCCTTGGAATATGAATTCCGTTTAGCTGGAATTCCATTCGAAAGGGAAAAGGAATATGCTGTAAATTATAAAGAGACTGTGCTGCCACATAAATTTCATGCTGATTTTATTGTTTATGATAAAATAATTTTGGAGGTAAAAGCTGTTTCTTATATTAATGATAAATCACTGGCACAAGCCATAAACTATTTGAGTGCTTCAAAATGCAAGCTGTCCATAATCGTTAACTTTGGCGAGATGCAACTTAATTACAAGCGTTTTGTTAAATAACACGAATAACGAATTTAAAATTCGTTTATTCGTGGCCATATAATATTTTAAACAATTCATTCGTATGAATTTTTATACTTAAAGGTGACTCATGAAATTCACGGGACAAGTCACATACCCCTTAGTTAAACAGAAATATGCTCGTTTCGTTATTCATTTTCTTTTATTTTGTAAAATAATTGGATTAAGATGATATTCAGCCGAATTGCAAATTGATTCGATGTGTTGATATTGAATCGATTACTCAAAAAAATGGCCTTGCAAGTGCAAGGCCATCTACTAGTTCATTCTTAAACACTAAATATTATAGTACTTTAACATTTACTGCGTTTAGACCTTTGCGACCTTCAGCTAAATCGTAACTTACTTCGTCGTCTTCTTTTACTTCGTCAATTAATCCTGACACATGTAAAAAATACTCGTTACCTGATTCTTTGTCTTTAACGAATCCGTAACCTTTTGATTCATTGAAAAATTTTACTGTTCCTTCTTTCATTGTAATAATTTTATAAACTGCACAAATATACTTTAATAATTAATCCTGAACACGTTTTAAACTAAAAAGACTCAACATCCATCGTGGAAGAGGTTTGTCGGCCGGACGTTTCTTTAGGTTGAGGTAAAATCCAAATTTTTTCAATAAGGGGACTTTGTGCGTTTCAACAAATTCGATGAGTGTGCCCTCGGGTGCCTGAATGTACGCAAAACTACCCGCAGCTTCTCCCATGTCGAAGGTATCACCTTGTTGTGCGCTGTCGACGGTGAATGGGAATCCTTTGGCCTTTACTTCTTCACGTATATCGTTCATGCCATGAATGTCGTAGCAGAGGTGGATAAAACCGGGATCGCCCCAAATTCGTCCTTTGAAAATATCAATTGGTTCACGATCGAGCACCTGGATCAATTCAATTTCGGAACGTCCAAACATTGGACTGAAAGGACTCGTGGTTTCTTTTGATTGTCGTAGAAGTACTCGTCTGAATTTGTTAATTGAACCGGGAATGCCCTGCCAGTCTTCAAAAACGTTGGTTTGGTCATATACAATCGAATCATAATTTAAGATATCGCGATACACTTTGAGGCTTTCTTCGATATCTTTTACCCCTATAATCACCCCCAAAACCCCGCCATTATTGGCATTGGTTGGTTTAAATACCTCCGGTGTTTGTATAAATTCCCACATATTTCCGTAAATGTCTTTCACGAAAAAGTGGGCATTCCCGCCAGGGTCTTTTAATATTTTGGTCAGAATAGTAATTCCATTACGTTGGAAGGTATCGTAGGCTTTTTTAATGTTGGCCGTTTTAAGCTTTCCCACAGAAATGCCCAAATCGCCAAGTTGTATTTCGAAATTAGGAGTTGCAGGTTTTTTTCCTGTATGCTGCCAGACTTCAAATCCGCCTCCACCTTGCATGTTGAGCGCCAGTAAGGCATGTCGCTCTCTTGGTTGGCCATCGGTATGTGTTAACATTAATTTTGCTACCGCTTTTTCATCAAACACCAAAATGTCCATGCCAAAATTCTCGCGGTACCATTTAAATCCTTCCTGTAAATTTTCAACACCTACCCCCAGTTGTTGTATTCCATTTATTTGCTTTGCCATTTTTTTGGTTTTATTCGTTACATTGGTTTTATTCGGGTGGCCAAATAATAATAAAGTCGGGGAATGAAGCGCCTAACATGCAGCATTAACATTTCCTGACCTCCAACCCAAATTTCTTTTTTTTCCTTTTTTAAGCCATTAACAATTAGTTTGGCCGCTTTTTCCGCAGTGATTCCGTTGGCTTGACCTGCATCCATCTGGCCATGTTCTTTCCCTTCCTTAGTCAAGGCAAAACGCGATATATTGGTTTGTACACGCCCTGGAATGAGCATGCTTACCTTGATGTTAAACTTGGCATTTTCAGCTAACAAACTTTCGAAGAAGCCATGCAGGGCATGTTTCGATGATGAATAGGCCGAACGATAGGGAAAACCAAACTTTCCGACCAGACTTGACGTGCCTGCAAATTGTCCGCCCCCATTTCTGATCATGTGTGGGAGAACTGCTTTAGCCAAGGCCACAGCCCCAAAAAAATTCACTTCCATGATGCGCCTGTCGTTTTCGAGTGGAGTTTCAAGCACCAGTGAGCGCTGGCTAATTCCCGCAAACTGATAAAGTCCGGTAATTATTTCACCATCGGCAAGCACTTTTTCTGCTGTAGAAAAGATGGATGATGTGTCCATCATGTCGAGTGGTTCAATTCTAACCGAACTGCCCATAGTTTCTATTTCGCTGGCTACCAGCTTAAGTCCGGCAACATCCCTGTCGGAAATGATTAGCCGAAGCTTTTGTTTGGCTAATTCCAGTGAAACCGTTCGGCCCATACCCGAGGCGGCTCCGGTTATCCAAAATGTTCTTCCGGTAAAGTTCATTCAATTGTGTAAAAGTGAGCAACGAAATTAAGAAAATAATTCGAGCTCAAAAATAGTGCTTTTTTTTATGTTTTCTGAGGCTCGCTGTCCCATTCATCGAAGAATTGTTTGAGATAGCTTAACATGAATTCATGACGTTGAGAGGCTATTTTTTTCCCGGTTTTCGTGTTCATACGATCCTTCAGTAGCAGTAATTTTTCATAAAAATGGTTAATGGTTGGAGCAACATTCTTTTTGTAAGCCTCAAAGCTATGATGCATCACCGGGACAATTGACGGATCGTAAAGTGGTCGACCTTTGAATCCGCCATAAGCGAAGGTTCTTGCTATACCAATGGCACCTATGGCATCTAGTCGGTCGGCATCCTGAACTATTTGACCCTCCAGACTTTTCATTTCGTCATGAACACCTGCTCCTTTGTACGAAACATGATCGATAATATCAACCACTTTAGCAATGGTTTCTTCATCAATAGTGTATTCCTCCATTAAAGCACGTGCAGCAATGCCTCCCGCTTTGTCGTCACCATCATTAAATTTCCAATCGGCAATGTCATGCAATAAGGCTGCCAGTTCAACTACATATTGATCGACTGCTTCGCTTTTTGCAATTTTTTTCGCCAATTTCCATACCCTGTAAATGTGCCACCAGTCGTGTCCACTTGATTCATGGATGAATTGTTGTTCAATTTTGCTTTTTATGCCAGATATGACTTCATTTTTATCCATAAGAATTTCCTTGGTCTAATGGCGAAAAGGTAGTGCTTTTTTCGAATTTTTATCACCATTTTTCAAATTGTAAGTTCAGAAAAAGAGCGATAAAAGAAGGCATGCGTTTATGTAAGTCTCAGTCAGTCCTTAAATTGGAGTAGTTTGAATTTCGATGGAAGCTTAAATCCTTTCTGTTAAATCTTCTAAAAATAGTTGGAATCAACGTTTACCATCTTAAATTTACCTACATTAGATTTTCAAAATAATAAGATACATTGAAGGAGGGGATTATGAATACTTTAGGGGAACTGCTGATGCAAGCAGTGGAGAAAAATCATGCAAAGCCGGCTTTGGGGTTTGTTAATGAACCATATTTAACGTATGGTGAGCTTTGGGAAAAGGTACAAAGCGTTTCTTCATTTCTTGACCGAAAAGGGATAAAAAAAGGGGATAAAGTTGGTTTGTTAAGCACGAATCAACCCAATTGGGGTGTTGCCTATTTTGCTGTTGTGTCAATGGGTGCAGTGATTGTTCCCATTCTTCCTGATTTTTCTGAAAGTGAAGTCTCAAATGTTATGAATCATGCTGAAGTTAAAGCCATGTTCGTATCCGATGGACTTTATCGAAAAATTCAGGCCATCGAATGTGCTTCATTGCAATTTATGTTGCTTGTTGATAATCTTTCTATCATACCTAACGGTACACCGGAAGTTGATTTGCCAAAATTAAATTCGGTATTGGTTGAGCCTGAAAAAATGCATCATCATTTTACCGTAAATTCTGAAGATATTGCTTCAATTATTTATACTTCAGGAACTACAGGTAAATCGAAAGGGGTAATGCTGACCCATAAAAACCTGGTGTTTACAGCCATTAATTCGGGTAAAATTCATCCAATGGGACCCGCCGATCGCATGCTTTCAGTATTACCACTGTCGCATACCTATGAAAACACCATTGGGTTACTCTTGCCGTTAATGAGTGGTGTGGCCATTTATTACTTGCGCAAACCACCTGTGCCTTCAGTTTTACTGCCCGCATTGAAAACGGTGAAGCCAACCATCATGTTAACTGTTCCACTTATTATTGAAAAAGTATACAAAGGGAAAGTGTTGCCGAGCATTAATGGCAAATTGATAACACGTTTACTCTATCGTTTGGCTCCCATGCGCAAAGTCTTAAACGGAGTTGCAGGAAAAAAACTAATGGAAACCTTTGGAGGTCAACTTAAATTTTTCGGCATTGGAGGGGCTAAATTGGATCCTCAGGTTGAACGATTTTTAATAGAAGCTAAATTCCCATATGCCGTTGGTTATGGTTTAACCGAAACTTCGCCTTTATTGGCCGGGTTCGATTCTTTTCAAGGAAAATATCAGTCCACAGGTCCAAGCATGCAGGGGGTTACTTTAAAAATTAATGACCCTGATGCAGTAACCGGTCAAGGTGAAATTTGGGCCAAAGGAGATAATGTAATGAAAGGCTACTATAAGGAACCTGAAATAACTGCTGAAGTCATTACTGAGGATGGTTGGTTCAAAACCGGCGACTTAGGTTGTTTCGATAAAAATGGATACCTGTTTATAAAAGGCCGTTTGAAAAATATGATCATAAGCGCCAGTGGTGAGAATATTTATCCTGAAGACATTGAGGCCATCATTAATCGCTTTAAGCATGTGCTTGAATCGGTGGTGGTGCAGCAAAAGGGAAAACTGGTGGC
This sequence comes from Prolixibacteraceae bacterium, assembly GCA_041821245.1. Lineage (GTDB taxonomy): Bacteria > Bacteroidota > Bacteroidia > Bacteroidales > Prolixibacteraceae > Roseimarinus. The sequence goes on from JBGUEP010000004.1 coordinate 15,663, forward strand.
CATGGTACATTTTAATCGTGAAGAGGTTGAAGAAAAATTTAAGGGATTGAAAGATCAGGCCAATAATTATGTTGATAAACAACTGGATGATTTAACCAAAGAGCTTCAGGTTTATGTGAATTCACAAGTGAGTAAGTTTGCCCGGGTGCAAATGGTCATTGCACATATGGAGCCATTCGAAAAAACTGCAACCAAAAAGATTAAACGATTCTTGTATTACTAAGTGATCGATAGAAATATTAAAAAGGCTGTTCCTCCTGTTAGTGGGAAACAGCCTTTTTTTAGTTTTTAGTAAGTTGTATTCACATTATTTAATGGAATGATTTTGTTTCTTTGTTTCTGTTCCAAAATAAAGATATGAAAGCTTTCTCCTTATTTATTTTATTCTTCTTTTTTGTTAAGTTGTCCTACTCTCAAACGTTATTTGGTTTGATCTCCGATATTGCTGGTGAATCAATTCCTTATGCGACCATTTTCGTTAAAGAGTTGAACATGGGTACAACATCAAATAGCGAAGGCGTTTACCGGGTGAATTTACCAAAAGGGGAATATACACTTCAATTTAGAAGCATCGGTTTTGCACAAACAACCTTAACCATAAAGATCGATACTGTCCGGATTGAAAAAAATATTGTATTGCCCGAGCAAAGTTATCAGCTGCATGAAATCAGGGTATACAAAGATAATGTTGATCCGGCCTATCCAATTATGCGACGTGCAGTTGCGATGGCTCCGTATTACCTCAATCAAATTAAAGCATACAACGCAGATTTATATTTAAAGGGTACAGCTAAGATTGATCGGGTGCCTAAACTTATTGAAAAACAGTTCAAAGCTGAAGTGAATGGATCGACAATGGGGCTTGGCGACGTTTATGTAGGCGAAAGTTTTAGTGAAATTGAATATACCGCGCCCGATGTTTATCATCAAAAAATTATCTCTTCAAATATGTCGGTTGTAAGTGATAAAAGTGCAACTTTCGACATGGGTTTAATTACCGAAAGCCCTTATCAGCCAATCATTGGCGATAATATTATTTCGCCTCTGGCTCCTCAGTCCTTTGCAAATTATAATTTTCGTTATGAGGGCTTTTACGAAGAGGGTAAGTACCTGGTAAATAAAATCAAAATCATCCCCAAAAGGAAAAGCAAACAACTGTTTTCAGGCTATCTGTACATTATTGATGGACTGTGGTGTTTGCACGGTTTGGATTTATACCTCAATCAGGGCTACCTGGATCTTCATCTCGATATTCAACTTGCAGAAGTTGAGGACGGAGTTTTGTTGCCGATTAGTCATGCCATTAAAATTTACGGAAAAATGATGGGAATTGCTGGTTCAGCAACTTATTTGAGTTCTATAAAATATAAATCATTTAAGAAAAATGACGAACTAAAAACGCCGGCTTTGCTCAAGGAATATTACGACGACGAAGAAGAGAATGCAGAATTGCTTGTGCAGTACAATTCGAAACGGAGTCAGAAAATAGAGGAGATCATGGCGAAGGATGAATTATCCAGGCAGGATGCCATCCGCCTGGCCCGATTAATGAAAAAGGAGGCAGAAGCCGTTGAACCTCCCAGGGAAAACGAACTTGAACTTGTGGAAACTTATCATGTTGAAAAGCCGGATAGTGCGGCTCGGAGGGATGAGGAATATTGGAATTTAATGCGTCCTAATCCTTTATCGGTCGAGGAGCTAAAAAGCTATCGAAAGGCTGATTCCCTGATGGCAATCCCTGCTGCGGTTGCCGTTCCTGATTCTACTGAAAAAATTAAAAAGAAACTTGTTTCAAAAGTGTTGGGAGAAAAGAATTTCAAGTTCAAAAATGATTCAATTCAGTTAACTATTTCATCGTTAATTTCTCCGCAATTGATCTCCTTTAATGCTGTTGAAGGGTGGAAATACCGTCAGGAGTTTTTATACAAGCAATTTTTAAAAGGAAATAAAAAATTAGAATATAAAGGATGGTTAGCCTATTCCTTTGGACGAAAGGATTTTCAATGGAATCTTCAGGGAAAATATTCTTTTGCACCCATGCACCGGGGTATTGTGCTTTATCGAAGTGGGAATAATGTGCTTGATTATTTAGGCGATCAGGGTATCTCTCCGTTTATGAATTCAATTTCTTCGTTATTTTTTAAGGAGAATTATGCGCGTTACCTTCAGCAAAAGTTTCTGATATTCTATTCTGAAATCGAACCGATTAATGGAGTATTGGTTTCAACCGGATTTGATTATTTTGATCGAAAGCATTTGCAAAACAGCACGAATTTTTCATTTGTAAATAGAAATGAGGACTATCACCCCAACGAAATAGTTGATTCGAAGGGTGATTTTGTTAATCTTTCAGATGTACGTTCAGCAATTTTTTCTTGTTCTGTTGCCTACACCCCGCAAAGTAGGTATCGAATTACAAATGGGCAAAAAAAGTCGGTAGGTTCAGATTGGCCAACATTGGGGTTGAGCTATAAAAAGGGAATTGAGGGTATATTCGGGAGTTCGTCAAAATGGGATTACCTGGAATTGGCCATTCGTCAAAAAGTGAAGCTGGGCATCGACAATGAATTTAATTATGTTGCAAAGGCCGGTAGTTTCCTTCGCAGTGAAGTGCTTGCATTTGCCGATTATTCAGGAATTGCTGTCAGTAGTATTCCGGTTGAAATTCAATCAAATGCGTTTAGCTTTAAGCTATTGCCTTATTATACCTACAATGCCAATCAAGAGTTTGTTACCATTGGAGTAAATTATAAATCACCTAATCTGGCGCTGAAATACCTGCCATGGTTTAGTCAGCGAAGTTGGGATGAAAATCTGCATTTTAATTATTTGTCTGGATCAGGAATAATAAATTATATTGAATTGGGCTATAGTTTAAGTCAGCTCTTTTTAAGCAGTGAACTTGGAATTTACAGTGGTTTTGAAAATGGTGTTTACCGTCGAACCGCAATTCGGGCAAGTTTACGCTTTTGATTCGAAGAAAGCATCCACTCCCGGATAATGAAATTGGCTGCGCGCAATGTTTTCGGGGTAAAGGTAAAATTTAAGTTCACCTTCGGCACACACTTCGTTGTTACTGATGATTACGGAGTGAATGAGTGCAAATTTTCGGTTTCGCTCTTTCAATTTTGATTTTACTGTGAGGGGGCCGTTTGAAATTAACAAGGGTTTTCGGTATTTAACGTTCAATTGAGAGGTTACACCGGCGGTACCACATTTAACGTACACGAGCCATCCTGAAACTTCATCCATTAAAGTAGCCTGAATGCCTCCATGGACAATGTTTTGCCAACCCATTAGTTGGTGTTGTGGCTCCCAAACGGTAAATACTTCATCACCATCTTCCCAGAATTCTAATTGTAAGCCCGACTGGTTGAAGGGAGAACATCCAAAGCATTGGTATTTCTCGGGATCTTCGTGTAGGTGGACGTTGTTGATTTTTCTCATGAAAGGTTTTTTACAAAAATAGCGATCAATGGTGTATAAACAAAAAAAGCCCTGCCTTAGGCAGAGCTTCACTTTGTATTTTGTAACGCTTAATTGGCTCTATCCATGTGTTTCTTGTACTTATTCATGAACTTATCAACACGACCGGCTGAATCAACCAATTTCATTTTACCAGTGTAAAATGGGTGCGATGAGCTAGAAATTTCCAATTTGAACAATGGGTATTCAACACCATCAATTTCGATAGTTTCTTTCGTAGAGGCAGATGATTTTGTGATCACTACTTCTTCGTTTGACATATCTTTGAACGCTACTAAACGATAATTTTTAGGGTGTATACCTTCTTTCATTTCACTGCGTATTAAATTTCTTATTTTCTAATGGTGTGCAAAGATAGATATTCATCTAACTTTTGCAAAATATTTTCTCAAAATTGAATGTTTTTTTTTTCAAACAATCATTCAATGATTGTTGCCCGCTCAAATACTTGGTTTCTATCGAATAAATAGCGCATTTGAAAGTGTGTTTTGCTATGTTTTGCTCCGGTTGATTTATACAAGGAAATGATTTTAGGATTAAAATCGCCGGCCCATGAAAGTTCTATCTCGGTGTATTGAGGCTTGTGGGGCATAACCTTTTTATCCATTTGCCAAAAAATTGCTGACTCAATGCCCGATTTTTGATACTTTTCAACCACGCCCATAATTAATATTCGGGCACGTGTAAAACGGTCCATTTTTATGAAGCGCATGAGTTTGAAAAGATTCCAGGGGGTAAGTTTTCCATTTTTAATGTGTTTCAAGGCTTGATTAAAATCGGGCAGCATCACAAACATGGCAATGGGTTCTCCATTGGCATAAGCGAACCATATAAATTCAGGATCGAGCAATAGTTTTGATGATTGTATGAAGCTTTCTAATTCATCCCGTTCAATGGGTTTGTAGTGTTCGTGTTTATTCCAGGCACCTTCATATACTTTCTGAAAATCAAGAATAAAATTTTCCAGATCATCCCAGGCAAAGTGTTTAAAGCTGTATTGTGGTTTTTTAGCCACCCATTCCGCAATTTTCCAAAAGCGCTCAGGAAAAGGTTGGGTGTAATCAAGATGATAGGAATATTGTTCGTAATAGACCTTAAATCCATAGTTTTCAAATAATTCCAGGTAGTATGGCGGATTGTAAGGCATGCCATACCCTTGCTGGGTAAATCCCATCGATAGCAAACCATGGTTGATGTAATTTTCGCCTAAATTGGCAGGACCGTCCATGACTTCCATTCCATGATTGTTTAGCCACTCCTTAGCAGTATCGAAAAGTATGGCTGCAGTTTCTTTATCATTGATGCATTCAAAAAAACCAATGTTCCCGGTTGGATGTTTAAATACCTTTGCTTTGTCAAAATCAATAAAAGCCGCAATGCGTCCAATGGGGCGGGCACCTTCTATTAAAATCCATCGGGTAGCAATTCCATGTTTAAAGAAGGTGTTCTTTTCAGGATCAAAAGTTTCTTCAACCATTTTGCTTAATGGGCATGCAAATTTGGGGTCTTTCTTGTAAAGTAGGCGGGGGAGTTTATGGAAAAGCTTTTTGGAGCGTTTGGTTTTTACTTCGATAAGCTTCATGAAAAATATTTTTTAGGTTGATTCCATTGAACTTTTGAACATGGAATAAAAAATCTTGGTGTTCCGAAATTTGGACACCAAGATACAAAAAAGTGACTGTTTTTTCAAAACAAGAAGAAATGCTTAATTTCTTCTGCTAAGTATGGATAGTAACCTCAGTATGTTAACGTATAACCAAACCAAGGAAACCAGCAGACCAAAAACGCTGTACCATTCCATATATTTTGGAGCTCGTGCAGCAGCATTTTGTTCAATAAAATCGAAGTCGAGCATCAAGCTAAAGGCTGAAATTCCGGTAACGATTAAACTGAAAATCAATCCGAAAGTTCCGCCGCCATATAAATAGGATACGTCTGCTCCAAACATGCCTGCAATCCAACTCACCAGATAAACCATCATTAAACCAAACATGGCCGAAAGCATCCCCCGTTTGAATTTTCCGGTTACTTTTATGATGCCCTGACGATAAATGAATAACATGCTCAAGAAAACGGCAAAAGTTAGAGCAACGGCCTTAATGACCAATCCGGGGAATTGAGCTTCAAACATGGCCGATAATCCACCAAGAAACATTCCTTCGAATATGGCGTATATTGGTGTGGTAAAGCCTGACCATTTTGGCGTGAATGTTGCAACAATGGCAATAATAAAACCGCCTATTCCTCCTATGAGTAAATATTTCATAACGCTACTTACCGCCAGACTTGGGTCGGCCGGATTGTAGACTTCAAAAAACTTTTGCCAGGTGTAGAAAGCGGTGCTGATTACAAATAATAAAACCAATGCCGTTTTGTTGATGGTTCCGTTCAAGGTCATTTGTTCATCACCGTAAGTACTGGTATAAGCTTGTTCAAAAGTTTTTTTGCCGAATATGGGGTTTGATGTTCTTGTTAAGTTCATAATTTAAAAGTTTAAAATTGCTGAGCGGCTTATTACAATAATCGCGCAATGTTAATTGGTTTTACTTATTTTAACACTACTTATTTTACAATGGATTGAAAGTCGGGGTTAGTGATTTCCTGAATGATTTCATTGCCAAGTTGTTGTGCGTTTATTTCTTCGAATAACAAAAGATCTTGAGCGAAACTGACAGTTTGTTCATGTAAGGATTGACTTCGTCGAGCTAACTGACAGACTGACCTGTAGAAAATATCATAGAGCATTGGATCTTTCGAAAGTGGCGGTATTACGTCAAAGAAGGTTTCAAACATTTCATCAATGTCTTTTTTCGAGGTCAGGGCCAATCGACCCATCATGAGCAAACCCGCACTTTTTACCAATTGTTTTTTACCACGGCACCATTCCAGCGCTTTAATAAAAGCAAATGGTGCTTCGGTAAACGAATTCATCACCGCTTGTTCTACCAATTCTATATTTTCAGCAGTTTTTATCCAGAAATCCATTTGTTCTTCGCTAATGAGCTTTGGCTCATCAAGCAATGTGGCCAAAATCATGGTCTCCCGCCATTTTTTATTCCACAGTTTTAAGGCCAGCAGATGGTTGCGTTCAAATTTTAAAGCAAACCACTTTAAGTCTACCGTTGAAGCCCCCCAGTTTTTTTCATACTTGATGCCCATTCGTTCCATGGCTGTTGCAGTGATGCCATTTTGCATGCTCGGAATGGCGAGTAGTATGCGTTTATAGGTTTTTTCGGTATCGGGATTATCAATTAAAAATTCCATATTAATAAAGCATGAATTCAACAAAAACAAAAGTCAATACTAAAATGATCGACATGGTAAAATAAACCTGTAACGGAAGGTATTCCTTAATGGATATGTTCAATTTTCGTTTGCAGGCTATGGCTAAATAAATCTTTTCAAACATATAGGCAATAAAGGTGGCATAGGCCACTCCTGTTAATCCAATGTATTTGGCTAATAATATGCTTAGTGAAACATTAATCACGATTTCAAAAAATGAGGCTCGTACAATAATGTTGTTCATTTTTCGAGCCATTAACAAGGTCTGAGGGAAGAGTAAGCGGCTAATCACTAGCAGTAAGTATACATTGAATATCGTCGCGCTGGCAGCAAATTGCGCACTAAATACAATAGGGTAGAACCAATGCGACGTGAGCAGAAGTAGGATGCTTATGGGAAATAACATCCAGTTTAAACGGTAAACTTCTGATCTGAATTCGGCAAGCGGTGATGCAATGTTTGCTTGGGACAGTCGAGGAAGTGTTGCCATACTGAGTGAATTGGCCAGTAGCATGGCCAATGGCAGCTCTCTGGCACCATATTGGAATACCGCAAAATCTTCCGGACTAAATCGGGAGGTGATGATGAATCCGTCGATGTATCGGGCCGAAGAGCTGAGCAGGGTGGATAAAACTAAAGGCCATCCCAGTTTAAGGTATTCCCGCATGATGGTCCACCGAAATTCAAATTGGGAGTAGCGCAGCAAAACCACCAATAGCCAGATAAATCTTAAGCCAGAAACCGCAACCAAACCCAATAAAATGGTGCTCAAGCCATGCCCGAAAAATGGCGGAAGTCCCACAACTGCAATTTGAAGTGCAAAGGTGAGCACCGCATAAATAAGAATACTCTTCGACCGGTTATTGATCAAATAAATGTATTCAATCATTAGTGCCGGACTGTTGATGAAAATATAGAACGCCAATAAAATCGGCATGGGTACTTTGGTCCCGTTTAATAGCAAGGCCGAAAAAGGTTGGTTTAAAAATAGAACCAAAATGGCGGCAAATGCAGAAAAAAGCAACAGGAGTAAAAATGTGTTAAACACCAGAACCCTTTTATTGGTCTCATCTTTTTCTGCTGAAACCGGTAACATCACTTTTAAGAAGCCGTTGACCCAGAAAAAAGTAAAAGCCCCGGCAATCAATAAAAAGGTTTCGTACAGACCGATGTCAGTTTTACCCAATTGAGATTTTGAAAACAAAATACCAATGGAGAGCAGTGATCCATATTTAATCAGCTGAAAAAGCTGAAGTGATTTTACATTGTCAATGCGGAATTTTTTCAAAGCCTTGATTTTATAGCTGCACAAAAATAAGAAACTGTTTCGATTTGTTTTAGTATTCCGGGTTATGGTCGTATTATCTTTCAGAGGAATCCTTTTAAATAAAGGGCATGCCATGAAAAAAACTGTTTCAATTTTTTCAATTTTTAACAACGAAATAAAATAAAATAGTATATTTGCACCGCAATTGAAAAATTGTTACAACATGGTGGTTGTAGCTCAGTCGGTTAGAGCGCCGGATTGTGGTTCCGGAGGTCGTGGGTTCAACCCCCATCATCCACCCCAAAAATTAGCCTCGGATTTTATCCGGGGCTTTTTTGTGACTTCTCTACTACCGTCATCCCATCAACTTACTCCGGATTGCCTAAAGATAAAGCAATGAAAGTCTTCAAAATATGCAAAATGAATTAGCATTAGGAGAATGCCAACGGTATTCAATATAACTGTAGGGGAAACCTATAGTATGTTTGCAAGTGTAAAAATATAAAGATTGCTTCTTCACCTTAAATGAAACAGAATACGATATTTCCAAATTTCAATTTATATTAAGAAGGATACGGTGGTTTTACATGCATACCTGGAGATGAATAATTCGGGTATAGTGAACCTTTTTTATTAAATTTGCCTCAATTTTTTGTATAAAAACATTTATTATGAATAGAATAGTGGTCTTGATTTTGTTTGTCTGGCTTGTAAATCCTGTATTAGGACAAAAAATAAATATAGAAGACGCAAAAAAAATTGCAGAGAATTTCTTAAGCACAGAGAATGCTGTATTGATATATCAATCAAAAGATTCAAAGGGCGAAGAATTATACTATTCTTTTAATTTTATAAACAATAATGGATTTGTAATTGTGTCAGCAAGCGATAAAACAAAGCCTATTTTGGGGTATTCTCGCAACAACCAGTTTAAGATACCCAATACAATTGATAGCGAGCACATAGAATATTTTTTAAAGCGATTAGATGTAGCTATTGACTCTATCGAAGTAGATCCTAAAACAATAGTGAATAACCGCAAATTACAGAAAAGCTACATACAACAAGAGCGTTTGAAGTCAAGTAGCCTAACTAAACCTATTATTGGTCCTTTATTGACAACGCAATGGGGACAAGATTTAGGAAAATATGCAAATGAAGTAGGTAATAGCCCTGCAGGCTGCGTAGCTACAGCTGTAGCTCAAATTATGAAATACTATGGATATCCCGACAAAGGTTATGGTAACAAAACAATAGAAGATGGATTTGGTACTCACTATGCCGATTTTGAAAACACTCACTACCAATGGGATAAAATGACAAATGAAGCCTCAGACAATGAGCTTATTTCAGAACTTCTGTACCATGTAAGTATTGCCTTATCCTCTAATTATGATCCTGAAGGAACAGGAGTATCAGCAAACTATGTCATGATTCCTCTTCGAAAATATTTTGCATATAATCAAGATATGTTTTATTTCAATGTAAATGAGAACATGAAATCTTATGGCATCCCAGAATATGATTCCCTGTATGCTAAAAACAAAGTTATTGAACAAATAAAATCCGGGCAGCCAGTTATTTTATCTTTAGGAGGAGGTAAAGGCCATGCCGTTGTGTGCGATGGATACGATGAAGAAAATGAAATGTTTCATATCAATTGGGGATGGAACGGTACCAATGATGGCTATTATGATATTTATTCTTTGCAAGAATGGACATTGAATGCTATTTTATGCAATATTAAACCCCAGCCAAATTATGAATATACAATTAAACCATTTCAACTCAACAAAACCTTAAATCCTAGAGGTAGTTATCCGTGTGGTCAAGGAACACATCAGCCTCAAATCTTAGCCGATTTCGACGGAGATGGAAATATTGATTTGCTTCAAAAAAATTATCTATATAACAACAACCAGGGAGCCTTTGGCAATCAAAACAAAAAATACATATCTCATCATACGTTTCAGTGGGTAGATTATTTTGATATTGCTGATTATAATAATGATGGATATTACGATTTGCTAACAACTGGATTAGGTGGAGATTACGGTTCATTTACATCAGACATTAGCTTATTTAACGGCGATGGTTCAGCAAACTTCACAGAAAAAGTCAAATTGTTTTCATCTGACTCTAAAAATGCCACAATAATTTCAGACAAGTTTTTTGATTTTTCAGGCGATGGTTTATTTGATATCGAAATGAATTATTATGATAGAATTAATGAAAGCGATAAAAAGGAATGGTTTATAAACGAGAATAATAATTATGAAAGGGTAGAAAAACCTCAAGATTTATCGGTCTTTGATTGGTGCGATGTAAATAATGACGGTAAATTAGATGCTGCGGTAATGGAATTAGATGATCTTCATTGGTATAAATCAATAAAATTTTATTCTATCACAGAATTTGATACAACGGTTGTCGCGGAATATCCTATCGCTCCCTATCCTTCTTGGCATACACATCATTATTATCATTTTACAAAACTATTAGATGTAGATAACGATGGTATTTTTGAATTAATTGCTGAGAATACTCTATACGATTATTCCGTAGAGCTTTGGAAATTTAATGGAGATGAATATAGTCTGTCATATGTATTTCCCACTTTTAATAATCTAAATTCTCAAATATTTGGAACTAAATGGACATACAAACTAAACGTAATTGATTTTAATGCAGATGGTTATTTAGATATCGTTCTTATATGGCTAAGAGGATGGTATGGTTACGGAATAGAATATTACCAAAACAATAATGGACAGGGATTTACTGAAATATCAGAAGATTTATTTGATTGGACAAATGCGTCAAACTCAGCGTGGGCTGATTTCAACGGAGATGGATATGTTGATTTTACCACTCCCGGCACTTTTTATACAAATACACTTGGCGATGGAAGGTTTCATCAAAATGAAAAAGCACATTACCCCAACTCAATAGAAGTCACAAAAACAGACCGTGATTTATTAATTTCATGGGATAAGGGAACAGATGATAAAACACCACAGACAGGATTAGCCTATAACTTAAAAATAGGAAGATATCCGGGAAAGGGTGATGTGGTTTCTCCTGGTAAAATTCCAGGAACTGGCAACATGCAATTTCGTAGAGAAAAGCTATTGAAAAATATGCCGGATGGAAAATATTACGTTCAGGTGCAAACTATCGACCATTCGATGGAAGCTGGCGAATGGTCGCCGGTTATGACGAGTTTAATCACAACTTCTGAAGGTATGGAGTTTATAGAGAAAGAGGTTGAATTGGAGGTTGAAGATATAAAACACTTAACGGCAAATGTATTGAATGAATTCGCTCCTGAGGGAGAAAATAATTCAAATATGTTTCAATGGGAAAGTAGTAGTCCAGAGGTAGTCAGTGTAAATCAAGAAGGTGAAATTATTGCACTAAAGGAAGGAGAAGTTCTTATAACTGCTGTAGGAACAAAAAATGGAGAAGAATTAAAAGCAACTTGTATTGTAACGGTTGCAAATGATGATGATGATGATGGTGTGCCCAATGCAATAGATGAGTGTACTGATACTCCTTACGGTGAAGCGGTAAATGATAAAGGATGTAGTCAATCACAATTAGATGATGATGGTGATGGTGTAAGAAATGGTATCGACGAATGTTCGCAAACACCCCAGGGAGAAGCAGTTGACAATAAAGGATGCAGTCAATCACAGTTAGATGATGATGGTGACGGAGTAAACAACCATATTGACGAATGTTCGCACACACCGCAGGGAGAAGCAGTGGACGATAAAGGATGCAGTCAATCACAGTTAGATGATGATGGAGATGGTGTAAACAACCATATTGACGAATGTTCGCAAACACCTCTTGGTGAAGAAGTGGACAATAAAGGATGCAGTCAGTCACAATTAGATGATGATGGGGATGGTGTAAACAACCATATTGACGAATGTGCAAATACACCCCAGGGAGAAGCAGTTGACAATAAAGG
>JBGUEP010000004.1:27779-237459 GCA_041821245.1 Prolixibacteraceae bacterium
TTGGTGAAGAAGTGGACGCTAAAGGATGCAGTCAGTCACAGTTAGATGATGATGGAGATGGGGTAAATAACAATATTGATGAATGTTTGAATACACCTCTTGGTGAAGAAGTGGACGATAAAGGATGTGAAGCAATGTATACTATTGAGGGGTACATTACATATCAGCAAGCCAACAAAAGCAAAACTGATGAGAATCTTTCAGGAATACAGATTTTGCTTATTCACAACAACTTGGTTGTGGAAACAGCTTACACCGATAGTATGGGGTATTATATCTTTTACGTCTTTAGCGAAGGAGAATATTCTATTGAAATTAAGCTTGATGGGTATAGTCAAACCACAGTCATTAATGTTATGGTAAATAAAGAGGAACCTTCTATTGATGGAGTTAACTTTATTCTTTGGGATGATGGAACAATAACGAATATTGACATAATTAGAAATGATATATTCTTCATTTATCCAAATCCAACCACAGACATATTATATCTCGAATGCAGTTCAAATGGTAGGATATTGGTTTTTAACACAAAAGGGAAGATGGTACATCAGCAACTTATAGAGGATGTCAGGACTGAAATAAATGTTTCAGGATTTATTTCGGGTATTTACCTGATAAAGTTCGAGTCAAATACAGGTGCAGGAACATCTCTGTTTAGAAAACAATAAACTTATTAACCATAGTATTCGTTTCCGCTTTTTAGATTTCAACAATTTGTTAGAATCTTCACCTTGTTCATTAGGAATTGAATCCCTAACTTTGCCCAATAAATAAGAGGGCAACTTAAAAATTGCTTTCATATTTTAAAATTTTTGAAGCCTTGGAGGAGTTGGTGCCAACCTTATGCTCCCCAGGGCTTTATTAATAATAAACAAATTTAACCCAGAGTTTACAAAATTGGTAAACTCAACCCGCCGATGTTATTAAGAAGTTATCAACCTTTGGGTGCTATTGGGTTTACTTTCAAGTAATTGTTGTTATAAAAGGTATCAAGTGTTTACCAAAACAATTCAACTTGGTTGCAATGAAATATCGAATCTCCTTTTTGTTAATCGTATACCAGGCACGCTCCTCTCTAGAATTTCACAACATCGAAAAACATATAGGTGATAATACCAGCCAAATTTGGAACAGTATCATCACCTTTTTGAAAAGATAAAGCAGAAATATTCTGAATAAGGATGATACCGATTCGTTGTGCTTCATGCAAAAAAAGATACTACCAACTATAAATGGATATTTTATTTTCAGAATCAAAGGAGTACATTAGAGTGAATTAGAAAGTTAATGTGGTGGGATTTGACCACTTTGAATGATTCTGATTATGAGTAAGATAATGGCGATTGACATAAATGATGCTATTGTTTCAATAACGAAAATAAAGGGTGAAGATTACATTTGCCTGACTGATATGGCAAAATCCAAAGGAGGAGATAGTAGAGCTGCAGATGTAATAAAAAATTGGATTAGAACTCGAACAACGATAGAATTTCTCGGTACTCGGGAGACTATGTATAATCCAAATTTTAAAGTTGTCGAATTTGACCACTTTAAAATGGAGGCTGGATTACCAACGTTTGTATTAAGTCCAAAACAATGGGCTGAAAAAACTGGCGCAATTGGGATAATTTCAAAATCAGGTCGATATGGAGGAACTTACGCTCATCGTGATATTGCATTTGAATTTGGAGCAGCAATTAGCCCGACTTTTAAACTTTATCTGATTAAAGAATATCAACGATTTAAAGAAATTTTATTGCCATTAGTCGTATGTACCAAAACTGTTTGTGTGCATGGTTTAAGTGGCTCAACAGAAGGAGCCAGCGTAAGAGCTACACATGGCCGGGATTTTATGAGTTACTTAAACTCTTTGCACTTCCGAAACCCAAAATAGTACATTATAATGTTTAAATTTATGCAGCAGATAAATAACATATTAGCTGAGGAGCCGGATACGGGAAATGCGAAGCATTCATGAACACCAGAAATATTAATACGATGAATAATTGCGAAGCAATCATGAACGCCAAAAGTATTAATACGGTGAATAATTCTGTAAGTCCGGTGGTTACTGAGCTTGTCGAAGTAATCTGCAGGGGGATAGGCGGAGTAATCCGCCATTCTATCCCGATTAATAATAATGCAAAAAAACAAATCTGCAAAAAAATAAAATTCGCTTGAAATTACCAAATTGGTAACTTTTATTTATCTTTGTTTGATAAAGATTAAAAATGAGAGTAATTGCAAAAAAGATACTTCGTGATTTTTGGGAGAAATATACCGACTCAGAACAACAATTAAAAACTTGGTATAAAGAAGCATCAAAAGCTTCTTGGGAAAATCCCAATGATATTAAAGACGAATATGCTAAAGCAAGTATCTTACAAAGTGGACGAGTTGTTTTTGATATATGTGGTAATAAATATCGATTAATAGTGGATATAAATTTCAAAAGACAATGGGTTTTTATCCGATTTATTGGAACACATAAAGAGTATGACAAAGTAGACGCAGATAATATATAAGATTATGAATATTAAAGCTATAAAAACAGAGGAGGATTATAATCAAGCACTTCAAAGACTTGAGGGAATATTTCATGCACCAGTTAATTCTATTGAGGGAGACGAGGCTGAAGTATTATCAATACTGATTGAGAAATACGAAGATGAGAATTATCCTATTGAAGCTCCAGACCCAATTGAAGCAATATTGTTCAGGATGGAGCAAATGGACATGACAAAAAAAGATTTGGCAGATGTGCTTGGTTATAAAAGTAGAGTTTCAGAGATTTTCAGTAAAAAGAGAAAATTAAATATAAATATGATTCGCAAACTCCATGACAAAATGAATATCCCATACGAGTCGTTGATTGCAAATTATTAAAGCACTATTGTTAACAATGTGTAAATTTAAAAGCGGGAGCAGTGGAATGCGGGCAGCGGTAATCCGCTCATTGTTAAGTTCGTATGCGGACAGAGAATCACCCACAAATCCGCATCAAAACTTACACTAACGTTAATGCCAATACTCGAATAACCATCCTCATAATTTTTCGCGATGTAACTGCATTCCACCCTATCTTGTTGAATTCGACTAGCTTACCATAATTAGAACCCGAACTTGTTTTATCTCTACTCCCTAAGCAATTTTTCCCACTGTAGCCTTCCAACCATTAGTGCATCAAAGTCGTTGGGACCATCGAGGAGATGTTCCAGTATGCTTTTTTATTCGTATTCTCTCTGTTATTCTAGCACTTATAAATCGTATTCATCCCCAAAACTGTTAATAAGATGTTAAAGTTGCCTATTCTCAAAAACCTTGTTAAACGTTTCCATGTTTCAGCAGTCTATTGGGCGTTCATTCATTTGAAGCGCATTATAAAAATATATTTATGAAGAAGATTATTGGAATTGTAATAGGGAGTTTGTTTTCTTTTCAGCTTTATTCACAGCCACCGGAACTACCGGCAGGAGCTGCGGTATCAGGTGCACTGAAAGGGAAAATTGTAGAAGCAGGAAGCAATGTCCCACTAGAATATGCGAATGTCGCAGTTTATTCTTTGGAAGATTCAACACTGGCTGGTGGCGGTATTGCCAATGCCAATGGTGAATTCGAAGTGAAAGATTTGAAAATGGGGAAATACTATCTCGACGCCAAATTCATTGGTTATGAACATACCAAAATAGCTAAAATCAACGTGACTCCACGTCAGAATAAAGTTGAACTGGGTGTGATCCTATTGAAACCGGCATCTGAAAATTTAGCAGAGGTAAACGTTACTGCACAAAATGCCCCCATCATGTATGAAATTGATAAAAAGATCATTGATCCCAGTCAGTTTCCTACTTCAGCAAATGGAACAGCTACCGATGTTTTGGCCAATACCCCTTCGGTAGTGGTGGATATTGAAGGGAATGTTACTTTGAGAGGAAGTTCCAGTTTTACGGTATTGATTGATGGGCGACCAACTCCTTTTGATGCGGCCGATGCCCTGGACCAAATTCCGGCCAGTACCATCCGGAACATCGAAATCATTACCAATCCTTCGGCGAAATACGACCCTGATGGAAATGCAGGAATCATCAACATCAACACCAAAAAAAGTAAATTAACTGGTGTGAGTGGAATGGTGAATGCTTCGGCTGATTCATACGGATCCATTACAGGCGATTTTTTGTTCAATTATAAACTCGATAAGTTTAATGTTTTCCTGAGTGGCAACAAATCGAACCGATATGGTAGAGGATTTGCCGAAGATTCAACAGTGACATTTGGTATGGACACAATTTACAGGGTGTCGTCAGGTCAAAACGAACGTGGGCACGATTCATGGTCAGTTAAAACCGGCTTCGATTATTTCATCAACGATTTAAATACCTTAACTTTCAATTTGAGTTTGAATGGTCGGGAAAGATTGCGGGGGGGGACCAATAATTTTCATGAATATTCAAACAATGGTTACGATTTAACTTCATTGACCGAAAGCAGCAGTGGCGGAAACGGAAAAAATTTGGCCTTGAGCCTCGATTATAAAAAGAAATTCAAAAAAGAAGGTGAAGAATTAACGGCTTATGTTAATTATGAAAAAGGGAACGATGAGGAGCTATCTTATTACGATCAGTTTGATGGAAGCGATGCATTGATTCAGGGCCAAAAAAATTGGGAAAATGGTAATGATAATGAATTCAGATTCCAGTTGGATTATGTGTATCCATTTACGACTAA
Organism: Prolixibacteraceae bacterium; assembly: GCA_041821245.1. GTDB lineage: Bacteria > Bacteroidota > Bacteroidia > Bacteroidales > Prolixibacteraceae > Roseimarinus. The sequence continues at coordinate 32,511 of JBGUEP010000004.1, forward strand.
GATGAAACTCGAAGCGGGATTGCAAACACGAATAGATCGCAGTTTTGAATGGAACGATGTTCACTGGTATGCGGTGGCCGATACGTATGTACCGGGAGCAAGTTCACCATATTATACCGAATCGAACTTTAGTCGCGACATTCATTCGGCTTACACCACCTTCAGCAATGCAGGAGCAGTATTTGGTTATCAATTGGGATTACGCACTGAATATACCGACAGGTCCATCGATTATAGTGGATCAACAGAAGAGTATAAGATCAATCGTTGGGATTTTTTCCCCACTGCACATTTTTCGTTTAATTTACCCATGGAACAACAGCTGATGGCCAGTTATTCCCGACGCATTGAACGTCCCAGAGGTTATTATCTGGAACCCTTTAAAACGTACGAAGATGCTTACAACATTCGGCAGGGGAATCCCTCTATTGAACCTGAATACATCGATTCGTATGAAACAGGATACCAAAAAACAATGGGGAAAGGCTTTTTGTCAGCCGAATTGTACCATAGGATCACCAACAATAAAATTGAACGGATAAGGAGTGTATATCAGGACAATGTGATGTTGCAAACCATCGAAAATATTGGGAAAGATTACTCTACCGGTGTTGAGTTAATGTGGAATGCACGCCCAACAAAATGGTGGATGTTCAACGTTATGGGGAACATCTATCGGTATAAGGTGGAAGGGATTTTGTATGATAATGATGTGTCACAGACCAGTAATAACTGGAATGCACGTTGGGGCAATACCTTTACCTTGAGCAAAACAACCAAATTGCAAATCGACGGCATGTACAATAGTCCAACCATATCGGCTCAGGGACGACGTGAAGGATTTGCCTTCACCAATGTGGCTGTTCGTCAGGATTTCTTCGACAATAAGTTGAACGTAACGCTCAGCGTCCGCGACGTATTGAATACCGCCAAATTTGGTTTTGAATCGTCAGGAAGTGATTTTTATTCCAAAAGAAGTTTCGATATGAAATCGCCTGTGTTTGCAATGACCCTTTCTTATAAAATTAACAATTACCGTCAAAAGAAAGGTGCCGTCGGTGGCGGTGGCGAAGGAATGGACATGAATGGAGGAGGGGACTTTTAAGTCTTTACATGAATCATAAAATAAACCAGAAAAGGAGCAGTAGTGCTCCTTTTCTGGTTTAAAGCAACCATAATGAGGAGGTGTGCATCTGCAAAGAAGTTAAACCAAAACTCCTACAAATGAAAAAAATATTAATTGCTTCAATTTTATTGCCCCTTGTTTTTCTTTCCTGTCAAAAAGACGATTACAATTCGAGCCCAAATTTTTTAAGCGATGCTAATTATTATAGTGGTGAAACTGCACAATCAGAGAAGTATACCGACTATGGCGAAAACAAATTTGTAAAGGTGAGCGAGGAACCTCAATCCACCTTTGGAATTGATGCTGATGGAGGTTCTTATTCCAACACCCGCCGATTTTTAAGTCTGGGGCAATTGCCTCCTGTGGCTGCCGTACGAATTGAAGAATACATCAATTATTTCACCTTCGATTATCCTGATGCTTCCGGCGAAAATGTTTCGATTAATACAGAGGCTGCGGTTTGTCCCTGGAATACCGATCACCTTTTGCTTCGGATTGGATTAAAGGGAAAGTCGTTGGCTGAGAGTGAAATAGGATCCTCCAATTTTGTGTTTCTAATTGATGTTTCTGGGTCGATGAGCAGTCCTGACAAATTGGAAATGCTGAAAACTGGATTTAAAATGCTGGTCGACGAGATGGACGAAACCGACAGGATTGCCATTGTGACCTATGCCAGTTCTGATAAAGTGATTTTAAAATCGACTTATTGTGATGAAAAAAGTAAAATTAAACGTGCCATCGATGATTTGGGCTCAGGTGGGAGCACGGCCGGGGCAAAAGGAATAATAACAGCCTACGAAATAGCCGAAGGAAGCTTCATTTCCGGGGGAAATAACCGCATAATTATTGGTAGTGATGGCGACTTTAATGTTGGGCCTGCATCAAACGAGGAATTAGTATCGTTGATAGAAGAGAAGAGAAAATCGGGTATTTATATCACAGTTCTTGGCGTGGGGCAGGGCAATTTAAATGATTCGATGATGGAGCAACTGGCCAATAACGGAAACGGTAACTATGAATACATCGATAACATTGATCAGCTGAAAAAAGTGTTTATTTACGAAAAACAAAAGTTCTATACCGTTGCTGAAGACTGTAAAATTCAGCTTGCATTTAACGAGAAGAGCGTAGATTCATATCGATTGATTGGTTATGAAAACCGTGTGTTGGAAAACGAAGAATTTGAAAACGACACAGTAGATGCAGGTGAAATAGGAGCAGGGCAAACCATCACTGCTTTTTATGAAATTATTCCGGTGGAAAATCCATCGGGTGGATATTGTAGTATGCAATTTCGGTATAAAATGCCGGGAACAGATCATAGCATTCTACTCAATCACGAATCGATAGCAAATGCTGTTGCTTTTGAAAATGCTTCTGAAAACATGCGTTTTGGAGCAGCGGTGGTTGGTTTTGGTTTGTTGATGAAACAATCGGAATACAAAAGTAAGCTGAGTTTTAATGATGTGCTGAAATGGGGAAAAGAGGCAAAAGGCACCGATACCCATGAATTCAGAAGTGAATTTCTAAAGTTGGTTGATGATGCAGCTTCTATGGAATAAGCAAGATATTCTTTCAATATAAAATTCGAACAGAAAAGGGGACATCAATGGGTAGGTCCCCTTTTCTGCTTTCGGGATGCATCTGAATCTATTGTAATTTATTTGAAGGCCAGATTTAGCCATTGTCGCTAATTAACTGCAGTTTTATCATATCGAGTATGTCTATTTTTTTTCCCGCAACTGAAATAATGCCATCATTTTCAAATTCACTAAAAATACGGCTGACACTTTCCCTGCTGGTATCAATTAGATTTCCAATTTCGTTGCGAGATAAGGGCAAATTAAAAGTTGGAGAATCATAAATACGCTTACTTAAATCGAGTAAAACATCGGCAATGTTGCCTCGAATCTGTTTTTGAGTTCGCAATGCACATTTTTTAAACGATTCAATTTCATAATTGCATAGGATAAGCATTATTTCATAAGCGAACTTGTCATTTTGAGCCAGTAAATATTTAAAAGTATCTAAATCAATAAAACAAACCGAAGAAGGTTCGACTACTGTTACAGAGTAATTATTTATTTTATCGCCAAAAGTATTTGGTATCCCCAGATAGGTTGGCGCTTTAATCAATTTTATGATTTGTTCATGATACGGTCCGGTAATATGAATTTTGGCAAGCCCCGTTTTGAGATAGGCAATATTCGATGATAAAGCACCTTGTTGCATCAATAAGTCACCTCTTTTCAAAGTTATACTTGCGCAATTACTTGAAAGACGCTCAATTTGAGTCCCACTCAACTTTGATGCTGCGTTTGAAATAAATAGACAGTGTTCACAACTGTTTGCCATTTTTGCTTTTGTTAATTTCTCAAATTTATAAAATGTGATCCATATCACAAAATTATGTAGGCAGCATCACTCCAATAAAATCGATTATGAACATAGCATTAAGTTAATTCGTACAAATAATTAACCATTAAATAATTGAGCAATGGAAACAAATGAAAAACTTGTGATTGTCACCACTATTGGTAGTGATCATCCTGAAAAAGCAACATTACCCTGGGTAATTGGAGTTGCAGCACAAGCAAGCGATGTTGAGGTCGTAATGATACTTCAATCCGATGCTGTTGTTCTTGCCAAACAAGGTGAAGCTGAAAAAATTGTAGCCAAAGGTTTAATGCCTGTAAAAGAATTAATCGATTCTTATGTTGAGGAGGGTGGTAAGCTTTTGTTATGTTCACCTTGCTTAAAAGATCGGAACATTTCCAGTGAACAACTCATCGAAGGTTCAGTGATTATTGCTGCGGGTACTGTAGTGACAGAAGTGTTATCTGCAAAATCCGTATTAACATATTAAAAACTAAACAATTGGAAAACAATACAGAAGAGCAGCTTCAACAACTAAAAGTTGAAATCGACACCTTGAAAAAAAGACTTTTAGTTGTTGAAAGCAGCAATAAAGATCAATTATCCATGGCCGTAGTGTCGGGCGATATGGACAAAATATTGGCGACCATGGTCATTGCAGTTGCAGCCGCAGCTATGGATACTGAAGTGAAATTATTTTTCTCATTCTGGTCACTTTCGGCACTGCGCGATAAAAATAAAAGAGCAAAAGGGAAGGATTTTCTCTCGAAGATGTTTGGCATTATGTTGCCAAAAGGTAGAAACAAACTAAAATTATCGAATTTGAATATGGCTGGTATGGGCCCTATGATGATCAAACATTTAATGAAGAAACAAGGCGTTCTTTCATTGGATGAGATGTTCAGGCAAGCTGGTGAATTGGGAATAGAGATTACTGTTTGTGAAATGTCGATGAACCTGATGGGTTTTAGCAAAGAGGAAATGATTGATTATCCTCAGCTGAGATATGCAGGTGCAGCGACTTTTGTAAGTGAAGCCGCTGAAAGCAGCGTTCAGTTATTTATTTAACGAAACCACATTAGCTGTAATAAATTGAAGGGTTTTAAGCAGTATTAGAAAATTGAATCAATATAAAACACATAAAACATTAATATCATGACACAAGAAGAATTGAAAGGATTAAAAGTGGCAAAATCAGTTGATGCAAGAGGAACTGCTTGTCCCGGGCCCTTATTGGAAGCAAAAAAGGCCATTGGCACCATAGGAACAGGTGATATTATGGAAATTCTCTCAGCTGATGAAGGAACAAAAGTTGACATCCCAAAATGGTGTTCCAAAAAGGGGCACGATTATCTGGGAACATTGGAAGAAAGTGGATTTTTCAAAATTTTCATGAAAAAAAATTAAATCGAAAATGCCGGTTCTAGAATTGAAACAAGCAAAAATTCTGGTTTTTTCCACTGAAAAAATTTCTGACCCTGCCATTGATATGGCAGGGTTACTAAAGTTGCATTACCCTCCTACAGTGTATACTATTACGGTACCCTGTTCGAGTGGAGTGAAACCCAGATGGATTTTACACGCATTGGAGAAAGGCTTCGATGGTGTATTTATTGCCGCCGATGGAAGCGATTGTCCTTATGGCGAAAGCTGTACTGAAAAAACAGGGAATATTGTGGCAAAAACACATGAGTTGATGAAGGAACGGAACATCGAACCAGCTCGACTAAAGATGGCCGCACTATGTTCTGTTTGTAGTGAATCATTTGTAAAACATGTGAAAAGTTTTAACGAATATCTGATAAATTCTTCGAAGTAATAACTATGCAGGCACAAATAAAAAAAGAATCCTTCGATACTTTGGTCGTTGGAGGGGGGATTGCTGGTGGTGAAGCCGCTTTAAATTTAGCGAATAACGGCTATAAAGTATTAATTGTAGAAAAGGATCTGTCGATAGGTGGTAAAATGATTTTGCTTAGCAAGGTGTTTCCTACATTAGATTGTGCTGCTTGCATAACAACTCCTAAAGTCTCCGAAATATCGAGGCATCCTAATATTACCATTTTTACCGGAAGCGAAGTCACCGAAATCGATAAGATAGGGGAGCAGCGTTTTGTGGCCAATGTAACCAAACAACCACGTTATGTCAATATTGATGACTGTACCGGTTGCCAACTTTGTGAAGAGGCTTGTCCGGTAATTGTATCTGACCAGTACCAATACGATTTGGTCGGTCGAAAAGCGGCCTACATCCCATTTAGCATTGCGAGTCCTAAAGTTGCGGCCATCGATATTGAAAATTGCACCTTATGTGGTGCATGTGAAAGGGCTTGTCCAACAAAATGTATCGATTTCACACATGAGCTCGAAAATTACGAGATTGAAATAAAATCGGTTGTGATTGCTACCGGCTTTAAATTGTTCGATCCATTAATGATTCCACGTTATGGCTTTGGAGTGTACAAGAATGTGATTACTTCAATGCAAATGGAACGCCAGCTGGCTCCAACACGCCCCTTCAATACCGTTCTGCGCCCTAGCGACGGTAAAATGCCCGATAATATTGCTTATGTGCTTTGTACCGGATCAAGGGATCTCTCCGTAGGAAATCCAATTTGTTCACAAATTTGTTGCATGTATTCTATCAAACAGGCACAATTAATCATGGGATCACTTCCGATGGCAGATGTTACCCTCTATTATTTAAATATTAGAGCCTTTGGTAAAGGGTTTAATGAATTTTACGATCAGGCTAAAGGGATGGGGGTTGAATTTATGAAAGGTAAAGTGGCAAAAATTACCGAAAAGGAGAATGGAAACCTCATTTTGCGCTATGAAAACATTGAAACAGGGAAGGTGACGGAATCAGAACACGACATGGTTATTTTATCGGTAGGCGTGTTGCCCAATAATGATACGGCGAAGTTATTTCCTAAAGCAGTTTTAAAAGAAGACCGTTTCCATTTTGTCGATCAACCCGATATTTTAGCCAGCCCGGCGCAAACCAGCATCGAAGGTGTTTTTGTGGCAGGAACAGCTACAGGACCAATGGATATACCTGATTCCATCCTTTCAGCGGGTGCCGCAGCATCAGAAACCATCAGTTATTTAAGCCGTTCATTATGAAGAAGAAGATAGGAATATATATATGCCATTGTGGAGGCAATATCTCAGACTACGTAGATGTTGAGAAAGTTAAAAAAGCAGTTGAAGACGATGCCGATATTTTTCTCGCTAAAACAACCATGTTTGCCTGTGGCGATACCAACCAGAACGAAATGGTTGACGACATCAAAAATATGGAGCTCGATGGTGTTGTTGTGGCATCTTGTTCGCCAAAACTTCACTTATCAACTTTTCGTGCCGTTTCAGAACGAGCTGGTTTAAACAAATACCAGTATGTTCACGCCAATATTCGAGAGCAAGTATCGTGGGCCCATTCCGATAATAAATTGGGCGCTACCGAAAAAGCCATTAAACAAGTAAAAGCAGCCATTGCAAAAGCCCGTTTGGCTGAACCCCTGGAGCCCATGACCATTACAGCACAAAAAGCGGTTGCGGTGATTGGCGCGGGAGTTGCAGGAATAAAAGCGGCATTGCAACTTTCGAATATGGGTACTCAGGTTTATTTGATTGAAAAGGAACCTTTTGTTGGTGGCCGAATTGCCCAGTGGGAAAGAATATTTACATCGAACGAAACAGGGAAGGAACTCATTACTCGTCTGTATAAAGACATTGTGTCACGCGAAAATATAACCGTTTTTACCAATTCCGAACTGATTGAGAATACTGGAAGTATTGGAGATTTTAAACTGAAGGTGAAAGTGGCTCCTCGTTACATAAAGGAACATTGCGATTCAGGTAACCTGCAGAAAGCAATTGATGTTTGTCCGGTTGAAGTTCCCGATGGTTTCAATTTTGACATTAAAAATCGGAAGGCCATTTACAACCATTATCCCAGTGAATATCCTCACCTTCCTGTTATTGACATGGAAAATTGCACCCGGTGCGGTGAATGTGAAAAAGTATGCAAAAACATCGATTTTTCTCAAAAAGAGGAGACCATAGAATTGAATGTAGGATCAATTTTAATGGCCACAGGGTACGATCCGTATACTCCCGACGACAATGAGTATGGCTTTAATCATATCGATAATGTGATTACACTTCCCCAATTTAAACGTTTGCTCGCTTTAAACGACAGCAAGCTAATGTATAAGGGAAAGGTGATCAAAAACATTGCATACATTTATTGCGTAGGTAGCCGGCAAGTCGATGGCGATAATAAATATTGTTCGAGGTATTGTTGTACATCCACCATTCATGCAGCCATTCATGCCAGAGAAAAATTCGGCAATATCAATAATTTCCATTTTAACCGAGGGATCCGAACTTATGGGAAACAGGAGTTATTGTACGATGAATCATCAAGATTGGGCGATATTTATCTTCAGTTTTTTGACGATGACAAACCAGAGGTTTATGTCGAAGGCAATAAAACCATCGTAAAAGTTAAAGATGTTTTAACCAAATATAAGGAGTTGGAGGTTGAAGCCGATTTGGTGGTATTGGTAACCGGAATGGTCCCCCGAAAGGACAATTCAATAGGCTCCCTGCTGAAATTACCCAAAGGAAGGGATAATTTTTTCAACGAAATTCACATGAAACTTCGTCCTGTTGAAACCGTGATCGATGGCGTTACCATCTCAGGTGCTTGTCAGGGACCAAAGAATGTGACAGAGTCAGTGAACTCAGCCCTCTCGGCAGCCACTAAATCATTTTCAATTGTGAGCAAAGGCGAAATCGAACTGGAACCTATTATTGCCATCATCGATAAAGACAATTGTACCTGGTGTGGTGCATGTGCCGAGGCTTGTCCATACGATGCCATTCAAAAAACAGAAGAGGGCGAAAAAGCATACGCCGTGTTAAATTCATCGGTATGTAAAGGATGTGGAATGTGTTTGCCGGTTTGCCCAACTGATGCAATTGATTTAACCGCCTATTCAAACCATGAAATTGAGAACATGATAGATGCTTTGATTTAAGATGACGAAAGCTAAATTTTCAATACTGTTTAATATCTGAAGTGCAATAACAATTTAATACAAAGAACAATGGAAGTTGAAAAGGGTAAAACTGTAAAATATCTTAAAGAAAAAAGAGAGGTAGCAACAGTAGTAAAAGAAAACCTGAAAGAGTTTACCAGAATTAAGAAATCGATTCTCACCGCACTTAAGGAATCAGAGATGACTGTCCCTCAATTGGCTGAAAAACTGAAAATGCAATCATCGGACGTGATGTATTATTTGATGACATTGCAGAAATATGGTTTTATTGCAACGGGAGAGATTGATGATATGGATGAATATTTTTATTATAAAATAAATGAGTAATGGCCAAAATAAATCCTGAATTTTCGAAAGAAATTAAAAAATACGGAGGCTTTGACCTCAATGCTTGTTACAATTGTGGAAACTGTACGGCGGTTTGTTCCTTGTCGACCTCCGAAAATTCATTTCCACGCGAAATGGTGCGTTATAGCGTTTTAGGTTTGGAAAGCGAAATTGAAACATCCTTAAATCCATGGTTGTGCTATTATTGTGGCGATTGCAGTACAACATGTCCCCGTGAAGCAGACCCTGGAGAATTGATGATGTCGCTCCGTAGATGGCTCACTGCAAAGTACGACTGGACCGGATTGTCGGGATTGCTCTACCGTTCTCTCACTGCCAGTATTATTGCTTTTATTGCGGTAGCTATTGGCGTAATCGCATTTGCTTATTCTCAGGCTTTCAATTTGGAAACCATCATGCATTTTGGTCACTATTTTGAAATGTTTGCCATTGCCGGGGTTTTTGCATTAATCCTTTTGCCTAACATCATTCGAATGTGGTATTTAACCATTGTTAAACCGAATATAAAAGTAAGTTTGAAAACCTACGTGAATAGCATTGGTGATTTGTTCGTTCACATGTTTACTCAGAAAAGAACCTTGGGGTGCGACGATAACAAAACCAGATGGTTCGAACATTTCATTCTGGTTATTGGTTATTTGTCGCTTCTTTTTACAACGGTTTTTCTCGACTGGTTTTCAGCACAAAACATGTTCATTATTGTACTCGGATACATTGAAAGTGCCATCGTATTTACGGTGACAATCATTTTTGTAAGCGGTCGTATTCAAAAGAAGAAAGAGGTCAGTCAACGCTCACAACCTTCCGATTGGTTTTTTGTAATCGGTTTGTTGTTAATGGGTTTAACTGCATTTATTGTACGAGTGTTTATCGACGTGAATATTTTAGAAAATAATGAGTGGATGTACTTGTTTCATCTTATTATTCTAGCTCAATGGGCCTTGGTAATTGTTCCCTTTGGTAAATGGACACACTTTCTTTATCGTTCGTTTGCCATGTTTTTCGATAAACTGAAAACCTTGGAAGGCGCTTATAAATAGTCCAATTCGAAAGTGCAATCAAAGTGAGAAGTAGCGTCAATGACCTTGCTTCTCACTTTTTTTATGCTTCAACTGTGCTGAATCGAGTATCGTTGATAAATTAGTGAAAGGGTAAGAAAAGACATAAATGATTGTCTAAAACTCAATGTGAATACCGAAAGCTCAAAAAGATCGATTTGTCAATAGAATTTGGTCCTGTATGTTTAATCAATCAGCTGAATACTTGCTTATTGCACACGTATTTACTTTATTCTGGTTTCATGAAAGGAGTAAAGTTGGCTGAATATTAATATTTTATTGCACAGGAGAAACTTTTTTACCCACAAGAATATCCCTTATCAATGGGCGCATACTTGTCTTCTTTCCACAGAAAAAGGATGCTTGTTTATTCAAGCATCCTTTTAGTTTGTAATGGATCAAACGATCTATGTATTATTTTTGGTCTTTAGCTACAACCACCTTTGGTCACTTTAATTTCGGTGGTAACTGGTTTTCCAATATTTTTTAAGGCATCATCGAGGTACTGCATATCTTTTGCTGCTTTTACCCTGAAATTAAATTCATTGATACGCTGCTTTGAGGCCGATGCTAAATCGGGTTGAAGTGGTGAAAAAAACATGGTTTTAAATACTTCAACCGATTCTTTCAAAACCATATTTTTTGAATTCCCAACGTGTTTGGCTTTTAAACACGACATTCGAACCAGTGTATCAGCGTCGGCATAAAATATATTGGTTTTAACTTTTTGTTTAAATACATTTTCCCATTTGCGATCATGAATTTCTTCAAATGGAATGTTGATGGCCAGTGGAATATGAAAAGCTTCATATTTTTCGGGCGAGCGAACATCAATGATGTTTAATTCATAATGGTGATCGACAATTTCATAGGCTAATTTATCCGCGCTGATTTCGAGGAAAACACACTTTTTTTGTCTTTTGGCTTCTGCAATTCTATTTTGAACACGTTGATCATGTCCCGGTAAAAAACTAACAATTGCAATAAACAAAAAGGCAAGTACAACACCAATAGAATAGCGTGATTTCCATGATTTAGGTGTGTGGAAATTGTTGTTCTTCCGAACTCTTTTTTCAATTTTCCAGGTAAAATAGAATGCAGTAAATGCTATCGCAGTAAGTACAAAAGCAAACATATTTCTGCTCATGCCTAACATATCAAACATAGTTACCGGTCCCATGGCATCGGCTGTGTAAAAGTTTTCAATAAGCGGATAACTTTCGGTGAAAGCAAAAACGCCAAGTAAACTTCCAACAATAAATAGCATGCCATTCATCTTCCCGATCGAAGCAGCACAAACGCTGGTTCCCGGGCAAAATCCACCAATAATAAATCCGCCACCCATAATAACTCCTCCTACAATGGATGAGCGCAAAAATGTTGGATTTACGTAAATTAGACTCAGGTCAAGAATTCCAAGATAATGGAAGAAGATGACGCCGATCATCGCGGTAATTCCGGCAGTAAAAAAAACTCTCAATACGGTAAAATCATAACCGTAAAATAGTCCAACCAGTTTTTTTGTCGATGAAAAACCGGCTTGTTCCAGAATGAAACCGAATCCAAAGCCAATTAATAAGGCCACAATCAGGTTAAATTCGTTCGATATAATGTAAGGTACTAATGGTCCCATGATCTTTTATTTTATCCAAAGTTTTCTAAAAAAGTAAGCCAAAGCATAGCCTGAGCCAAAAATTGCGCCCATGGTAATTAAACCACCGAACGACATCACGGCCATCCCGCTGAGGGCAGAACCGCTGGTGCAACCGCGGCCAAGTTGTGATCCATATCCGAAAAGGAATCCACCTATAATGGCTCCGATAATTCGTGCCGTATTGGTTGAGCGTGGTCCTTTCTCAAATTTTAAACCTATGCGGTTCGATACTACGCCTGAGAAGAATGCGCCAACAACTAAACCAATAACTTCAAAAACCAACCAATTTCGCATGGGGCCTTCAGGATGCTCAGCTTTATATTCGCTGTAAAAAACACTATTTGCAGCATGCTCAGGTGCCACAGTATTGACTGCAGCTACAACTATACTTTTAAAGGCACCACTTGCACCTAAACCACGTCCGGTGACGTAAATGGTGGCCAATAGCAGCAATCCCAATAAAAACCCTGCGAGATAAGGGTTCATGTATTTTTTTATTTTCATTTCTCTGCTTTTTTTGTGTGTTCTTTTGTTGATATTTCCTCGTTATCGTTTTCTTCATCTTCCAGCTCTTCATACCCGGTCACCATTGCTTTAATGTTTGACGAAGGAGTATGTCCGGTGGTAGTCATATACACGTGAATCACTAAAAATACGATGAGTAAAAATGCACCCAGGGTGTGCCAAAACGCGATGCCCTGTAAAGGGATGTCTTCAACCACAACAATGTTATTTTGATCAATTGTTTTGTGCAGCATGTAAAGTATGCCCGAGATGATAGTTACCGGAACCAGAAACAATTTAAATCCAAGATAAACTAATCGTTGCAAGGGATTTAATTTTCTCAATTGTGTTTTTTGGGTAGGGTGATGATCTCCCTTGAACATTCCAAAAGCATAATACAAAACCTGTTCTTTTAATTTTTTGGTAGTTGGTAGGTATTGTTTCCATTCACCGGTCACAAAATGCCAGAAAATAGCAACTGCAATTAAGACAATCAGCATCCACGATGCGGTGCGATGGTAGCGTGCGGCTGCTTCAAATCCTAGAATGGTGAAAGTGCCATGTACTTCGAATCCGGTAAATGCCAGAAAGATGATGAGTGACGCTTGTGTCCAATGCCAGAAACGTTCAAACCCTTTATAGATATATACTTTCTTCATCTGAATTATTTTTTTGAATCGTAATCAATGATGTTCATTTCGTATTTTTTATTTTTTATGGAAACAAAAATACGGATGGCCGAATGGATAAGCACACCGGCAATGGATGCCAGGAATAAAAATATTCCAAAGAAATCGAGGTATTTGTTATGATCACGACCAGGCATATAAAATCCGGTTAATTTGGCCAAACGTCCATCATCGGCACGTGTATGGCATTCTGCACAACTAACTGCTTTTTCTTTTGGCGAAACCATGTGGTTGACTGGCCAGTACATTTCTGTCTCAATAAAACCAATTTCTCCACTGAATGGAAGTCCTACGCGTTTCATTCCTGCCGATGAAGCTTCTTGCCAGTCAAAATCCATCCAAAATGCACTATCGCCTTTTTCAGGGGAGTAAAGCAAAGGTTGAATCAGTATGTTGTACACTTTGTCGTAGATTTGGTCACCGCGGTGAACTTTAACCGGAATAATTTTCGATTCTCCATCATCATGTGATCCAAAGAGGGTGTTCATTTGAACAGGAATCGATTTGATGGAATCGCCCAACACGTAATGGTCGGCCGTTCCGTTGAACCACACATATTCAGGTTTTACATTTTTCTCCCATCGGAATGAACCTTTGATCGACATGTAGTTGTGGTTTCCCATTTCATCTTCTTCTTGGTAGGGTTGACCGTCTTTTAATTTTCCTGCATCGGACCAATGCCATTCCATTTTAGTGGCATTTACTTTGGCATAAACAGGAATGTGGCAGGCCTGACACGATACTTTGGCATTGTGTCGGTTGATAATTGGATCGAAGTGAGGAGTATTGGTATGACATTGTTCGCATTCAGCCCTTCCTGAATTGGTAGATGAAACGGAATACAATTTGCCTTTGATTTGATGATTCTCGGCCGTATGGCAAGCCACACAATCCATGTTCATTCCATTGGCCGCCATGTGCACATCCACCTCACGTGAACACGAAAGTAAGGATTGCTCCAGGTCACCATGCTTCACATTGTTTCCACCACCACCGTTAAAGTGGCAACTTCCACAATTGAATTTTGTTGGTTCTCCAACACTTTGAGCTACTTTCGATAAATTCACCGAACGGTCAGGATAACCTGCCATTGAGGCTCCTTTCATGTACTCATCGCTGTTGTCGTGGCATACCATACAATCCACATTACGTGCATTGTTAAAGTCAAAATGATCGTTACTCATTCCATATCCAATGTGGCATTTGGCACACGACTGTTGGTTGGATTGTGTTCCAATACAAAAATTGTTCAACACATTCTTTTTACCGGTTGCAGTAACACCTCGTCCTTCAACATAGGCAACCCGTTCCCAATTCCAGTGCGACGATGCCATGATTTCTTTATGCCTTTCGGTATGACAACTGATACAGGTTTCTGTAACATCCTGTGGCGTTTTGAATTCTTTTTGCAGAATGGCGAATTTACTGTGGTCAACTGAAGAAACCGGCTTAATGGCATATTCCTGTTTCAGTTTCTCCAATTTTAAATTGTAGTAAACTTGCTTGTGAAGAACGTTGGTGAGCACAAGTGCTATTACCACGGCTCCAATAACTATAAGAATCGATCTTTTCATTCCGATCGGAGTTAATTAATGAGTGATTAAAACTAATTTCGAGAGCCAAAAGTATCGAATAATCTAGATGTGTCTAAGCACTTTTTTTACAGTTTATTGCCTATCGTTTTGGTAGGATTGTGTAATATTCACTGATTCAGTTATATGAACATATGTACAAATAATTCAATGCTTTGTAATATAAATTCAATCTAAAATAGAATGTACTGATTTGTGGTGTTTTGTCAGTTATTGTGCAGAACTCAATTATCTTTGAGCCATGAAAGAAAATCAACGAAAGAATATTAAGCCAGGAATGGATGTTCGGATTGTGCTTAAGGAAGATCAACGAAGTGGAGATTTGACTGAAGGTACTGTAGGCGAAATTTTAACCAAATCAGGGACCCACCCACATGGGATAAAAGTACGTTTAACAAGTGGTGAAGTGGGAAGGGTAAAAGAAATAATCGACAATGAAACGGAGCTTTAAACCTAAAGTAATTACGGCCAAACCAGATCAATTGATGCTTGTGCCTACCGAAATAGAATTGATGAAACATTTGCTTGCTGCCTTGCCTCATAAAAGCAGACAAAATATAAAAAGTTTGCTTAGCCATAAACAGGTTGTGGTGAATGGGAAAGAAGTCAGTCAGTTTAACTTCCTGCTCCACCCTGGTGACGAAATCAAAATTCGTGGAATGAGGGAACCGGAAGACGAATCATTTCAAAAATTCTCCATCGTGTTTGAAGATGAACATCTTATTGTTGTTGACAAACATTCGGGCATTTTATCCATTTCAACACCCAGTGAAAAGGAACAAACGGTTTATTTCCATTTGAGAGCGCACGTAAAGCGGGTTAATCCGCTAAATAAACTTTTTGTGGTTCATCGCTTAGATCGGGAAACCTCTGGATTGATGCTTTTTGCAAAATCGGCCAATGTGCAACGTTTGTTGCAGGATAATTGGCACGATGTGATTACAGAACGTATGTATGTTGCCATTGCCGAAGGTGTTTTTTCTGAACGTGAAGGTATTATTACTTCCTTCCTACACGAAAACCAAGGATCGTTAAAGATGTATTCCGATCAGAACCCGGAGAACGGTAAAAAGGCGGTTACCCATTATAAAGTATTGAAGTACAATAAAAATTTTTCTTTGATGGAGATTCATCTCGATACAGGTCGGAAGAATCAAATTAGGGTGCATTTACAGGAAATGGGCCATCCGATTGTGAATGATCGGAAATATGGAAGTACCACCAATCCGATTAAAAGATTGGGCTTGCACAGTCGTGTGCTATCATTTATACATCCAATCACTAAAGAACAAATGCGTTTTTCTACTCCAATTCCCAACAAGTTTGTTCACTTGTTTTAATATCATTAAGCGTGATGAATTAGTGATATACAATCGATGAACTTGAACGATAAGAACTTTGCGCAAATAAAAAACTTCGCAGTGGTCAAGCGAGATGGTTTTGAGCTATTTTTGTGTTTTTTTAATTTTCAACAATAATTAGGATAAACAATTTGCATCCTATGCCCAATTTCAAGTATATTTAGGTTTTCAAATAAGAACAATCATGAATAAAATTACCGATATTAAAGGTACCATCAAATTAAACAACAATGTTAAAATGCCTTACTTCGGATTGGGAACCTGGCAAGCTCCTGATGGTCCTGAGGTAAAAAATGCCATTCATTATGCCCTGGATGCCGGGTATCAACTCATTGATACCGCTGCATTTTATAAGAATGAAACCAGTGTAGGAGAGGCCATTCGCGAACACGACGTTAAACGGAAAGATCTGTTTGTAACCACCAAGCTGTGGACTGATCAAATGGGTTTCGATGAAGCCTTAAAAGCCTACGACGAAAGTTTGAATCGTTTGGCAATGGACTATGTCGATTTATATTTGATTCACTGGCCGGTCACCGGAAAATTCAAAGAAGCCTGGAAGGCTCTGGAAAAAATCTATAAAGAGGGCAGGGTAAAGGCCATTGGTATTAGCAACTTCCTGCCGGTACACCTGAACCAGCTCTTGCCTGATGTTGAGGTTATGCCAGCGGTGAATCAAATGGAATTTCATCCGTACCTGATACAACAGGAATTGCAGGATCTTTGTGCTGCCAATAAAATTGTTTATCAGGCCTGGAGCCCCATGATGCAAGGTGGTGTTTTTGAAGTACCGCTCCTGAAACAAATTGGTCGAAAATACCGGAAGAATCAGGCACAAGTGGTGTTGCGCTGGGATTTGCAACGGGGCGTAGCCACCATTCCGAAATCGGTAAACCAGGCCAGGGTGGAAGCCAATGCCGATATTTTCAATTTCGAACTGAGCGATTTTGATATGGCTGCCATAAATGCCTTGGACCGTAATCAACGTTTTGGGTACGATCCCATGTTGGTGTAAAATTGAAAACGTTTTTTTTATTGTCGGACAGGAATGTCCGACATACGAAAAAACTCATCGTATGAATTTTAGGTCATACGATGAGTTGATTTTTTATTCAAAGTCAATGTATGTTGGTTCCAGTCCAATGGATATCAGGTAATTCAATAGTAATGTATTTTGTTTCATACGTGTATTGCTGTGAAAATTAGGGGCCTGTTTGTACAGTTTCAGTGCTTCAGGATAATTTCCTACCAATTCATAACACATGCCCAGGCATTGAATTGCTTCATCAGAAGGACTTGATTGATAGATCCGTTTGTATAAGGAGCCAAGTTCCATCATTTTCCTTTCCTTGAACAAGTCTTTAGCCATTTTATATTGCTCTTTCAACGCTTTGTCTTTCACCTTTACGCTAGGGAAATTAAAAAAGTATTTCTCTACATCGTACCAGGTAAAATAGTTATACACCGCACTACTGAGATCATTCCGGCATTTCTCTATCAGTTCATCCATTGTTGCCGGGATTTTCCCCGGTTTAACTACGGAAACTGCTTCCACTTTCAATGTGTCATACACCGTTGTCATTCCATTACGTGTAATGGTCAGGCAAACAGTAACAGAAGCCTGTCGTGTAGTGTTAAGTTCAAAATAGACAATTGGGGCTCTTACCCCGTTGTTATCCTCGGCCAATTCAATTTCCTCTGATTCAATGTTCTTTTCTATGAGATAAGTGCCTTCAATAATCATGTCGGCCTCATCGCGGTTAGCGACTAAATTAAAGAGCGGAGTTTTAAACCATTCAACGGATTCCAGTTCATAACTTCCGGGGCGTTTACAAATGTATTCTACCCGGTTTTTTACAAGTGAATCGGGGAAGTTATCCTCAATTGTTCCCACATTTTGTAAGGATTGATAAAATGTCTTGCCAACTTTTAAGGGGACTTCTCTTTTTAATTGATAACGATATATTTCATCTTTCTGCCCAAAAACAATGATGCTTAGAAGTAAAAAGATAATGGTTAGTTTAAATTGATTTCGTTTCATCGTGATGCTGTTTTTTTTGATTTAGCTGTTAATTTACCCTGATTAATTTCCATCTCGATGCTTTTACCATTTCATCAGCAGGGGCCAAATCTCCTTGCTGATCAACAGTAAGGTATTTACCTGAAAGAATGTTTTGAATGATTACGTTTTTACCATCGGGAAGTACGTTCCATTGTTTTAGAGGAGCATGCAGGATAAAGCGGCTTCGCGCAAAAAACATGTCTTTCTCATCGGAATTGTAGTTAAGTACCCAGTCAAAATCATCAGGGGTATTGGAGTCTTGAATGCCATTTATAACAAAAAGTCGGATAAGATTTGTAGAAATGTCCTGCGTGAAAAATATTACGGGCATATTCTCCTCTTCGTTATATTTAACACACGGATGACCTAATGTATAGCCCGTTTTCTGATCAATGGCAACGAACATTTTAAATTTCTTTTGTGCAAGTTCAGTTGGATTGGTGGTCACGCTCCGTACTTGGGCGTTTGTATAGCTGGCATAAAGGCAGACCAGTAAGACTAAAAAAAAGCTTCTTTTCATGATTTATGGAATAAATAACCCCGGCAGTATTTACTGCCAGGGTTTAAGTGGTTAATATTTGAATTTCCGTGTTGCTGTATAAGGGCCAATTTTGGCTTCAATCCAGTTGCCTTCTTCATCGTATTTAAAAGTACAGTCCCATGTCAGTTTGGTATCCATTTCAAAACCATCTTTGCTAAATCTTGAATCAGGCTTTCCCCAATAATTGTATTGATCCGAAAACCATGTTTTGAGATCAACCTTTTGTTCTAAAGTCATTTTACCATTCATAAGGAAATGATAGTTGATTTTTAGGGGATTACCATGTTTATCGGCATCTGTAAATTCAATGGAACGTAACATTTTTGTTGCTTCGATTTTTTGCACGCGTTGTGAAAAGAAGGAGCCGAATGTGGTTTTAACTGTTCCATCCCATGACCATGCAGTAAGTGCTCCATGTTCATTGATATTGGCCAAAGTACTAAATTCAGTATAGGTATTCATGTTCTTGGCTTCAACTCCATTGCTTCGAAGCATATCACTAAAAATGGCATTCAGTTTGAAGTATTCTGAACTTCCGTTAAAAAAGATATTCCCATCCAAGTCTACTTTGAGTTGTACAGATTCATTCGATGATTTGTCCACAAAAAAGCCTGATTTTTTTGTAATATTATCGGCTACTCCAACAGTTTTAGCAGCAAGTGGATCATCATTATAATTCAATGAATTTACCGAAGTTGGTGATTGACGTTCGTTTTTTGGATTAGAAATTTTTATAAAACGACCATTATCGTCATATATTGGTTCAATATCACGAGAAATCAATTTCTCTTTCGAACCATCTTCCAATTTTGTGATTTGTTCGGTGGTCAGTTCTTTGATTTGACGATGATTATTAAATTTCACCTTGAATTCAATAGGATCATCACTTCCCTCTTTTAATATCTGGCCTTCCATGCCTTTGGGTGTTCCTTCAAAACCATTTAACGGGAAAAACTGAAAAGGATAATCTAACTCATACAATTGGCACAACAAATCGTTGTGGGCATAATAATCGACAAAGGTTTTTAAATCGCGATTGATAGCTAAAAATAATTTTTCATATTTTTTTGCGGCAACAGGATAATAGTTCACAAAACTTTTAACATCGTTGTAATTCTGAAATTTCTTCTGATCTTTCATGCCAATGAATGCTGTAGTTCGTTCTTCCTTTGGAAGTTTTCCCTGTACCAAGAGGTTCCATTTGCGCATCTCTTCAAGAGTTTCACTAATTTCTTTGGTGTAGTTATCGAACGCTGCTTTTGCTTTTTCAGGTTCTTCCAGCCAGGCGTAGCAGACCGAAAGATTATGGTAAGCTACCCAACGTGTTTTGTCGCTGGTACTGGAGATGCCGTCTTCCAGTAACTTCACAAATTCATAAACTTGAGCCTTTTCTTCCTTGTTTAACAATAAGGCTTTTTTATTTTCAAAAACAGCAAGTGTTTGTTTAATCAATTTATTGGCAGCTTTAATTTCTTTCACTACACCCAATTTCATTGGGGCTTCGAACTGGCCGAAACCAAATTGAGAGAAAACTTCCCGACGTACGGTATTGTAGGCTACTTTTATTCCCACTTTTTCGGAAGAGCTTAAACCTTCTTCAACAACAGTAACGGATAAAGGACTTCCTGCGGCTGGTACTGGAGGAGCAACATAATCGGTTGTTTTATACGTACCCTGCAGAACGCCTAAATTATCGGCAGCAATGACCACTCCTCTTGCATCGCTCACGGTATATCGGCAATTGATGTAGTAAGGCACATTGTAGTATCCCTCTTTGTCGGGAGACAGGGGTGCCGAACTTATGGTACTGGGAGCCGGATCGTCTTCGTTCATCACATAAATTTCTACAATCACGGCAGACTTTGTTTCAGGATTGGCTATGATGTAGTCAGGTACAAATGACCACACAGCGAATCGTCCTTTATCATCTTTGAGGGCATCAACTGCTCTTGATACTTTGGACATCATGCTTAATCCCTGGTTTGCGGTATTTGCAATAGCTGTACCTAATGCTCCGAATTTAGAGCCAACTGCGGATATTTTTTGTTGTTTGGCTTCTAATTTTGCTTTTTCCAGTGCTTCGTCGTGCATCAAAAAAACATCGGCTTGTTCAAATTTGACGCCTACGGCCGGAGCTTGAAAATAAGAAATACGATCAGGACCTTTCATCGATTGCCCGAAAAGATTCGAAGCAATAAATACTGCAATAATAAATGTAATGGTTTGTCTCATTGGTAACTGGTTTTAATTTAAAAATGAAATAATGGAATGTTTGAATTTGAGTTTACGTGTTTTCGAGCATGTTGTTTTTGAAACAGAATTTGCCGGAAGCGGGATGTTGTAATCCATTATTAGACCTATTTTGCAATAGCTATAAGTCATTAAATGTGATTAGAAAAAATGGATGAACCAGTGGTTTAACTGTTGTCGAAAGATGGTTTAAATATCATCGATAAATAAGATCGTTTTATCGCTTCTGGTTGATTTTTTTTCATTGTTTGGATTTTTTTTTATTGATTTTGATTGCGTTTTGAAGTTGGTTGAAGCAAATTTATCAATAAAAATAATAACATGCCATTTTTTTTTCAGGTTTTTTGAATATTTGTTTTGTTAAGTCGAATATTGGTGTTTTTAGTTTTACCTTGTTTGTATTCAAGTAAATAGCATATGAGGTTATATTTGATATATGGTGATAGAATAGGATTTGGTTCAGTTGGTAATGAAAATTACGGATTTGTGGAAGCTTATGTTGTTGGTTCTTTCATTAGCAATGAATTTGATGCCAAAGGACAGTCCACAAAAAACAAAACTGAAAGAGTTTATTGAATTTATAGTTATTCAGGAAGAATATAGGTCGCTACACTGGAATGACCGTTAGCATATAAAGTCCCCCTGTGATCGATAAATATAAAGCGTTGTTCTGTAAAATCTCCGATTTTATGAAAATCAGAGCTTTCAAAATTGCTTGTTTTCCAAAGTCCTCCTCCAGGTGGTAAAACGTAATACGTGTTGCCAAAATTTGCAAAAGTGTGGGTTATCGGCCATGAACCGTACTCTGTTGGTATTGCTTGTACCAGTTCGTAAGTTTGTCCATAATTTTGTGATTTATAAACGGAATAGCCATTGTCCTGGTTAAGCGCAATGATTTCATTCTTGTTCGTTACAAAACAGGCCAGCGAGTATTGGGGAGTATTTAAAGGAGTCCAGGTAATTCCATCGTCAAAAGTTTGAAGGATCTTTAAATTATTTACTGCTAATGCTATATGCGATGAATTGTTGAGTCTATATATCCTGCCTAATCTTTCTTCGTTTGGCAATCCACTTTCGCTTTGCTGCCAGTTAAGACCATTATCTTTTGAGCAAAGGACTCCATGTTGCCAACTGCTAATCCAAAGGTAATTGTCCGATGTGATTGTAAATTCGTAGATGTTATTCATGAGA
The DNA here is from genome assembly GCA_041821245.1 of Prolixibacteraceae bacterium. Classification (GTDB taxonomy): domain Bacteria; phylum Bacteroidota; class Bacteroidia; order Bacteroidales; family Prolixibacteraceae; genus Roseimarinus. Next base: position 54,332 of record JBGUEP010000004.1, read on the forward strand.
TCATTTACGTATTCCCAGCTTTGTCCCCAGTCATTGCTTTTAAACAGTTTATCGTTTCCTGTAATTCCAAACAGAACATGATTGCTATTCAATTCAAGAGCAAGTATGCCTGGATTAGAGCTGTTAACGGAAGCTTCCCATGAATAAAAATTTTCGCCACTACGAAAAATTTTCCCGCCTGAAATCATTAATGAACGATGGTCTATTGTATCGGAAACCATATCGCTTATTCCGGTGAGAAAGCCTGATTCTATTCTGTTCCATTCTCCGAAAAGATAGGATGTGGCATTAATTTGAGCACTGGTCAGGTAATTACCATTAGCATCAGATAGTACCAGATTTAAGCTTTGTGTATTTGATTCTGAACCGAGTTTCCAATTGGTCATTACCTTACCATCTGCATTCACTTCAAAAACAGATTGATCAACAGAGCCTCCTCCATTAATTTCGTCAATGGTCACTACAAAATTATTGTTCCCATTAAAAATTATTGATTGCATGTCAATTTGCAGTCCAACGCTATCCGAAAGGTAATGCCCGGCTTCAGTAAATTGATCACTACCCCGAATTGTAAAGTTGATATTTTCAATAATTTCTGTTCCACTTTCGGGATATTTTTCGCATGCGAAGAGGGCAAAGGCTAATAGTAATATATAGAAGTGGTGTTTCATGGCTTTTGTTTTTGATTAACGGGAATGCTTAATCCAAAATGTATGCTGGTTGACCAGTTCTGGATTTTTTGATTGTCTATTGCATTGATCGTGGATTGGGCAACCTTACTGTTATTCAGAATGTCTATCATCCCATATGATTGATTTACGGATACAAAAGCATCGGCCCATTTAAATACGGGAACATGCACCTGATAACTTCCCATAAAACCAAAATCGTACTTCTTAAACCAGAGATCCAGGCTTTCATTAAAATAGTGCTTACTAATCTGGTATCCATGACCAGTTTCACTTTTCAGGGTGATCTCGCCTTCGGCAAATGCATTTTGCAATAACGAAAAGTAGGTTCCGATATTAAAGTGGCTAACTATTTTTCGTCCAATTGAAATATCCAATAAGATTGGAACCGTCAGGTAGTCTAGCTGGACTTCTGATAAAAGCTGTCTTTCCGGCTGATTGTCTGCCGGAATGTAAATTGTCGTCTGCTCTCCGTTATTGTTCTGCTTATAACCTTTCCTGTCGTACCAGGTTCCTACAATAATATCAGGATTGTTGTCAAGTTGAAATTTGTACGAAATGCCGGAACTTAATCCAACCGATGGTTTATACTTGCTGGTATTTGAACTACTTTTCACTTGTGAAACAATTATACCGGAATGTGGCAGAATAGAAACATTCCGTGCTACGGAATCTGGTATTTGAAACAGCTTTTCTGTTGCAAATGGTCGGTATCCTATGCCTAAACTGATTTCAGAGGATCCCATTTTACCCTCTACATCCTTAAAATAGTTCTCGTGTCCATAGGTTACCTGACCATTGACAAATACACTCCATCTGTTGTTAATTTGATAATTCAGGCTACTTGCCAAAATCCATCCCCAGTCGGTCATTTTGGGAAAATTTTCAGCGATGTATTCCTTGGTATATAAGTCGCGGTCTTTGCCTCGGAATTCATCGTTGGTCAGAAATGCATAGTAGGCTCCACCACCAAATTCTAAATTGACGCGTCCGGGAGTTTTGAATTTAAGGAGTAAAGGAATACGAAGGAAGTTATATCTTGGTGTGTAGACAGAAAAATACGGTGCAATTTCCTGTTCCGGTACAGGTAGGTATGAATTTACCAGCCAACTTTTATCGTAAAAACTAGAGTTGTTTGCTTCATTGAAACAGTAAGAGGTGTGGTTTGCTCCCGATGATAAATAAATCCAGTTGCTTAGGTCATACTTTACAACAAAACCGTTAATTGGCCCGGCTACGGAAGCAAACCTTTCATAATCAAATGTTTTTCGAAGATTGGAAAAATTTGTTCCGCTTTCAATTCCTATGGTTAATTTTTGTGCAGGTACCGATAGAGTAGCTAAGCAAAGTAATACCAGGCTTGAGATTAGTTTGATCTTCATATTCGGTTTTTTGGTAATAGATGTCAAACAGTCTAAATGGTTGCGTATAATACGGCGATCATTTTGGGAAGGTAGCAATTGTATTCCGAGGTACAATGTGACGGTAATAGGTTAGTCAGGCGCTAACTCATTGTCAGGGCCTGACTAACAGAATAGTTGTCGGAATGGAAAGTCCGACTTACAGAGCTTGTTCAATGTATTCAATCTTAATTATTCACCAAAAGGTATCTTACTAATAGTCGCATTCTGGTTAATGAAATATTCTGTGATTAATTTTCTTCTGAAATTTCAATAAATATTCTCTTTCCGCACAACCTTTTCCGTATTTTAATATCTACTTATCAATTGCGTTTTTGTGAAGGTTAAATTTTGGTAGTGTTCTTGTTTTTGCGAAAGAAATTTGTAAGAACAAGGTGGAGAATAAATTTATCAACCAAAAACCGTTTAACCATGGAACGCCCGCCGCCCGCCCATTACTTCAATTGGCCTTATTAAAAGGCAAGAGAGATTCTTATGTTTAACCAATAAAATTTGAAAATATGAAACCAAGAATTTTGAAATTAAGTACAATGGGAAGAATTATCCTTTTATTTTTAATAATCATTCCAGTAACACTATTTGCCCAAAAAGAAGTAACCTGGGATTATCCAATAAACCCGGAAACCAAAGAATGGTCAAACTTCAAAAGTTATGATGAAAGACTTAATGCCTATAATATACCTGCGGATATTTTAGAAAATATGAGTACGGAGGAACTGGTTAAAATCTGTTTAGCATATCCTGAATTCAGGCTTATAATGACAAGAAATAGTTTACAGGAGGGCTATGGTTATTTGAAATCGATATTTAATGGTTTTGAAGAACTTGAAAAACGTGAAGATGCCGGAAATCAATTAATAAATGAATATAGAAAATTGAACCCATTAAATGTTAAAATCTACGGTAAATTAGTTGAGCAGGGGAGATTTGCTTTTCGATTTACCTATTTAGAGTTATTGTTGGCTCAAAGGCCTATACTGTTAAGTATGAGTAATAATACAAAAAAAGAATTATTGGAACTCAGCATATCAAATTATGAGGGAAAACGTGACCTAACTGAATATTATGCTACATTTGGATTACAAACCCAGGCTCTGGTATTAGGGCGATTACTAGACATAGATAAATATCAGGCATATATTTCTATGAGGGAAAACGATGAAAGTGTAAGAAGATTTATTGATAGTTCGATACTGTATGACAAATCTTCTTTATCGGCTATCGTCAATCTTGCAAAAAAGTACAAAAGCCAACTTAAGAATGAATAGAACAGTACTTTTAATAATTCTTATACTTTGTATTACTTCTTGCAATGAGAATGATAATCCTTGTAATGTTTTGGTTGACGGGGTTTACCAGTTCCCTGAGTTACCAGAAGACCATGGCATGACAAGTGATGAGGTTACTCAATATTGGGATCTGCCTGAAGGTATTGAGGAGTGTATTTCAACAGAAGGTTTAATAGAAACATGCCTTAACTATCCGGATTTAAGATTAATTATGGCTGGTTCAAATCCACAGCAAGGCTATGATGCACTTGTAAGAGCCCGGTTTCTGGGAGTACGTATACTCGAAACCAGGCCAGACAGAAGTACTTGTCTCCTAAAAAAATATCAGACTATTGCCCCGTCAGGCTACAATCCCAATTGGGAATTAGTAGAGATAGGCCGTTACCTTTTAAATGTATATTATTTTGAAATAATTTTTAGTCAGCAGGATAACCTGGAACCACTAACGGATGTTGAAATAATTGAATTATTAGAGAAAGCCTTGTCTGTTTATGAAGAAAAAAAAGGTGATATTGAAAATCACGCTTTGTTCGGCTTAGAGGTTTCAACCACCTTGTTAGGAAGGCTAATGTTGCAGGAAGGATATGAGCCTTTTCTAAATGTATACAAGGAAAATAAATTAGTAAAAGAACTGATTAATTATTACGGGCCTGTTAATATGGAAACAGTTGAACTCGTATTTACTTTATCGAAGAATTTTTTGAATCAACTTAAAAATAACTGAAATGAAAAATAATATTCCGTATTTATTAATAATAGTAATATCATTGGTATTGTTTAGCATAGCTACACGTGCTCAATACACTACAATAAAAACCCCGACAAATGTAACTGTTGAGGCAATAGCTTACACTGAATATTCTTTAGCACAACTTGCTCTGATTGATTCTAGTGCCGCTGATTGGATTGATGATCACGACTCAGAGGCAGTGAAGGTTGCAGATGCCTCAGGGACATACAACTGTCATAACTATGCATGGCATAATTCAGATGGAGGTAGCAGATTTTGGGTCAATCAAAATGATCGGTACAGTGGAGCAAATATTTCCAAATACTGGTCCGGTTTATCAGCAACCTATCAACAGACAACAAGTGCCAGTGCTTTAAAAGTTTTTTATTCAAATGGCGATCATTCTGCCAGAGTTATTTCATCAAGTTTGTTTGAATCGAAATGGGGGGCATGGCCAAGATACAGGCATTCTCCAGCAGATTGTCCTTATGTTTCATCCAATCTACAATACTATATAGTTCCTATAAATGGTGATGATATTGTATGTACTTCAAAAACTTATTCATTAGTGAATATTTTAAATGCTACATATAATTGGAGTAGTGAAAAATTATCAACAAGTGGGGCTGGTTATTCAACAACAGCAACCAAAACAAGTGATGGCTTTGGTTGGATTAAATGCCAGATGTATAGTCCATACTCAGGAACAACAGTATATTCTGAGCAAAAAACCATTTGCGTAGGTTCTCCACAGCCCGGCACAATATCTATCGATATGGATTCTCCTCCACGCCGTTTTACGGCATCTATTGACGAAGTGTCGTACGCAACATCGTACAATTGGTATATCGATGGGGGTTTAAATAATAGCTATCACGGCACCAGTGCTATTTTTAACCGTCAAAGCCCGTATTGCGGCGGTTCGTACTATGTTCAGGTAGAAGAAATAAATTCCTGCGGAACTTCATCAAAAGCGCATACTACAGCTATTGAACCCATGTGTTTGTACAGCCTTGTATTTACGCCAAACCCTGCAACGGATTTCTGCGAAGTGGAAATTGTCAACGAATCGGGCGAGGCTATTGATGAGCAGGAAGAATGGAGCATGGAGGTTTATGACCAGGGGCAAAAACTGAAATTAAAGAAAGAGAAGCAGAAAGGGAAAAACACTGTACTTGATGTAGCTGGATGGAAAGAAGGAATTTACCTTGTACAGGTAAATCTTAAAGACCAGCAAGCAAGCGGGAAACTGGTGGTGAAAAAATAAAAAAGGCATACCAATTGCTTTTCTTGGATAATAACGAGAAGAATCCCATTTACACAAACAGTTGGGATTCTTTTTAACACAACTTTTCAAACGTTTCAGAACTTTGGAAAAGGTATGTCGAAGGAGGAATCAGTTCGAATTCTAAGGGATTCTTCACTACACTGCGTTTTGTTCAGAATGACACTTCTGGACAACTGTCATTTCTTGATGGTGTAAAAAAAAGTCGGACTGGAAAGTCCGACCTACAGGGCTTGTTCAATGTCTTCAATTAAATCTTCCACCCCTTCAATGCCAACAGACAGGCGCATCATGGTTGGGCGGATGCCCATTTCGGCACGCTGTTCAGGAGTAAATTCAACGTAAATGGTTGAATAAGGATGAATAATCAATGTTTTGTTATCGTTGAGGTTGGTGGCTCTTCTGATGATGTTCAGCTTGTTCATGAATGCAAAACAGGCTGCTTCCGATTCCAGATCGAAAGTCATAATGGCTCCTGGTTTTCCTACAAAATAGCTTGTGGCATTTTCGTTAAACTTCGACGATTTTAGCGCCGGGTAATTCACCGCTTTTATTTTGGCATTGTTCTCCATGTATTCACCCAGTTGAATACAGTTGTCAACACATTTGTCTACACGTAGCTCTAAGATGTCGAGGCCTAAAATTTGGAAATAGGCCGAATGGGCTGTCATGCATCCTCCAAACTGACGGAATACTCCTTTTTTTAATCTACCCAGGAAAGTGTTTTTTCCTAACTTATTTACAAAGGGAGCTAAGTTTTTATTGTAAGCCCAGTTGTAGGTGCCATTGTCGATAATCACACCGCCAACCGAAGTGGCTCCACCCGAAATAAATTTAGTGGTAGACAGCACTTCAATGTTGACCCCATGTTTTTTCGAATTGAAAACATTTGGTGGTGTTAAGGTACTGTCGGCCATTAAAACGATCTTGTGTTTTTGAGCAAGTTGAGCTAAAGCCTCAATGTTTGGAATTTCAAGTTGTGGATTAGTTACCGTTTCAAAATAAATTAGCCTGGTGTTTTCATCAATTTGTTTTTCCAATTCCGAAATGTTTTCGAAGTTGGCAAAACGACTTTCAATACCCATTGACGGTAAATTTTGATTGAACAAGGCATAAGTGTGTCCAAATAAATTTTTATTGGTAATGAGGTTGTCTCCCTTTGTGCATAAGGCAAGGATTGCATTTGAAATGGCCGCCATGCCTGATGAAACTGCTAAAACGGCATGTGCATTAGTTAAGGCTTTAATTTTTAATTCAAGGTATTCAACAGTTGGATTTCCTGTGCGGGAATATACGTGCCCGGGTAGTTCGCCTCTGAAATTTGCAGCAATATCTTCTGCAGTTTCAAATTCGAAGGCAACCGATTCGTAAATGGGCATTTGCAGGGCACGGTGAGGATCATTCTTTGGAAATGAAATATTTAGCGCCCGGGTTGTGAAATTTTTTCTGGTCATGTTCAATTTTTGATTTTATTCAATAACAGTTTTGTGAAAATTTAGTTCTGCAAAGGAGCCATTATACTTTTGAAGCACAAAAAAATCCGCTCATATAGGGCGGATTTTTTTGATATCTTCATGCTAATTTAGGAACATGTTCCTTTTTCACCTGTGGCTTTTTCAATGAACCAATTCATTTCATATGACGATGGCCGTTCAATTGGTAAGCCGTAAACCCGATCCATAACTAATGAGGACAATACGCCAAGAGCACGTGATACTCCAAATAAAACGGTATAGAATGAATATTCTTTAATCCCGTAATGGTAAAGCAAGGCTCCTGAATAAGCATCAACGTTTGGCCATGGATTCTGAATTTTTCCAATGGTTCCCAAAATTGGAGGAACAACTTCATAGAGGTTGTTGACGGTATTGATCAATTTATCACCTTTAATGTACTTCTCGGCAAATTCCATTTGAGCGGTAAAACGTGGATCTGTTTTACGCAATACAGCGTGGCCATATCCCGGTACAACGCGACCTTCTTCCAGTGTTTTTTTCACATATTCGGACAATTGTTCCTTGGTAGGTTCATCGGTGTCCAATTCTGTCATCAATTCAAAAATCCAATGAATCACATCTTGATTGGCATAACCATGCAATGGTCCGGCCAAACCAAGCATTCCAGCTCCAAAAGCGTAATAAGGATTACTCAAAGCGGATCCTACCAGGTGAGTGGTATGGGCCGATACATTTCCTCCTTCATGATCGGAGTGGATAACCATGTATAAACGCAACAAACGCTTCACTTCGTCGGAATCGTGTCCCATCATGTGAGCCAGGTTTCCAGCCCAGTCGAGATGTGGATCTGGTTCAATGTGATCACCCTTAAAGAAATTACGTCGATAAATGTATGCTGCAATACGAGGTAGTCGTGCAATCAGGTTCATGACATCGTCGTACATGAAATCCCAATAGTATTTTTTATTGACACCAGAGCGATACGCTTTTTGAAAGACCGATTCAGTAGCCATACTGATAATTGCGGCTGTGAATTGAGTCATTGGTTTGGCATTCAAAGGCAAGGCGTCAATGACATCGAAAACGTGTTGTGGCACATGTGAACGTGTAGCCCAGTCTTTCGACAAGTTATGTACGTCTTCTAGTTCCGGTATTTCACCAATCATTAACAAATAAAATAAACCTTCAGGTAGGGGTTCGCCACCCGGACTTAAACGAGGTAATTTCTCCCGAAGTTCAGGTATTGAGAATCCTTTGAAGCGGATACCTTCGTTGGGATCAAGCTTGGACGTTTCGGTAAGCAGGCTGGGTACTCCTTTCATCCCTGACATCACCTGGCCGATGGTCACATTTGCTATGACTTTGTCGCCATGTTCTTTTTTGAGCCTGTTTAACTCAACAATGCATTTGCTGGTTTTTTCGTAAAATCGATTTTTAATGTATTCCATATCGGTTTGTTTATTTAGTTATCATTTAATGTATGTTATGTATTACTTCATCGGCAAATTCATCAGTTGTCAGGAGAATTGCTCCTTCCATCAAAGCAAATAAATCGGAAGTAACTTTCCGCTTACTGAAGGTATGTTCCAAAGCATCATAAATGTGTTCTGCTGCTTTATTCCATCCAATGTATTCCAGCATCATTGCCCCTGAAAGGACCAAAGATCCGGGATTGGCCTTGCCTGTTCCTGCAATATTGGGCGCAGTACCATGTGTGGCTTCAAAAATGGCAAATCCACTTTGATAATTGATGTTGGCTCCGGGTGAAATACCTATACCACCGACCATAGCTGCCAGTTGATCCGAAATGTAATCGCCATTCAGATTTAATGTAGCAATTACTGAGTATTCAAAAGGTTTGAGTAAACTTTCCTGCAAAAAGGCGTCGGTAATGACGTCCTTTATAATCAACTTGCCAGCCTTGATTTCTGCCTGAAGGGCTTCATTTGCCGCATCAATTCCTTTTTCCTTTTTGATGGCTTCGAATTGTGGCCATGTAAAGGTCTGTTCCGGAAATTCTCGTTCAGCCAAAGCATACCCCCAGTTTTTAAAGGCTCCTTCAGTAAACTTCATGATATTTCCTTTGTGAACGAGAGTAACCGAAGGCAAGTCTCTTTCGATGGCGTATAAAATAGCCGCCCGAACCAAACGTTCTGATCCATCCTTTGAAACAGGTTTTACGCCGAATGAAGTGGTATCGGGAAAACGAACTTGTTCCAACCCAAAGTTATCCTCCATCAGTTTTCTGAACAAAGCCGCCTCAGGTGTTCCAGTCATAAATTCAATGCCGGCATAGATGTCTTCAGTGTTTTCGCGAAAAATATGCATGTCCACTCTTGATGGATACTTAACAGGCGAAGGCACACCTTTAAACCATCGAATGGGGCGTAGGCAAACATATAAGTCGAGCGTTTGTCGTAAAGCAACATTTAACGAACGAATTCCGTCTCCAACAGGAGTAGTCAAAGGCCCTTTAATGCCAACCATATATTCAATAAAGGCATCGGTAGTGGCTTGAGGTAGCCATTCACCGGTTTGTTTGAAGGCTTTTTCACCAGCCAAAACTTCGAACCAGTCAATTTTTCGATCATCACCATAAGAGGCTTTTATTGCAGCATCTATAATTTTTTGAGAAGCTGCGGTAATGTCCTTGCCAATACCATCTCCCTCAATAAAAGGTATAATTACCTTATCGGGTACCTTTAATTTTCCGTTTTCTAAAGTTATTTTATTCGACATTCTATGTTTTTGACTAAACAGCTGTAAGTTACATGTTTTAAGATTGATTTTTATTGAACAGCGTTAGAATTTAATTAACGAGTTCAATTATTTCAATTTGTTCATGAGGTTCACATTGATGGCCTCAAGAAATGCTTCGGTTGACAGATAGTGCTCCTCTGTAAGCGCTTTGTTGTGAATGATTAAAGCCAGGTCTTTTGTCATTTTGCCACTTTCAACAGTTTCGATACAAACCTGTTCCAAGGTATCGGCGAAACGAATTAACTCAGGCGTTTCATCTAGTTTTCCCCGGAAGGCTAAACCACGCGTCCATGCAAAAATCGAAGCAATTGGGTTGGTCGAAGTTGGTTTACCTTGCTGGTGCATGCGGAAGTGACGTGTCACTGTTCCATGAGCTGCTTCAGCTTCCATCGTTTTTCCATCGGGAGTTACCAGCACTGAAGTCATCAATCCCAATGAACCAAAACCTTGTGCAACGGTATCGCTTTGAACATCGCCATCATAATTTTTACACGCCCAAACGTATCCGCCGCTCCATTTCATTGCAGCTGCTACCATGTCGTCGATCAAACGGTGTTCGTAGGTAATTCCTGCTTCTGCAAAAAGTTCTTTAAATTCAGTTTGGAACACTTCCTCAAAAATATCTTTGAAACGACCGTCATATTTTTTAAGGATGGTATTTTTGGTACTTAAATACAAGGGCCATTTTTTCACCAAAGCCTGGTTCATACAAGAACGGGCAAAACCGTAAATCGATTCATCGGTATTGTACATGGCCATGGCTATACCATCTCCGGCGAAATCATAAACCTCGCGGATTTCAGCTTCTCCATTTTCAGGAGTAAAAGTAATGGTTAGTTTTCCTTTACCGGCTGTTCTAAAATCGGTAGCGCGGTACTGGTCGCCAAAGGCATGACGGCCAATGCAAATGGGTTGAGTCCAACCTGGAACTAATCGAGGTATATTTTTAATGATGATTGGTTCGCGAAAAACAGTTCCTCCCAAAATGTTACGAATGGTTCCATTGGGCGATTTCCACATGCTTTTTAAGTCAAATTCTTCGACTCTGGCTTCATCGGGAGTTATGGTCGCACATTTAATTCCGACACCGTATTTCTGGATGGCATGGGCACAATCAATGGTGATTTGATCGTTGGTTTCATCCCTTTTTTCGATACCTAAATCATAGTATTTGATGTCGATGTCGAGATAAGGTAGAATTAACTTCTCCTTTATAAACGACCAAATCACTCTGGTCATTTCATCTCCGTCTAATTCTACTACAGGGTTAATTACTTTAATTTTGTCCATTGGTTCGTATTATTTTTGGTTTTGTAATTTAATTAAATTCAATGCAGAGCCAAATTTAAACCACTCAATTTGTTGTGCATTGTAGGTATGATTTACCGAAATAACTTCTTTTGATCCATCGGCATGAGCCAATTCAATTTCGATGGTTTTGCCTGGAGCAAATTCATTTAAATTGATGAAATTAAAGGTGTCGTCTTCTCTTATTTTATCGTAATCGGCTTCATTGCTGAATGTAATTCCCAGCATGCCTTGTTTTTTAAGGTTGGTTTCGTGTATACGGGCAAACGATTTTACCAATACGGCTTTTACGCCAAGATGACGTGGTTCCATGGCTGCATGCTCGCGAGATGATCCCTCTCCATAGTTTTGGTCACCCACTACAATGGTTGGAATGCCTGCTGCCTTATAGGAACGTTGTATGGTGGGTACTTCACCGAATTGTCCGGTCAATTGGCTTTTTACCTTGTTAGTTGCTTCGCCAAACGCATTTACCGCACCAATTAAACAGTTGTTCGAAATGTTATCGAGGTGTCCGCGGTATTTTAACCATGGTCCGGCCATTGAAATGTGGTCGGTGGTACATTTCCCTTTTGCCTTAATCAGCAATTTGGCACCTGTAATGTTTTTACCATCCCATGCTTCAAAAGGAGTAAGCAATTGCAGACGGTCGGAATCAGGTTTAACTTTTACTTCCACTGCCGATCCATCATCCTGCGGTGCCAGGTAACCGGCATCTTCAACATCGAATCCTAGGGGTGGTAGTTCCCATCCGCTTGGTGCATCCAATTTCACCATTTCACCTTTATCATTCATTAAGGTATCGGTGATTGGATTGAAACCCAGATCGCCTGAAATAGCAATTGCGGCAACCATTTCAGGTGAAGCTACAAAAGCATGAGTATTTGGATTGCCATCGGCTCGTTTCGAGAAGTTGCGGTTAAAAGAGTGGATGATTGAATTTACTTCCCCTTTTTCGGAACCTTCGCGATTCCATTGTCCGATGCAAGGACCACAGGCATTGGTAAATATTTTGGCACCCAGTTTTTCGAAGGTTTCGATAAATCCATCGCGTTCAATGGTAAATCGAACTTGTTCTGAGCCGGGGTTGATGCCGAATTCTGCTTTAGGTTTTAAACCTTTAGCAACGGCTTGTGCAGCAATAGAAGCTGCGCGACTAATGTCTTCGTATGATGAGTTGGTACATGAACCAATTAAACCCCATTCAATTTTGAGTGGCCAGCCATTTTTTTCAGCTTCAGCACGCATTTGTGATACAGGTGTAGCACGGTCGGGCGTGAAAGGACCATTGATGTGAGGAGTTAATTCGGTTAGGTTAATTTCAATAACCTGGTCGAAATATTTTTCGGGATTGGCATATACTTCAGGGTCACCGGTGAGGTAATCTGCAATTTGATCGGCAGCATCTACTACTTCTTTGCGGCTGGTTGCGGCCAAATAGCGGCGCATGGAGTCGTCATATCCAAAAGTAGATGTGGTGGCGCCAATTTCAGCACCCATGTTGCAAATGGTTCCTTTTCCGGTACATGACAGTGATTGTGCTCCTTCGCCGAAGTATTCAACAACAGCTCCGGTTCCACCTTTAACGGTTAATATTCCGGCAACTTTTAAGATGATATCTTTTGGTGCGGTCCAACCGTTTAGTTTTCCGGTTAATTTAATTCCAATAAGCTTAGGCATTTTTAGTTCCCAGGCCATACCAGCCATCACATCAACAGCGTCGGCACCTCCAACACCAATGGCGATCATTCCCAAACCACCGGCATTTACCGTGTGAGAATCGGTTCCAATCATCATTCCTCCTGGGAATGCATAATTTTCGAGCACCACCTGGTGGATAATTCCTGCGCCAGGTTTCCAGAAACCAATTCCATACTTATCGGAAACTGATTCCAGAAAGTTATACACTTCGTTGTTTTTATTTAAGGCTTCCTGTAAGTCTTTATCGGCCCCAATTCTGGCTTGAATCAAATGATCGGCATGAACGGTTGATGGAACAGCCACTGTGTTTTTTCCAGCCTGCATGAACTGTAGCAAGGCCATTTGTGCGGTTGCATCCTGCATGGCAACCCTGTCGGGTGCAAAATCAACATAATCGATTCCACGTTTATATTCGTTTAATTCGGTTGTTTCATACAAGTGTGCATAAAGTATTTTTTCAGTAAGTGTAAGTGGTTTGTTCAACTTACTTTTTGCTGCATCTACTTTTGTTTTGTAACCTTTGTAAACTTTTTTAATAAGGTCTAGATCGAATACCATATAGAAACTAATTTTTGGTTTAATAATAAAATTTTATTCTGTCAATGAAATGAGAATCCCTGTGAAAATCGTAACAAAAAGGCTTGTAAAAAGTTTAGTGAAACCAGTACATTATTTATGTTAAAAGGTTAATTTAGAACGTACTTAAACAAGAAAAATGAATTCATTTGTTTTTAGCCTAAACTATCCTAGTTCTTTTTATTTAATCCCCTAACGTTTGGATTTATTTGATTCTTAATGAATCAGCAAAATTCAATACTTTAAATAAGCTGTTGTATTTTATTAGGACTTCGTTACTTTATCCTATGTATTTGTTCAATTATATCTCAATTATAGGAAAAAAACTGTGCTTATTATCACATTAGTTCTTTCATAAAGAATGTAGATTTCTAAATATATAAATTTCTTTTCAAAATCAGGACTTTCCAAATCGCTGAGTGAAAAAATATGTTGTGAAAAATGTTGGTGCAATCCGATTCATTTTGTTTAATTTGGAGTGATGTGGGTGGGGGCTTTTTTTACTGAGTCTTTAAATTGGATGAATATTGCATTGCATTTAGTAATTTCTTTCTACCTTGACTAAAATTCTTACAATTGAACATATGCGCGGGGCTGTATTTTTTATCTTTTTTATAATAATTTGTTTTTCAGGATTTTCGCAAGTCCGAAATGGGTGGCGTTCGATTTATGATAGGGACGGGCGACTTTCCCGAATGAATTATTATGAAAATGGCCTGGTTATTCCTGATTCGAACTTGTTTTATCAATATTTTACTGAAAATATCCCAAAAGTTATTGTGAAGGGGATTGTGGATTCAAAGATAGGATGTGTAAATGGTTCGTTAAGTATTTATGATCAGCGCGGGATGCTTGATGATTTCCATATCAAGCGTGGAGGTGAAATGATTTTCGATATTGATTGTGATTATGATGGAAATTGCTCAGCAATATGGCAAGAATCATTCGACGTTGAATCAGGATTCTGGGTTTGTGATAGTTTTTCCATTTTCAAAAGTGAACTGATCATTCATAATAAGCAAAGTTTGGGAGTGGCTATTTATGATCCGGAAATCCCCATTGACTTAAATCAGCAATTTATTTGTAGGGTTACTATTCCTGCTGTTGGAAATACGGCCAATCAAGGGCTTGCTCTGGGCTGGAAAGATGAAAATAATTTTTTCATGTTCGAGATTTTGTTTGGTAAATATTATTCCATTCAGCAATGGGAAGATGGTGTTAAAAAGGAAATTACGGACGGAAGGCAACTTATTGAAAAGCCAGATAGTGAGGCGAATGAACTGATGGTTTATCGAAAGAACGAAAATATTATTTTCGAAATTAATGGCGAAATTCAGAACATTTTAGCGGTGCCAAAATTCAAGGGGGATAAAATTGCTTTACTTGCACGGTCGAGAGGCAATGCTCGATTTAGTGATCTGGCCGTTAAACATGAGTTGTCGGAAAATGATATATTCTTTGACAAACATTGGGTTGGAAAGGGGACCGGTCTATTTATTTCATCAACAGGAAAAATCCTTACAACATTCGAGAATATTATGGATGCAAAGCGCATTCAAGTTGTTGGAAAGGTTAATAATAAGAAATTTCGTTTGCCTGCACGTGTTGTTCGCGTCGATGAGGAAAGTAATATTGCTATTTTACAAATCGATAAAGAGGGGTTTCAGGCGTTCGATAATTTGCCCTTTGGATACACCAATCATGCTCCCTTATCGGAATCGAAAGTGTTTTGTCTTGGTTTTCCCAATGCCATAAGTGGAATTTATATGCCTCCTGAAGTTTTTGAAGGAAAGGTGATTTCTGGTCTCGCTTCTTCATCAGGTGATCGGATTTTACAGCTTGATTTTCGAAATGGAATGATTGGGGCTCCGGTTTTTGATTGGGATTTTAATTTTCTTGGATTGGTTTCATTTAAAGGAGTGGAATTAAAATATACCGAAATGATTGATTTTTACAATAATGCCCGTTTATTTAAAGTCAATCTTGGAAGGATGGAAAGTAAAATTGATTCACCGCATGAACAGGGCACTTATCAGGAAAAATATAAAATAGGCGCAGAATTGGTCGTGATTATTGAGACCAGTTGTTTTGGTCCCGATTCACCCGATTATTAATTGAAATAAATTCATCTATAGCCACAACAGAGTCGCGAACAATTGGGTTTAAATCTCACTTTCCTTTAGGCGCTCCGAATTTTCTTCCACCTGCAATTTGTCAATGATTTCAAAAATATCACCATCAATGATTGTGGGAAGATTGTACAATGTCAATCCAATTCTATGATCGGTTACCCGGCCCTGTGGCCAGTTGTAAGTGCGTATTTTAGCCGATCGGTCACCGGTTGAAACCATGGTTTTTCGTTTGGAGGCTATTTCATCGATGTACTTTTGGTATTCCATGTTGTACAAACGTGTACGCAATTCGGCCATGGCTTTATCCAGGTTTTTTAATTTCGATTTTTGGTCCTGGCATTGAACAACAATTCCCGATGGTATGTGGGTTAATCGAATGGCTGAATAAGTGGTGTTCACACTTTGTCCTCCGGGGCCTGAAGAACAGAATTCATCCCGACGAATGTCTTCGGTTCTCAAATCAATGTCAAATTCTTCGGCTTCGGGAAGTACAGCAACTGAGGCGGCAGAAGTATGAACCCTGCCTTGTGTTTCGGTTTGTGGCACCCGTTGTACGCGGTGAACGCCTGATTCGTATTTGAGTACACCATATACGCCTTCGCCGGTAACTGTTGCAACAATCTCTTTAAAACCACCGGCTGTGCCCTCATTTGAATTGGTAACATCAATCTTCCAGCCTTTACGTTCGCAAAATTTGCTATACATACGATAAAGGTCACCTGCAAACAGGCTTGCTTCGTCTCCTCCAGTACCTGCACGAATTTCCAGAATTGCATTCTTGCCGTCCTCCGGATCGGCCGGAACCAACAGTAATTTTATTTCGTTTTCCTTTGGTTCGATTTGTATTTCCAATGCCTCAAGTTCTTCTTTGGCCATTTCGCGCATTTCTTCATCGCTTTCGTTGGCTAGTAACTTTTTGGTAGAATCGATGTTGTCAATAATATTTTTGTATTCCGAAAAGGCTTTTACCAAATCATCCAGACGCTTGTATTCCTGATTCAGTTTTACATAGCGTTTCATGTCTTTCATGACATTTGGATCGGTAATTTGTTGTCCTACTTCTTCAAAACGATATCTTATGTTTTCGTATTTTTCTATGATGCTGTTTGCCATGATTTTCGTGTTTTAAAAATTCACTTTGTATTGATAATGGATGTGTTGTGTTGGAATTTGGGTAACTCGAAGCGTAGCTAGTACTCGAAGGTTCCAACAGCTGAATCAATGGTCAGTTTCTTTCCGTCCCAGGCTTCAACATGGCCAATAATTTGTGCATCGACATTGAATGATTTTGAGATGGCTATAATATTTTCGGCACATTCTGGTGAAGTGTAAATTTCGAAACGATGTCCCATGTTAAACACTTTATACATTTCTTTCCAATCGGTATCCGATTCTTTTTGAATGATTTCAAAAAGCGGAGGAATAGGGAAGAGCTTATTTTTGATCACGTGAACGCCATCAACAAAATGCAATACTTTGGTTTGTGCTCCACCTGAGCAGTGAATCATTCCATTGATTTCACTGCGGTGTTGATCGAGAATTTTTTTTATAATTGGAGCGTAAGTCCGTGTTGGAGATAAGACCAGTTGTCCTGCATTTACTGATAATCCTTCGATGGCTTGAGTTAAGGTGTAGTTTCCGGAATAGACCAAATTGGCCGGAATTTCTTCATTGTAACTTTCGGGGAATTTTGTGGACAGGTAATTGGCGAACACATCGTGGCGCGCAGAAGTTAATCCGTTGCTGCCCATCCCTCCGTTGTAGGATTGTTCATAGCTTGCCTGCCCGGAGGATGATAGTCCAATGATCACATTTCCCGGAGCTATGCGGTCGGCGCTAATTACATCGGCACGTTTCATCCGGCAAGTTACTGTAGAGTCAACAATAATGGTGCGAACCAAATCTCCTACATCGGCTGTTTCGCCTCCTGTAGGAATTACAGTGACTCCCATTTTAGTGAGTTCAGCGCAAAGTTCATCGGTACTGTTGATAATGGCGGCTATAACGTCTCCCGGAATCTTGTTTTTATTGCGACCTATTGTTGATGAAAGCAGGATATTATCAGTTGCACCAACGCAAAGCAAATCGTCGATGTTCATAATGAGCGCGTCTTGTGCAATACCTTTCCAGACACTTAAATCGCCAGTTTCCTTCCAATACATGTAGGCCAGGGAAGATTTTGTTCCTGCACCATCGGCATGCATAATGTTGCAATATTCAGCATCACCTGCTAAGTAGTCGGGCACAATTTTGCAAAATGCCTTTGGGAAAATTCCTTTATCAATGTTTTTAATGGCGTTGTGAACGTCTTCTTTCGAAGCCGAAACGCCTCTTAAATCATATCTGCCGTTGTCGCTCATTTTCAAAAAAAAATAATTTGCCCGCAAAGGTAATATCTTTTTAGGAATACCTCTGTTTAAATGGATTCAATCGGCTAATTTTCTGATTTGTTTGTCTGAAATAATGCCAGCTGCGAAATGTATTTTTTTCCAAACATTTGTCCGAAGAAAAAAGCAGCCACTAAAATCGGATAAGTATAAAAAGCGAAGCCAATGTCACTATAAATTCGAAGTAAAACGATAAAAGGAATGGGAAGGTGGATGTATAAAAACCATTGAAATGAGAACTTCTTCACCCTACTTCTCCATGCTCCAAATGGCAAATTTATCATGAATACAATCAATGCCACCGCTACAACTTTTACCACCTGTTCCATTAAAACCTATCTATTTAGACGGCGAAAATAATTAAAATAAGTTCAATTAAAATGAATGCTACTAATTTAATAGCTTAATTCCTGAAAAATGAAGAATTTTATTTTCGTTGAACGTAATGGGTAAAGGCTGAAAATAAGATATATAGAAGAATTACTGCCATTAAACCTGAAATGGTAAAAAATAAGAGTACGACTAATGAAATGGCCAAAAACACAAAGCGGATTTCATTTCCATTCCATTTAAAGGATTTAAATTTTAAAGCAAAAAGCGGAAGGTTCGATACTAATAAAAGTGAAAAGAGTAAGGTAATTGCAGCAATTAGCAGAGGATTGGCCAACCAGCCAGCAATGGTGTTGTTGCCATAACTAATGGTCCAGGCCAGTGAAGCCATAAAAAATGCATTCGCTGGCGTTGGAACACCTATGAACGAAGTTGTTTGGCGAGTATCAATGTTAAAATTGGCCAATCGTAAAGCCGAGAATACCGGTATTAATAGGGGGCTAACTAAGAACAACCATTGCAAAATGCTTAATTGTTCAAAGCCATGGTTGTTCGCTAAAATCAGCTGGCGTTGTATTGAAAAGATCATCACGGCCGGTAATAAACCAAAGGTGATTAAATCGGCCAATGAGTCCAGCTGTTTTCCCAATTCGCCGGAAACTTTTAGCATTCGGGCAGCAAAACCATCGAAAAAATCAAACAGGCCACCTGTCAGCATTAAAAGTAGTGCTATTTGTAATTCGTCGATAAAAGCAAAATAAATGGCAATGATTCCACAAATCAAATTGAACAAGGTGAGCATATTGGGTACAAAGTCGTACCATTTGTTTGGGGCAGTATCTGTCATGATTTAAAACGTGCAATTACAGTTTGTGTGCCAATCACTTTTTCATTAAGGCCTACTTTTACAACAATATCCTTTGGAAGAAAAAGGTCGACTCTTGATCCGAATTTAATGAATCCGAGGTGTCCGTTTTGTTCGGCATATTTTCCTACTTTGGCATAGCAAACTACCCGACGAGCAACGGCTCCGGCAATTTGACGAACCAATATTTTTTGGTTATTTGGAGTTTGGATGCCCACAGATGATCGTTCATTGTGGGTTGATGATTTGGGCGCCCATGCCACCAGATGATTTCCACGGTGCATTTGGGAATACAGAATTTTACCACTTACCGGAAACCAGTTCATGTGGATATCTAAGGGCGACATAAAGATAGATATTTGAATGGTCTCTTCATTCAGATATTCATTCTCCATCGTATTTTCAATTACCACCACTTTCCCATCACAAGGGGCAATGATGGCGTTTTGATCGTTAATTTCAGGGCGGTTAGCCACTCTGAAGAACCACAGGTTAAACAGATAAAATGCCATTGAGACCAAGGCTACGGGATAGATGATGTATTCGTTTCGGCTGAGTTTAATCACCGCATAATTCACTGCTACAATAATTATTGCAGCAATTAGTAAAGTAATTCTTCCTTCTTTGTGAACCCTCATGTTCTGTTAATTAAGAACCAGTGTAATGTAAATAAAATAAATAGGAGCTGCAAATAGCATGCTGTCGAAGCGATCGAGCAGTCCGCCATGTCCAGGCATAATACTACCTGAATCTTTTACATTAAAATTGCGTTTAAACATCGATTCGGTTAAATCGCCCAAAGTTCCCGCAATTACGGTGATTAAGCTGACAAAAATAGTATGGATCGGACTCAAAAAACCAATAAATTGGTACAATACCAGAGAAATGATAACGGCAAAAACAGCACCTCCTGCAGCACCTTCCCAGGTTTTGTTGGGTGAAATTTTAGCAATCATTTTTGTTTTTCCAAATAAACTTCCAGACAAATAAGCCCCGGTATCGTTTGCCCAAAGAATGATAAATAAACCGATCAGTGCTTCCGGTACGTAAATTTCCGGATTTTGTTCGAACGGTGAAATGATGAAGTTTAAAACAGAAAATGGAAAGGCAATGTAGGCAATGCCCAGCAAGGTATACGCAATGTTTTGAACCGGCTTTTCACTATTTCTGAAAAGCTCAATTATGGGTATAATCATTAAGGCCGGGATAATTCCCAGAAAAATAATTTCACCAATAATTTTTAAATCATATAAAAAGAAGGCCACAAAAAGATATACCGAAATAATGATTCCGTTAATCGTTTGTGGATGATTTCCACCATTTTTGGCGAGACGATAAAATTCAAATAAGGTGTAAGAGAGTACAAATCCAAAATAGATAAAAAAAGTATATTTACTTAAAAAAATACTTCCCAAAGTAAGGATGATAAAAACTGCACCACTTATTCCTCTAACATAAATATTCTTCAAAGTTTTAGATCTTTTAAAAGTTCAACTGCCCGGTCAACGTCCTTTTCATTAACATAAACCTCAAGATCACCAAAAGTAAGATAAACTGAATCTTTTTGGTTGAGAATAACTGCATTTATACCATTATTCTCTAAAATTTCTTTTGCCATTTCTGCCTGATAAGCCTGACCAGTCAAAAATACTTGTTTCCAATCTTTTTCCATGATATTTTTGATTTAATTGTTCCAATTATTCATCAATATAGAAAATAATTAGCTCTCTTGAATTAAGTTCAGTGTAAACGAGCGAATATTTCTTTCTCATTTATTCTATCGGGGCGAATGTTATTGGTTCTATGTGATGTGATACAGGTCTTTAAAAAGTAAAACCCCGGAAGATTTTTTACGCTCTTTCAGGGTTTTATTTTTAATCTATTCAGGATTTGATCTTTTAATGGACCAAGACCTATTTGTACCGTGTTTTTTTCAAGTATTACGATGTGAGTTTTAGCTTAGAACTTCGTCGTTTTGCTCTGGTTTTTTATTTTCATCAACTGGTGCAGCATGGTGTTGTGGTGCCATTTCTTGCTTTACGTAACCCGGACGTGGGCCAAAAATCTCTTCCAGGTCTTCAGTAAATAAGACTTCTTTTTCTAATAATCGTTCTGCAAGGATTTTGTGCTTTGCCGTATTTTCGCTTAGAACTTTTTTCGAACGTTCGTATGATTCATCAACCATTGCTTTGATTTCTTCATCAATTAACTGAGCGGTTTTTTCGCTATACGGTTTAGTGAAACTGTAATCGGCCTGGCCACTTGAATCGTAGTAACTCAGATTTCCTATTTTATCACTCATCCCGAAATAAGATACCATGGCATAGGCTTGTTTGGTTACTCGTTCCAAGTCGTTTTGTGCACCTGAGGAGATTTTTTTAAATACAATTTCTTCAGCGGCACGTCCGCCTAAGGTAGCGCACATTTCGTCCAGCATTTGTTCCTTGGTGGTAATTGAACGTTCTTCGGGTAAATACCAGGCAGCACCCAGCGCTTTTCCTCGTGGTACAATAGTAACTTTTACAAGTGGATGTGCGTATTTCAATAACCAGCTCACTGTGGCATGTCCAGCTTCATGATAAGCAATGGTTTTCTTTTCTTCCAATGAAATGATTTTGTTCTTTTTCTCCAATCCTCCAATGATACGATCCACTGCGTCAAGGAAATCTTGTTTGATCACTGATTCGTGATCATTTCTGGCAGCAATCAAGGCTGCTTCGTTGCAAACATTGGCAATATCGGCACCAGAAAATCCCGGAGTTTGTTTCGATAAGAAATCGATATTTACTTCTTTTGAAATCTTCAATGGTTTTAAATGAACATTAAAAATTGCAGCTCTTTCATTTAAGTCGGGTAATTCAACATGAATTTGACGATCGAACCGACCGGCACGCATTAGAGCACGGTCGAGAATATCGGCACGGTTGGTTGCGGCCAAAATAATCACACCTGAATTGGTATCAAATCCGTCCATTTCTGTCAGAAGTTGATTCAATGTGTTTTCGCGTTCATCATTTGAACCCATGTTTGGATTTTTACCGCGGGCACGGCCAATGGCATCAATTTCATCGATGAACACAATACAAGGTGATTTTTCTTTTGCTTGTTTAAAAAGGTCACGAACACGTGAAGCTCCAACACCCACAAACATTTCAACGAAATCGGATCCTGACATCGAGAAAAAAGGCACATGTGCTTCGCCTGCGACGGCTTTGGCTAACAGTGTTTTTCCTGTTCCAGGAGGGCCAACAAGCAAGGCTCCTTTAGGAATTTTTCCTCCCAGTTTGGTGTATTTTGTCGGATTTTTAAGGAAGGAGACAATTTCTTCAATTTCTTGTTTTGCTTCGTACAATCCGGCAACATCCTGAAAAGTTGTGGTTACCTTTTGGTCTTTATCAAACAATTTGGCTTGTGATTTTCCGACGTTAAAAATTCCTGCACCCGGACCAGTACCATTTCCCTTACTCATTCGGCGGAAAATAAACCACCAGAAAAATACAATTAGTGCAATTGGAAAGAGGAAATTCAAAATTCCACCCCAGTCATAGGTTTCTACATTTTCAATTGGAATTTCAGTTGTGATGTTATAGTCCTCGTAGGCTTTGTCTATTTCTTTTCCAAAGCGATCAACCGAAAATATTTTGAAATAAAATTGTGGCCCTTCAATGGCTGGTTTTGAAAAACCAGTTTCCATTTTCGACTCATATTTCGAATAACTGTCCTTTTTTAGATAAACATTGACCATTTTTTCGTTCACAATGTCGAGCTTTTCAATGTCTCCATCTCTAAACATGGTTGTTTTTACATCTTGCCAGTTTAGTTTAGTGGCTTTGTTGCTACCTGAGAAAAATTGAATACCAAACAGCATTACTATAATGGCCACATAAAAGTAGGTCATGTTAAATTTTGGTTTTCCTTTTCCGGAAGTGCCTGAATTAGAGCTTTTTGTATAGCTATTTTTCTTTTTATTATCTGCCATTGTGAGTTTAATTTTCTGTGTTAAATGTTTTTATTTTTGCGTCAGCCCAAAGTGATTCCAGGTCGTAATGACCTCTTAAATCTTTCTGGAAAATGTGCACCATAATATCGGAATAATCTAGCAATATCCACTCAGAATTTCGATAACCATCGGTATGAATTGCATTTTCACCTGTCATCTCTTTAACGGTTTCTTCAACAGAGCGCGCAATGGCATCAACTTGTGTATTTGAATTACCATGGCATATGATAAAATGGTCGCATTCAACATGCCCCAGCTTTGTCAAATCCAAGTCGATTATTTTTTCTCCTTTACGTCTTTGTAATCCTTCTACAACTGCGTCGATTAATTGATGTGTTGAACTTGTTTTGTTAACGTTCTCCATATATTTGTCAAAGTATTTTACAAATTTAGAATTTTTACCTAATTAATAGACCAGCAATAATGGCAGAAATAATTGGTAATGCTATAATAAAGTTGATGCGGGTGGATTCCACCAACAACTATGCCACTGCACAAATGGCAATTGACAATTGGAACGAAGGTACAGTTGTTCTGGCTGATGAACAAATTCGTGGCAGAGGACAAATTAATAATGGCTGGGAAAGTGAGGCCAATAAGAACCTTTTATTCAGTATTGTACTTTACCCCGAATTTTTACCGGTTCAAAATCAGTTTTTGTTGTCAAAGGTAGTGGCCGTTGGGATCCAGGAGGTGTTGTCTAAATTGGTTGATAATGTGAAGATTAAATGGCCTAATGATATTTATGTGGCGAACAGGAAAATTGCCGGAATACTAATTGAAAATTCAATAATGGGTAATGTGCTTTCTTCCACAGTTATTGGAATTGGACTGAACGTAAATCAGCGAACTTTTTATAGTGCTGCTCCAAACCCGGTATCCTTGTGCCAATTGTTGAAACAGGAACTGGATTTGGCCGATCTGTTGACAAAATTATTTAATTCCATTGATAAGTGGTATTGCAAATTGAAAGATGGCGATGTGGATGAAATCAACTCGGCGTATGTTAATAAGCTTTATCAATATGGTGAAGTGTCAGAATATGAGGATGATGAAGGTGTTTTTGTGGGAGAATTGAAAGGTGTAAATTCGATTGGCCAACTGCTAATACAGCCTGTAGAAGGCGAAATGAGATGTTATCATTTTAAGGAGGTTCGATTTTTATAGGTTCGATTTTTACATTTTTAACTTACTACGCCACAATGTCACTACCGATATGGGAATTGGGTAAAGGCGTCGGCCAATTTGTTGACTCCATCTTGTAGCTTTTTCCCGGCAACCATTTTTATCATCATGTTTAGGTTGGCGTGCAAGGTTAATCTAATTTTACATTGATACGCCGAAACAGGTAAAACCTGAATCCATAATACCACTTCGAAAGGTATTTTCCCTTCGCCTGCTATTTTAATCATTTTTGGTTCTTCACGCTCAATTATACGGAGACCTGCTTCTCCCATCGATGAAATGGTAAAATGGCAACTGTCGGTATCTGATCTGAAATCATCAATGGAGCCATTGGGGATTTGCTGTGAAATTTGAGCCAGCGTATATTCGTTGAAAAATTGTCCCAGATTATTAAAATCAGCCAAAAAACGATAAACAAGTTCATTGTTTTGATCGATTGTTTTTACATCGCTGATGTATTTGCTTACTGCCATTGCTTCCTATTATTTCCTGAAGAAGCCGGCATTTTATGGATCCGGCTTCTTTCAACTTTTATTTTATATTCCGTTTAATCTGTTCTTAAACCTTATTAAATACCATAAATGAGCTATTCAATTTGGTGTTGAAGGATGCGGTCTATTGTCCCCATTCTGAAGGGTTTTCTCTCCAGTTTTGCAAACTTTCAACTTCTTCTTCATGGATTTCGCCCAATTCCAGTGCTATGTTTATCAGCGTTTGATAGTTACTTAAAGTAAATAATTCAAGACCTGCTTTTTTGAAGTTTTCATTAGCAATAGGAAAGTTGTATGAAAAGATGGCCACCATTCCCAATACGTTGCCACCAAAACTTGTTAAGGCTTCAGCAGCTTTAAGGCTACTTCCACCTGTTGATACCAAATCTTCAATAACAACAATCTTTTGCCCTGGTTTTAAATCTCCCTCAATCAGGTTTTCTAAACCATGATCTTTTGGTTTCGAACGTACATAAACAAAAGGTAGTCCCAATTTGTCGGCAACTAAGGCGCCATGCGCAATAGCACCTGTGGCGACACCGGCAATGACTTCGGCATCTGGATATTTTTCTTTTACGATGCGGGTGAACTGATCACAAATAAAATTGCGAGTTTCAGGATAAGACAAAATTTTGCGATTGTCGCAATAGATAGGTGATTGCCAGCCAGAAGCCCAGGTAAAGGGATTTGATGGTTGTACTTTTATTGTGTTTATTTGTAGGAGTCGCTTTGCTACTTCAACTTGATAATCAATCATGGTTAATGTTTTAAATAATTTTCGGCAAATGTACAAAGTTTTTTTCAATGATCGTATCGTGTTTGTTAACAGCAATAATGGGCATTACATTGATTCAAATACCATTCTATCAGTCATATTTAATGCTTCTGACATGCATTTAGCCTGGCAACAATTTTTGGACGATCCTTTGAGACGTAACCTTTTTTTAACAGGCGATTCTCAGGAAAAGACTTTAGAGCTTTTTATGCAATTGTTTAAAATAGTTGAAGCTGCAGGTGGACTGGTTGTTAATACACAGGATCAAATTTTGTGTATTTATCGATGGGATCGATGGGATTTACCCAAAGGGAAAATTGAAAAGGGTGAAACCATAAAAGAAGCCGCCGTAAGAGAAGTAGAAGAAGAAACAGGGATTCGGGGTGTTCAACTAAAGGCCTTTAAAACGACTACCTATCATATTTATGCATCACCGTATCACAACAATAAACTGATTTTGAAACCTACACATTGGTTTAATATGTTGTATTTGGGAAGCGAAAAACTACGTCCACAACTTAAAGAGGATATTGTGCGAGCTGAATGGTTCAATAAAACCGATTTGGATGAAGTAAGAAATAATACTTATTCCTCACTTAAAGAACTGTTTGATTGCTAGTTTTGCGTTGCTTTTAAAATGTTGGAGAATTGCATTTCGAAATTCTCATCAGGCCAGGGCGCTTGAGAACCTGCCATTCGGCCTTGAGGGTCAATTAGAAAATAGGTTGGTAGAATTCGTACGTTGTAGGCATTGTAGATTTCTTTTCGGGTCAAGCCTCTTAATACAGTCCAATCAAAACCGACTGCGCTTAATAGGTCTGCATTTTTTTCAATTTGATCATCTTCAATAACCACCGCAATGGATAAATCCTTGGCATATTTGATTTGGAATTGTTTAATGAGTTCTTTATGTGCTGCAAATTTTTCATTATCGGTACGCGTAAAGCAGAGGTAAACGTATTTGCCCTCAAAATTGTCCCAACTAACAAAATTTCCTTCAATATCAATTAAATCAAGAGCCGGGGCAATTGCACCATACATTGTACGTGCCAATTCATTAAAAATACTTTTCGATGAAGCCTGATTCAATGCCAGTTTAGAGTTTTCTGTAATTTTTTGAAGAATGTTGAAAAGACCAACCGTGTTAAAGCGTTTCGAGAAAAATAGCGGTTTAACACCTTTCAGAATTATGGCTTCGGCCAATGGCTTGTCAAAAAGCATGTCGAGCGTTAACCAATCCAGCAATTGTTCATAAGCGCCGGAATTGAGCATTACGCTAATTTTTTGTCCATTCACCTGTTGGGTGGCGTACTGTAGGTATTTTTCAAAAAGTTTATCAAATAACTCGGCATATTCAGGTTGCGCATATTGGATGGGCTGATTGACAAAATACTCCTCTATGATTGGTGTTGGGTCTTGAATTAAGGCTGTGTATTTTATGGAAGCGTATTTGTATTTTTTGAAATTTTCAAAATAAACATCCTGTGTTTCAGGAAACATCGTTTGTAATTCAGCAATCACAGCTACTGCTGTTTCCAGTGATCGGCGGTAGAAGATTTGCTGCATGTTCTGACTCATCTTGAGATTGTACTGACGTGTAAAGTTCTCAATCAGTAAATTGATGTTGTTGGTCCCCGGGTCTTTTGCTCCAAAATGAATGACTTTTGGTCTGAAATAGGGGTTCGAAGATTTTTTTTCTTCTTTCGGAGGCATTATTATTTCAAGCTGGTCGTTCGGATTCATTACGATCCATCCTTTGTAGACATCAAATTCGCAATAAACTGTCATTGTTTCCGCAAGCTCAATTATAGAACTTAAGCTACCTGTTGCATCCAATTTTCCTTCACCAACTGTAACTTGTTTCTCTGTGAGGAAATTTGGGATCACATAAAAGGTGAGTGAGTTTCCGGCATAATCGGGAGCATTGATTTTCACTTCGGCAGCGTTTAGGTAACTACTGGCGAAAAAAAGAAGTAATGTGAAACCGAAAAGCTTATTCATTCCTTAAATATTTATTGATGTTGAGCTGTGCCGGTAAAAACAGACTGGCGTCACCTTTATGTTTCAAAATATCACGAACAACCGATGAATTGATTGGTGTGTGTTCTGGCATGGTCAATAAGAAGATGGTTTCAACATTGTTGTACATTTTCTTATTTACCTGGGCTATGGCCCGCTCATATTCAAAATCGGCTGCTGTTCTTAAGCCTCTTAATATATAATTAGCCCCTTCTTTTTTGCAAAAATCAACAGTTAATCCGTCATGGGTTTCTACAGTTATTTTGGGCTCATCAAAAAACAAATCTTCAATCATTTGTTTTCGGGCATCAATTGGAAAAAAATAGCGTTTAGCATCATTCACCCCTAACATGACAATAATTTTATCGAACATAGGCAATGCCCTTTTTACAATAGATTCATGGCCTATTGTAAAAGGATCGAATGACCCGGGAAAAATTGCAATCTTTTCCATTATCTAGCTTAAGTCTACAAAACTAAAATATTATTTGAAATTGTCCAGTAAAAATTAACGAAATAAAAACATTCATGTAAAGGGCTGGAAGTTTTTTTGATAGGAGTTTTTTTTGCGTTAAAAGCTGCTAACTTTAAGCTCTTTAGTTTTGTTAAATCACCACAATCAACAGTATGATAGTCGACCGCGATCACATCGGGTTTTTTGGAAAAATGAATTCAGGAAAGAGTAGTTTGATGAATTTATTGACCCAACAAGAAACCTCTATAACCGACAGTACTCCAGGTACTACCGCTGACACCAAAATTGCCATGCAGGAAATTCACGGCATGGGTCCCGTAAAATTATATGACACTGCAGGTCTCGACGAAGTGAGTGGATTGGGAACCAAGAAAAAAAGTAAGGTGCTCAATGTATTAAAAGAATGTGATTTGGTGATGCTAGTAATTGATCCTTCGTCGAAAAATTTTGATACGGAACAACTGGTGCTTAGTGAGGCCAGAGATTTAGACAAGCAAATACTGATTATTTATAATCTTTTTGATGAAGAGCATCAAAACCTGATCCATACGGTGGAAGAAGAAATTGTTTTACTTAAATTTTTTCCTTCATTGGCCATCTCGTTGGTAGATATCGAAAATCGTCAGACGCTTCTTCAATTTATCCTGCAACATTTCGATTCGCGAAACCTTCAGATGGAATTGCTTCCATTTATTGAAAAGGATGAATTTTATATTCTCCTTATCCCCATGGACGAGGAAACACCTCCCGGACGTTATTTGCGTCCGCAAGCAATGGCTGAAGAATACATTACCCGAAATTGGGCCTATCCTGTATCCTATAGGATGAATCTGGGTTTAGCTCGAAGTGAAAATCCTGATTCGGAAAAGATGCGTTTCGATAATTTTTTGAGTAGCCTTTCACGACGACCAAAAGCAATCATTACCGACTCCCAGGCTATGGATATTATGAGCAAATGGACTCCGAATGATATTCAGTTGACTACCTTTTCAATAATGATGATCAATTATGTCAGTAAAGGGCGGATCAACGATTTTTACCAGGGAATTTTTGCGATGAATGCTTTGCAACCCGGCGACAAAGTGCTGATTGCCGAAGCCTGCAACCATTCTCGGATTAAAGAAGATATTGGGACCGTGCAGATTCCTGCAAAAATAAATTTGAGCTACCCGGGTGTTGGTGTCGATTTTAATTTTGGTCGGGAATTTCAGGCCAATACAGAATTGTCGAAATACAAGTTGATCATTCATTGTGGTGGCTGCATGATTAGCAACCAGAAATTGCAGGCACGCTTAAGAGAATTGCGAACTGTTGGAGTGCCCATTACCAATTACGGCGTTTTCCTTTCGTGGATGCAGGGAGAACAAGCTTTGGAAAAAGTGATGGAGCCGTGGTTGAACGGTTCCAATGTTTAATACAAAAGAACGGTTCTCTATTGAAAGAACCGTTGCATTAGTTAGATATAATAATTCCCTGGCTTGAGAATCTTTCATTTGAGTATTTTTTTTCAACAATTTGTCCCGCTATATAGTAGTCAAGGGCTTTTTAATTGTATTACTTATCTGATGACTTAATAGTAGAATATTTATAGCTTTGTTGTCCCTCTTCTTTAACAGTGAAAGCAGACAATGAAAATAGAGTGATTATCTTGAAAATAGTACTAATCAAACCGGGGATAATTGCTTAGCTACTTGTTAGTTATTCAGATGATTGTAAATAGCGAAAAATATTAGTCATGCTTTGTATATTTATGTCGCCTCAACCGTTCTCCTAGTTGAAAATTTTAATGCTTAGTAATTATGAATAAGTTATTGTTATTGTTTGTTGTCACCTTTACCCTTTGTAAGCCGGGTGTGGCGCAGGAAATTATTTTTTCTTCCTCTGACTGGGAAAATCCCTCTGTTTTTGAAAAAGGACAGAATGAACCACATGCATTTCATATCCCCTATTCAAACAGGGAAGAGGCATTAAATAGCGATAAGAAAACAGGCGAAAATTATCAATTGCTAAACGGACAATGGAAATTTAAATGGGTGGAAAAACCATCGCTTGTGCCCGAGGGATTCTATCAAGTTAATTATAATGTTAAAAACTGGGACGAGATTACTGTACCCGCTAGTTGGCAAATGGAAGGATACGGTCATCCTAAATTCAGAAATATCACCCACACTTTCGAAAGTAATCCACCATTTATCCCTGAATATTATAACCCAACAGGGTGCTACAAACGTACATTTAATGTTCCTGCCAATTGGCACAACAAAGAAGTAATGTTGCGATTCGAGGGGGTCAAGTCTGCTTCTTATGTTTGGGTAAACGGAGAGCGTGTTGGCTATAATCAAGGTGGTTTCGAACCGGCCGAATACAATATCACTAAATACCTTAAAAAGGGGAAAAATGACTTGTCTGTTCAGGTGATCCGTTTTTGCGATGGTTCCTATTTGGAAGATCAGGATATGTGGAGACTTTCAGGAATTTTTCGCGACGTGAAACTTTATGCCCAATCAAAAGTGTCTATTCATGATTTTTATTTCACAACGGATTTAGATGATGAATATAAGAATGCTGTGTTGGATATTGAATTGGATGTGAAGAATTATCTTGAAACCGATGTAGCTGGATATTCGGTAACAGTAGATGTCTACAATGAGCAAAACAAATCTATTCTGAATGCCCCACTCATTAAAAACTACCTGCAACTTGTCGCAGGGCAAATCAATAAAATAAAGCTTAAAGCTCAGGTTGATAATCCTTTAAAATGGTCAGCCGAGTTCCCTAACTTATACACCATTCTTTTTGAGTTAAAAGATGAAAATGGGAAAAGTGTAGAAGCATTTTCAAAAAAACTGGGTTTTCGTGAAGTTGAAATTATCAATGAAGCGATTTTGGTTAACGGAGTGGCCATCAAGTTCAACGGAGTAAACAGCCACATGCACCATCCTCGTCATGGGCAAAGCGTTCCGCTCGATGTACTAAAAAAAGACCTTCTGATCATGAAGCAATTCAATATCAATTGCGTACGCACCTGCCACTACCCTCCAAGTCCTGAATATCTTGATTTGGCCGATGAATTAGGTATGTACATTTTTGATGAAGTAAGTGTCGAGGCGCATGAAAACATTTGGTTGTCGTCGGATACAAGCTATACCGAAATGTATAAAGATCGCTCCCGAAAGTTGGTTTACCGCGATCGTAATCATACATCGGTTGTTGTGTGGAGCGCAGGTAACGAGTCCGGTTCAGGAGAAAACATACATGAAGTTATTAAAACCGGCTTAGCTATTGATCCAAGTCGACCAGGATGGATGTACGGGGGAAATACCTTTTTAATCCCTTTTGAGGATATCACCGGGCCTCGTTATTGGCTCCCTTTGCAGGTAAAAAATCTTGCAGAACATAAAGTGCTTGGTCCTAACGACCATCGTCCTTCGTTTATGGATGAATATCTGGCTGCTACTGGCAATGGATTAGGTGGGTTGGATGAATATTGGGAATTAATTTGGAAATACCCGCGTCTGACAGGGGGTGCCATCTGGGACTGGATTAGCCCTGGCGTTTACACTCCGCTTTGGATAACTCCAGATGCATCGACCTTTAAAAATGATGGTGCCATAATGGGGCGTCCCTTATTTGTAAAAGGTAAAAATGGACGAGGACTGAAATTTTCGGGTCATGATGATTGGGTCGAGTTTTATCGTTCACCAAGTCTGGACATTACCGGCAAGGAACTCTCCATTAGTTTTTGGGTGAATCCTTCTGAAATTCCACAGCCCAACACTTTCATAACCAAAGGGCTATATCAATATGGAATTATTATGGAAAATCCGGAAAATCTGGAGTTTTATATCCACAGTGATCAACGGATTTCTGCAAAAACTAAGGTGCCCGCGAATTGGTATGGAAATTGGCATCACGTTGCTGGTATTTACGATGGTCAATCGCTTCAACTATATATTGATGATGAGCTGACAGCCGAAACAAAATTTAGCGGTTCAATTAGCAGTACACCTTTCCCTTTATGCATTGGACGCGAAGCCGAAACTCAGGATCAAGGACAATACTCCGGACGTTTGTCGTCGATGATTATTGATGATGTGATGGTTTTCGATAAGGTTGTTGAACCAAAAGACTTTCAAACAGCGACCATCAAAAACCAGGCTGTTCTTGCACTTGATTTTGAGACAGATAAAAATGAAGGAGAATTTTTTGCTATCGGATTGGGTGGCCGTACCTATGGTATTGTATGGCCCGACAGGCAAATACAGCCTGAGATCTATCAGATTAAGAAATCGGCCCAACCTGTAAAAGTAGAAGCACTTGATTTGGAAAATGGCTTAGTCAAAATCACCAATCGCCATAATTTTAAAAATTTAAACGAGTTTAACACCGTGTGGGAGTTGTTAGTCAACGGAAAGATGGTGCAAAGCGGACGTATGGATGTTAGTCTTGCTCCTCAAGAATCTGCGGAGGTGATCGTTCCTTTTAAGAAAATCCAAACCGCTCACTCGGGGGAGATCATTCTTACAGTTTCATTTCGTCTGAAGGAGAAAACAAATTGGGCTGATGCCAATCATGAGGTGGCTTGGGATCAAATGATATTTCCCGCATCAAAAAGTGAAATAACAAAAGAGGTTACTGGTACAACTTCCATTACAACAGATGAAAATCAAAATGAAATTTTGATCGTTGGCAGCCAATTTGAATATGTTTTTGATAAGCAAAGTGGTACACTTTCTAAAATGACCTATAAAAATACCAACTATTTGAGTAAAGGACCTGAATTTAATGTTTGGCGGGCACCTTTGGCCAACGATGTGGATCCATGGGGCGCAAATGAGTTTATGATAAGGAATTTTACCCCTGGAAAGGGACGAAGTATTGATAATCAACTTCGCACATTAGGACTTGATCAATTGCAAGTTCAGGTGGATCAGGTAGAAGTTCGACGGGTTTCCGATTCGGAAGTGAAAATAATTTTTAATATCTTTTCGAATTCAGCTGATAGTTTACCTTTATCGGCCTTTGAAAGAAATGAAATTTGGACGGTGTATGGGGATGGAACAATGGAGTTAGAGCAGGAAGTTATTCCTCAGGGCCTAATGCCTGATCTTTTGCCTCGTGTGGGAATGCAATTTCAGCTGGCAAAATCATTCGATATCGTGGAATGGTATGGAAGTGGTCCGTTCGAAACCTATCCCGACAGAAAAACCGGAGCCAAAATTGGCGTTTATAAAAGCAATGCCGATAAGGAATATGTACCCTACATCATGCCTCAGGACTATGGTAACCATACCGATGTGCGCTGGCTGACAATTGCCAATGCTGAAGGAAATGGGTTGATGATAAAAAGTGAGCAATTGTTGAATTTTAGTTTTCAAAAATACAGCACCGATAATTTGGAGAGAGCTGCCTATACCTATCAATTGACTGAAGTGCCATTCAATACACTGAATGTCGATTACGAAGTTTCGGGTGTGGGTGGTACGGCTATTCGTCAACTCGAAAAGTACCGGGTTAAAACACAGGTCAAAACTTATTATTTAAGTATTAAACCGTTTTAGCCGGAACTATTTTGTACCTTTTTGTTTTAATAAAACAAATAGATTTTAATTTATGACTTTTCCAGATAAACAATACTTGCAGAAAAAGGTAACGGAGCTTTCTCATGGAGATGAAGCTGCTTTCCGTTATCTTTTTGAGTATTATTATCGGGATGTGCAGGCCTATAGTATTCGCTTTGTAAAGGACAACGCTTTTGCTGAAGAAATCACCCAGGATGTTTTCGTCAAACTATGGACACATCGGGAGAACTTAAAAGCAGAGTTGTCCTTTGAGGCTTTTATCTTCACGATCACCAGGAATATGTGCTTTAATTTTCTTAAAAAAGCCGCCCATGAAAGGAAACTTGCAACGAAAATTTTTCTGAATGAATGGACAGAAAGCACCTCAAGTGATTACAATCTTATCGATTTAGAATATGAGCAGATTGGTCAACGTGCCGTTAAAAACCTGCCTCCGCGGTGTAGACAGGTCTATAATTTATCGCGCAATCAAGGGAAAAGTTATGACGAAATAAGTGACGAACTGGGAATTTCGCCAAACACGGTAAAAAATCAAATGAGCAAAGCTTTGGGGTTGATGCGGGATTTCCTTACCGCTAACAGCGACATTGTATTCCTTTTGCTTGCGAGTTTTTGCTTATCTTAAGGGTGGGAAAAGCTTAAATTCAGCTCGTTCTTTTCCTTCCTTCCTTCCTTCCTTCCTTCCTTCCTTCCTTCCTTGAGAATTGAAGTGATGCGAAAATCACTTTCACTACTAAAATTTCAAAAAAAATCCCTGCATTTATTTACTTCCAGAAACTTAATTTTTTAGGACATCCTAAGTGCCTTATCGTCAATGCAGTTTCAATTTTTTAAAACTTTTTAGAACTTTGAATAGTAGTTGTACGGCTTCCGGTTGTATTAGATACAAACCAGTCTGTTTATTTCCTGTATAAATCCAATTGCAAAGCAGAATTGAACATAAATAATTATCGAAAAAAGGCAAAAGTAGATTATGAAAAAAATAGGATCAATAGTTATATTATTACTGCTTTTCACAGCACTTTATGCGCAAAAGCCCTACAAGGGAGCCGAAGTTTATTCAAGGGGAAAGGTTTTGTACGGTAAATTTGAAATGCATATGAAGATGATAAAAGGAAGTGGCATGTTGTCCACCTTTTATACCATTGAGCAAAGTTCTGACAATGAAGATTATAATTGGGAGGAGCTTGATATCGAGGTGCTTGGTAAAAATAATGCACAAATAATGTCTACAAATATTTTTACCGATGACGAAAATGGGGATTTGGTTCATAGCCCACAGGAAATACTTCTTGACTATTCATTAGCCGATGACTTTCATACTTTTACTTTAGAATGGACTCCAAATTATGTGGCATGGTTCATCGATGGTTTAGAGCAGAGGCGCGAAACGGGAGATGTTGTAAATGATTTGGATTTGCCTCAAGGCTATAGGTTTAATGCCTGGATATCCAGTTCTCCCGGATGGGTTGGTTCCATAGATAGAGAGGCATTGCCAAGGTTTCAGTACATCGATTGGGTTGAATACTACAGTTATAACGACTCATCGGAGGATTTCACCCTTGAATGGCGTGACGATTTCAATACCTTTAATTCATCACGGTGGGCAAAGGCTCAATGGACATTTAATGGTAATGAGGTTGACTTTGTAAAAGAAAACGCTTTTATTGAAGATGGGAAATTAGTTTTGGCCATAACCGATCCGAATCCTCCCGTAGGCATTTCTGAAAAAGGGATCAATACTGATTTCTCTGCTAATTATTCTGCCGACAGTAATGAAATCGTAATCAACTGCTTTGAAGAAGGTGTGCATGAATTTAAGTTATGTGATGTAAGCGGGAAAGTACAGTTCTCAAAACAATTTGATACTACGAGCTTCTCATTCTCATGTTCAACTATCAAAAAAGGTTTATACATACTTTGCGTTAGAAATAATGGCATCTGGTCCGAAAAAAAAATAGTTGTTGAATAATCTGAAAAACGATAATAAATTTGACTTAAGGCAAAAGGTCACTGAGCTTTCGCATGGAGATGAAGCAGCATTCCGTTGTCTTTTTGAGTATTATTCTCAGGATGTAAAGGCATATAGTATTCGCTTTGTAAAGGACAACGTTTTTGCTGAAGAAATCACACAGGATGTTTTCGTAAAACTTTGGACGCATCGGGCGAATTTAAAAGCGGAGTTGTCCTTTGAGGCTTTTATCTTCACGGTTACAAGAAATATGTGCTTTAATTTTCTTAAAAAGGCCGCACATGAAAGGGAACTTGCAAAGAAAATATTTCTGGAAGAACCGATAGAAAGCAGCTCCAGTGATTACAAGCTCATCGATGCAGAATATTGGCAAATAGGGCAAAGGGCCGTTAAAAATCTTCCTCCGCGCTGCAGGCAGGTGTATAAATTGTCGCGCAACCAAGGGAAAAGTTACGAGGAAATTAGTAACGAACTTGGCATTTCACCAAACACGGTAAAAAATCAGATGAGCAAAGCTTTGGGGCTTATGCGGGAATACCTTATGGCAAACAGCGACATCGTTTTTCTAGTGCTTGTGGGGATCTATTTATCTTGATTTTTTTAAATTTTTTATGAATTCGGATGGTAGTCGAATCTCTACCAGTTGTATTATAGATAAACCAGTCAATTAATGTTTAGGACGAATAGGATGAATGATGAAGAACACATAAAACAATTGCTCTTAAAATTTTCTCTCAACCGATGTACACCGGAAGAGAAAATGGAGGTGCTTCAGTATTTTAGGGAGAACCCTAATGTTGAGGTAATGCCGGAAATGAGAAAAAATTTGGAATCGAAAACTGATGAATTACCCGAAGAAGCGGAAGTCATTTATGCCAAAATTTTAGCCAAAATACAAAAGGAGCAGAGACCGCTTGTCGCAATTAAGCGTAAACGTTCTATATTTTATTTAACTGCTGTTGCCGCCGTTTTTATTGCAGTATTGGGGGTGACATTTTATTTCCAAATGATAAATTCGAGAATCCATACTAATCAAAATCAGGATTTAGTTGTCGCAAATGATGCGATTGTTCTTGAGTTGGGAGATGGGAATACAGAGGTGCTTTCCGATTCAGGGAATTTGAAAATAGCCGATAAAGAAGGTCGTTTTTTGGGCGGACAAAAGGGAAATAAGTTGATTTATCAAAAACAGGAAAGTGTAAATAATGAAATTACTTATAATACCTTAAGTGTTCCTTATGGGAAAACATTTGAAATCCAGCTATCCGACGGAAGTACCGTGCACATGAATGCCGGATCAACTTTAAAATATCCTGTTCGTTTTCCAACTAAGGGAAATCGGCAGGTGTATCTTACCGGGGAAGCTTTTTTTAAAGTGGCTAAAGATGAACAACAGCGTTTTATTGTAGAAGCAGGTAATCTTCAGATTGCTGTTCTTGGTACCGAATTTAATGTCTCGGCCTATCCCGAGGATCATGCAAAGAATGTTGTGTTGGTAGAGGGGTCGGTAAGTATGGGATCAATAGAAGACACAGGGAAAAGTGTTGTCCTAAAGCCAGGTCAACTGGGTTCTTTGGATCACGTAACTACAACCATAAAAATTCAGGAAGTGGATACCAAAATCTATACTTCATGGTTGGATGGTGAACTGGTTTTTAAAGATCTTCCTTTTGAAAGTATACTTATGAAAATGGAACGTCATTATAATGTAAAAATCATTAATAAAAATTCGATAATGGCTGGTGTTATGTTTAATGCCCATTTTAAGAATGAAGAGATCGTGGATATTCTAAATTATTTTAAACAAGTATATGGATTGTCGTTTGAAGTGGGGGTTAATAATGAGTTTATTATTAATCCATAAGATGAATTATTCACAAAGCTTCAAACAGAAGTTATATTAATTGGATGAATTCATTTCTCTACAGGCAATATGCGAGACATTCATTCAGGATGGTCTGCTTCAATAAAAAATAAAATGTATGAAAAAACAATCTCATAATACAATGTGCGACACCTTATCTGATTTTAATCTGAAAAAGAAGATGATTGCTCTGCTCATTTTTGTTTTTGGGTTAAATGTTAGTGCATCTTATGCCCAAAAAAACATCACGCTGAATTTCGATAAGGTTAAAGTTTCACGCTTGTTAGCCATTATTGAAAGTCAAACTGATTATAGGTTCACCTATAAAATAAAGGATGTGGATTTGGATCGGGAAGTCAAAATTAATTCAGAGAATGAATCAATAGTTGTGGTTTTAAATAAGCTATTTAAAGATTCAAAAACGGATTATCGAATTTTTGGAGACCAGATTTTCCTTACCGAAAGACAAGCTGCAAAAGATGCTAAAACAGATAAAACTACTGAAACGGTTCCCCTGTTAATTCCTGTTAAAGGAACTGTTACCGAAGGCGATACAAAGGCTCCCGTTCCGGGGGCCAATATTGTTGTAAAAGGAACCTTTAACGGCGCTACTACCAATATGGATGGAGAATTCAGTATAGAGGTTCCCGTAGATGCTGTTTTAGAGGTGAGTTTCATCGGATTTTCAAAACAGAAGATTTATGTAAATGGTCGTACTCAAATCGATATCGTATTAGAAACCGAATCGGAATCAATGGAGGAGGTTATTATTGTAGGGTATGGAATTCAAAAAAAAGAAAGTGTAGTCGGTTCAATTGTACAAATGTCAGGCGATAAACTGATGCAGTCTGGTGGTGTTTCAACCGTTGGACAGGCCCTTACTGGCCGCTTGCCGGGTGTTACCACAATTTCTTCTACAGGCCGTCCGGGTGATGAGTCGCCACAAATTTTTATTCGTGGTAAAAGTACCTGGAATGGAACAGGTCAGCCGCTAATATTGATCGATGGTATCGAACGAAGCATGAACGACATCAACATGGGTGACGTAGAGAGCCTGTCGGTATTAAAAGATGCATCGGCAACTGCCGTTTTTGGGGTTAAAGGGGCCAACGGTGTAATTCTTATTACCACCAAAAGAGGTAAGAAGGGGAAGGCGCAACTTTCTGTCTCGGCCAGTTCTACTGTAAAAACACTTTCTCGAATTCCTGAAAAATACAATTCTTATAATAGTCTGGCTGCGGTTAACGATGCTATAGAAAGAACAGTATCGGTACAGGAAGAAAATTGGAAAGACTATACGCCCATAAGTATCATGGAAAAATATAGAAATCCTGCCGACGAACTGGAAAGACAAATTTATCCCGACGTAGACTGGGTTGATGTAACCCAAAAGGATTTTGCAATGGATCATCGCTTAAGTTTGTCTGTCAGCGGTGGTACTGAATTTGCCAAGTATTTTGGTGCATTGACCTACCAACACGTAGGCGATATTTTTGACGGTGGGTCTTTTGATAACGGAAGAAATTATGAGGCAGACTTTGACTACGATAGATTCAATTACCGCAGCAACGTCGATTTTGATATCACACCCACAACACGTTTTTCCATTAATCTTTCCGGATATTATGGAAT
Source organism: Prolixibacteraceae bacterium (assembly GCA_041821245.1). Taxonomy (GTDB): domain Bacteria; phylum Bacteroidota; class Bacteroidia; order Bacteroidales; family Prolixibacteraceae; genus Roseimarinus. Next base: position 93,257 of record JBGUEP010000004.1, read on the forward strand.
TCAGAAATCAAATGATGCTGAACCTCAGTTGCTTTATAGTAGTATTTACACCATGGCACCCAGTTTGTACTATCCAATATTCGATGATGGAACCTATGGTAGAGGCCCTTTTGAACAATGGGAAGTTACCAATCCTGCCATGTTGCTCTCAGCAAAAGGATCAATACAAAACCACCGGGTACAGGTAAACAGCGATTTTGTATTGGATCAAAAATTAGATTTTCTTCTCGATGGATTAAGCTTTAAAGGTTCTTTGTCGTACGATAATAATTTTATTGGAGATGCCGGTATTAGGGAAAATGTTCCCAGTAGTGTTGACAACTTGATTTATAAAATATACGATCAAAATGGGAACGAGCAAATCGTATCGCCCGATGGTGTTAATCAGTTCGATTTTGTGATTGTACCCTGGAAGCGCGATCCATTGACCATACAGGATTGGAATACCAGCCGAAGGTTGTTTTATCAGTTATCGCTGAATTACAACAAAAAATTTAATGAATCTCATACCGTTGGTCTTCTAGCCTTAATGAACAGAGAAGAATATGCCATTGGAAATATGTTTCCGCGTTACAGGGAAGATTGGGTCGCACGCTTAACTTATAATTTCCGTAGTAAATATTTTGTGGATATAAACGGTGCCTATAACGGTTCCGAAAAATTTGGACCTGGTTATAGGTTCGAACTTTTCCCATCAATAGCACTTGGCTGGATGATTTCAAATGAGGCATTTATGGGTGGGATGGATTGGCTCAATAAACTAAAAGTCAGAGGATCATATGGCGTAGTAGGCGACGATAACGTAGGGAGCCGTTGGGCTTATGTTTCACAGTGGTCCAGTGGCGGAAGTGCTTATATGAATAATTCCAATCCATATGGAGAGAAGTCACCCTATACGTATTACAAAGAAAGTGTGATAGGTAATCCAAATTTAAGATGGGAAACGGCCAAAAAAGCCAATGTTGGCTTTGAATTAAGTGTTCTTGAAAACACCTTTACCATGGATTTAGATTTATTTAAAGAAGATCGATACGACATTATAGTTGCCGGAGAGGACAGGAGTGTTCCTTCCTTTCTGGGTTTTAAACCAGCAGATGCAAACCTTGGCGAAACAACGGTAAAAGGAGTAGAATTAGCACTTAACTTCAAACATCAGATAGATCGTAACTGGGACGTTTCTTCCAGTTTTTCGTACACTTATGCCAAAGATGAAATACTCTTCAAAGAAGACCCCGAATTAAGAGAGGCTTATCAAAAAAGTGAGGGATTCCCTATCGGCCAACCCCGGTCAATTATCAGAGGAGATCTAATGACTACGTGGGACGATATTTATGGCTCGACGCCTGAAGAAAGTAATCAAAGCCAGCGGAGACCCGGGTATTACGATGAAATAGATTTTAATACCGATGGGATAGTGAACGGCGATGATAACGCCCCTTATGGTTATCCTGTTCGGCCCCAAAATTCATATAATTTCACATTGGGTGCTGGTTTTAAGGAGCTATCATTTATGGTGCAATTTTACGGTGTTTACAATGCGACCAAACAATATTGGGATAGAACCTTTTCTGGCGATATCCCCTTGTTTTTTGCCATGAAAGCGAACTACTGGTCTGTAGATAATCCAAGCGGAACAGAAGTTTTACCGTCCTGGGGTGGTGTAGGTGTTTCTACCGATTCTTACAGGCAATGGTACGATGCCTCGTTTTTGAAACTTAAAAATGTGGAATTGGCGTACAACTTTAAATTAAAAGGAGGAAGCCAATACAGAGTATATATCAGTGGAAACGACCTTGCTTTCTGGTCGGCTCTGCCAGATGACCGACAGGATAATGTAAGAGATGATATTACGAACGTGAGTAACGACGGAGTATCTAGAGGAAACTATCCTAGCTTCAAGAGATTCAACATTGGAGTAAATATTAATTTTTAAGATAAGAAGGATATGAATCATATAGTAAAAATTAGTTGTTTGATCTGTCTTATGGGACTCTTGTCTTGCGAGGACTACCTGGATAAAACTATTGAAACAGACCTTCAGATGGAGGAAGTTTTTAAAGATTTTAAAAACTCACAAGGTTTTGTAGAAGAAATGTATGCCATGATTGTTGATTATGGCGGTGCTGCGCACTGGCAAACTTTTATGGCCAATGGTGAAGACGCCATCGGAACAGATACATGGAGATGGGATTATTCTGTTGATGCTGGTGATTATTGGGCTTGGCTCAATGAAAAGAGAAATATATATTATGGCGGCGATGATACCAATGCCGAACTGGCATTTGATCGTCATGGTATTTATCGGAGTAGTTGGGCAGGTATTCGCAAAGCCAATATTGTTATTGCCTATGCAGAAAGCTTAATGGTTGACGCCACACCACAAGAAATTGATGCCATAATGGGGCAGGCTTATTTTTTCAGAGGCTTTTTTCATCACGAGATTATGAAGTTTTGGGGTAGTATTCCATACATTGATCGTCCTTTACAGGACGACTGGAAACTGGACAGACCCGAAAAATGGGAAGAAACAGCACTGAAAATTGATAAAGATTTTGACAAGGCCATTGAACTTCTGCCAGTAAGCTGGGACGATCCGAGTTTTGCTCCCGGAGCAAAAACAAGAAATCAAAATTTATTTCGAATTACTAAAGGAGCTGCCTTGGCATTAAAAGGTAAAAATTTGCTGTTTGCAGCAAGCCCTTTAATGCAAAAGAGCGAAAGCACCTACGGATACAATAAAGTGCTCTGTGCCTTAGCTGCCGAAGCATTTGCTGAATTACTTAAAATAGATCGGTATCAATTGGTGGCTTGGGACGATTATTCCTCTGTTTTTTACACCTTAGATCAGAAGTATCCAAACACGACTGAATATATTTTTAGCCAGGCAGGTAATAATTTCTATTACCAGGAATTCCTGTCTCAAAACTGGCAGGCGGCACCTTGGGCAGATCAAGCTTTGACCTCGTACCCAACCCATAATTACATTCACAATTATTTTGGAATGAAAGACGGTTTGGCATGCAACGATAGTCCATTGTATGACCCAAACGATCCGTGGTCAAATAGAGATCCTCGTTTTTATAAATGGGTGGTGATTGATGGCGACCAGATGATTGATGATTTGGGGGCTGCCACAGGGAATAACGAAGTACATAGATATGCTGAGTTTTTCAATGGAGGAGAACATCGTTATCCGGCCAGAGAAATAGGCACCAGAACAGGTTATTTGGCTAAAAAGTGGTACCCCAGATCTTATAACCGATTTGATGGCGAAATGCCTTCTGCCTTTCGAGTACATGTTCGTTTAACCGATGTTTATTTAATGTATGCCGAGGCAGCTGTTGTTGCCTATGGGATCGAAGGAAAACCTTCAGGATTTCAACTTTCGGCTCTCGATGCCATCAATGCCTTGAGAGAACGTGCAGTGCCCGATGGAAGTCTTAATGTACAGCCACAATACCTCACCAGTGAAAATGTGTTTATGGATGAAATACGTCGTGAACGTGCTGTTGAAATGTCGTGGGAAGGACACCGTTGGATGGATATCAGAAGATGGAAGTTAGGTACAGACATGAAGTATAGAGAAAAAACAGAAATAACCTTTGACCGAAGCTCCAGTGGCAAACCCATTAATTTGGTCGAAAAGGTGTTAAGAACCAAAGTATTTGAGGAAAAACACTATTGGTTGCCCTTTCCCAAAGGTGATGCTGAATTGTATGTTGGATTTCAGCAAAATCCGGGATGGTAATAGTTAACTGTTTGCACTAGTTGTTAATAAAGATAAATTATGAAGCGTTTGAATTATTATATAAAGTCTTTCCTGCTTGCTTATTTGTTGGTGTTGTTTAGCTTAACAGTTGCCGCTCAACAAATCGAACCCATTGTAGAAGATACAGCAAGCACCGTTAATCCGTATTTATTAAAACTTGAGCAAGAAGTTTATATTGGCTTCAAAACTCAGGAGAGGGGTAAATTAGTTGGGGCTTTGTCTTCGGTAAAACCAAGTGAGTTTTTGAAATACGACAATACGCAATGGGTGAGGGATGCCTTAAACGGAAGAATGATAGGTCTTAAATGGAGCGATAACATAAGAGGTTTGGGATCTGCTCTGATTGTAGTAGACGGAATACCGGGACGTAGTATTGATTTGCTTAATATGGAGGAAATAGATGAGATTACCATACTTAAGGATGCCAATGCTGCTGCTTTGTATGGATCAATGGCTCACAACGGTGTAATTGTAGTTACAACCAAAAGAGGATCCGATAAAAAACAGTTTAATGTTAGTGCCAGCAGCGGGCTCAAATTTCCTACACGTTTACCTGATTATCTGAATTCGGCCGATTATATGGAAATGTATAACGAAGCGAAGGTAAACGATGGGCTAAGCCAAGCATATTCGCAACAGGAAATTGAAAACTATAGAAGTGGCAGCAATTCATATCTTTATCCTGACATCGATTTTTATGGTAGTGACTATTTAAAATCTTTTTCCTCGTTTACCAATATTACAGCTGATTTTTCGGGTGGGGTAAAGGATACCAAATATTATATAAACCTGGGCTTTAAGTCTGATAGTGATTTGCAGGATGTAAGTGCTGAAAATGACAAAGGGACAATTCGATTTAACGTAAGAGGTAATATTGATTTTAAGGTTAATGATTGGATTAAAAGTAGTCTCGATGTGGTGACTATCATTGAACGCAATCGAAGTTCATTGACCAATCTTTATGATGCGGGTCATGATTTTCGTCCCAATTTGTATTCTCCTTTACTACCCGTGAGTATGGTCGATACTACCGGAAATGAGGAATTGGCAGGTATTTTGGAGGCAGCCAACAAATACGATGGATCTATTTTGGGCGGAAGGGGAGTTTATAACGATAATGTGCCCCTTGCCGATGTAATTGCAGGTGGATATCAAACAGATATGACACGTGTGAGTCAGGTGAATAATGCGATTAATTTTGATCTTAATACTATTGCCAAAGGACTTACGGCCAAGACATATGTTAGCTTCGACTTTTATAACAGGTATAATTTAAGTGTGACAAATTCCTATGCCGTTTATGAACCTACATGGAACGATGAGCAGCAAATAATTGGTTTAAAAAACATTAAAGATGCAGATTTAAAAGATCAGGTGGAGAATGTTCGTACCGACATATTTACCATTAGATATGGGTTTTATGGTATGTTGAACTACGAAAAACAATTTAGTGACCATCATAATTTTAACGCTTCCTTTATAGGATTTGCAAACAATACTTTTATGAAGGACTCAACCCAGTCCAGCAAAAACAGTCATTTGGCTTTAAGTTTGAATTATAGTTACAAGGATAAAATATTTGCCGATTTTAGTTCGTCGTACATCAATTCGGTTAAGTTGGCCGAGGGGCATAGAGGCAAGTTCGCACCTACAGCAGGATTGGCTTATGTTTTGAGTCAGGAAGATTTTTTGAGTAATTCGAATTGGATCGATTATCTTAAAGTGAAAGTGTCAGGAGGTATTATTTATTCTGATTTGAGCATGCCGGGTTACTATCTCTACGACGCCGTTTATGAACAAAGTGGTAGTGGTTACCGGTGGGGAGATACCTATCGTGGAGGCAGGAGCAATGCTTCGACCAAAATACTACGTGGTCAGAATAGTAATCTTGGACCTGAAAAAAGAACAGACCTCAACGTGGGTTTTGAAACGGTGTTGATGAAGAAATTTTGGGTCGAGGCCAATGCTTTTCAATCCATCATGGGCGAACAGGTAATTAGGGCATCGATGATGTTTCCCAGCTATTACAACTCTTTTCGTCCATATACCAATTATAACGAAGACAAATACTCCGGTTTCGAACTTGGGGTAAACTATGCCGATAAAATTGGAGAGCTTGGAATAAATTGGGGAGCCAGAGTACTATACACCTCATCGGAAAAAACCAAGGTTGATGAAGTGCACGAAGAAGAATACCAATACCGAAAAGGTACACAAACCGATGCCATTTGGGGCTTGGAGGCCATAGGATTTTTTAGTCCTGATGATTTTAGTGCCGATGGCACATTGCTAAGCGGAATCCCTACTCAATACGGGCAAGTACAAGCGGGCGATTTGAAGTACCGGAACATGAACGGTGATGATGTGATTAACGACGATGATATAGTGCAGATAGGACAATGGAATGCGCCATGGAACTTTGGTTCCGATGTTACTTTAAAATATGGATCCTTCAGTTTCTTTGCATTGTTTACCGCTGAACTTGGTGCCGATGGCATTAAAACGGGAGCTTATTACCGCCCTCAAGGAAACGATAAATATTCAGAGGTGGTACTGGGCCGTTGGACTGAGGAAACGGCCAATACGGCTACCTTTCCACGATTGTCGTCAATTGAGAACACAAACAATTACGGAAAAGAATCCTCATTTTGGTTGTATGACAATACCAATTTCAAAATACATCGCGTGCAGTTAACCTTCGATATGCCCAAACAATTGATAGCTAAACTTAAGCTGGATGAATTAAGTCTTTATTTATCAGGTTCAAATCTTGTAGAGTTTTCAACGAATAAGGACATCCGTGAATTAAGCTTAGACTATGCACCAAATTACCGGAATTATTCAGTAGGCTTTAGAATGAAATTTTAATCGATTAAAACTGTTGAAATGAAAATTTTATTAAAATATACCTTTGTTGCTTCCATCGCCTTTTTCGTTTCTGCGTGTTCTTTAATAGAACCTGTAGATGAAAATCTCTTGGGAGAAGACAGATTGAACTATGACCCGGCATTTGCTGAGGGGGTGCTCCTCAATGCCTATGAAGGCATGGTGAATCAACTTTCGTTTAACGATGCTGCCACCGACGATGCTGTTAATAATTATATGAGCGGCTACCGCAGAATGGCCACAGGAGAGTGGGATGCACAAAATACATTTACCAGTCGCTGGTGGCAGTACGAGTATGTGCTCTACACCAATAAATTTATCAGCATACTCGATAATGTGGTCTGGAAATGGGACGAGGAATCCAATCAATTGTTTAGGGATCGGATGTATGGCGAAGCATTAGCCATGCGCGCCCTTCGTCATTTTTGGATATTGCAGGAACATGGTGGTAAAGTAAGCTCGGGAGAACTAATGGGCATTCCATATATAAAAGAATTTTTGAGTCCTGAGGATAATTTTAACCTGCCTCGTTTAAGTTTTCAGGAAACAATGGATGCCATCAATCAGGATTTTGATGAAGCCCTTACCTATCTGCCCATGGATTACGACGGTGTATACGAAAACAGACCCGACAGATATGAAAATGCAGACAAAGACCGCTATGAGTTTGCTTTTGGTGCAACGCAGGATTTGCGCATCAGTGGAAGAATTATAAAGGCTTTTAAAGCAAAATTATTTCTTTTAGCAGCCAGCCCCGCGTTTTTTAATGGCGAAGGTGCTTATTATGAGAAAGCCGCTACTATTCTTGGCGATCTTTTAATATACAACAAGGGTATAGCTGGTTTACATCCTACGGGTCATTATGATTTTTACGAATTTAGAATAGGTCTAAAAAAATTTCCGGAAGTAGTATGGCGCGATAATACATCGCCTTATCATACCTGGGTTACACGGCAAAATTTTCCACCATCACTTAACGGTGAAGGACGTATGAATCCTTCTCAGAATTTGGTGGATGCATTTCCCATGCTCGATGGTAAACCTTTTTCAGTCAATCACCCCGATTACAATCCGGCTAAGCCCTTCGAAAACAGAGACCCCCGATTAAGTTTGTATATCTTGTATAACGGGAATGATCTTAGTGGTAGGGTGATAAAGACCGGCGTTGGAGGTGGTAACGATGAGCTTGATAAGGTTCCATCGCGATCGACGCGTTCTGGTTACTACATGAAAAAATTGATCGATCAACGTATTACAATTAGTTCCGATGGAAGCATCTCTGCATCAGAAGGCATTAATGTTTTCTTACGTTACACCGATTTGTATTTAATGCTGGCTGAAGCAGCAAACGAAATTGGAGGTCCTGACTATATGGTTGGTGGTATGTCGGCTCGTACCATCCTTGCTGCCATCCGCAAAAGGGCAGGTTTGGCACTCAGTTCTGGAGATGCTTATCTGCAAGGCATTGGTAATAAAAATGATATGAGGGAAATAGTTCGCAACGAACGTCGCTTGGAATTGTGTTTCGAAGGTCATCGTTTATACGATTTACGACGATGGAACATCTTGGATAAAATAGATGACATTAAAGGTGTAAAATATGATGGTACGAATTATATCCCATTTGACGTGGAACCAAGGGTTTATCCTTCAAATGCCAACTATGCACCCATTCCTCAAAGTGAAATCGTAAAATTTGATGCTCTGGAGCAAAATGTGGGATGGTAAGATATAGCGATACTTCTGCCAAAAGTGAAGAAGAAAGTATGACAAGCCATCAGGTAATTTAGCAACTATTAAAAACACATGTTATGAAGATTAAATATATTTTTTCACTATTGATTGGGGTCGTAGCTGTTGCCTGTAGCAATTCTGATTGGGATTTCCCCGATTATGAAGTACAGGGATGTTATTTCCCGTATCAAACTCCGGCAAGGACACTTATTTTAGGCAAATACGATCAGGGAATTAACGAAAACGACAACAAGCACTGTTTCGATATTACAGCACTACTTACCGGTATTTATGAGAACACAGAAGAAAGGAGTGTATACTTTGCAGTAGATAAAAGTTTACTGGACAATGTTGAAAATGTAAAAGCCCTTCCTGAGGAGTATTATACCATAGAAACAAGCAATCCTGCAATAATTAGTGTTGGGGATACCAAAGCACGGATCAGGGTCCAGTTGAACGATAAATTTTTCGAAGACGAATTGTCTTTTGGTGCGGTTAACACTACTAATTATGTAATCCCTATGGTAATCACACAGGTCGAAAATATCGACTCACTTTTTACGGGTATTAGTTATTCTGATTATGCGAAGCCTGATCGACTCAATCCGCTTCATTGGGATGTGAGAGCCAAAGATTATACCCTTTTTGGGATAAAATACATGAACAGGTTTCATGGCAATTACCTTCGACGAGGAAAAGACATGATCACGGGAAATACTCCCATGCTTGCTAGAGAATATAACGCAGAATACACCGAATACGACGAGGTTGTTTTTGTGGAAACAACAGGTTTTAATACGGTTAAATTGCAAAATATTATTGGTCGCGGCGATAACTCAAGTCCTGGTAATGTAACTATGGAACTGGTTTTTAACAATGATAATACCTGCTCGGTTCGTAGCTTCGAAGGTGATGTATATGACATTAAGGGCACAGGTAAATTTACCGAAGATGGTGATGCTTGGGGAGGGAAATCCAAGGATGTGATCTATTTGGATTATATATATACCGATGCAGCAAATAGCGAAACACATGCCGTAAAAGATACTTTAGTAATTAGAGATAGAATGGCCGTTTTTGAAGAGTTTACCGTGGTCTTGAAAGAATAGTAAACATTAAAAAGTAGTTTTTTTTCAAATTGAATAAGTTTTAGATCGTGTGCTTCAAGCCTCAAATGTGCAGATAACTGACAATCGTAAAGTAAATTATAAATGAATTGGACTCAAATGAAAATAGTATCTGTATTGTTCCTTCTTCTTGTGAATGGAGTACTATTTGCACAAATCCCCGATGGAGGCATCCAATTGAATGCACCGGCAGGGAGGACCTATGAGGCAGTTGGTATTGGTACACTTACGGTTGTGGATGTAGTTGGACAGGAGTTCACCAAAGCCCTTCAGTTTGCTACCGGCACTGAGGTGAACAACTATTGGGATACAAAAATTATTTTTCCGTCGGTTCAGGGGATTGCTGTCAACGATGTAATTCTGGTGGCCTTTATGGCCCGAACAATTTATACAGGACAAGAATCTGGTGAGGGCTTTGTTAGTGTAGTGATCGAAAATAAATCGACCTATGATAAAGAAATTTCCCAACAATTGGCTGTAGGAAGTGAATGGAAACGATGTTATGCATCATTAAAAAGTTCTGTTTCATTGGCCCCAAGCGAAGTAAGCTATGGACTTTTTTTAGGCTATCCTTCACAAACACTGGAGATTGCTGAAGTTCAGTTTTTGAACTATAAGAACACCATTGACTTAATTGATTTACCTGTAACGGAAATTACCTACGAGGGGCAAGACGATGATGCCGGGTGGAGAGCGGCTGCACAACAGCGAATTGAGCAGATACGTAAAGGAACAATAGATATTGTTGTGCACGATGAACAAGGAGAACTGCTGAAAAATGCCGAAGTGACCATCGAAATGCAAAAACATAAGTTTGGTTTCGGTACAGCTATAAAAGCGGAAAAATATTTGCAGGATAAGGCATTTCGAGATAAAGTGTATGAACTCTTTAACGAAGTGGTTTTTGAGAACGACCTCAAATGGCCAAATTTCGACCCGGAAGATACCTGGAATATTCGCCGGGCCCTTCAGAGCTTAAATGCCGCGGAAATACCTGTTCGAGCACATACCATTGTATGGCCTTCATGGAATCAAACGCCTGAATGGTTGGAAAACCTAAAGTCAGATCCCGTTGCACTTCGCGCTGCCATTGATAAACATATCGAGGAGGTGACACAGTTAACTGCAGGTCAGGTGGTCGACTGGGATGTAATTAACGAGCCTTTTAAAGAGAGGGATGTTATGGAGATTCTCGGAAACGAAGTGATGGCCGACTGGTTCAAGCGCGTGCGAAACAACGATCCCAAGGCAAAGTTATTTCTTAATGAATATGGTATCGTTTCGGGTGGTGGAAACAATACAGAGAAGCAGGATTTTTACTACGACCTGATCAATTTTATTGATGATAACGGTGGGCAAGTCGATGGCATTGGTATTCAGGGACATTTTGGGAGTCAGCTTACCTCCATTGTTAAAGTTTATTCTATTCTGGATAGATATGCTGACTTGGGCAAGGAAATTAAGATTACTGAACATGATATAGACATATCTCAACGAGAAGTTCAGGCCATGTATACCCGTGATTTTTTGACCATATGTTTTAGCCACGAATCGGTTAAGTCCTTTATGTTTTGGGGCTTCTGGGTTTATCAGCATTGGAAACCCGATGCAGCAATGATTGGTCCGAATTGGGAACCACGACCACATGGAGAAAAATATATAGACCTGGTTTTTAATCAATGGTGGACCAAAGAAACCACTCACTCTACCGATGCATCCGGCAAAACTTCTTTTGAAGGTTTTTTGGGTGAATATAGCTATACTATCAAATCAAACGGAGAAGAACGAAGCGGAACATTTGCAATCGATCATTCAATAAAAAGCGGAATGCCGAATTCATTGGTTCTTTCATTTGATCCTTCTGTGCCTGATAAGGTAGAAATAACTTCGGATCGATCGGGCTATATGTGCCAGGGCGAAAACATTACCTTGAAAACGATTAATGTAGAAGATGCAGCTTATACATGGTACCGTAACGACTCATTGCTCAATGAGCAAAACTTCACCATGGTCACCGGTCAGGCTGGATTATATTCGGTTCATATAAGCATAAATAATACAGAGTTGGTCTCTAAGCCTTTTGAGGTAATTGTTCATCCTTTCCCCACAGTTGAAATAGAGGCCATGGGAAATTTAATGTTGAATTCAGGTGAACAAGTTGAACTAAAAGTAAATGTGGCATCGGACGCTTCCTACAACTGGTTTCGAAATGAGTCTGTTATTTTAGGTTCTGTTTCCAGTATGATGGTAGGTCGTGGTGGTACCTACAATGTGTTGGCTTCATCGAATGGGTGTAGTACAATGTCTAATTCATTAAATGTGCAAAACCCTACCGGAATTAATGATATACTTAATCAATTTACGATTTATCCCAATCCGGTAAAAGATTCATTTCATATAAAATATCAACTAAAAAATAATCAGCCTGCTACTGCTACTTTGTATAATGCATTGGGAGAATTCGTAAGTAGTGAGCAATTAATGCAGCTTTCGGGGAATACAAGAATTGAGTTACCCAACCCGGGTTTTTACGTGCTCCGAATTAGCTCGTCTAAAGGTTCAGTAAGTTATAAAGTAATGGGGATATAAAATTATGTGCATTGAGCATAAAAATAACGAATCAAGGTGTTCTGCTAAAGATATAAAACGAATGAAAAAAACATATTTTCAAAAAGGATTTTTATTGCTGCTAAGCACTGTGCTATTTTGCGTAGCACAAGTGCAGGGTCAAAAGAACTTTCTTTACCAAGACAGCAAATTGACGTATGAAGACCGGGTCAACGATCTTTTGTTGCGCATGACATTGGATGAAAAAATAGATCAATTGTCAATGAAGAGCCTCAATAAGCTTGAGCTGAACGAAAAAGGAGAAGTGACGCAAGAATCTCTGGAGAAACTGTTTCAGGGTTCAAGCGTTGGCTGTGTTGAAAGTCCTTTTGTGGAACACGATAAGATAGCAACATTATCAGAATATGCCGATCGGTATATGAGAGAACAAACACGCCTGGGAATACCGGCCATTCAAATAGCCGAATGTTTGCATGGGCAAATGGCATTAGGTGCAACTATTTTTCCTCAGGCCATAGCTCAGGGAAGTACCTGGAATCCGGAGTTGATACACACCATGGGGCAAATGATTGCTGCAGAAGCCACCGCAGCTGGTGTAGATCAAGCGTTGTCGCCTCTTTTCGATTTGGCGCGTGACCCACGTTACGGAAGAGTTGAAGAGTGTTATGGTGAAGACGTTCATTTGGTATCCAAAATAGGAGTGGCCTTTGTAACTGGTGTGCAAGGAGAAAAGGTTTTAACTACAACACATATTCCAGAGGGAAAGTTGATGTGTACGGCCAAACATTTTGTGGCTTATAGTATTCCGCAATCTGGAATTAATCTTGCACCGGCACTAATAGGTGAACGGGATTTGCGTAGTCTTCATTTGCCTCCTTTCGAGGCTGCTGTAAAAGAGGCGAACATTTATTCAGTTATGCCAGGTTACCATGAAGTAGATGGCGTTCCTTTGCATGCCAGTAAATGGTTGCTCGCAGATATTTTGCGCGAGGAATGGGGCTTTGAAGGTTATGTTTTTTCAGATTACACAGGCATTGATATGCTCCAGAATTTTCATCATACGGCAGGATCAAAAAAAGAGGCAGCCATTCAGGCGCTTACAGCTGGTGTTGATTTGGAAGCACCGAGCCAATATGCCTATGGAGAATTAATGGATTTGGTGGAGAGTGGACAGATGTCGGAAGACGTGGTTGATATGGCCGTTCGTCGTATCCTGATGGCTAAATTTAAGGCCGGACTTTTCGACCACCCTTTCATCGTTTCGGAAAACCGAGCCGATCAAATTCATACCGCCGAACACATCAGACATGCGCGAACCATTGCAGAAGAATCCATTGTGTTGTTAAAAAACACCGATGATACTCTTCCTATAGATAAAACTAAAGTAAAATCAATTGCGGTAATAGGACCCAACGCCGATCAGGTGCAGTTCGGCGATTATTCTATTACAAAAAGCAACGATTATGGGGTGACCCTTTTACAAGGGATACAACAGGTGGCTGGTTCCGATGTTACCATCAATTATGCTCGTGGCTGCGGAATCACTGATCTCGATACAAAAGGTTTTGAACAGGCCATAGAGGCCGCACAAAAAAGCGATATCGTGGTGTTGGCCATTGGAGGAACAAGTAAAATTTATTCCGGCATAGGTTGGGGTAACGACGAATTGGATAAGGACAATACTTGTGGCGAAGGTTTCGATCGAACCACATTGGATCCTCCCGGTGTTCAAAGTCAATTGATACGAGCCATAGAAGCAACAGGGAAACCAATAATCCTGGTGATGATCCATGGACGGCCCTATTCCATCCCCTGGGAAAAACAACACCTCCCAGCAATTGTGGAGGCTTGGTATCCCGGCGAACAAGGCGGTCTGGCCATTGCTGATGTATTGTTTGGTAAGGTTAACCCTTCGGGCAAACTACCCATGTCTGTTCCACAAAGTGTGGGGCATATTCCCACCACTTACGATTATAAACCAAGTGGCCGCGGTTATTATCATCAACCCGGAACTCCCGAAAAACCCGGACGTGATTATGTGTTCACTTCGCCCGATGCCTTGTTTTGTTTTGGGCATGGTTTGAGTTATACTACTTTTCAGTATACCAAAATAACACTAAAAAGTAAAGCATTGAAACAGGGAGAGCCAGTTCAAATTTCGGTACAGGTGCAAAATACGGGTTCAGTGAAAGGTAAAGAGGTTGTTCAGCTGTATATCCGCGACCAGGTAAGTTCGGTGACTACGCCTGTGAAAATGTTAAAAGGATTCAAAAAAATTGAACTCGAACCCGGGGAATCAAAGCTTGTTGAATTTACTGTTGATTTTGATGCCTTAAGCCTGTGGAATATGGAAATGAAAAAAGTAGTGGAACCTGGTGTTTTTGAGGTTCAAATTGGAAGTTCGTCAGATGATATCCGACTGAAAAGTGAATTTTTAGTTCAGAATTCATTATGATAAAAGATCAAAATCTTCATGTTTTTATAAACAAGAAGAGGTTTTTACATATAATAAATAACGAGTACTCATTTAATATTAAAAGGTTATGAAAAAAATTTTTACACTGGTATTGATGATGCTAACGGCATCTGTTATGTTTGGACAAGCCACGCATAGTATTGATTTTGAATTTGACGGAGTTGGAGCTGATTGGTATTGGTTAGTCGCTTCTAATGGTGACAATCCTGCTCTTGAATTTGTTGAAAACCCTAGCTACGACGATTTGAACGAATCAGCAACCGTAGCTAAATTTATTGCCAAACAAGCAGGTGACCCTTGGTGTTTCTTTAAGACAGACGACAATGGATTATTCACTTTTGATTCAACAAACTGTATTGTTACATTAATGGTATATAAAACAGTATTAAGCGATATCGGCTTTAAGGTAGAAGGCGGAACAGGTCCTGTTACAACTCTTGTACATGCAAATTTAACAGCTGATGCCTGGGAAGTAGTATCCTTCGATTTTTCAGCACTGATTGGTGAGTCATATGACGGTATTTTAATCATGCCGGATAACGCCGGAGGTAGAACTGAGGATCTTGTTATTTACATTGACAATATTCAGGTACCCAATGGTGGAGAAGATGCAGTAGAAAATTCCGTGGCTAATTTTGCTACGAATAAATTGAAGCTGTATCCTAACCCTGTTTCAGATTTGGTAACCATACCTGGTGTAGAGGATGGCGAAATGGTAAAGGTATACAACATGACTGGAGCTTTGGTGAAATCAATACCTGTTAATCAAGGTGTTGTTTTATTGGGCGATTTAGTAAATGGAATGTACTATGTTAGTGCTAACGGCGCTACCGTAAAAATTATTAAGGAATAAATTATAGACTTTGAGCAATAAGAATGAGGGCCTTCGCTCCATTCTTATTGTTAATTCTTATCGATAAATATTATGAGCACTGTAAACTTTTCAAATGTAGAAAAATGTTTTTTGCATAACTCCGGAATCAAAGAGACATCAACAAAGGTGCCATATATTACAGTTGATAATTTCCCTAAATTGGGTTTATTTACTGCGCTTAGGTTTCTTGAGTGGGTTTCTGAAAACCCTGAAGGTGTAATTAGCCTGCCTACAGGAAAAACACCTGAATATTTTATTCGTTGGACACAATTCCTTTTGGAAAACTGGAACAACGCAAAAGGAAAAAAAATACGAATTGATAACGGACTGAACATCGAGAAGAAGCCGGAGTTCAATAAATTACACTTTGTTCAAATTGATGAATTTTATCCAATCAATTCTTCACAACACAATAGTTTTTATCACTATGTAAATGAGTTTTACATCAAAGGGTTTGGATTGAATCCGGAACGTGCTCTATTGATTAACTCTGACGCAATTCCATTAGTTGACGGGAAACACTTTTCTGAAGTTTTCCCTGATAGTATTGTCGATCTTTCACTTCGCTACAAAGCTGCTACAACTAAAAAGGAGCAGGAGCAACAAAAATCAATCTTTATGATTGATGACTGGTGTGTGAATTACGAAAAACAGATCAGAGATAAAGGAGGTATCGGCTTCTTCCTCGGAGGAGTAGGTCCTGATGGTCACATTGCCTTCAATACAAAGGGATCGGATCATTATTCCACAACGCGTCTTACCACAACCAACTTCGAAACGCAGGCTCAGGCAGCCGGCGATCTTGGTGGAATCGAAATTTCTAAAAACCGCTTGGTTATTACCATTGGTTTGGAGACCATTACCTACAATAAAGATGCAGTGACCCTGATTTTCGCAGCCGGAGAAGCCAAGGCCAATTTAATTAAAAGTGCGTTGGAAAGTGCCCCAACAGTATTACATCCGGCTACAGTTCTACAGCGTTTGCCCAATAGTCGTTTTTATATCACAAAAAGTGCCGGAGTAAAACTCAAGGACAGTGTCGACGAATATTATAAAACGGGAGAGTGGACTCATGAAAAATCGGAGCGAGCGATAATTGATTTGTGTAAAAGGATTAAAAAGTTCGGAAGCAAACTTCGGCTCGATGATCTGAAAGCCGATCCGTATTGCCGGTTAATTCCCAATTTATCACTCGATACGGTTCAGGAAGTGGTGGATTCGATACAAAAGAAAATCCAGAATGGATTGAAACCTGAAACCAATCAAATTTTTTACCATACCGGGCCTCACCACGATGACATCCAACTGGGAATGCAACCCCATGTAAATCGTCTATTACGCAATATTTCTAATGAATCATATTTCTCTGTATTAACATCAGGTTTTACTGCAGTTACCAATAAGTTCATAAAAGAAACACTAACTGCTCTGAAACAATTTTTAGATGAAGGCTCAATACAAATGGTTGAATATCCTGATTTTTTTGAATCAGGGTACAAATACAAAAAAGATAAGGATGTCTATCATTTTCTAATGAAGGTGGCTTCTGGTGAGCTTATAGAGAGAACACGAGGATTGTGTCATCGGGTAGTGCGAGCCATTGTTGAAATATGGGATGTTAAAAACAAACAGCAGCTGAGAGATACAATTAACGCCATTTTAGTCAATATAAGAGAGAGTTACGACGGTCAAAAGAATCCTCCTAAAATTCAAAAATTGAAAGGAATGATTCGTGAGTTTGAAGAAGAATTAGTTTGGGCGCACTCGGGTGTTCAGGTTAAAAATGTGCATCATCTTCGACTGGGATTTTATACCGGGGATATTTTTACCGAGCAGCCAAACCGGGAACGGGATGTGGCCCCTATTCTGGAAGAGCTGAGAACAATCAAACCAACGGTGATTAGTTTGGCCCTTGATCCAGAGGGAAGTGGGCCCGATACTCATTACAAAGTATTGCAAGCCATAGCCGATGCCGTACGTATTTGGAGTAAGGAAGAAGATTTGAGCAATCTAAGAATATGGGGATACCGCAATGTGTGGTTTAAGTACCATCCGGCTGAGGTAAATGTTATTGTTCCGGTAAGTATAAACGCCCTTGATGTTCTGGATAAGTCGTTTACGGATTGTTATTTAAGTCAGGTGAATGCATCCTTCCCAAGTTATGAGCTTGATGGTAAATTTAGCACACTGGCACAAAATATATGGGTCGATCAACTTGATGCTGTTCAGTACTTGTTAGGAAAAGATTATTTCTATGCCAATGAGGATCCAAAAATTCGTGCCAGCCATGGCTTAATTTTCTTTAAGGAGATGAAGGTTAACGAGTTTCTTGAACAGGCCAGAGAATTGGAAAAATCGATGGAAGGTGTCGTTTAGGAATAGAGATGTATATCCCGGTTGTCAGCTTTTTGACCACCGGGATTTTTTAGTATAACGAACGTTTGGAAAATGAAAAAGACGATAATTGTAGGAGTCGATATTGGTGGTACCTCCATTGGGGCAGCTTGTGTAATTGATAAAAAAATTGAAAAGATTCATTCAAAACCAACAGGGGCTAGCCGAAGCGCCGATGAAATTCTTGAAACCTTGTATGAGGTAATTGAGAATGTTTTATTGCCGGGTACTCTGGCTATTGGCGTTGGAGTTCCGGGACTTTTAAATGCCGCGAAAGGGGAAATTCTGAATATTTCAAATATTCCTGCATGGAAAAATCTTCTTCTAAAACAAAAATTAGAAGAACGGTTTAAAATACCCGTCCACATTAACAATGATGCCAATTGCTTTGCCCTGGGAGAAAAACATTTTGGGAAAGGACAGAAATATAAAAACATAGTGGCCATAACACTTGGCACAGGCGTTGGAGGAGGAATAATTATTAATGATAAAATTCACACAGGCCTATTTGGCGGGGCAGGAGAACTTGGCTGTTGGCCTTACAAAAATGAAAATTTTGAAGCCTATTGTGGAAGTGGCTTTTTTATTAAAAAGAACAAAATAACCGGACAAGAGCTTTTTGAAAAAGCAATATCCGGAGACCAACAAGCACAAAAAGTGTTTGATGAATTTGGAATGCATTTAGGTAAGATGATCAAAAACATTTTTTACATTTTAGCTCCGGACGCGGTTCTAATTGGAGGATCAATTAGTAAGTCATTCAGCCTTTTTGAAGCCGGTATACGAAATGAATTGAGTGATTTCCCCTTTGAAGGAATGATAAAAAACATTGCCATCGAACAGTCAGAATTAAATGATATTGCCCTACTCGGTGCTGCAGGATTGTATTACAACTGATCATACATAAATTGGATTTAATTTCTTTACTAGATAAAAAACCGTAAAATGAACGAATTTAAAAAGTCAAAATCAAATGGCTATATCGTGCCTTTGGCAATTGTGAGCATCCTATTTTTTGTCATTGGTTTTGGCATTGGGATCAGTGGTTTTCTAACGCCTTTTCTTCAGGATGCCTTTCATTTGTCTACCTCACAGTCGTATTTGGTTACTGCAGCCATCTTTTCAGCTTTTGTGATTTTTGGTGCACCTGCAGGTTTCATCATTAAAAAGGTGGGGTATAAAAAAGGAATGGTAATTGCTTTTTTTGTTATGGCCTTAGGGATGATACTATTTGTGCCATCTTCTAAGCTATTAAGTTTTCCATTGTTTTTACTGGCATTGTTTATTGGAGGAATTGGAAACACCATTTTACAGGCATCTGTAAATCCATATGTAACCATTATTGGTCCTAAAAAAAGTGCGGCCATGCGTATGAGTTTAATGGGAATTATGAATAAATCGGCATGGTGGTTATCCTCCCTATTCCTTGGTCTTTTTATGGATTTGAAAAACGTAAAACTCGATGATATCATTTTGCCTTTCTATATCGTAACTGCAATTCTTGTGGGCTTAGGGATATTTATGATTTTTGCCCCACTTCCTGAAGTTAAAGCCGAAGGGGAAGACGACAGTGATGCTGCCATTGGAACAGGAAATGCATCAAATAAAACGAGCATTTTTCAATTTCCTCACCTGCTTCTTGGCGTTCTTGCCCTATTTATTTACGTTGGTGTTGAAACATTGCCAATGGTATCCGTTATAGGATATGCCAAAGCCATATTCGGAGATTCGGCAATAGACCTGGATCATTTCGCCATTTTTGTACCACTTGGTATGGTAATCGGTTACATTTTTGGAGTGCTTATGATTCCTAGATATGTGTCGCAAACTACAGCGCTAAAAGCTTTCACCTGGATTGGAATCGTATCCGCTTTATTGTTAATATTTCTTCCGGGAGAACAGGGTATTTACACTTTGGCTCTAATTGGTTTTGCCAACTCTTTGATGTGGCCGGCCATATGGCCATTGGCTATGGCCGATTTGGGGAAATTCACAAAAACAGGAGCATCCTTGTTGGTTATGGGTATTGTTGGTGGGGCCGTTCTTCCATTGATATTTGGATTTGTAGTGGATATGGTGCAAACAACTGAGCTTATTACTGTGGCAAACTATAAAACTGCCTTTTGGATTTTTATTCCATCGTATTTGTATATCCTCTTTTTTGCGGTAAAAGGATATAAAATCAGAAAGTAAAAAAAATTTGAATCAGATAAAAAGGTTCTCTTTGACTTCAGATTTATGAGAGATTTTAATTTAAAACACTTTAAAAGTCAAATAATGAAAATATTAAAATCGATCATCTTTGTTCCTTTGGCCCTTTTGGTCTTCCTGGCATGTGAAAAGGATAAACAGCAGAGATCCCAGGACTTATCAATTGTTCCTCAACCCAATGAGGTGGTGCATCAAAATGGTTTTTTTACGGTGAATTCCAGGACTTCTTTTGTAGTGCCGGATAATAAAATATTAATAGCAGCAGCAGAGTTAGTGAACACCCGGTTTAAAAATGCTGCAGGATTTGAGTTGGAGTTCACTCAGGAAAAACCTGCCCGAAATTTTATTGCCATCGAACTGGATACTACAGCGAATAAAGGCAACGAAGCTTATAAGCTGAGTGTTACCGAAGAGGGAGCAACTATAACTGCTTCAGGCGATCGGGGTGCTTTTTATGGATTGATGACTGTATTGCAACTACTGCCACCCGAACTGGAGAGTACGACTAAAGTGAAGGGCGTTGAGTGGTATATGCCACAAGTGCAAATAAACGATGAACCACGATTCGTTTGGAGAGGAATGCATTTAGACGTATGTCGCCATTTTGTACCTGTTGAATTTATCAAAAAGCAACTGGATGTAATGGCAATGTATAAAATGAATACTTTTCACTGGCACTTAACTGAAGATCAGGGATGGCGCATTGAAATTAAAAAATATCCGAAGCTGACTTCTGAAGGTGCAACGCGTATTGAGGGCGAAGGCCATGAGTATGGTGGCTATTATACTCAGGAAGAGGTAAAAGAGATTGTAGCCTATGCCGCAGAGCGCTTTATTAATGTTGTTCCGGAGATTGAATTGCCGGGACATGCTTTGGCTGCATTGGTTGGTTATCCTGAACTTTCTTGTGCCGGAGGTCCATTTAAAGTGCGCAATGTTTGGGGGATTGAGCCGGATGTTTTTTGTGCCGGAAAAGAAAAAACCTTTGAATTTCTTGAAGATGTGATCAACGAGGTAGTTCCTCTTTTTCCTTACAAATATTTTCATATTGGTGGAGATGAAAGCCCCAAAGATCGTTGGGAAAAGTGTCCCGACTGTCAGCGCAGGATGCGAGATGAAGGTTTAGCAAACGAGCATGAGTTGCAAAGTTATTTCATAAAAAGAATTGAAAAAGTATTGCTTGCTCACGATCGGATTATGGTAGGCTGGGACGAAATACTGGAAGGTGGCTTGGCCGGATCGGCAGTGGTTATGTCGTGGCGAGGTGAACAAGGAGGTGTAACAGCTGCAGAGTTAGGTCACGATGTAGTGATGACTCCCGGTGATTGGAATTACCTCGACAAATTTCAGGGTAGTATTAAAGTAGAGCCCGTTACCATTGGTGGTTTTCTTCCTTTGCAAAAGGTATATGGATATGATCCTGTTCCGCAGTCACTAAGTCCGGAAAAGGCAAAACATATATTGGGAACCCAGGGAAATGTTTGGTCAGAATACATGTACACCACCGATTTGGTGGAGTATCGTGTTTATCCTCGTATTATTGCTTTGGCCGAAGTAGGATGGACCGAAAAAGAAAACAAAAGTTACGATGCTTTTTTAAAACGAATGGACAAGCAGTTTGTACGCTTGGATATGCACCATATTAATTATCATATTCCGCTTCCGGAAGGACCGATTAACCATATGGCATTTATCGATACAGCCAAGTTGGAATTTACGACAACTCGTCCGATAAAGATGGTTTACACCATAGATAACAGTGAGCCCGATGTGAATTCTGAGATCTATAGCACTCCACTTATTTTTACTGAAAATACAACTGTAAAAATTCGCTCGGTATTGGCTACTGGTATAATGAGTAAAACACGTACAATTGAGGTTGCAAAACAGAAACTTTTGGCAGCAACGAATGTAGTAACATCTGGTCAGGGATTGAAAATGAGTTTGACTATGGGGAATTACATTAAAGTTGAAGAACTGCAAAAAGCAACAGCATGGAACGAATCAATCTTTAAAAAAGTTGAGTTCAATCAAACCTTTGATATGAATGAACCTTCAGCAGCAATATTAACCGGATATCTCGATATTCCTGAAGATGGAATTTATGAATTCGCAACAAATGTCGATCAATTTTTTATTGACGATAAGCTGCTGATTGACAACGATGGCGAAGTGAAACGTTTTTGGCGAAATAATGCAAGCATGGCCATCAGCAAAGGAAAACATCCCATAAAAATAATCTTCTTAAATAATATTATCGGAGGATGGCCGCATGTATGGAGTGGATTCGATTTGAGTTACATAAAAGCTGGAGACCATAATTTTACTCAGGTTAACGATGAGCTTTTAAGCTATTGAAAAAATAATTCATCAGCTCTGTTGCAGGAAGGAAAATAACCATAAATTTTTTGAATGTAGAGGGATTCAGAAATGGCGTGAAATTTTCGTTTTCAGCAAATGGAGTTGGTGTTTTTTTATGCACAAGAGCTAACATTGTGACTTAATAAAACTTTACAAAGGTCCTGAGACCTTATTTTCAATGATTTCAATAAGGTCTAAAGAATGAAAAGTAGTGGGTGCTTGTAATTTTAGCTCAGTCAATATTCTTTTCTGTACGTTAGAATGAAGTGCATTGAATCTGATCTTCTAATCAAAAATATTGTCCGAAATTACATTAGAGCCGTTCCAGGGCCGAAAGTAAATCAAACCATCTGTTTGTCCGTTTATAAGAAATAAATCATTTAGAGCTTCAGGAGTGTATTGCGATTTATGACAAGCTGCCGACTCTTTGGCTGTCTTTAAATCTTCGTCATCAAATGCTATTCGATAGCTAAGAAATCTCCTCTGAGTTGTTTTCCAACTCTCATTAAACCATCTCCCCAAATCTGTATTTAGCTTAAGACCTTCTGTTCTGGATTCAGAAGGAAAGGCATAATAGAGTAGTTGTTGTAGTGTATCAGATGCTTCTCGTTGAAAAACTTCGGTCACAATACTACTGACAATACGATGATCGGGGTGACCATATTCTCCGCCAGGTCCAAAGGTAATGACAACATTCGGTTGGTATTTTATAAATAAGCTGTCAATTTTGTCATCCAAGGAATAGATGTTTTCATTTAGTGCTAAATCACCATCGATATAATTCAAAAAAATAGGAGGATGAATACCCAAGGTTTTTGTAACGCACAATGCTTCTTGCGCGCGTACTTTGGCCAGTGAATCTCCGGCAGGGATATTGGCATGTGCTGTCACTCCTTTTGAACCATCCGTAACAATTACTAAATAAATATTTACGCCTTCTTTAGCATATTTCGAAAGGATAGGAGCTATTACAATTTCATCATCCGGATGAGCGAATACTACCATTAAAGTTTTTTCATTATTCGATAAAAGCAGATTGCTTTCTGGTTTTGTGGGCTTGTTTTTATTGCATGAAAATAACGTGATTATCACACCAATAATCAGTATAAGTTTTTTCATCTATTTAGTATTTATTGTTTTATTTACAGGCTGCTACATCATTTATTTGTTGGCCATTAGTCATTAGAGAAATTAAATGTAGAGTTAATAAATGACTTTTTTCTAATGACAATTGACTTGTCAGCTCTGTCACAACCGAAGAATTCTTTTAATGTCTGAATTTCAGTGTTATACTATTTTTTACTATGTCAAGCTGACGTTAGTGCTTCAATTTCTTGCACCAACCAGCCGTTCATAAAGTACGTTTAATTGTTGGTTCCTTATCCTGTTCTGATCACTTATCTCTGAATCATATAAAAAACCTTTGTTGAGATCAGAAAAGCGTTTGTCCAGTTTTTTTGATTCGGTTCTTAGCCTTTTGAGTTCTGGAATCAGTTGCAGTGATTTGCCGATGGAAAATTTTTCTGAATTATATTCTGCTTCAACTTGGTTGACAGCCAGATAAAATTCCCTTAAATCTGACATCAATCTAAAATGTTCAAATTCATTTTTATTCCTTGCAGGTTTTAGTTCTTTCAATAGGTTTCGTGCAACATTGTTGTTCAGTCGCATTTCAGCTACGGAGTTACTGCTTGCAGGTTTGCCTTCAATTATTCGTTCCGGAGAAACAATAAGTGCCTTCCATAATTTTTCACCATCACTGGGACTAAGACCAAATTGTTTTTGAGCATAATCGACGACGAAATTTTCAGGGTCAAGTGCATCCAATTGCTTTAATGACTGTGCATACGAGGCAATCAAAATACGGAACCCTGATAAGGGATATACATTCCGCATTTGTTCCATATCAATTACCTTGTAGTCAGTATCCCAGCTAAAACCATATAGTCCGGAAGTCGACCAGGATGTCATCACTATGCCTTCATATCCTGCTGTTCGTGCATAAGGGATAAAATCATGTTGGTTGTTGAAATGCTTTTCCCAACAGGTGATATACCAATTATCCGGGTGACTTCTTATTGCCGGCGATCCCCAGAATACAAATCCTTTTTGCTGTAAGCTGCCAATATCACCGAAATAGTTGGTTTCCCAGCCATAGTTCCAGTCAATAAAAATAGTCTCTTTGGGTAACTCTAATGCTGCCTCCGGGTGTTTTAATAGAATATCGGCCCACATTACCGGTTGTTTGCCCATACCCACTACAATTTCACACATCATCTTCATGTAATCGACAAAAAGTTTCGATTTGCCTTCACTTGCCGCTTTTTTAGAGCATTCAGTACAATGCCCCAACAAATAAGTTTCATCGCCGCCAATATGAATATACTTTGAAGGGTGAAGCGATGCCATATCAGCAAATAATTCAGAGAAAAGTAGACTATCTGCCTCTGTTTTAAGCGGGCAAATCTGCGATATGTCCTTGCTGTCTTCTTTTAATTTGCTGTAGCGTTCATTCCGGAGAATGTATTCAACATGGCCAAAACATTGCTGAAGCGGAATTACATCGATGCCGATCTGTTGGCAATAAGCAACAAATGACTGAATTTCTTCGCGGGTATAGGCCAGTTCATTTGAAATGGTTGCATGTTTTTCGTATGGATAGGATGCTTCCCATTCCATTACGAGTGTATTCATCCCAAAATCAGATAATTCTTTGGCAAATTTTTTCAATGCCGGCATAGTCATCACTTGAATGCGAAGATCGATATGAAATCCCCTAACAGGGAAAAGTTTAAAAACTTCTGTTTTTTCGATCTTTGTATTCGTCTGGGCATTTGCCTTAAGGCTTGTACCCCCATATAACACAATTAAAATTGTTAATATTCCTGCTAATTTGTGAAGAATATGCGGTTTCTTCATTCGTAGTTGTTTGAATTAAATTTGGATCGTTATTTCAGTGGATAGACTCCAGCAATTTTTCTTCATCGGTTTTTTTGCCTTGAGATAAGTTGATGGCGGTTTCAATTAAAGCCAAATGCGAATAAGCTTGTGGGAAATTTCCCAGCAATCGTTTGGTGTCAAAATCGATGTCTTCACTGAATAGTCCCAGATGATTGGAGTAACTCAGTAAAGTGTCAAATTTTACACGGGCTTCATCAATTCGTCCAGTTTTGATCAATGCATTAATGAGCCAAAAACTACAGATCGTGAATGCCGATTTAGGTGTTCCAAAGTCGTCGTTGTTTTTATAACGGAACATTAATCCTTTGTATTCCAATTCTTTTTGAATGGCATCTACTGTAGAGATGTATTTAGGGTCCATTCCTTCAATAAATCCATAACTTTCCATGAGCAGTACCGAAGAATCAAGGTCTTCGCTTCCATAAGCCTGAGTAAAGCACTGTTTTTTATCCGACCAGGCTTTTTCCATGATATCCTCATGAATTTGTGTTCTTAGTGACATCCATTCGTTCACGTATTTTTTCTGATTTAGAAGGGCTGCAATTCGCAGCGCCCGATCGATGGCCGTCCAACACAACACTTTGCTAAAGGTGAAATGTTTGTTTTCGTTCCGCATTTCCCATATTCCTTTGTCGGGTAGTTCCCAATTGCGTTCTACAATTTTTACCACGTTACGTACGATGGTCCATAGTTCTTCACTGTGTTCCAGTGAAGTGTCGTGGATTCTAAAATGCTGGTAGATAACATCTAACAGGATCCCATAAATGTCGTTCTGCTTTTGCTGATATGCTGCATTTCCAATTCGCACAGGGGCCGATCCTTCATACCCTTCGAGGTGCAGTAGTTCTTGCTCCAGAAGGTTTTTTTCGCCGTTGATCCCATACATGATCTGCATTTTCTCATCTTTATCGGGCATCACATCAATAATAAAATTGAGGTAACGACGCGATATGCTGTTGTGCCCAAGATGTTTCATCACTTTTACTACCATGGAAGCATCTCTTACCCAACAAAAACGATAGTCCCAGTTCCTAACTTCACCAATCGATTCGGGTAGCGAAGTGGTTAGTGCTGCCAGAACCGCACCGCTTTTCTGATAACTCAGTAACTTTAGCGCCAGGGCACTTCGGTTGATCATTTCCTGGTAATTGGTATAGGAAGTGGTGCGTTGAATCCAGTTGAGCCAGTACACCTTTGTGCGCTGAAGTTTAAGATAGGCTCGTTCGGTGGTTTGCTTGAGTAATTTTTGATGGTAGCTAATTAAACAAAAATTATCGGCAGTAAGTGTAATGATCCCTTGATTTAAAAGTAGCGTTTTATCAAATTCAGTATACAAATACAAGGAGTCGTATGTGCCAATATTTGTTTTCGATTTAATGTATTCTGTTTCAATGTTGTTGTTGGTTTCATGCTGAGCATATTCCAGTCGTGGATCATAATGAATTGAAAATTGTGGCTGACCGGAAATGAGTTTAAAATAGCGGATGAGGTCTGGCGGAGAATAACGGGAATTCGATCCGTCCACTTTATACCTGGGCATAAAGTCAAGAACTTCAAATGTCCCATCGGAACAAACGAAACGGGTACAAAGTATATTGGTGTTTTTAACGTAATATTGTTCAGTTTTGTGTTCATTCGCAGGAACAATGGTGAAATTACCTCCCTTGTTTTTGTCCAGAATCTTCGCAAAAACAGAGGAGGAGTCGAATTGTGGCAAACAAAGCCAATCAATCGAGCCTGTTTCCGATACTAATGCTCCACTTCTGCAATTTCCAATAATCCCGTAGTTTAAGTTATTCATTATTTTTATGATTTTAAGAATGGACTTCATTTAAAAATTCGTAGTTTGCATTGTTGCCAGGTTTGAATTGGTTCGTTATTTATTGAAATAAACATTTATTCATCCAAAAGGTTAACAAAATAACTACTATACTTTTTTAAAATTGAACAATTATGAACAGAATTCATATTTTATCGAACAGATTGCCGTTTAATGCGGAGAAAATTGATGAAGATTTTAGATTGACCCCAAGCGTTGGAGGTTTAGCCAC
The DNA here is from genome assembly GCA_041821245.1 of Prolixibacteraceae bacterium. Classification (GTDB taxonomy): domain Bacteria; phylum Bacteroidota; class Bacteroidia; order Bacteroidales; family Prolixibacteraceae; genus Roseimarinus. Next base: position 120,669 of record JBGUEP010000004.1, read on the forward strand.
CGGAATGAAATCGGTTTACAAAAAGTACAATGGTTTATGGATTGGCTGGCCCGGTTTATCAACGGAACAGCTTGAAAATGGTGATCAAGAGAAAATTGATAAGGCACTAAAAGAAGAGGGATGTGTTCCCGTGCACCTGAGTGAAAATGATATCAATAAATATTATGAAGGTTTTAGCAATAAAACCATTTGGCCTTTGTTCCATTATTTTAATGAATTTATTGATTATGAGTATAAAAACTGGCAGGCTTATGTTGAAGTGAATCAGAAATTTGCCGATGCAGCCTTGGCTGTACTGGAAGATGGTGATACTATTTGGGTGCACGATTATCAACTCTTACTTGTTCCTCAAATGATTAAGGTGAAACGTCCTGAAGTTACCATTGGTTTTTTCCTTCACATTCCTTTTCCTTCGTTTGAAGTATTCCGAATTCTGCCATGGCGTAAAGAATTGATTGAAGGAATGTTGGGAGCCGATTTGCTTGGTTTTCATACTTACGATTATGAACGTCACTTTTTCAGTTGTGTACGGCGTTTACTTGGATTGGAGATCAATTTCAACCAAATTCATACCGCTAACCGGATTATTTTGGCCGATGCTTTTCCAATGGGAATTGATTACGAAAAATTTGAAAAAGCCTCTAATGCAGTGAGCCATAAACCGACGCAGGAAAAGTCGGAACTTCAAATTGAAATCGAAAAATATTTTCAGATCTCGTCCAATCGAAAGCTCATTTTATCCATTGACAGAATGGATTACACCAAAGGAATTCCCAATCGTTTAAGGGCATTCTCCATATTCTTAGAGAAATACCCTCAGTATCAGGGACAGGTTAGTTTGGTGATGTTGGCCGTACCGTCTCGCGGTCAAGTTGATGATTATAAGAACCTTAAGAAAAAGGTTGATGAATTGGTAGGGCGAATTAATGGTAAATTTGGAATGGTGAATTATACACCCATTTGGTATTTTTACCGCTCCATGCCTTTCGAGAACTTGATTGAATTGTACAATTATTGTGATGTTGCACTGATTACACCTGTTCGCGATGGAATGAACCTTGTCGCCAAGGAATATGTGGCTTCACGCGTCGATAAAGATGGGGTGATTATCATTAGCGAAATGGCCGGAGTAAGTAAGGAAATGGGAGAAGCCATCATCATTAATCCCAATAACCTGATCGAAATAGCCGAAAGTATACACCAGGCGCTGTCTATGCCTCTTCAGGAGCAGCAAGAACGAATGGATATTATGCAAAAAAGATTGCGGCGCTACGATGTATTTAAATGGGCATCGGAATTTGTAGCATCATTGGATAAAGTGAAAGATTTGCAAGAGAATTTTAATGCGAAAAAAGTGACTCCACTCATTCAGGATTCAATTGTAAATAAGTACAAGAATGCAAAAAAACGCGCCATCTTTCTGGATTACGACGGAACTTTAACCGGTTTTAAAACCAATCCACAAGCAGCCAGTCCCGATGACGAAGTGCATGAAATTATTAAAGGATTAACTTCAGATCGTAATAATGTAGTGACCGTTATTAGTGGGCGCGACAGAGATACGCTCGAAAAATGGTTTAAGGGGCACAACATTAACTTGATTGTTGAACACGGCGTTTGGAGTAGGGTGATTGGTGGCGAATGGAAAATGTTGTATCAGATCAGTGCCGATTGGAAAAAGAACATTCGGCCTACTCTTGAAACATTTGTCGATCGTACTCCCGGTTCATTCATTGAGGAGAAAAATTATTCATTGGTATGGCATTATCGAAAGTCTGAACCTGAGCAAGGTACTTTGCGGGCCAATGAGCTGAAAGATGAACTCACCAACCTGATTGCCAATCACAGCCTGGAAATCATGGAAGGAAACAAAGTGATTGAAGTCAAAAGTGGTGGAATCAACAAAGGTGCAGCTGCTGTCAGGTTTATTGGAGAAGAAAAGTATGACTTCATTTTTGCAATGGGAGACGACTGGACCGACGAATTCATGTTCAAAGAATTACCCGAAACAGCAGTAACCGTTAAAGTTGGTTTGGTAAATACTGCTGCAAAATATAAAGTGGAGTCGGTAAGCGCTGTGAGACAGTTGCTGAAAGCCATGTTGAAAGGGCCAATTGAAAAATAATTTCCAGGTGACTTTTTACATTAGCAGGAATGTTTTAAAATCGGGAGTACGATATTAAAACATTTCTTCTTCAATTAGTTCAACATTTACCACATGTTGCAAGGGAAAGGCTGCAAGTCCAAATTGGTTATATACAGCTACGTCGGCGGCGTCGCTGCCAAACCCGATGACTACATATCCTCCTTTTGGACCGCTTTGCGTCGCATCGAAGGTATACCAACGTCCACCTACAAAAGCTTCAAACCAGGCATGCATGTCCATTGGATGTAGATTGTACATGTATCCTACGGCCATGCGTGCAGGGATGCTCAGGCTGCGGCATAAGGCAATTCCTAAATGCGCTAAATCTCTGCAAACTCCCGATTGTCGGAGGTTAACTTCAACTGCGGAAATGGGATAATCGCTGCTTCCTGGAATATATTCAATGGTATCGTGTAACCATTTTTCAATTGCGGCCACCTGATCATAACCTGGTACTTGTTGTGCTGTAATCAGCCTTGCCAGATCGTTAAACCGATCAGATTCACAATATCTACTTGGCAATAAATAATTTAGAACATTGTTTGGCAAGTTTTGGATCTCAATAAACGGTTCACCCGGATTGATATCCACCAGGTTGGACGTATTCACATCGGCTGTTGTTTGGATTGAAAATCGGCCGGCCGGAGCGACTAATCTTTGACAAAGGTTCCCGTATGCATCGGTGTGTTCAACAACGGGTACCATTGGCGAAATTTTATATTCTTCGCGTGCCAGCCATTGTTGTGCACCACTTCGTGGGCGTAACATTAAAATCAAGGCGGTGGGGAGTTCCAGTTCGAACTCAAGGCAACAGGTGATTCGTAACCACATAAATCAAGTAAGTATTAAAAAAGATAGATGGACTTCTTATTGAACTCCAAAAGTAAACCTTTGTAAGTTCATTGTACGTATAGTTAAGTCAATTGGAGTGAACAATCTTAGAATAGAAATAAATTGCCCGCTAAACAGCTCAGTTAACTTTACCACTGTTTGGCATTAAAGTGATAAATCACCCCAAGTCGGAAGGTCTGATAATTGTAATCGCGAAAGCCAGTTTGGTATTCGGCAGTATAATTAAAGTGCTTACCAGCTTTTTCAATTCTGGTTCTGAAGATTAAGGGGTCGTTGTATCCTTGAATATTGTCTTCACCACTAACCTTGTCCATAAATTCATAGGCATCGTAACCAGTGTAACCTCCAAATTCGTTAAACCAATTAAAGCTGCCTTTTCGAATTTGAAGCCCCAGTTCAAAAACCGGTCCTTCGTCCTGTGCCATTTCAACTTTGTTGACCTGCCAAACATAAAAACCAAATAAACCTGCCACTCTTATTTCATCAATAATTTTTGAATTTAAATGTGCGCTTTTACCTATGGCGGTATAAAAATAATTCAGGTTGGCATCAGTGTAACGGCCATTAATATTGCTTCCTGTAGTGGTTTTTGTTGTAATATTCAAGACGATATCGGGCCAGTATTTTTTCTCTTTAAGAACCTGGATGTAGGTGCTGATCCATAAATCACCAGCCTCTGTAGACCAACCCTGATCATCAGCGGAGATTTGGCGAAAATCCCTTACATCGTTGCTGATGCGAAAGGTCTCACTGGGTTGTCCCCAAAATTCCACGATGGCCCTGCCGGGAGCAATGTTCCATTGCCAGTTAAAATAGCTGTTGACTGTGGTATCACCTGTCATTTGATGATATTGTGCACCTAATTCTACCTTAGTTTGATCACCAATTGTAGCATAATCCATTCGTGGAACTGGTAGCGCATTGGGACCCATTTTACCTGCCGCAAATTGCAGGTATTTAGTGGCATGTGAACTTCCAAAGTCGATCCAGTTGCTTCGAGATGCTCTTTGTGCCTCCAAATGAGATGTTGCGAATAGAATAAAAATGAAAATGATATATTTGTACATAAGGGAAATTTCAAATTTCAAAAATAGAAATTATGAATTGCATATTGGTTTAATCCATGCGTTTTAAAGAAAAAATTTCCCATTTTGTAACATTTTGTAAGTTCATCTTACAAATTACCCAAATCACTAAGTTAAAACATCACTATGGAATTTTTCAAAGTCGAAAATGTCAGTAAAAATTATTCCGGTCATCATGCCCTTACCGATGTAAGCATCAGTATAGATGAGGGGCAGGTGTTTGGTTTGTTGGGACCAAACGGGGCAGGAAAAACCACTTTGATCCGAATTATCAATCAAATTACCGCGCCCGATAGCGGTAAAGTATGGATGGAAGGTAGACCATTAAAAGCAGACGATATTTATAATATTGGGTATTTGCCTGAAGAACGTGGACTGTACAAAAAAATGAAGGTAGGAGAACAGGCCGTTTACCTGGCTCAGTTGAAGGGACTATCGCGGCGCGATGCCTTGAAACGTCTCAAGTACTGGTTCGAAAAGTTTGAAATGCAAGCCTGGTGGGACAAAAAACTGATGGAGCTCTCAAAAGGAATGCAGCAAAAAGTTCAATTTGTATGTACCATCATTCATGAACCAAAGCTCCTGATTTTTGATGAACCCTTTAGTGGATTTGACCCCATTAACGCCAACCTGTTAAAACGGGAAATCTTGAATTTGAGAGAAAAAGGAGCGACCATCATTTTTTCCACACACAACATGAGTTCTGTGGAAGAGGTTTGCGATAACATTGCTTTGATCAACAAATCGAAGAAAATCTTGGATGGTAACATCCATGAGGTTAAAAGCCGTTATCGAACGGACACTTTTGATGTAGTTTATAATGGTGATTTTCAGAAAGTGCAAGCTAATTTGGGAAATCAGTACGAAATTATTACTCACAAGGAAATGGCACATGCCAACGAAATGAGCGTTAAACACCTGAATGGATCTTCCAATAACGATCTTTTAATGAACATTGCCAATCAGGTGCAAATAGTGTCGTTTAGCGAACGTATCCCTAGTATGAACGAAATATTTATCCGCGTTGTGGAAGAAAGCAACAACTAAAACTTAAACTGATGAACAAAATAATACTCATACTTAAAAGAGAATACTTAACAAGGGTAAAGAAAAAATCATTCTTGTTGTTAACCGTACTCATGCCGGTGCTCTTTGGTGGAATAATGGCATTTGTAATCTATATCAATACAAAAGAGAATACCAACGAACAAAAAGTTGCCGTTATTGACCGCAGTGGTTTATTCCTGGGAGAATTAAAAGATTCACCATCGACCAAATTTATATTTGTACCAATTGATGAATACCAGTCAATTAAAGATAGCCTGAAGGAAAGTGGTTATTATGGTTTACTTGAAATCCCTGAAAATATTCTAAGCACCAATAAAGTGTTTGTTTATTCACATAAGCAAATTTCCATGGATGTAAAAGGGCACATCGATTGGCAACTGGAACAAAAATTGGAAGAGCAGAAACGAGCCGAATTGGTGCATAGAGTCGGCATACCAAATCTGGAAGAACAACTGGCTCAAACCAAATCAAAAATAACCGTCGAAACCTTCAGAATGGACGAAGGCGGTAAAGGGAAAAAAGGGTCAACCGAAGTTGCCATGATTGCCGGTTATATTGCAGGATTTATCATTTACATGTTCGTATTTATTTATGGCAACATGGTCATGCGTGGTGTTCAGGAGGAAAAACAGAACCGAATTGTTGAGGTGATCATCTCCTCGGTAAAACCTATTCAGTTGATGATGGGCAAGATATTGGGACTCGCTTTGGTTGGAATTACTCAGTTTGCAATTTGGATTGTTTTGATTGCCGCCATCATGTTCGGAATACAAAAATTTATGATTACCGATAAGGTGGCCGAAAATATGATAGAGATGCAATCGCAAAACATTATGATGCAAGGGGCAGGTAATAGTTCAGTACAAGTCATGAACCAGGTTGATGCCAGTGAAGCTGAAAAAATATTCGAACAAATTCAAAGCGTTGATTTTACAGGACTTATTTTTGCATTATTTGTCTACTTCCTGTTGGGTTATCTGCTTTACAGCTCACTGATGGCTGCTATTGCTTCGGCAGTCGATTCCGAAGAAGATATGCAACAATTTATGATTCCAATTACCATCCCATTGGTTGCCGCAATGATTATGTTGATGAATGTGATTAAAGACCCGGAGGGATCACTCGCATTCTGGGGGTCAATGATTCCGTTTACTTCACCCATCATCATGATGGTGCGCATTCCGTTTGGTGTGCCATGGTACGAAATCGTTATCTCATTAACCATATTAGCGTTGTCAACTTACGGGGCAATTTGGGTCGCTGCAAAAATTTACCGAACTGGTATTTTGATGTACGGGAAAAAGCCAACCTGGAAAGAATTGGGCAAATGGTTGACCTATCGGAATTAACTTCTCGACAAGCTCGAAGACCATTCTCGACAAGCTCGAAGACCATTCTTGGCAGGCTCTCGAAAATAGAATGAATTAAATTGAAATAAAGCCGGGCTGCAATGTCCGGCTTATTTTATTAAATGAAAGAACAATGGAGTAAGGTGATGTTAGCGCCTATGAGCTTACTTGTTTTTTTTAGTGCTTTGTCTGTCAGGTAGATTGACAGAGTACAAATGTCAACGGTTAAAAACATTTAGGTTACCATGGACAAGATGAAAAATATATTTTTCTTCAACAATAGAAATGAATATGTAATCAATGGAGAAAGGCAACTTTGGTCTTTGCCGCTCTATTATTTCCCATATTCTTCGTTAAAAATCGAAATAAAAAACTGGCCCGATGAGTTGAATAATCAAATTGCAAAATTTATTGAGCCTGAATTTACCGCATGTGGTTGTTCTTTAGGTAAATTATTTTTGAAAATAGCTCTTCTTGCTTCTACAATTTTTGGAATATATATTCATTTTTCCATCGATCAGCATATGCTTCGGCTTGCATTAATATTATTTGTCTTCTGCATTTGTGCTGCCATTTTAGGAAAACTAATAGCGTTGTATTATAATAGGTTTTTATTGTTGAAGAAATTGAAATACTTAAAAAACGAAAACAATAGAAACAACCTTACTGTGCAAACAATTAAAAATTGTGGCTGTCATTGAACATAAATCTGAGTAGGCAAAGGGGAATCATACCACTAAGCCTCTCACAGGCCACAGAACCGAATTTGAATCTTTCGATTATTGTGCTCTTCACAAATGATAGTTCTTAGTGAGGGGGTGATTTTTCCCTATACTACAGTATGTCGAAAATTCAACATGACCTTCAGTTTGAAATTGATAATCAATATAAGTTTCTTTATTGAATTGGTTGTTTGACGAACACGAATACCTTTATCTTACTACTTATTTCACAAGCTACTGTAACTTTTCCTCACAATTCCTTACTAACCCTTTAAACCTTTAGCACGCAAAAGCATCTAAACTCGTGTTCAACAAAATATACCTATAGTGAAGATATCAATTCAGGACTTAAGCAAGATTTATGGTAACGGGCACAAGGCCCTGAAATCGGTAAATCTTGAAATTGAAAACGGAATGTTTGGACTATTGGGCGCCAACGGTGCAGGAAAGTCAACGCTCATGCGCATTTTAGTATCATTGATGCAACCCAGTACCGGAACAGTATTGGTAAATGGCGAAGAGTTGAGCAAAAACCGCAAAGCAATTCGTGCCATGACCGGATATCTTCCACAAGATTTTAGTGCTTTCCCCAAACTCCGAACATGGGAATTTTTGGACTATTCCGCCAGATTGGCAGGTGTTAAAGCAAAACAAAAACGGCGCGATGCCATTGATGAAATGCTCGAAGAAGTGGGTTTATTCGAAGCCCGCGAACGTTTTGCAAATAACCTTTCGGGTGGTATGAAACGTCGTTTGGGAATTGCTCAGGCTTTAATTGGCGATCCTCAAATTATTATAGTGGATGAACCCACCACCGGGCTCGATCCTGATGAACGCATTCGTTTTCGAAACCTTCTCACCAAGATCAGTAGTCGCGATGTGGTGATTATTCTGAGTACACACATTGTTGGCGACATTTCAAGTAGTTGTCAGCAAATGGCTTTGCTTAAAAGTGGTAAGGTGGTCTACAACGGTTCGCCTGAAGCACTGATGAATCAGGCCAGAGGGAAAGTATGGCGCATACATGCCACCCACCAGCAATTCGACGAAATTAATGTGAAATTTAATGTCATTTCAACCATACCATCGGTAGGCGGTTGGGAATTAGAAGTTGTTGCAGACGATGTAAATGGTTACGATGCCGATGTAATTATACCCAACCTGGAACACGCCTATGTTTATTATATGGAACAAAAGACAGATGGGATTTTGGCTGATCATGGAAATTAGAAATTAATTAAGGAATATGCTATCACTTTACAACATACAAACGATTGCCCGATACGAACGAAGAATCCTTCTGCGAAGCTGGTTCTTCAGGATATTCGCTATTCTTTCCTTACTCTTTATTGGAATTTTTAGCGCGGCTACCATTTTCGATAAGAATCCCTTTACCTGGATGTATCGGAGTTTACCATCGGCATTAATTTATTCCAACCTTTTTTTACTCAATATCATTCAGTCGGTCATTGCTGTTTTTTTGGCCACCGACTTTCTGAAACGCGATAAAAAGCTCAATACTTCCGAAGTGTTGTTCATTCGGCCTATGACTAATGCCGATTACGTTATTGGGAAAACCTGGGGATTGATGGTCGTTTTTATACTTTTAAATGGCCTGCTCATTGTTTTAACTTCGATCTATCTTTTAATCTCAAAACAGATCGAATTTCAAATTCTTCCCATTATCTATTACTTTTTATTGGTGAGTATTCCCACTTTGGTTTTCGTCATTGGTTTGTCGTACGTGCTCATGATTTTAATCCGAAACCAACCCATTACCTTCATTTTATTGTTGGGATATATTGCGCTTATTTTATTTTATCTGGGAAGTAAATACAATTACCTTTTCGATTACATGGTGTTTGTGAAACCCATGGCTTATTCCGATGTGATTGGTTTTGGCAATCTCTTCGATGTTTTGTTACACCGAATCAGTTATCTGGTGTTGGGTATTGCCTTTATTTTTTTTACAGCCTGGCGTTTAAATCGTTTGCCGAATGCAAAAAGTTCGAGTTGGATATTGGGTGCATTGACCTTTATTCTTTTAGGACTTGCTGCCAGTGGTTTCTATACTTTATTTGAACAAAACCGGCATGTATTGGAACAAAGGAAAACTTATTATGAACTTTCTTCGGCTTATTTCGATCGGCTGGTACCGGAAATAACCCATGCTTCCATTGAAGTGGAACATGGCAAAACACTGACGGCAACTTCAACAATGGATTTGAAGAATACCACCAGTCAAAATATCGACACCCTCTTTTTTAGCCTCAATCCGGGATTAAAAGTGAGCAAGGTGGCCATTAACGGGAAAACAATGGAGTTTGAACAAAACTTGCTGTTGGTAAAGGTTCCATTGGATCAAGCCATGCTTCCCGATCAACTATTGGTATTGGCTATGAACTATTCGGGAAAACCTGATTTTAACATCGCGTACCTCGATAATAAGGATGAAGATGTTTTTGGATACGATCGGGCCATGACCCTTCGAATTGATCGGCAATACGGATTTTACACCAAAAATTTTGTGTTACTCACCAAAGAAAATTTATGGTATCCGGTGGCAGGTATCCCTTACGATCCATCACGTCCTGCAATTTTTAGACAGCAATTCACCCGCTTCGATCTTAAGGTGACCACAACTAAAAAATTAACTCCCATGTCGCAGGGGCAACGGGAAACTGACGATAGTTTAAGTTATCGATTTAAGATACGTGACCCTCTCCCTCAGTTATCCTTAAGCATTGGGAACTACGAAGAAAAAGAACTGGACTTGCAGGGGATTAGTTTGAAACTGGCGAGTATTAAAGGTCACAATTATTACGATGAATATTTAAACGAATTGGGAGATACTGCAAGTACATTGATTCAGGAATTTCTCGATGATTATGAACGTCCGCTGGGACTATATTATCCCTATGCCGAATTTTCGCTGGTTGAAGTGCCCGTGCAGTTTAGTTCTCGCTCTCACAGCTGGACCTCGACTCGTGCCCAAAGTCAACCCCAAACCGTTTATTTTCCTGAAGGCGGTTTTAATATGCGACAGGCCGATTTTAAATCGAGCTACCGTAGGATGGAAAGAGATAGTGAACGCAACAAAGAGGGCTTAAGTAAAAAGGAAATTCAGGCTCGTGTATTCACGAATTTTCTCAAAAGTGTATTTACTGCTGATAATGCCGATATTCGAATGGGCGGTGGATCTCCATCTGCTTCAACCGAATCGAATCCATATAGTATTTTTCCTAATTATTTTTACTACGTGAATTACATCACATCGGACGAATGTCCGGTATTAAATTATGCCTTTGAAAGTTACCTGATGAAGGGTGAAGATGATCCGCGTATGATGTTTATGGCCAGGATGACCGGCTTGGGCGACAATGAACAAGCCAATCTATTGCTCAAGGAAAAAAGTCTGAAACAAATTATTGCGGAGGAAGAAGACAAAGCAGCCGTGAATCGGGTATTAAAAGCAAAAGGGGCCTATTTGCTCACCTGGATGGAAAAGCAAATTAACGATACTAATTTTGATCAATACCTGCTCGATTATCTCTATGACAATAGCTACCGCGAAATCAAATACAAGGAATTGTCAGCTTCAGTAGCTGAAAAATTCCACATTGAATTGGGTAGTTTTCTCTCTGATTGGTACAACGCAAACCATTTGCCTGCCTTTGGCTTAGGTGATTTTACATCGGTGGAAACCATCGATCAAAACATTGCGATATTTTTGGTTAAAACCAAGGTGACCAATTATAGCGATGTGGACGGAATGGTGAAATTTACCTTCCAATTGGGAGAAGGTGGTCGTGGAGGTCGAGGTGGCGGATTCTTTGGTGGTGGTGCTACTCAAACCGAACCCGAAGAACGTATTTATTTGATCAATGCCAATGAAACCAGGGAAATTCAGGTGAAACTAAATGAATCGCCGCGTTCGGTCATTTTTAATACCCTGCTATCACAAAATATTCCTTCCAGTACCATGAAGTTTGGATTGAGAGCTGAAAAAAATGAGAAAGCAAAAGCTGAAGAATTTGAACGATCGGTGGATTTGCCGGTAACACTTGAAAGTGAAGGTGAACTTGTTGTGGATAATTCCGATCCGGGATTCTCTGTTCACGATCCGTCCTTAGAAAATCCATTGCGTAAGTTTGTTGAGAAACGTAAAACAGCAAGCAACGAAACGGAATATGTGGCCGAAGGTTTTGGACCTGCACCAACTACCTGGAGTTTGAATGCCAATGCCGATTATTTTGGAAAAATAGAACACTCAGCCATGATTATTCGTTCAGGCGACGGAACAAAAACAGCTACCTGGAAAAAGAAACTACCCAAGGCGGGTTACTACGACATTTATGTGCACCTCAATTCACAAAGAAGATCTGGGCCGGGTCGCAATCGTGGGGGAGAAGCTGAAGGAAAATACGTGTACTCAGTTGTACACGATGATGGCATTGAAGAAGTAGAATTGGATATTAAAGACTTTGAAAGCGGATGGAATATTCTTGGTTCGTTCTACCTTTCATCCGATTCGGCCAGTGTTACTTTAACAGATAAAGGAGGCGCCAACCGCATTGTGGCCGACGCAGTGAAATGGAGTTTACAACGATAAACAATTTAAAAAGTACAATACAATGAAGAAAATAAAGTGGATCATACTGATAATGGTGCTTTTGGTAATTCAGTTTCAGATTGCCACAGCACAGGATTTGCTTACTCTTGAGCGAACACTGGATATTGCCTATCAAGGTAGTCCTGAAATGATTAGTCAGAAAATTACTTTAGAAAACCAACGAGAAAATGTAAATGCAACAAAAGCAGGACTTAAATCCAGATTTTCCTTATCGGTTGATCCTTTAACCTATTCAAAAAATCGTTCATTCGAGAATTATGCCAATGACTATGTTAGCAGTGAAAGGCTTGGATCTTCGGGGCGATTTATGATTAGTCAGCCAATAACTGCTACGGATGGTACAATTACTTTATCCAATCAATTTGGATTTGCCAGTAATTCAGTAGGAGATCAGGATGCTGTAAATAGTTTCAATAACAACCTTCAGTTAAGTATTAATCAACCGCTTTTTAAAAAATACAATACGAATAAAATGGGTTTGCTGAAAGCTGAGTTAGATCTTGAAAATGCTCAACTCCGCTATTCAATCATAAAACTGGCCCTTGAATATAATGTTAGCCAATATTTCTATAATGTCTACTCGGCTGAGCAAAATTTAATTACGGCCAATGAGGAACTAAGTAATCAAAAAAAATCCTACGAAATCATTAAAAATAAGGTCAGCGCAGGATTATCTGCGGAAGAAGAATTTTGGCAAGCTGAATTAAACCTCCAAAATGCTGAATCATCGGTAAATGATGGCGAAGTTTCGTTAGAAAATGCCAAGGATCGAATGAAACAGGCCATTGGTTTAGCCTTAAATTCCGATTTTACGATATTGGCCAACATTGAGGTAAAAACCATCGACGTGAAATTGGAAGATGCGATTGAATATGGTCTGCAAAAAAGAATGGAACTGCGCCAAAATGAGATTACTCTGGAAAACTCACGGATGAATTTATTAAGTGTACAAGATCAGGATAAAATTAACGGATCGGTACAACTCTCAGTGGGGCTCCAGGGAATTAATGAACAAATACCAAACCTCTACGATAATCCAAGTGACAATGAATCAATAGCATTGTCATTTAATATTCCAATTTGGGATTGGGGTGCACGTAAATCAAGAATTAAAATTGCTGAAAACAATTTGAAATCATCCGAAATTAATCAGGAGCAAGAAAAGATTAATATTGAGATGGAAATACGTCAAACCTATCGGAGCTTAAAAAACCTGGTATTTCAAATTGCAATCGCTCAAAAGAGTGTTGAAAATGCTCAAAAAACCTATGCCTTAAATTTGGAGAAATATGAGAATGGAGACCTTACCAGTATGGATTTAAAACAGTTCTCCGATCAGTTAACTCAAAAAAGAAATTCACTGACCACAGCACGAATCAATTATAAATTAGGATTGCTGCAACTCAAAAATCAAACCCTCTGGGATTTTGAAACCAACCAATCAGTATTTTCGAAGAATAATTATTGAAATTGAAAAATATTAAACAACATAAAATAATGAAAAAATTAGCCATCATACTGTTTGCTGCATTAGTCATCCTAAGCAGCTGTAACAATCAGGAAGAAACACAGGGGGCCGATGTGAGTGTTCCGGTAAAAGTAATCGATGTGGTGAAAAAACCTATTTTCAATACTTTGGAAATAAACGGTACAGTAAGCCCAACGGGGACCATTGAATTGGCGACGCAGGCCGAAGGTTTGTACCTGCTCAAACAAAACCCTTCAACCGGGAAACCATATAAAATGGGCGACAAGGTAAAAAAAGGGGATGTATTGGTGAGTCTTAAAAATCCGGAATACGAACTGGGTATTCGCATCGATGCCAAAAAGCTCGATTTGGAGAGTGCCAAATCAGAATACGAAAAACAACAATCATTGTTCGACAAAGGAGGAGTGACCTTACGTGAATTGAAAAATTCTGAATTGAGCTACCTCAATACCAAATACGATTACGAAAATTCAGAATTGCAAATGGAAAAGTTAAAAGTTATTGCTCCTTTTGATGGAGTAATTGTGGACTTGCCTTATTTCACGAGCAATGTAAAAGTGCCTTCAGGAACAAAAGTAGCCAATATCATGGACTATTCGCTGTTGATTTTGAATGCCGAATTTCCAGAGAAATTTATGGCTACGGTGTCGCTGGGGCAAGAAGCTTTTGTGACCAACTACAACCTCAAAGACGATACCTTAAAGGCCGTAATCACCGAATTGTCGCCGGCAATCAATGAAGCCACCAGAACCTTTAAGGGGGTAATGAAAGTAAAAAATCCAAATTTGATTATGCGGCCCGGAATGTTTGTAAAAGCTGAAATTGTAGTCGAAAAACGCGATAGCGCTATCGTAGTTGATCGCGATATCATTCAAAATAAACGTCGGGGTAAAGTGGTATTTGTGGTCGAACGCAATGCTGCTGTCGAACGTGCGATCAATACCGGAATCGAAACAGACAATGAGGTGGAAATTATAAGCGGCTTACAGCCAGGTGAAAAATTGGTTGTGGAAGGCTACGAAATGCTTTCGAACCGCACCAAAGTTAAAGTTCAGAAATAATGAAGAAGATAACACAATTTTCAGTCAATTATCCGGTTACGGTGCTGATGATGGTCCTGGCTGTTTTGCTGCTGGGTTACATCTCGTTCTCAAAACTGGGTGTTGATCTTTTTCCCGAATTGAACAATCCGCGGCTTTTTATTGAGTTGGAAGCGGGCAACCGTCCTCCCGATGAAATCGAAAATCTCTATGTTCGTAACATTGAATCGCAGGCCATTCGTCAGAGCGATGTGGCCAATGTTACTTCGGTCACCAAGGTGGGCACGGCAACGGTCACAGTGGAATATTCATGGGGCAAGGACATGGATGAAGCTTTTTTGGATTTGCAAAAAGCCATGACTACTTATGCCCAAAATTCCGATCTCGATGCAGTGAGCATTACCCAATACGATCCCAATTCAACACCGGTGATGGTAGTGGCATTGGAGAACGATAACATGCAAAATCTCGATGAAATTCGAAAAGTCGCAGAGAATTACATTCGGAATGAACTGATTCGTTTGGATGGAATTGCCGATGTGAAACTGGCGGGCGAAGAAGTGGCAGAAGTCCTCGTAGAAACTGATCCTTATTTATTGGAAGCCTATGGTTTAACTGCCTCAGATATCAGTTCTAAAATTCAAAGTTACAACCGAAATGTATCCGGTGGTTCCATCGAAGAAAATGGTGTGAACTACAGTGTGAAGGGAGTAAGCATGATTTCTTCTCCAAGCGATCTTGGACGTATTATCGTAGGGTTGAAAACCGAAACACAAGTGGATGGTTCAAGTAGCAATGTACCTGTTTATTTGTACGATTTGGCCAAAATATCGGTCACCAATAAGGAACCCGAAACCATGGTGAATCTGGATGGAAAAAGGTGTATTGGTTTGTCCATTTACAAAGAACCCCATTACAATACAGTAAAAGCCGTTAGTGAATTGAACGAGGCTTTTGAATCAATCACCAAAGCACTTCCGGGTTATTCGTTTACCATTGTTAAAAACCAGGGGAACTTTATCAACGGAGCCATCAAAGAGGTCCGTCAATCGGCTTTGTTGGGGATATTACTGGCAATTATCATCTTGTTTGTTTTCCTTCGTCGAATTAATACCACATTGGTCATTAGCATTGCCATACCCATTTCCATTGTGGCCACGTTCACCCTCATGTATTTTCAAGGTTTAACCCTGAACGTAATGACCTTGGGCGGTTTGGCACTTGGTGCCGGTATGTTGGTCGACAATGCCATTATTGTGATGGAGAACATTTACAAACACATGGAACGCGGAAAAAGTGTCCTGCAATCGGCCATTGATGGAACTGCCGAAGTGGGGGGAGCGATCACCGCTTCAACTTTGACCACGGTGGTTGTATTTTTACCCATTGTGTATCTACAAGGTGCTTCAGGCGAATTGTTTAAAGACCAGGCCTGGACCGTTGCATTTTCATTGATATCTTCATTGGTAGTTGCTATTTTGGTCATTCCTGTTTTGGTCACAAAAATATTTGGAAAGAAGGCATTAAAACCAATTAAGACCATTAAAATGGATTGGTATGCGGGTGTTCTGGAACGTTTTCTACGATATAAATGGATCATTATTCTCTTTTCAGTTCTCGCTGTGGGTGGTTCGGCCTTTCTCATTCCAAAAATTGGAAGTGAATTTATGCCACATTCAACTTCCAACAACTTCACTGTAGAATTTCAGTTACCCGAAGGCATTTTATTGGAACGTACCGCTTCGGCACTCGAAAGTGTGGAAGCCATGCTAAAAGAAGCTATGCCTGAAGAAGTGGAGTCGGTTTATACCCAGGTTGGAGAAGTTTCTTCAGCAGCCAGTGGAACAGCCGTTACCAGCGAAAATAGTGCCATTATGTATGTTCGTTTAAGCCCTATAGGTGTTGAACATTATGGCCAGGTGATGGAAACTTTCAGCAACATAATGAATTCAAATAACGACATTGAATTTAGCTTTTTGCAGGATGAAGGTAGTTTACAGTCGATACTTGGCAACAACGAAGCTCCATTAGTGGTCGAAGTGGTTGGCGACGATCTGGAAACCATTGGCGAAATCACTGAAAATATTAAGACGGTGACCATGCAGCTGAATGGACTCTATAACGTGGAGAGTTCAGTGGAAAATGGTGCTCCCGAAATTGACATCTACATTGATCGGGTGCAAGCAGGATTTTTCAATCTGAGCGTTGATCAAATTATTACCCAGGTCAGAAATCGCCTGGAAGGTGTTGATGCGGGTGAATATGAAACTGACGGTGAAATGCGCGATATCACTATTCGTCAGCCTAAAATGAGTGTAAAAGAACTGTCGAACATTGAAATCTCCAGCGGCAATGTGAAATATCGTCTGGCCGATTTGGCCAATATTACCGAAGAACAGTTGCCTCGTGAAATTCATCGCAGCAATCAAAGCCGGGTTGGTAAAGTTAGTGCCTATGTGGCCGACGATGTGGTGTTCGATCAGGTGGTTAGTTTGCTGCAGGAAAAATTGAAAGGCATCAGCCTACCCGATGGCTATCGCATTCGAATGGCAGGTGAAGAAATCAAACGAAAAGAGTCGATGGCTGGTTTAACCTTTGCCCTCATACTTTCAGTGGTTCTGGTGTATATGGTCATGGCAGCACAGTTCGAATCGCTGATTCATCCGTTTACCATCCTGCTGACTATACCATTAGCCATGGTTGGCGCAATCCTTACCTTCTACATTATTGGAAAACCATTGAACATCATGGCTTACATTGGGATGATTATGCTGGCGGGAATTGCGGTGAACGACTCCATCATTTTAGTGGATAAAATCAATCAGCTAAGAGCCGAAGGGATTAAAAAACGAGATGCGATTGTTCAAGCCGGTGTTCAGCGTTTAAGGCCCATAATCATGACCAGTTTAACTACCATTTTGGCACTTATACCTCTCACTTTTGGATTTGGCGAAAGTGCCGACCTTCGTTCTCCAATGGCATGGGCTGTTGTGGGCGGATTAATCACTTCAACGCTTTTAACCTTGGTTGTTATTCCATGTGTGTACGATGTGATGACGAAAAAGGAAAAGGTCATTAGTCAATAGGAAAAGATAGTCATTGGTCATTGAGTCAGTAGTCAACAGAAAAAAGTCAATGGTCAGTAAAGCTGCTTTCAAAGCGAAATATGAATAGCCCGGGGTTTTAACCCAGGGGATAGAAGTAGGAAAGAAGATGTTGGTCGATCAGTAAATGATCTAAATAATTCGAAAACTGTATCGACCGAAAACAGAATAGTAAATAATTGGAAAAGTCATTGGGTTATCGGTTCAATGGGAACCAGGAACCAGTAACCAGAAACCAGTAACTAGAAACAAGAATATGGATTTTATCATCCGAAGAAGGACGTTGATTAGTATGATATTCCTGGCATTAGTCATGCTGGGAGTGATATCCTACAATAAACTGTCGATGGAATTGTATCCAACGCCCGAAATGCCGGTGATGGTTGTTATGGTGAATTCCACCATCGAAGTTGATCCCTTGTACATGGAGAGTCAGGCCATTATTCCGCTGGAAGGCGTTATTGGTCAGCTGGAAGGTGTTGAAGAAATTTCATCGAATGCCTCACGACGAAACGGGACCATCGAAATTACCTACAACGAAGGGGTTAATCTGAAATATGCCCAGCTTCGCTTACAAGAAAAAATCAACGAATCGAAAACCCTCATCCCGGAAGAATTTATTGTGGTGGTCGATAAGGTGGATCTGAGGGCCATGCTCAACCAGTTTATGAGCATTCAAATATTGGGGGAGGGTGGTGTCGATCGCTTGCGGAATCTTACCGATAAGGAAATTCAGGATCCAATTTTAAATATCGATGGAATAGCCAGTGTGAACATCTATGGTGGTCGGCAAAAAACCATTCAAATTGAAATTGCTCCCGATGTGGCAACAGCCTACCGGCTTACACCGGCACGTATTCGTCAATTGTTACAAAGCGGACATACTGACAGAACCTATGTGGGAGAAGTTTATGCCGCATCGAGTCGCTATTTTGTGAACGTTTCGGCCGAATTCAAAGAAATCTCAGACATTGGCGATGTGATTGTAGACCAGACCTCGGGTCTGAAATTAAAAGACATTGCCTCCATTACCTTTGGAACCAAAGAAGAAACCTCCTATAGCCGTGTGAATGGTAAGGATGTAATCTCTATGGTTCTGATCAACGACAATACAGCCAATTTAATTGATCTGTCGCATCGGGCACGTGAAGTGATTGCCCAACTGAATGAGAACTTAAAAACAGTAGGTGTAGAGTTGATCATTCAAAGTGATTCAGCGGAAACCATGGAGAAGAACATTGACCAGATTATCAATTTGGCATTAATTGGTGGATTGTTGGCTGTTTTGGTGTTATGGTATTTCCTGCGAAATATTCGACTGGTCACTACTGTTGCTTTATCCATTCCTATTTCAGTTTATGCTGCTTTTAATTTCTTTTATGCTTTCGATATCACCATAAACAGCATCACTTTGGTGGGAATGGCGCTTGCCATTGGAATGCTCATCGATAACAGTGTGGTGGTGCTTGAAAATATTTACAGACTGGCCGGAAAAGGTGTGCCTTTGCGCGATGCTGTTGTGGATGGGACGCGCGAGGTTTGGCGCTCCGTTTTTGCAGCAACCTTAACCACCGTTTGTGTTTTTGTACCTTTCTTTTTTACCGACGACATCATTGTTAAACTATTTGGACGTCAAATTGGTGTTTCCATTGTTTCCACCTTATTGATTTCATTTCTGGTAGCCATTCTACTGATACCAATGATCACTTATTTGGTGCTTGGCCGGCAGGAAAAACACAAGCGAGTAGCCATCTTCGAAAAAGTATCCATCCGTAACCGAATGGTTCAGGTCTATTTGTTGGTGTTGAAAACCACCATGCGAAATCCCATTACAACGGTCCTTAGCGGATTGGTCGTTTTCTTTGCAACGCTATTGATTAGTTTGGCCACGCAAACCCAACAATTACAGGAGGTAGAACAAAATCGAATCGACATTTATGTGACCATGAACTCCGGTGCTACACTGGAGAAAACCGATGCTTTGGTTGCTGAAATGGAAAAAGATTTGATGGAAATCGCTGAAAAGAAAAACATCAGTAGTAAAATTGAAGAGGAGTCGGCAGTGGTAACTGTTGTTTTGCAGGATGATTACGAAAAAATTGCGAAACGCGAATTCGAAGACATTAAAAATCAAGTGAAGGGGATCATGGACAAACACGATCGTCAAGCTGAAATTGATTTTGAACAGTCCGCTTCCAGTGAACAATTTGGAACCGGAGGCGGAGGTATGCGTCAAAACGATCGCATGCAACGTATGATGGGGATTGGCAGCAATCAGGAGCGGGTAGTGATCAAAGGTCAGGACTATGAAATGATGAAAAAAGTGGCCGAAGACCTGGAATACTATCTCGAAGATATGAATGATATTGATCGGGTGCGCAGTAACCTGGCTTCGAACCGCCCTGAGGTGCATTTGCAGTTCGATACCGAACTTACCGGTCGGAATAACGTGACCATGAATAATGTGATGAGTGAACTTTCGTCATTCAAAAAAGAAGTGCAATCGGGCTTTAATTACATTCATGATAACGACGAATATGAGATTATTATTCGCACCGATACCGTAGAGGAATTGCCCAAAATGCGCATGTCCGATTTAGAACAGTTGGAAATACGAAACAATCAGGGGGCCAATTATGAATTGCAGGATATATCACGCATATACTATAGCTCCGGAATTAGTCGGGTAAATCGTCTGAACCAAGAAAAGGTTATTGAATTGACTTATCAGTTTAGTTCCGATATTAATGCGGATAAAGATTTGCAGGAAGCTTCAAGGGCGAGTGTTGATCAATTGGTGGCCGCATTGCCGCTGCCTTCAGGTATTGCCGTTGAGGTGATTCACGAAGAGGATGATTATGCCGATTATTATCCACTCATAGCCATGGCTTTCATTCTTATTTTTATGATTCTGGCTTCGGTATTTGAATCTTTCGCTACACCATTTGTCATGATGTTTTCAATTCCATTGGCAGCCATTGGCTCCTTGTTGATGCTCATTTTTACGGGCAATACTTTGATTTCAGCCAATACCTTAACCGGTTTCATCATTTTATTAGGTGTGGTGGTCAACAACGGAATTATCCTGATTGATTACAGCAATATTTTACAAAAACGGGGATATGGCCGGCAACGTGCTTTAATGATGGCTGGTTTGGCTCGTTTACGCCCAATTCTGATTACAGCCATTACCACCATTATTGCTATGATGCCTTTGGCCATGGGGACCTCGGAATACGTTGGGATTATTGGTGCTCCATTTGCACTTACCGTGATTGGCGGTCTGGCTTTTAGTACAATTCTCACCCTAGTTTTTATTCCAACCTTCTATTCGGGCCTTCAAAATGCACTGGCTTGGTACCGAAAACTTCCGGTTTGGTTGCAAATATTGCAATATGCCTCCTTCGCAGGTGGAGGTATTCTCATCTATTTCGAAATCAATAGCTTTATATGGCAATTGGTGTGCTACATTTTACTAATCACCATTGTACCCGCCATTGTTTGGTTTATTCTAAACAGTTTAAGAAAAGCCAATGAAACCATAATTCCTGCCAATGAACCCATCACTATTCGCATTCAGAATATGGTGAAGGTGTATGAACGTCCGGGCAAATTTACCCGCGACTGGAGAGGTGGACTCGCCATTCGGGAACATTTTGGAGAAGCTAAAACTTACGAAAGCTGGAGAGATTTGGATGACCTAAGCTGGAAATTGCCGCTCATTGGCTTTGTGGTTTACATGGCATTCTTTTACATGAAGAGTGGCTTATGGCGCTTCATCGATTTGGGCATCATCTATTTTATGATGATGGACGTTTTAAAGGTCTTACAGCGCTGGTTCCTTAACCGTAAAAGAGGGGCAAAATTAGTGAAAATTACTTTTCATATTTGGCACTGGGCCTTCCCTCTGTTTGCGATTTTCTATTTGTTTACGGTGTATGAAAACCTGGGACTTTCCATTCTACTGCTGATTCTTTCTTATTTGGCTTTGGCAATTAGCACCATCTCGGGTAAAATTCATCGTGAAAAAATCAATATCAATCGTCTGAAAGGAAAACGTAAGGAATTCCGAAGAATCATCTATCAATTTGTATTATCGATTCCGTTGATTGGTAAAAAAGCAGTTCCGTTTAAAGCACTTAAAGGTGTTTCGTTGGAAATCGAAAATGGAATGTATGGTTTGTTAGGTCCAAACGGAGCAGGTAAATCTACCTTAATGAGAGCCATTTGTGGAATCAATACTCAGAGCTATGGCAAGGTGTGGTTTAATGCTTTTGATGCCGATGAAAAACGCGAAGAGTTGCAAGGTTTGATTGGTTATCTGCCTCAGGACTTTGGCATGTATGAAAACATGACCGCATGGGATTACCTGCAATATATGGCCATTCTGAAAAAAATAAACATACCACAAGCGCGCGATGCAAGGGTTCAGAAAGTGTTGGAAAGTGTACACATGTGGGAGAATCGTGACAAAAAGATCGGTTCATTCTCCGGAGGTATGAAACAACGTATTGGAATTGCTCAGGTTTTGCTCCATTTGCCAAGGGTTTTAGTGGTTGATGAACCAACTGCAGGGCTTGATCCAAGGGAACGCATTCGTTTCCGAAATTTATTGGTGGAATTGAGTCGTGAACGGATTGTGATCTTCTCAACCCACATCATCGAAGACATTGCCAGTTCCTGTAATCGTCTGGCTGTGCTTCGCAAAGGTCATGTTCAATATGTTGGATCACCTCAAAATATGACCACCGAAGCAAAAGGCCACGTATGGCAACTTATGGCTCCCGAATCAGAATTTGAATATTATACCAAAAACTTTAATGTCGCACATCATTTGAAAGATGGGGCACAAATACGTCTCCGCATTGTTTCAAAAGATCAACCACATGAAAATGCTGTTCCGGTTGATCCCAATTTGGAGGATGCCTATTTGTGGCTGCAGAAAGGGTAAAGGTTGGATTAAATAGGATCATTAACTACTAAGCTGAAAGAGGGGAAATGGAACGACTCTCTTACAAATAATCCAGAACTGCATTAATCCAATTTATCCAATTTAAAAACGATATCTAAATAGAAATTAGAATGAATACAATTTTTATAAAGGAAGAAAAAATAAAGAGCACCAATCTATTCGGAAGATTCCCGGCGGTTTTGAAAAATACCTTACTGATGGTCCGCTACAATCTGAAGATTATTTTTGGGAATAAGTTTATTTATTTTTTATTGGCTGCCATAGCATTAACTCTTTTTATTATTGGTGTGAATTTATTCAGTGGTGATGCCATGGGTGAGGCAGGAATTTATCGTATCCTAATTTTAACGGGTTCCCTTTTACTATTTTACCCGGCAGCTTTTGGCATTCAAAGCGATAAGGATGCCCGAACCCTGGAAATCATTTTTGGAATTCCCGATTATCGTTACCGGGTTTGGTTGATGCGTCTTTTGTTGATTTATGCCATTACTGCTGTGATTCTGTTCTTTATTTCAGAACTTTTACGGTTTACCTTCCTTTCCTTTTCAGTATTTGAAATGGTCTATCAGGTTTTCTATCCTCTGGCTTTTCTTGGATTGTTAACCTTTTTATTATCCACTGTTCTGAAATCGGGCAATGCAACCGCGGCGGTGGTGATCATATTGGGAATTGTCTTGTTGATTATGTCCGATTCTATCAGTCGTACTTTTTGGAACATATTTTTTAATCCCTATGCCGTTCCTTCTGATGTTAGTGAAATGGCCTGGCAATCCATCACAACCAAAAGTCGGGTTTTTCTTGGTGCCGGAGCAATGGTTTTTTTATTGGGGGGCTTGATGAATTTGCAACGACGTGAAAAGTTATTGGGTTAATAAAGAACGGAACGAATTTTTCTTTTAGAAATCCAACAGGTTTTCAATGTTCGTATCTAAATGATCACGCAAATAATTCCTTAATTTGATCGATTTATAAACATCTTCTCCATTAGAGGCTACCGCAACCGTCATGTTTTTATACTGGTACACGGCCGGTGAAATATATTGGCAAAGCGACGGCTTGTCGTGAATATTGACCAAAATACCGTGTTTCCTGGCATCTTGAATGATTTGTTGATCCAGTTCAAGATTGTTCGAACAGGAATAAACCATGATATGTCCAATGAGGTCCGTTGCTTCGTATGGTTTTTGGGTAAAATTCCAGCCACTTTTTTTGATAGCATCGCAAATGTCCATAGCAATAAATTCAATTTCAGCATCAAAGCGTTTTAATATTAAGGCCTTGCGATAGGCACTTTCACCAGCTCCGATAATCAAAATTTTTTCATTGGTAATGTCAAGCGATATGGGTAGATATTTTTTTTCCATTTGGATGTCATTTTGTTTTTGGCCTTTGCCATAAAATGTTTCTGTTTCAACAATAGTTGCCGGAACAATTGTTATTCGTCGATGCCAAGATATACAATTCTATTTTGTAGAAAGTCTTCAATTCATGCCGTTTTCACATTCAAAGTGGCAAATAATGTATTTTAAGGAAAAAAAGTGAACTCGCCATTAAACTTTTAGGCATTGATTTGATCTAAACAATGATTTCAATAAGAATACAAGCAAATACGTAAAAAAATTTAATGATGAAAGCAAGAAGTATCGTTCTAATTTTAGGCTTGTTAATGTCCGGGATGACATTTGCACAAGCTCCCGGTGGCCAGGGACAAGGTCGCCAAACTGACCCTGTTGAACGGGCAAAACGCCAAACAGAACAGATGAAAACGGATTTGGGTTTAAGTGCCGATCAGACTGCCAAAGTTGAGGTCATCAACAAAAAGTACGCTGAAAAAATGTCGGAAATCTTCAAGGATATGCAAAGCTCAGGTGGAGACAGAAGCAAAGTTAGGGAAAAGATGGATGTACTCAATACTGAAAAAACTGCCGAATTAAAACCGGTATTAACTGCCGATCAATTGAAAAAATACATAGAAATTGAAGAAAAAAGGAGAGAGGAAATGCGTCAGCGCAGATCCGGTGGACAACAAGGTCCGGCTCCTGAACGCCGCGGCCAGCAAAGAGGCACCGGCAATTAGTAGAATAGGTTTAATAGGATTTAAAAGCCGTACAGATGTACGGCTTTTTTTATTCTATTTTTTTTAGATCAACATTAATTCTTCGTTTTTTATTAGAACTCTTCGTTATTGAATAGTTTTAATGGTAAGCTTAATTGGTATTTTTCAGAGGTTTTATGTAAGCAGTTAAAAAATCTGTTTTTGTATCTTTAATTTAATCAATCGATTGACTGATATCCTATCATTTCAAATACCTATGCAAATTAGGTTTTACAGAATTTAAAAACAAGCGGAATGGTATTTGAATCTAACGTAAACACAAAACTCTTTTATTAAAAATAAGTTTGATGAACACAAATAATTATTTGTAAATTGGGGCTTCACAAAAAATAAAAAAAAGGAAGAGAATGAAAAAAATATTAGTTGTTGATGATAAACCATCCATAAGCGATTTGATCGTGCAGCTTTTGCACAAGAAGTATGACGTTAATACCAAACTTGATGGATTAGAGGCATTAAGCTGGTTGCAGGAAGGAAATATACCTGATCTGATTTTGACTGATTTGCAAATGCCCAATGTTGATGGAATTGAATTAATTAAAAAAGTGAAGGCAAGTGGGTATTTTTCAGACATACCAATTATTGTTTTGAGCAGTAAGGATAGTAGCAAAGATCGTGTTGAGTGCTTGAAATTGGGGGCCGAAGATTACATTATGAAACCTTTCAATCCTGAAGAGTTATTGATCCGTATTGAAAAAGTACTTTCAAGATAAACCTGTTTTTTATGATTCAAAATTCTACAAAATATACTTTGCTTTACATTGGGGACGATCAGGTTCTGGTTGATTTGTTTCTGGAAAAAACTCAGGTTGAGCAGGTTGGCAATGCTTTTGCTGCTTCTAAATTGTTGGAGGGGAACAATAAATTTGATGCGCTAATTGTTGAGCGTGATTTGCCTGGGCAAAATGGAATTGACTTCCATGACTCTTTTATAAAAAGTTTTGACCCCGCCCGTCGTATTCCATATTTATTGGTTGATACCGATAAAAAACCTGAGATAATTCAACAATCGATTAAAAGTGGGATTGATGATTTTTATTCAAAACCATTGAATGTGGAAAGGGTGTTGGGGCGAATCGCATTTTTGAAGGAATTAAAATTAAAAATGCACCAACAAAAGGTCGTCGAAGAACACCGTGAATTAAAAGAATATAAAATAGGCTTTCTGAAACGAACATTTGACATTTTAGTTGCCGGTACAGCATTATTGGTTGCAGCTCCTTTTTTACTCCTGTTTATCATTGCCATCAGAATGGAATCGAAAGGTAAGGTCTATTACATTTCAAAGCGGGTAGGTACCGGCTACAAAATTTTTAATTTTCTAAAATTGCGATCCATGTATCCCGATGCTGACCAACGGTTGAAGGAGTTTGCTCATTTAAACCAATATGCTTCAGAAAAAGAAGAGGTTAAAAAAGAGGTTTCAATTAAGAATACAGACAATGATACCGTATTGTATGGCGATGATGTTGAAGTGAGTGAATTTAAGCACATCGAAAAGCGAAAAGGTGAACAGGATAAGGCTTTTGTGAAATTTGAAAATGATCCGCGTATCACAAAAGTGGGCCATGTTATTCGCAAATTAAGCATCGACGAGTTGCCCCAATTGATCAATGTTTTGAAAGGAGACATGTCGATTGTTGGCAATCGGCCATTGCCTTTGTATGAGGCCGAATTACTCACAACTGATGATTGGACTAGCCGCTTTAATGGTCCAGCCGGCATTACTGGTTTATGGCAGGTTGAA
Organism: Prolixibacteraceae bacterium; assembly: GCA_041821245.1. GTDB lineage: Bacteria > Bacteroidota > Bacteroidia > Bacteroidales > Prolixibacteraceae > Roseimarinus. The sequence goes on from JBGUEP010000004.1 coordinate 146,992, forward strand.
GCACGTGGAAGAACATCTAAAATGTCGCCAGAGGAGCGAAAAAGTTTGGATAACCAATACGTCGAAATTGCCAATAGTCGCTTCGCTTTTTGGAAAGACATTTGGATTATTTTGAGAACCATACCTGCAGTATTTCAAAAGGAAAATGTTTAATAAATTGGAATGATCAAACAAAGGCTTCAAACTACTCTGTTCTTGTTCATTATTATTTTGGGTCAACTTAGTGCCCAAACTTACGATGATCTGGTTGCAAATAGTATTTCAGGAAAGGACATTACAATGCGTTTGCCTCCTATTGCTGAATTGCAAGCTGCTGCATTGGAAACATCTCCCTTGCTAAAGATTCACGATGCAAATCTGGTCATAAGTCGACTGAAAATAATATCGATGAAGCGCGACTGGATGCGCAGTTTAGGTTTTGAAGCTGGTGCCAAATATGGATTGTTCGACAATTTAATCTTAACAGGTGATCTGGGTATCGATCAGGTAGCAACGAATACGACCGAACAAACCCGTTATAATGTTGGACTTTTTCTTAAAATACCTTTGTCAACTGTAGTTGATAAAAGCAGTGTTAACATTGCCAGAGCAGAGATGGATATTATTGCCCTTGAAAAGGAAACAACAATAAGGGAATTACGAAATCTAATTATTGTTCAATACAATAATGTGGTAAAAGCTTACCGCAATATGGTGATTCAGAACAATGCTGTTGAAATTTATCGTGTTCAAATGCTACGGGCAGAACAAGATTTCAACAATGGAAAAATTACGGTAGCCGATTATGCCCGCCTTCATGATATGCTATCGAGGTCAATACTTAATTTTGAGGATATCAAAGTGGAGTACATTACCGCATTACAACTTTTGCAGGAAACGGTGGGAATTGAAATTAAACTAGAAAATTAAGCATTTTGAATTTACTCTATTTCATACGTTTATTGTATAAAAACATTGCGCTACTAATTGTAATGCCGATTGTGCTGGTGGCCATTGTTTTTTACCTCACCCGAAATGAGGCAAAAACGTATTCCTCCAATGCAACGGTATATACCGGTATTGCAACAGGTTCCTCCATTGTTTCAATGGAAGAATCGAAACTCGACTTATTTGGTTCGCGAACAGCTTTCGATAACTTAATTAACATCATCAAGTCCAGAAATACCATCGAGGAGGTGGCCATACGGCTGTTTACATCACACATGATTTTGGATCAACCAAGCTCAAATATTATTCAGAAACAATCGTATAACGACTTGATGCGGATAGTCCCAAATGAAGTAAAAGCAATGGTGGTTAAAGGCGATTTTGAGACAACCCTTCAGCGTTTTAAGGACTATAAGAATAAAGATTATACTAACTTCATTTATGAGCTCATCAATTTTAATCACAAAAATTACAGCTCAAAAAAAATATTGTCACGCGTACGTGTGAGTCGTGTGCAATCCAGCGATTTGGTTGAAATTAATTATGAGGCTGACGATCCGGGGATTTGTCAGAATACACTGGAGATCTTAATTAAAGTATTTATTGAAGGATATTCCGATATAAAAGTGAACCAATCCGATGCTGTGGTTCGCTATTTTTTGGGACAATTAGATGTAGCCAATGAACGTTTGAACCAAGCCGAAAATGAATTGCTGAATTTCAATCGAAGTAATAGCATTATCAACTACTATGAACAAACTAAACACATTGCTTCGGAAAAAGAACATTTCGATTTGACGTACGAAGGCATTAAAATGCAAAATGCTGCTGCCAAATCTGTATTAAAAGTTTTGGAAGGAAAAATGAGCATTCGTGATAAAACCAAAATCAACAGTACGGATATCGTTGATCTTCGAAACCAATTGGCAAAAGTCAATTTGGAAATTGCTCTTCAAACAAATCAACAAGAATTGGACGATGAGGGTGAAGCAGTTTTGGTGACCAATCTTTCAAAATTACAGGACCAGTCATATGAATTGCAAGACAAACTTCGGCAAGCTATAAGTGAACAATATTCGATTGATAATACTGCAGAAGGATTACCTTCGGGATCAATACTGCAAAATTGGTTGGAAAAGGTCGTGGAGTTGGAATCCACTAAGGCTCAATTGGAAATAGGAAACGAAAAACACCAGGAATTTAGAGATTTATTTCAAAGTTATGCGCCTCTGGGGGCAACGATGAAACGGCTGGAACGAAAGATTGACGTCGCCGAACGCGAATATCTATCACTATTGCACAGTTTGAGTCTTGCTAAATTGAAACAGCAGAATGTGGAATTGAATTCCAATTTGAAAATAATTGCAGCTCCTATTTTTCCCATCGAAGCAAAAGCAAGTAAACGTAAGTTTTTGTTGGTCATCGCCTTTATGATTGGTTTTATCATACCTGCATTTACCATCATTGTTTTGGAGTTTTTAGACAGTAACATTAAAAACACCTATCGGGCCGAAAGCCTGATTGGTTTGCCTGTTGCAGCTATTTTCCCTTTGGTGAATGCTGTTAAGCGGCTCGATATCGATTTTGTGAAAGATCGGGGACTTGACGTAATTGCCCGTCGTCTTATTTTAAATACCGAATCAATACATGAAAAGCCAAAGCCCGATGTGAATTTGATTTTTAGCATTTTGGAGGGTGAGGGTAAGACTTTATTGCTGAGTAATTTGTTGCATAGTCTCGCTGAGTTTGGCTATAAAATATTGTATTTAGCTCCCAATGAAGCAAAAGAGGAACTCAGTTTTAAAATGCTGAATTATCGGGTAAATAACTCCTTTCACAGGGTCGATTCGATTTACGATTTAGAGGCTGATTGGACCGGTATTGTTTTCGAAGATTACGATTATGTTTTTGTAGAAATCCCGGGTATTCTTAACAATAGCTATCCGATAAAACTTTTTAGAAGTTCGCATCATTCTTTTATGGTTACACGTGCCAATAGGGCATGGTCAAAAGCCGATCAAAATTCGTTGAAAGACATACTGGAGTATACGGGTGAAAACAAGCCACAAATATTACTCAACGGGGTGGCCATGGAGGAAATGGAAAATGTTTTGGGCGATTTACCCAAACAACGATCATTTATTCGTAGAATTATCAAGAATATGGTTCGTCTTCAATTTTTCTCCAAACAAAAACTCAGTGATAAAAATTTAAATAACGCAGAGCCAAAACCAAAATCAGAGCCAAAACCAAAAACGAAATCAAATTATCGGAAATTGTTGTACCTGATCATTATTGTTGTTGGTTTTAGCGGTTCCGTTTTTGTTGGTGCCAGATATATTTATCCCAAATTTTTCAAGCAGAAAGGGCTCAATCAAACCAGGCAGTCCGAACGTGCATCTACAAAACCTGATGGCCAATCCATTACTGAAGGTGCTACTGATACAAATTTAGAAGAAACGAATCAAGGGACCCCAATCATTAAAATACCAAAGGCGACTCCGGAAATTCAGATTAAATATTATCTAATTGGCGGAACCTACCGTAGTGCTGAAAATGCCCAAAAATGCTTTTTACAGTACGAAAGTTTGGGTTATCATCCTCAGATATTTGAGGATGCCGGTGATATTTTTAAGGTGGCAGTTGGAGTATATGATTCAAAAGAAAAAGCAGAGCGGGTTCGGAGTGAGTTTTTAAAATATGCTCCTAATTCAGATGTTTGGATTTTGGTCTCAACAGAATCGAATTAATGGTATATAAATGAAGCATGATTAAAAAAATTACCAGGATAATAAAAGAGAAAAATTTCTTGTCGCTCTCCACCAGTATGAGTGTTGCAGCCTTGGGCCTGTTTAGCTTTATTCTGCTTACTCGTGGTTTAACGCAGGAACTATTTGGCGATTGGGTGCTGTATGTCACTATTGCGACTTTTATGGATATGCTTCGTTTTGGCTTAACCAGTACTGCATTGGTTCGTTTTGCATCAAGCGATGACAAGGAAAAGAATAAAACCTACATGGGGACCAGCTATAAAATAGGATTGCAGTTGGTTGCAGCAATGGCGCTTGTTTTATGGCCCACCTATTTTATCATTCAACAGTTCGATTTTAACATTAACAACGGGTACATGTTGTTTCTGTTGTGGTATCCTGTTTTGGCGTTGTTGAATTTATCATGGAACAATTCCGCATCGTTGTTTCAGGCAGAGCAACGCTTTAAACATATTCTCTTCATTCGATTATTGAATGTTGGCAGTTTTGTGGTCTTTCTGTTAGTGAATAATACTTTTTTGCATTGGGGGCTTTTGTCAATTGTGATCGCTCATCTTGTATCCAATTTACTGCCAAGTATTCTGGTATTCTGGAAACGTTGGGATGGTTTTATTTACCTTAAGCGGGCAACAAAAGAAACCACTCGTGAAATGCTCAATTTTGGCAAATATTCCATGGGGACACTTATTGGAAGCAGTTTGCTGAAAAGTGCCGATACCATTATTATTGGGCTAAGTCCAATTTTGGGCTCAGTTGGTATTGCACAGTATGCCATTCCATTAAAATTGACCGATCTGTTGGGAATTCCACTTCGTAGTTTTACCATTACAGCTTATCCCCGCATGTCGAAAAAAAGTCATGAAGGAGATATCGAAGGACTGAAGAAAATCTTTTACAGTTACAGTGGAGTCATTACCTTGCTTTTTGTTCCGGTAGCCATCGTTGGATTTATTTTTGCCGAACAATTGGTTTGGCTGTTGGGAGGAAACGAATATAAAGATTCATTGCCATTGTTGGCCTCCATTTTTCGAATATTTGCCCTTTATTCCATCTTATTACCAATCGATCGATTTACCGGTGTGGCGCTGGATAGCATCAATAAACCACGATTCAATTTCAATAAAGTAATGATCATGGCCGGAGCAAATATTGTGGGAGACTTCATTGCTGTTTTTGTCTTCAATTCTTTGGAGGCGGTGGCGGCGGTAACAGTATTTTTTACATTGATTGGAATTCTTGCCGGCTACTATTACCTAAATCGCGAGATTGGTATTCGGGTGAAATATTTTTTTACTGAAGGATTTTATTTTTTCAAAAACCTAAAAAACCAAATTTAGGAAAATGGAAAATGGCTTCAATAAAGTGTCTGGGAGCGAATTGCTGAAAAAACCGATCTTTATTTTGGCTTTGCTACTACTGATGGTCGCTTTAGCATACCTTGTAGGCAAAGGTGGAATGGTGGCCGGCCTGGGCATATTGATGTTCCCATTCCTTATTAGCTATGTTTTCCTTATTTTTATGGTACCCCGAGCAGGGATGATTGGAATTTATATTCTGAATTTTGTGGTGCTTGGATTATTGCGTTATGTCAAGGGTCTGCCTTTAGGGCTGAGCATTGATGCCCACTTCTTGCTGATTTATTTGTCCTTGTTTTTCATCTCGTTTTTCCGCAAAATTCCATGGGAAAACGCAAAAAATGATATTGTTTTATTGGCCGTAATTTGGTATGGCTATACGCTTTTCCAATTGGTAAATCCTGAAGCAGCAAGCCGTGCAGCCTGGTTTTATGCCATGCGTGGCGTTTCCTTATACATGCTTTTCACCTTGCCACTTATTTTTATACTTTTCAATAGCAGACGCGATTTGGATTTGTTGTTTAAAATTTGGGCAATACTTTCTATCATGGCTACCTTAAAAGGAATCCAACAAAAGGTATTTGGACCCGATCCGTGGGAACAAGCCTGGTTGGATGGAGGCGGCGCACTCACACATATTCTATTTGGAAAACTTAGGGTGTTCTCATTTTATTCCGATGCCGGACAATTTGGTGGAGCACAGGGACATGCCGGTGTTGTATTCCTCATTTTAGCGATGAACAAGAAAAAAACAGATGCCTTGCGGATCCTTTATGTTATAGCAGGTTTATTTGGCGTATACGGCATGATGATTTCAGGAACACGTGGTGCAATTGCCGTACCCATTATGGGTTTTGCTTTGTATGTAATGTTGCGTAAGAATTTCAAGGTAATTGTTTTGGGAGCAGCCATGGGGCTTGCAGTTTTTGTTTTTTTCAAATATACGACCATTGGTAGCGGTAATTATACCATTAACCGTATGCGTACGGCTTTCGATCCCAACGATGCTTCATTACAGGTTCGACTCGAAAATCAACGCAAATTAAAATCATACATGGCAGCCAGGCCTTTTGGGGGAGGAATAGGTTCTTCAGGGAACTGGGGACAACGTTTCACTCCCAATACTTTTTTGGCAAATACACCAACGGATAGTTGGTATGTGGCTATTTGGGCCGAACAGGGTGTTGTTGGTCTCATGTTGCACCTGTTTATTTTGTTTTACGTTGTGATAAAATCTTCGTACATTATCATGTTTAAAATACGTGACGATTGGATTCGGGCGCAAATGAGTGCCTTGGTTTGTGGTATGTTTGGGATTATGGTTGCATCGTATGGCAATGGGATCCTTGGGCAAATGCCAACCGGAATCTTAATTTATTCAAGTATGGGTTTTCTTTTTCTGGCCAAACAGTTTGATGATGAGGCCATACAAGAAAAAGAAACAGTAGAAAGCACAAGTAAAAAATAAATACCATAATAAAATGAATGATTTCCCCTTGGTATCAATAATTTCGGTGAACTATAACCAAACTCAGGTGACCTGCGAATTCCTGGAAAGTTTGCAGAAAATTTCGTACCCAAACTTTGAGGTGATTATTGTTGATAATGATTCACCAACCGATTCTCCCGATGAAATTAGTCTTCGGTATCCATTTGTAAAACTGATTAAATTAAAAAAGAATATTGGTTTTGCAGGTGGAAATAATATGGGAATAAGGGCAGCCAAAGGAGAGTTGATACTTTTTATTAATAACGATACAGAGGTTGAAATAAACTTTTTGCAACCTTTGGTTCAACAACTTCAACGGGATCCTTCAATTGGAATGATTAGCCCTAAAATAAGGTTTTTTCATACGCCAAATACGATACAGTATGCTGGTTATACCCCAATGAATCCATATACCATGCGTCAAAATCTAATAGGATATCGACAAGTGGATAAGGGACAATACGATGAACCGGGAACTACTTTTGCGATACACGGAGCTGCAATGATGGTTCCGTTAAGAGTAATTAAGGAAGTTGGGTTAATGGCAGAAATATTCTTTTTGTACTACGAAGAACATGATTGGTGCGAACGAATTAAAAAGGCTGGATATAAAATATTTTATGAACCGAAATCGCTCGTTTACCATAAAGAATCAATTTCAACAGGTAAAGAAAGTCCCTTAAAAATATATTATATATCGAGGAACAGGATTGTTTTTGCTCGACGAAATTCTAAAGGAATTGTTCTGCTCATTAATTTCCTCTATTTTAATTTTATAACATTTCCAAAATTTACGCTTCAATATATTATACAGCGACGCATGGATTTGTTGATGCCGCTTTTTAGATCTTTAGTTTGGAATCTTTCACATTATGAAGGAATTAAGGAAAATCAAAAATTGTAAATTATGATGAAAAACAGCAAGTTTATTGGTGCTTTTAGTGGCATTCTTAAGGCGGGTCATATGTCAGAACATGAGGTGAATATAAAAAGTCAACTTGTTCAACTGGCAGCTTCTTCTTCGGCGAAAGTGGCAACGCGTGAAGGATTTACTTTGCTTTTATTTGGTCAAACTTATAGTGCTCAAAAAGTAGATCGTCAAGCAACTTACATTTTGGATGAGTATATCAAAAATGGACTGAATTCGTTTAAAAAACTTGATGGTGAATTTACTATTTTAATTGTCTCAGAGACTGAATTTGTTGCCTTTAGAGATCGGCATGGTAGTGGGCCTCAATTTTTCTATTCCAAAGATTATTTTGCCAATGCTTTGTTCTATTTGTCATCGGTAGAAGGATTTCAGGTTGAACCAGATATCAATGCACTTTCTCAGTTTCTTTCCTTAGGATACATTCCTTCTCCCCAAACCTCACTTAAAGGTGTTCAAAAATTGCCGGGTGGTTCCTACGTGAAGGTTTCTAAGAATGGTATGCAGGAAGATCAACTCTTTCCTTTTGATGATTTTAAATCGAAGTATGGAACATTAAAAATGTCGAAGGAAGATGCAATAGTCGAATATGAGCGCTTACATAAACTTGGGATTAAATCGAGGGTTGAAGGAGCTCATACTGTTGGACTTTTAATGAGTGGCGGATACGATTCCGGTGGTAACATTAGTGCTTTACGCGATTTGTATCAAGGTGAGGTAAAAACTTATTCAATTGGTTTCAAAAACAACCCTTGGTCCGAATTGCCTTTAGCCGCAAAACTTTCCGAAGTTTTTCATTCTGAACATCGAGAATATGAAATAGATGGAAGCGAAATTTTGCAACTTCCTAAAATTATTCAAACAATTGGTGACCCCTTTCAAGAAGGAGGGCTGATGCTCAATTATGTTGCCATGGGATTAATTGGCGATGAAAAGCCAGACATTATATTGGGTGGCGATGGCAACGATCAATTACACGGAACTGCCGGTAAGGAACTTGCTCTTAATTATAAGTTGAAAAAATTAGGACTAGCACCAGTACAAACATTGTTGTCAGGGGTTTTGGAAAATAAAGCTTTCGATCGGAACAATAAATTGTTTAGAATTAAATTTCACAACGAAAAAATCAAAAATATTCTAAAGAGTGATAATTTTGGTTTTTCGACAAAAGAGGTGAAGAACTTGATTCAACCAGGATTTGAAATTGGCAAACATGAATATCTTAGCCGGATTCCCAATCACATAAAGGACTTTGACGAGTTGTTTATGGTGCACAATTTTTTTGGTGATATTAAGCAAGTAATTAACGAGGTTATTCTTTTCAAAGCTTCGCGAATGGCCGAACTTCATGAAAATGCACTTACTTTTCCTTACATGTCAACCGATTTATATAACTTTTTAGCTACAGTCCCACGCGATATTAAATTCTTTGGTTCGGTTGATGAATTATCTAAAGGTCAGGGAGTCTCTAAATATTTACACAAAAGTTATTTGAAACCAAAGTTGCCTGTAGAAATTACCGGTCGTAAGAAACAAGGTGGATTTGCTCCACTGCCTATTTTTTTTAGAAGCAAGGAAAACAGAAAATTATTTACTTCGATTATCCAAAAATCCGATATTGTAAAAGAATTGTTGAATGAAAAGAGCGTAAACGAATTTTTATCGAAATACGAAAGAGAGTCGGAAAAGCCATCTTATTGGTTCTGGTACGAACAAGTAAATGCTTTCAAGTATTTTAATTTACTGATGTTAGTTGTTTGGTGGGAAATGATGATTAATAAAAAAGAGATATCGACTTTGACTGACCTCGTTTAAATTTTTTAATATGGAACTATTACAGTTAATCATCAAAATACTGGAAGCAATCATTTTTATTTACATGGCATTTGCAGCCATCTATATTTTAATTTTTGCTTTCGCCGGTCTTTTTAGTGCCCGTAAAAAGAAGGTGGTGGATGCACGGGAACGAAAGATGGCCGTACTGATTCCCGGGTATAAGGAAGACTCGGTAATCATTGAAGTAGCCCGTGATGCTTTAAATCAAAATTATCCAAAGGAATTGTTCGATGTGGTGATTATTGCTGATACTTTTCAGCCACAAACCATCGAAATACTAAAGCAATTGCCCATTAAATTGGTTGAAGTTTCTTTTGAAGTAAGTACCAAGTCGAAAGCATTGAGGCAGGCCATGGCCGAGATTGGCAATGAGTATGAGGTGGCAGTGATTTTAGATGCCGATAATTTAATGGAAGTTGATTTTTTGAAAAAAGTGAACGATGCCTTTAGTCGGGGATTTAAAGTGGTACAAGGTCATCGTATGGCCAAAAACCTGAACACCTCCTTTGCCATTTTGGATGCCATTAGCGAAGAGGTGAACAACCACATTTTCCGAAAGGGACATCGGGTTTTAGGTTTTTCTTCGGCACTGATTGGATCGGGTATGGCCTTCGATTATCCATTTTTCAAAACAACCATGGCCGAGGTGAATGCCGTGGGAGGCTTCGATAAAGAATTGGAATTGCGTTTGTTGAAAGATCGTCAGAAAATTGAGTACCTGAACGATGCATTGGTCGAAGACGAAAAGGTACAGAAATCGGAGGTTTTTGCCAACCAGCGTAAAAGATGGTTGTCGGCACAGTTTATCTACTTTCGCAGGTACTTTTTTACAGGTTTAAAGCACTTGTTGCTAAAGGGAAATTTTGATTTGTTCGATAAAGTATATCAAATGATTGCTCCACCGCGCGTGTTGCTCATCGGATTAACCAGCATTATTACGCTACTATACTTCCTACTGTATTGGATGTTTTCAGGAATTAGCTTCCTACTTTTTACCGGCTTCGATTGGTTGGGCGTAACACTGGTCGTTTATCTTGCTTTTTTCCTTTCCATTCCGATGAAATTTTATACCAAAAAAACAATGAAAGCCATTTTTACCTTGCCTAAGGCTTTTCTATTAATGTTTTTCTCCTTATTCAAATTGAAAGGGGCCAATAAAAAATTTATACATACTTCGCACGGTGTTGATAAATGAAATTAGGTGGTTAGGCGAATGTAGAAATAGGCGATGGTTTCGCTGATAACCGTGCGGGCACCAATGCTCGATTTCCACCAGGTTTTATTGTCATAGCCCGGATGATCAAGAGAAATAATGCCAACATTCATTTGCTCGCCTAATGCTTTGTGAAATAAATACCAACTGCGTCGGGCATGGCAGCCAACGGTTAGTACGTCAATGGATTGTATCTCAGGATGATTTGTTTTCAACCATTCGTTTAAGGTATTGGCTGAATTGAACGTACGGTTGCGTGCAACAAATTTGGTGGGAATGGCAATTACTTTGGTAGAATCGAATCCAAGCGCCAGAAAGGTTGCTCTCGATAAATCGGCCATGGTTTTAATGCCGGAAATATAATAGCCTTCAGGTAGATTGCTTCCGGTGGTAAGCACCAGTCTGTAGGATTCTGTTTTCATTCGTTCGATGGCTGCTTCAATTGCATAATCAGGCATCTGACCATCGAGAACCAATATTTCCCCGTGAACAGGAACGTTCTTACTCAAATAGTAGGGAAGGTACTTAAGCGTTATGAATGAAAGAAGAAGAAAGAAGCCCAGTAAGATCAATCTGCTGAGCCAGGTAAGCCGGTAAATGGTTTTTTGTTGAATAAATATTTCTTTACGCATAGCTGTTCGAATGAAATTGATGCTGAAAAGTAAGCTAAATGTTTGAATTAATAAAAATAAATAAAACCTGGAAATTGGATTGACTATCAAAAAGTTGTTTTGTAAATTGACTGGAATTAAAACGAGAGGATGAAAATAGGAATTGAGGGACAGCGACTGTATCGCACCAAAAAGCATGGAATGGATATGGTGGCCTTGGAATTGATTAAGCAACTCCAAAAAATAGATCAAATCAATGAATACGTCATTTTTGTTAAGCCCGACGAAGATCATTGTATTCCGGATGCTTCCAACTTTAAGGTGATTGAATTGGGTGGTGGTCCTTACCCAACCTGGGAACAGTTTGCTTTGCCACGTGCAGCTGCTGCCGAAGGTTGCGATTTGCTGCATTGTACCAGCAATACGGGCCCTATGTATTCAAAAGTCCCTTTAATTACCATCGTTCACGATATGATATACATGGAAAGCAACAGTCTTTTGAAAAAAGGTGGAACATGGTATCAGAAATTTGGAAACATGTATCGCCGTCTGGTGGTGCCTAAAGTGATTCAGAAAAGTACAATTGTAACTACCGTTTCCAACTATGAGAAAGAACGAATGGAACGTTTTTTTCATCTCGATCAAAAAAAGTTAAGGGCAGTTTACAATGGTGTTGGTGAGCATTTCCAACCGGTTACCGATCAGGAACTTTTAGCAAAAGCCAGGTCGAAATACAATTTGCCCGATCATTTTGTATTTTTTCTGGGCAATACCGATCCCAAAAAGAATACGCCAAACGTGCTAAAAGCCTTCGCCGAATTTAAGGCGCAAAGTAAGGTGGATTATAAATTGGTGATGTTGGATTACGACGAAACAGCCCTTCAGAATGTACTGAATTCCATTGGCCATCCCGAAACCCGTTCCGATATTCATTTGGCTGGATATGTACCCAATTCCGATCTGCCTTTTATCATTAATCAGTGTGAAGTATTTTTGTATCCTTCCATGCGTGAAAGTTTTGGAATCCCCATTCTTGAAGGAATGGCATGTGGCGTTCCCGTTCTGACTTCAAATACCTCGTCGATGCCGGAAATAGCGGGAGATGCCGCTTATCTTGTTGATCCATCCAAATCGGAAGAAATAACAGCAGGCATTCTAAAAATTATTAACGATCAGGAATATCGTGCCAGCTTGTGCCAAAAAGGCCTCGACAGAGCCAAATTGTTTTCGTGGAAAGCCATGGCAGAACATTACCTGAAGTTGTATCAGGAGATTTATAATCAACTTTAAATTGAAAAAATGATTCAAGGCAAAGATATTATTGTAGTGGGCATTCAGCCATGGGACATCGAGATTGGGAGCAATTGTAAAAACATTGCTACTGAATTTGCAAAAAACAATCGGGTATTGTACGTGAATTCTCCGCTCGACCGCATTTCTAAATTTAAAGAAAGGAATCAGGAGAAAATAAAAAAGCGAATAAGGATAAAAAATGGGAAGGAACCCGATTTGGTTCAACTCGAAAATAATCTGTGGACCCTGTATCCTAAAACCATGATTGAGTCCATCAATTGGATTAAATCACCGGCCATATTCGATTGGATCAATAAAAGGAATGCAAAAAAATTCAGTGCTGATATTTTAACTGCAGCTAAAAAATTGGGTTTTAAAAATGTGTTGTTGTTTAACGACAGTTCCATGTTTCTGGGTTTGCATTTGAAAGAAATGCTACAACCCAATTTGTCTGTTTATTACATGCGCGATTACCTGACCAAAAATCCTTATTGGAGAAAACATGGCGTTCGAATTGAACCGCAATTGATTAAAAAGGCCGACGTGGTAGTCAATAACTCAGTTTTGTATGCCGAATATGGCGCTCAGTTCAATCGGCACAGTTACATGGTTGGACAGGGTTGCGACACCAGTTTGTTTAACGATCTGGAACGTGAGGTTGTTGTTGCTGAGGATTTAGCTGCGATACCTCAACCCATTATCGGATACGTTGGTTTTTTATCGAGCCGACGCTTGGATATTGAACTGTTAGAACACATGGCTGATCAGCGGCCACAATGGTCGGTGGTTTTGGTTGGGCCCGAAGATGATCAGTTCAAGGCTTCCGGTTTACATGGGAAACAGAATGTGTATTTTCTGGGAAGCCGCGATTCTTCGGAATTGCCGAATTACATTATAGGCTTCGATGTGGCCATTAATCCTCAACTCATCAACGATGCAACCATTGGGAATTACCCTCGAAAAATCGACGAATACCTTGCCATGGGCAAACCAACTTTGGCAACTGCCACAAAGGCCATGGAGTATTTTAAAGCTTACACTTATTTAGGCAAAACGAAAGAAGAATACATCACATTGGCAGAGAAAGCACTTTCGGAAGATTCGCCGGGGTTACAACAAGCCCGAAGAGCTTATGGTACCAGTCACAGCTGGGAAAACAATGTGAACGAAATTTACAAATACATCGGGCTGGTAGCAGCCGAAAAGAAGATAAAAATATAATTGTATGGGAATTGTAGATAAAATTAAAGCCAATCCAAAGCTGAAATCTTTTGTGCTTTGGACCATTTCGCCGAACAGGAATCCACGACCACGTTTATGGGTACGACTCATTCTGAATCCAATTAAACACAAAAAAGGAAAAGGTGCTAAAATCCGGCGTCGTAGTCGCATCGATGTATTCCCGTGGAACCGTTTCGAAATCGGAGCTTTGACAACTATTGAAGATTTTTGTGTGGTCAACAACGGTTCGGGTGATGTTCTTTTGGGCGATCGGGTACGAGTGGGGGTTGGTTCAGTTATTATTGGCCCCGTAAGCATGGGAAATGGCTCAGGCCTGGGGCAACACGTTTTTGTGGCCGGATTCAATCATGGCTATGAAGATGGCACTAAAAACTCAAGCGTTCAACCTTTAACCATACGACCTACCGTCATTGAAGACGAAGCCCATGTTGGTGCCAATTGTGTGGTAGTTGCCGGAATTACCATAGGAAAACGCAGCCAGGTAGGTGCTGGAAGTGTGGTTACCCGCGATATTCCTCCATTTTCTGTCGCCGTTGGAAATCCGGCCAGAGTTATCAAACAATTTAAACACGAAACCGGATTGTGGGAAAAAGTACAAACGCCAAAAAAGAACTAATATGAGCACTTGGGAAATTTTATTTTGGGTATTTCTGTTTATCATTTTCTATTCCTATGTGGGATATGGAATTTTGCTGTATATCATCATCAAATTGCGCCGGATTCTTGGCATTTATAAACCATTTACCGGCAACGATGATTATGAACCTGAGGTGACGCTTTTTGTGGCTGCCTACAACGAAAAGGATTATGTGCATCAAAAAGTGGCCAATTCATTCAGTTTAAATTATCCGCAGGAAAAAGTAAAACACGTTTGGGTCACCGACGGATCGGATGATGAAACTCCAGATATGTTGAGAGCGATTAAAGGGATCGACGTGTATCACGAAGCTGCCCGAAATGGTAAAATTGCCGCCATGAATCGCGGTATGCAGTTTGTAAAAACACCCATTGTTATTTTTTCCGATGGCAATACCGATTTGGGAAAAGATTCCATTCAGGAAATAGTCAATTTATTTAGAAATCCCAATGTTGGTTGCGTGTCTGGAGAGAAACGTATTCACTCTAAAGAAGCCGATGCCGCTGCAGGAGCTGGCGAGGGGCTTTATTGGAAATACGAATCCACCCTCAAAAAATGGGATGCCGAATTGTATTCAGTGGTGGGAGCAGCAGGGGAGTTGTTTGCCATAAGAACTGAACTTTGGCAGGAAGTAGAAAAAGATACTTTGCTCGACGATTTCATTATTTCGTTAAGGGTAGCTATGGCAGGTAAAACCATTCAATACAATCCCAATGCCTATGCTATCGAAACGGCGTCGGCCAATGTAAAGGAAGAGTTAAAACGAAAAATCAGGATTTCTGCAGGAGGTATTCAGTCGGTAGTGCGTTTGCGGGCCTTGCTGAATATTTTCAAATACGGAACCTTGTCGTTTCAATACATTTCGCACCGGGTTTTACGATGGACACTTACGCCGCTTTTGTTGTTGTTAATTATTCCAATTAATGTAATTTTAGCCCTTCAAAGTGGAATTTTCACCTTGAGCATTTATCCTTTATTACTTTTAGGACAGGCGGTATTTTACGTAGCCGCTTTGTTGGGATGGTTCCTCGAAAACCGACAAATCAAGGTGAAAGTTTTGTTTGTTCCATATTACTTTTTTATCATGAATCTTTCGGTGTATCTTGGCTTAAGAAGGTATCTGAAAGGGAATCAGTCGGTGAAATGGGAGAGGGCTAAGCGCGGTTGATGTTTTTGTAATAGATAGGCTGATGGGGAGGAGTGTTTTTGTTTTTTGTTTGTTTTTTTATTTGTTTGTTATTCAGGCGAATGCAACTATTTATTTTATACACGCCAACGATCCGAAATATCTGGAACTTTCATTTTTTAATCCTGAACCACAAGGTGGTGATACCATTTATATCGACAGTGATCGTTCTACAGCAATCACCTTTATAGGCTTAACAGGAGATCAGAATCATCCAATTGTAATTATGAACTATAAAGGACAGGTTATTATTGATGATCCGGATGAATGGTCGGCTTTGTTGTTTAAAAATTGCGCATTTGTAAAATTAAGCGGTGCAGGAGATGATCAAACGCATTATGGCTTTAAACTTTCGGCCAAGTACTCCGGAGTTAACATTGGAACACAGAGTACTAATTTTGAAATTGCATTTATTGAAGTTGATCACAAGGGTTTTGCAGGAATACAAGTTAAGGATGATTATGGTGGTGATCCGCCAGATCCTTTGCCTGAATTCAGGGAGCTGGTGATTCATGATTGTTTGGTACAAAATGTAACGGAAGGCATGTATTTGGGTGAAACCAAATCCCCCGGGCTGGAGTTTCGTTATGTGCGAATCTTTAATAATGTGATACGCAATACTGGTCGTGAGGGCATTCAAATTGCCAACATGGTGGAAGATGTTCAAATTTATAATAATGTTATTGTAAATAGTGGTACCGATTTTCTGGCTGGTCAGGGGAATAACCTGCAAATTGGTGATAATTCAGTCGCGGATATTTTTAATAACATTTTTAGTGGCGCCTACCAATTTGGAATCATCGTTTTTGGAATGGGGCATATCAATATCACTTCGAATTACATCGAAAACTCACAAGGCATTTTTGTCGATAATCGCTTATTTACCGATCTTTATTCTTCGATTGACATAAGAGGAAATTATTTTGTGAATATGATGAATGAGAGTGTGATCATAAATTACAATGAAATCAATTTCGTTAATGTATCAGATAATTTCTATCAGGGTGAACTTCGGTTCTACCGTTCGAACTGTTCCGAATGTACGAATACAACCTTGGCAAACAATATCAATACTACACTTTCGATTTTCGATTTTGAATTTGATGATGAGGGAAATTTTACAAGTGGAACTGGCAATCCGCCGGAATATGACGGTTTTGGATCAGTGGCAACGCAACTATTTACGTTTAATTCATGGCCTGAATTTGATCAATTGACCGATTTGTATGTCAATCAAGGTGATATTTTCGAACTTGTTATTGCTTGCTATACACACGATAACGATGAACTTGAAATACAATTCACTCAGCTGCCTGATTTTGTTACAGTAGTTCCCCTGGAAAATGGGAAAGTCAAATTAATTGTGGATGCGCAAAATCAGCCGGTGGCCATTTATAATGTGTTGGCAAGCGCTCAGGATAAAAGTCATCAGGTTAAGGTAATTGCTCCGTTTAAGGTAGTGGTGAGAAAGGCCGACAATCATAGTCCGGAAATTTTAATCGATAAAGAATTTTATTTTCAATCCCTAAGCAAAAATAGTATCAACTTTACGATAGAAGATCTTGATGAAGATGAACTAAGCGTGGAAATGGAAGGGGAACAGGATTTCATTCATTTGCTGAAGGGCTTAAAAAATGCGTATCAATTGGTGGTTGAGGCGGAGTATTGGGATACGGGTACTTATACCCTGAACATAAAGGCCGATGATGGTTATGCCGGGACACATGAAATTGAGTTAGCCATACACATTTCACCAAAAGAATTATTACCCGGAGTTGTTTTGTACCGCTATAATTTTGGAGGACCGGAATTGTATGGATTGCCCATTAATTGGACAGCCGGTAACGAACTATTATATCCAGTTACAGAACAGAATTTACAAAATACCGGAAGTTATGCCTGGAAAGGGACAAATGAGACAAATGCCCCGGATAGTTTATTTGGTCCGTATTCATATTTAAAGTCTGATACACAAAATGTTGATTTTAATTTTCCATGTGAACCCAATGAATATTTGATCAGCTTGTATTTTACGAAAAGTCAGCTCGATTATGATAGTTTTGGGGAATCTAAAATTCAGGTTTTTGCCGAAGGTAATTTAATGTCGAATGTGGTGCTTGGGGAAACCTTGATCAGTAAGGCATATGCTGTTAATTTTAAAGTTGTACTGAAGGATTCTGTGTTAAATTTAATTTTGGTTCCCAAACAAAATTTTGTAAAAATTAATGGACTACAAATTTCTGTTGCCCTGCCCATGGATTTTGAGGAATCATCGGAACTTCCAAGAGCTTTTCCTAATCCATTTCATGATGATTTTTACATAGTTAATACGGCAGCCGATCCGTTAATGGAATGGAGTTTATACAATTCGGCAGGAAAACTGCTGAAATCAGAAAAATTATCCGAGGAATTTTTGCCCTTAAGGTTGCTTTCTATTGATGGATTACAGCAAGGATACTATTTCCTGCGAATGAAAACGCAAAACAAGTTCCGTGTTCAGAAAGTGGTCTGTTATTAATCACAAACTTTTACACGGCAATGAAAAGGAGAAGGTACTTCCTTCATTCAATACGCTACTAACGGTGAGTTCGCCTCCGTTTTTTTCAACAAAATCATGACAAAGAATTAAACCTAAACCACTACCGGGTTCATTGTTAGTGCCATATGTTTTTATTTTTCCGCGTGCCTTAAAAAGCTGCTCGACATGTTCGGGTGGTATTCCAACACCCGTATCGCTTATTTTGGTAATTATTTTGTCATCTTCTCTAATCGATTGAATGGAAATGGTGCCATTATTCGGCGTAAACTTTATGGCATTCGATACCAGATTTCTTAACACGGTTTTAATCATCTGATTATCGGCCCAGGCAATAATTCGATCTTCAATATCAATTTGAAAGGTGATTACTTTGTTCTTCAAATTCAACTTTAGCAAACGTTGGGTGCTTTCAGCCATTTCCTTCATGTTAATGCTCTCAGGCTCAATTTCAATGATGCCACTTTCCGACCTTGCCCAACCCAGCAGGTTCTCAAGCAAAACATAAGCTTCCTCGGTCGATTTGGATAAGCTGACAATGGTATCCATAAAATCGTCGTCATGGATATCTATCAGGCCCGATACAATCAGGTCGAAGGTTAATTTTAGGGAACTCAAGGGAGAACGCAAATCGTGTCCAATAATTGAAAATAATTTGTCCTTAAATGCGTTGGCTTCCTGAAGGGCTTTGGCTTGTTCCTTAATTTTTCGTTTACTATTGATTAAGTCGAGATGGTTTTTAATTCGAACCATCAATTCTTTTTTCTTGAAGGGTTTGGTTACGTAATCAGCTCCACCTAAATTGAAGCCTTCAACCACATCGTCCAATTCAATTTTTGCCGTCAGAAAAATAATGGGAATTTCTTTGGTCAATTCATCGGCCTTGAGAATTTTGCAAACTTCAAAACCATCCATACCGGGCATCATGATGTCTAAAACAATTAAGTCGGGCAGCAGGTGCCGTGCCAATTTAATCGCTGACTTGCCTTCCATGGCCATGGCAACTTTATATTCTTCTTCGTGAAGAATGTTGCCAAGGACCTGAAGGTTCTTTTTATTGTCGTCCACCACTAAAATGGTCGATGGTTTTGGTTGGTTTAAAGGAATTTCCATTGAATGGAAGCTAAAAATTAATTAAAAAGTAAAATTATATTCTGCTTGTTGAAATAAGGGTTGTTGCAGATCTTTCTCTGAAACAAGAACTAAATCATCGGCAATTTTCCAATCGATGTTCAGGAAAGGGTCATTGTATCTGATTCCTCGTTCGTTTTCTTTGCTGTAAAATTCGTCACATTTATATACGAATATAGCCGTTTCACTTAAAACGGAGAAGCCATGTGCAAATCCTTTTGGAATAAAAAATTGCTTTTTGTTGTCGGCTGTTAATATTTCACCGTGCCATTTTCCAAAGGTGGGTGAACCTTTACGTAAATCAACGGCCACATCATATACAATTCCTTCGATTACCCTTACGAGTTTAGTTTGTGCCTTTGGATTCATTTGATAATGTAATCCTCTGATGGTTCCTTTGGTGGATTTGGATTCATTGTCCTGCACAAAACGCGTTTTAATGTTGTTCTCAAAGAAGCGGGTTTCGTTATAACTTTCGTAAAAATAGCCGCGTGGATCTTTGAATACAATTGGCTCAATTACCAATAAGTCAGGAATATAAGTTTCTATTATTTTCAAGTTATTCAAATTTAAAATGATTTGATTTCATCGTTAACCAATCGGATCAGGTATTGGCCGTACTGGTTTTTCTTTAATGGTTCAGCCAATTTCAACAGCTGTTCTTTATCAATGAATCCCTTTTTATAGGCAATTTCTTCGATGCACGATACTTTCAAACCTTGTCTGTTTTCAATGGTGGCAATGTAGTTCGCTGCTTGCAGCAGACTGTCGTGTGTACCCGTATCGAGCCATGCAAAACCACGCCCCAGAAGTTTGACCTTCAATTTCCCCTCGTTCAGGTAGAGCTTGTTTAGATCAGTGATTTCCAATTCGCCACGCTTCGATGGTTTCAGTGATTTGGCTTTAGCTACAACATCATTTCCATAGAAATACAAGCCGGTAACGGCATAATTCGATTTGGGATGTTCAGGTTTTTCTTCCAGTGATAAAACATTACCTTCTTCATCGAATTCGGCCACACCGTAGCGTTCCGGATCGGTTACATAGTAGCCAAAAACAGTAGCACCCGATTCAATGGTTGCTGCTTCTTTTAGTACACTGGTAAAGTTATAGCCGTAAAATATATTGTCGCCCAAAACTAAACAAACCTTGTCGGTGCCAATAAACTCTTCGCCAATTAAAAATGCTTGAGCCAAACCATCTGGTGAAGGTTGTTCGGCATAATGCAATTCTAAGCCCAGATGAGATCCGTCGTTAAATAGGTTCTTGTATAAGGGCAAATCTGTTGGTGTTGAGATAATTAATATTTCGCGAATACCTGCCAGCATCAATACCGAAAGCGGATAATAGATCATGGGCTTATCGTAAACAGGTAAAATTTGCTTCGAGATGCTTTGTGTTACAGGGTAGAGTCTTGTGCCTGAACCCCCTGCTAGTATAATTCCTTTCATATTTATCGAATGATTTTGCCTGACAGTAGCTGATCAAAATAATCAATTGTTTTTACTAATCCTTCTTTGAGTGGAACTATTGGTTCCCATCCATTTAATTTTTCTCTTGCCAGCGTGATGTCGGGCTGGCGTTGGGTAGGATCATCGGCAGGAAGCGGTAAATAAATCAATTTTGATTTTGCTCCTGTTAATTCAATGATGTTTTGAGCCAACTCAAGCATAGTAAATTCGCCGGGGTTGCCAATGTTAACAGGGCCGGTAAAATCATCGCCTGTGCCCATCATTCGAATCATTCCTTCCACTAAATCGCTAACATATTGGAAACTTCTGGTTTGTTTGCCATCTCCAAATATGGTAATGTCCTGACCTTTTAAGGCCTGAACAATAAAGTTGGAAACAACCCGGCCGTCATCGGGTTCCATTTTTGGACCGTAGGTATTGAAGATGCGGATGATTTTTATCCGTACATTATTCTGTGCATGATAGTTCACAAAAAGTGATTCGGCACAACGTTTTCCTTCATCGTAACACGAGCGGATACCAATGGGGTTTACGTGGCCCCAGTAATCTTCGGTTTGAGGATGAATCACGGGATCGCCGTATACTTCGCTGGTTGATGCCTGAAGTATTTTAGCTTTAATCCGTTTCGCCAATCCCAGCATGTTTACTGCCCCCATAACCGATGTTTTGATGGTTTTTATGGAGTTGTATTGGTAATGAACAGGTGATGCCGGACAAGCCAGGTTATAAATTTCATCCACTTCGATAAAATAGGGCATGGTGACATCATGCCGTACAATTTCAAAGTATGGATTATCAATCAGATGAATGATTTTACTTTTTTTACCGGTAAAATAGTTATCGAGGCACACCACTTCGTTGCCTTCATTTAATAATCTTTCACACAGGTGGGAGCCAACAAATCCGGCGCCTCCCGTTACCAAAATTCTTTTCATGCTATCAGTATTAATTCACTTGTGGTTTCCGTCCTATGCTGTAATAATTGTATCCCATTTCTTTCATTTCTTCGGTGTCGTAAATGTTCCGACCATCGAAAATGGTTTTTGATTTCATCAGTTTTCCTAAAACGCGGAAATTGGGAACTCTGAATTCAGCCCATTCAGTAACAATAATCAAAGCATCGGCATCAACACATGCATCGTATTCGTCCTTTGCGTAGGTAATTTTGTTGCCAATCATTCGTTCTGTTTCTTCCATCGAAACCGGATCGTAAGCGGTAATTTCAGCTCCGGCTTGAATCAATGCATCGATAATCACCAGTGATGGTGCTTCACGCATGTCGTCTGTTTTGGGTTTAAAGGCCAATCCCCAAACGGCAAATTTCATTCCCTTGAGGTTGTTGTTGAAATGCTTTTTGATTTTAGGAATCAATATTGATTTCTGCCGATAGTTGACGCTTTCAACTGCTTTCAAAATATCCAGTGAATGACCGTATTCATCAGCAGTTCTGATTAAGGCTTGAACATCTTTTGGGAAACATGAGCCCCCATAACCTGTTCCCGGATAAATAAATTTATTGCCTATCCGTGCATCGGAACCAATTCCTTTTCGAACAGAATCGACATTGGCACCCACCAGTTCACAAAGATTGGCAATGTCGTTCATGAAACTAATTTTGGTGGCAAGCATAGAGTTGGCAGCATATTTTGTCATCTCGGAAGAGAGAATGTCCATGAAAATAATGGGGTGTCCGTTTAATAAAAACGCTTTGTAAAGTTTTCTCAATACCTTTTCTGCTTCATCCGATTCAATACCAACTACAATACGATCTGGTTTTAGAAAATCTTCTACCGCACTTCCCTCTTTTAAAAATTCCGGATTTGAAGCTACATCAAATGGAATGTCTACACCACGTAATTTCAGTTGTTTGGCTACTTCTGCCTTCACCTTCATTGATGTGCCAACGGGAACAGTACTTTTGGTAATGATAACCATGTAATGTTCCATGTGCATCCCGATTTCCTTTGCTACACCGAGTACATATTTTAAATCAGCACTGCCATCTTCATCAGGCGGAGTACCCACCGCAATAAAAACAGCGTCGGTATCAACCAAACTTTCTTTTAAATTGGTGGTAAAGTTTAAACGACCTTTTTCTGTATTCCGATTAAAAATTTCTTGCAATCCAGGTTCATAAATAGGTATTTCACCATTTTTCAGGCGTGCTACCTTCTTTTCGTCAATATCGACACACACTACATCCACTCCTGTTTCGGCAAAACATGTTCCAGATACTAAACCTACATAGCCGGTTCCAACTACAGATATTTTCATAATGAATATTTTAATATTTTATAATAAAGTACAATTGATTTCTGTCTCACGTATTGTTGATCTTTTTTCGAAAAATAAGTTACATTTTTTTTTGAATCAGTAGGCAAAAAAGCCTTGTATTCTTTAAAAATAGTGAATATTTCCTGTTATTAATTGAAATGAACCGATGGTTCTAGATTGTTACTCCGGAACTTCAATGTTGTATTTTACCAAACGGCGATGAAGCGCATTCCATTTTAGATTTAAAAGCTCTGCCGCTTTACTTTTATTGAAATTAACTTTATGCAGCGCTTTTAAAATAACTGTTTTTTCAATCTGTTCCAAATCGAACATGTTTTCAGGAATGTTCAACTCATTGGTGCTTTCGAAAATGTTGGGAAAATGATCTTCATTAAGTACATTTTTATCGCATAGGATCACAGCGCGTTCTACAATATTCCTCAATTCCCGAACATTACCCGGATAGCTATATCGCTGAAGCATTTTTAAGGTGTTTTGTTCAATTTCAGTGATTTGTTTTCTCATTTTAGCCGCAAAGAGTTTTCTGAAATGTTCCAATAAAATTGGAATATCGTCTTTCCTCTCCCTTAATGGAGGAATGAAAATTTCGAAAGTTCCCAGGCGATGAAATAAATCGAGGCGGAAATCTTTCCCTTCTTTAAGCAGTTTAATGTCTTTATTGGTGGCTGTAATAATTCTTACATCGAACGATTGCTCAAATTGCGAACCTACTCTAATGTATTTTCGGTCTTCCAGCACCCGAAGCATTTTTATTTGAAGATTTATGGGCATATCGCCAATTTCATCGAGGAACAATGTTCCTTCATTGGCGACTTCGAACCAGCCCGAACGATCGGTAATTGCTCCTGTAAAGGACCCTTTTTTATGACCGAAAAATTCGCTTTCGAATAGTGAGTCTGATATAGCTGACATATTCACCGCTCCAAAATATTTTTTATTTCGTTCGCTCAATTGATGAATACCCCTCGCAATTAACTCTTTACCAACGCCGCTCTCACCAGTAATGATCACAGACGTATCGCTGCTTTGTGCGACCATTTTCATCAGCTTTTTCACCTGATTCATTTCGGCACTTTGGCTGATGATTTCAAATCCATCGAATTTGCTTTGCAGGTCAAGCGTAAGTTTTTCCCGTTCCGATTCTGTGTGTTTAAGCTGCTTGTTGATTTTCAGAAACTTTTTAGTCCGTTCAATAGAGCGCTTTACCTGTTCATAATCGAAGGGTTTTTTGAAAAAATCAATGGCCCCCAATGCCAATGATTCATCAATAATTTTAATGGGAGTATCCTGTCCTGTCATGATGGTTTCAATTTCAGGATGTATCTTTTTGCACCTTTCTATTAGTCGTAAGCCATTTCCTCCGGGTAATTCGTAATCTGTGATCAGGATATCGAAGTGCCTGTTCCGAATGATTTCAAGCGCATCGAAGGGCGACTGACTAATTTCTACATTAAAGTCATCTTTTAATATCGAACGGGCAAGTTTCCCATACAAGCTATCCGGATCTACAACCAATATGTTTAGTTTATCCGACATGCTTTATATTTTTAATTCTTTGGGAAATTGAATGGAAACAAGTGTTCCGGTATTGCTGTTGCTTTCGAAACTGATTGTGCCATCGCAAATGGATATTAGTTCATTAACCACCTTTAGTCCAATACCACTTCCTTTTTCATTCTGTGTTCCATAGCTTGAATGATATTGGTAAGCTGAGGTGATTTTCGCTAAATTATCTTTTTCAATTCCAATGCCCTCGTCTTTGATTCGTATGGAGTTAAATGAGTCAGTGCTTTGAAAATCAATATTTATTGTTTGTGCTTTATGTGAAAATTTAATGGCATTATGGATGATGTTTTTTAGAATAATATGCAGTAGTTCAGCATCGGTGATCACTTGGTCGGTTTCATTTACCTGTAGTACAATGTTGATTTCTTTTTCCTGAATCAGATCGGCGAAATGCGCAAGCAATTTTTGAAGCAGGGCATGGACGTTGACTCTTGAGATGCATGCGGAAACCTGATTCTGCATTAGTTTGGACCACCACAGTACATTTTCGAGCAGTTCGGAGGTTGCTGTGGCTTTATGGTGTAATTCATTTAACAGGTCATTGATTTCTTCGGCCGAAAGGTTTATTTTAGGATTGGTGAGTAACTTGGGTACTTCAATGAAATTATCAAGTGCACGTTTTACATCTGAAGCAACTACGGCAAATATTTTGTCCTTAAGAACGTTAATATCAGCCAATTCTTGTTTCTGAAGGAGTATCTTTTTTTGGCTTTCGATCAGGGCAATCTGTGTGGCTATTCTTGCCAGTAATTCTTCTTTTTTAAAAGGTTTGGTCACGTAATCAGCCCCTCCCACTTTAAAGCCTTTCACAATGTCGTCGAGATCCACCTTCGCCGTCAGGAAAATGATGGGGATTTCCTTTGTTTTTGGCTGACTTTTCAGGATGGAACAAACTTCAAAGCCGTCCATACCTGGCATCATGATATCCAGAACAATCAGGTCGGGCATTAGTTTCTCTGCAAGTTTTAGCGCAGATGGTCCGTCAATTGCCATGGCAACCCGATAGGTTTTTTCATGCAGTACATTGCCCAGGATCTGTAGATTTTTTTTGTTGTCGTCAACAATTAATATGGTAGACATAACTAATTTATATAATAAAATTTCGCATGACAAGAATGAGTTCTTCAAATTCGTTGACGTTCTTTTCAATTAATTCAACATCGAACGTTTGAATGCTTTCGGACAATTTGTTCACGTATATTTCGAGGATATTACACTGAAATTGAGTGTTGAGTTCCTTTAATCGAATACAAAAATCTTCAATTTCGAAAATGATTAAATTCCCTGAAATTTCCTTCCATTCATCGAGGTAGTCTCTTTCCAATATCACCAACAATTCAGGAATTTTGTTTGAACATTCCGTACTAATTATTAAGTCGCTGATTTTATTGGATTTTTCTTGTTCTATTGCTTTTCCAATGGTGTATTTGAGGTGTTCTTTTAAAGTATTGATTAGTGCTTTTTTACTAATGGGTTTGCCAACGTAACCATTAAATAAGCCATTAATCAGATCCATTTGATTTTGAAGGGCCGATGCCGTAAATGCGATAACCGGAATATGTTTTAATGCCTCATTTTGTTTAATGATTTCCGTTGTGCTGATACCGCTCATTCCGTGCATTCTGATGTCCATGAAAATGATGTCAGGTCGTTCAAATTCAAGCAATTCAAGTGCCTTTTCTCCGCTGTTTGCTGAAATGAATTTAAATTCTGCAAAATCGAGCATGTTTTCTACCACCTGAATATTAAAATCGATATCGTCAACGATCAATATTTTTGCCGGAAGGAAGTTAATTTTATTTTCTATTTTGTCCATACTCCTTTCAGTAACATCTTTAAGGTGGGCAATTTCAATGGATTTAAACAAGATGGTAAAAATGGAACCTCTGCCAACTCTACTTTGCACAGAAATTTCGCCATTCATTTTTTCAATTAATCGTTTGGTAATGGCCAGGCCCAGACCTGTTCCTTCGAACTGGCGGTTACTTTGTCCGCTTTGTTGGGTAAAGGCTTCGAAAATTGATTCCAATTGATCGTTTGGAATTCCAATGCCGGTATCTTCTATTTCAATAACAAGCGTTATTTTGTTGTCATCCTGGTCTGGTTTTACATTGGTTTCGACCCTGATGAATCCCTTCTGGGTAAATTTGATGGCATTGCCAACCAGGTTAAATAAGATTTGATGAAAGCGAATCTCATCCATGTAAATATAATCCGGTACATCAGGATGATTGATGATTTCAAATGATAGACCTTTTTGTTGGATTTTTGGTAAAAAAAGTTGTTCAATGTCTTTAACCAGAGAGGTATAGTGCATGGCTTCGTATTCAACCTCCAATCGTCCGGCTTCAATTTTCGAAAGATCCAGAATATCATTAATTAATGATAATAGGGTTCGGCCACTGCTCAGAATTGTTTTTAAGTGTTCTTTTAATTTGAAATCGGTTATTTTATCTAATAATATTTCAGAGAATCCAATAATGGCATTCATTGGTGTTCTGATTTCATGGGATACATTGGCAAGGAATTCACTTTTTGCTTTGTTTGCTGATTCGGCATCCTGCCGGGCTTTCTGCAATATGGCTTCCGTTTTTTTCTGTTCTGTAATGTCCCAGTTGGTCCCAATCATACGAACGGCTTTTCCTGATTCGTCACGTAATATGGTGGCCATTGCTCTGATGTTATGAATAGAATCATCGGGCCAGCACACCTTAAATTCGGTGTCAAAATCTTTTATGCCCTCTATCGCCTGTTGTATTTCATCATTGGTTCGTTCAAGGTCGTCGGGATGAAGGGTGCTTAGCCATTTAGAATAGATGTGATCAAAGTTTTTCTTTTCTACGCCATAAAGTTCGTGCATCTTGCTATCCCAAATCAAATCGTTATTAAGAATGTCGAGATCCCAAACACCAACACCTCCGGCCGATGTGGCCAATGCCAGACGCATGGATACTCGCTTCACTTCTTCAGTAGCTTTTTTACGTTCTGTTATGTCACTGGCAACCCCTAAAAAGCCGATAATGTTTTGCTGATTGTCTCTAATTGCAGATACAATCAGGTTAACAAATATGGAGGTGCCGTCTTTTCGAACATAGGTCCAGGTTCGTTCTTCGTGTTCCTGGATTTTTGCCATGGCAACAAATATTTCAAAACCTTCGATTTTTCGATTTAACGTTTGAGATAAGAAAGAGGCATGTTCGTTCACTTCCCTTTCGATGTGCAGGCAAGCTGGCGTTTCTTTTCCAATCATTTCCTCCGCACTATAACCCAACATTTTTTCCGCTCCCTTACTGAAAGCTGTAATTAGTCCGTCGGTGTTGGTCGATATAATGCAGGTATGAATGGCAGCATTTAGAATATCGGATAGCGATTTGTGTGCACTTTGGAGTTCTGCCTCCGATTGTTTCGTTTTAGTAATATCTCTAAAAGTCCATATTCGTCCATAATTTTTGCCGTCCTTGCCTAAAACCGGTGCCGAATATCGATCCAATATCATTCCATCTTTGAATTCGATTTCGTCCTGACTAATTTCATCGACGTGTTCATAGAGATATTTGACTTTCGCGATAAATTTTTCCGGGTATTTCGTCGATCCAACTACATGTTGGAGCATGATGGAATCGTCCTCATTTTCCAGGAGGTGTTGAGGAATTTTAAACAACTCAATGGCGCGCTGATTAATCAATACTCTTTTCTGATTGTTATCGATGACAAGGATTCCATCAATAGTGGCATCGGTTTGTGCTTCGAGTAAGGATGTTTTTGATTGCAGCGCTTCTTCGAAAATTTTTCGTTCTGTGATGTCATGCGTAACGCCTACCAGTCCGGTGATGTTACCATGCAGGTCGTATAAGGGAACTTTTGAAGTGAGCAAGGAATGCAATACGTTGTTCTGATCCAATAAAGTTCCTTCGTTATTGAGCAATGGTTTGCCGCTTTGCAATACAAACAGGTCCTCTTCGTAGGAATGTTGGGCTTGTGCCGATGAGTACAATTCGGCATCGGTTTTTCCAAGCAGGTCTTTTTCTGAATTTTTTTCAGCAAATTCAACATCTTTGGGATTCGCCAGGATTTTTCGTCCTAAGGTATCTTTCACATAAACCGCATCGGGAATTAAGTCGATGATGGTACGAAAAAGTGCTCGTTCATTCTCAAGTGTTTCCTCTGTGGCTTTTCGTTTGGTAATGTCTTCCTTTATGGCTAAAAAATTGAGAATTTCACCTTCATTGTTTTTTACCGAAGAAATGGAAGCCAACTCCCAGTATAATTCTCCGTTTTTCTTTCTGTTATGGAATTCACCCTTCCATTCATTCCCGGCTAAAATTGTTTTCCAGAGTTCAGCATATACTTCTGATCCTGTTGTTTCTGTTTTTAGAATTCTTGGATTTTTGCCTATAACTTCTTCTTTGGTATATCCTGTTAAAGTGCAAAATGTTGGATTAACATATTCAATGTTTCCCTTGATATCGGTGATGACAATGGATGCCGGGTTTTGCTCAACGGCCTGCGATAATTTTCGAATTTCCTTGTCGGCATGTTTGCTTTCCTCTATTAATTTCAGCAAGGAATCGAACATGTGCGAGGTGTCCGAAGAGCTTAATTCATTGTTGATTGCGCTGTTTGTTGTTATTGGTTTTATAGCATAAATGGCTTCTTTAATTTTCTGAATGGTTTCTCTTTGTTTTTCAGCATCCTGTTTGTGCTTTTCAAAGGCATTTCGAAGTTCGACAGAACTGATTTCAATGGAGTTTTGAAGCAAATAGATATCATCGTCAAAACTTTGATAAGTAGCGTTGATATCTTCCAAAAATGCTTTAAATTCTTCAGGGTATTTGTCGGGCGAACCAAAATGCCTTTTTATTTGACGTAACAGGAGTTTTTTCATTTTTTAAATTTCTTTAAAAAGTGTGATGGTCATGGTTTGATTGTGTAATTCACATTTTTGTTCAAAAGGTTTAATTGGACTTAATTCACCATATGAATAGAATCCGGTAATCGTAACCTTGGAACCTACTACTTCGCGTATGATTTCCAATTCTTCCTCAACGCGCTGTTTCAGCACCAACTTACGTCCCACACAACTAATGAGTATGGCTAAATCGGCATCAGAATTTTTAAGACTAATTTTTGACATTTCAGCTGCGTCGTTGGCGCCATCAATCAGCCGATCGAAGTTGGCACGCATTAAACGTACAAATTCACCTTGCGGAACGTCACCGGCAAAAACCATGCTGCCATCTTCTTCGTTCACCGATAATATGGTACGAACGAGTGATGTTTCTGAATCTTTTAATCGAAGGCTTAATGGGAAAAGAAGTGCCGATGCCGGCAGACTTGCTGCATGTTCACCCAGGTATTTTTTGTAGAGTTCCAGAGCAGGTTGTCCGTCCAGTTCATACAATATATTTCCATCTGATTTGGTTACTTCCCGGTCAACGCCAAAGGAATCCCAACCGCCCATTGAACCATATCCAATTTGTATGTTTTCGCCATAAAATCCAATCCCAAGCACCAGATTTTTTTTTCCTTTACTGTTGTGGACAATCACGGTTTCTGAAAATTCATCCTGATCGCCTGCCAAACCTCCTGTGACGGAAGCACTGTTGTTTAATTGCTTGTTCAGCCCTTTTGATAATTCGCTTCCATTAATATTCAAACCGTCGGATAAAACCATAATGTGTTTGAGCTCTTTTTTAATCAGCCGTTCTGCCAGTTTTTCACCAACGGAGAAACTATCTTCCATCGAGTTGATTTCTTCCTGAACGATTTCGATCGTTGTTTTTTCAAAAAACACCGCTGTACAAATGATGGTGTTGTTGTGTACTTCTTCCTGATAAATTTCTCCTGAAGTAGAGCATCCCACTATTTCAGCATGGGGGTAGCTTGTTTTAACATCATCAATATATTTTTGTTTTTTCAATAAGTCTTTATTCCCAAATAGAAAAACCAGCTGAGCTAATTCTCCAAGGTGCATATCTGTTTTAATGATCCATCCTTTTTCCTCTGAAAAAATTTTCTGTTCTGTTTTCATTCGATTAAATTTAAATTTTTTGGTATCTCATGGAACTCGCCACCCCGATAGCTATCGGGGTAATCATCCTTGTTTGTGAGATACTTCTCATGGCTCGTTTCATATCCTGTCTTTATTACGCATACGTTTGAATTCCTGTTTTGTTGATGTACAAAGCAATTTTGTTTTGCGAATTTTTATCTTAATTTGATATGTTTTTCAACTGCATCATAAATGTCCTTAAATTCGAACAAGGTGGTTTCAATGAGTTCAACATCGAAAGTTTGCAGGCAATCACGCAGTATTTTTGAATAATCCATAAATATTTTACAATCGTATTCTTTGCTGATTAAATCCAGTTTATCGGCAAACTCCTCAATTTCAAAAATGATCAGGTTTCCTGAGAGAATTTCCCATTCGCTATAAAGTTCTTTTCGAATAATTTCCAACACAATTGGAGCATTTGTATAACAGGCTTCACTGTTTTGAATCGTATACTTCAACGAAGGATCTGTTTCTTTAACAACAGTTTTACCTATTTTATACTTAAGATGCTCTTTGAGCATTTGAATCAGTGTTTTTTTAGTGATGGGTTTACGAAGAAATCCATCAAACAATTTATTGATTAAATCGTGCTGACTTTGCATGGCCGATGCGGTAAAAGCAATGACTGGTGTTTTAATTTGCATTTGACCTTTGATAATTTCGGTGGCGCTAATTCCGCTTATGCCAGGCATGCGAATGTCCATAAAAATAATATCCGGCTTTTCCGTTTCTAACATTTCCAGAGCAGCCTCTCCACTGGTTGCTTCAATAAAGGTGAATTGTTCATAATCGATCATGGTTTTTAATACTTTAATGTTGAAGTCGATATCGTCCACAATCATTATTTTGGCCGGTTCAAAAATAATTTCTCCTTCTTTTT
This sequence comes from Prolixibacteraceae bacterium, assembly GCA_041821245.1. GTDB lineage: Bacteria > Bacteroidota > Bacteroidia > Bacteroidales > Prolixibacteraceae > Roseimarinus. The sequence goes on from JBGUEP010000004.1 coordinate 178,415, forward strand.
CATCGGCAGTGTTTTCATGTGCGTGCTTTAATTCAGCCAATTGAATGTCTTTAAATTCAACCCTGAATATGGAACCTTTTCCTACCTGGCTGCTGGCATTTATAGTTCCGTTCATTTTTTGAATCAACTTTTTTGTGATGGCCAAACCAAGTCCGGTTCCTTCAAATTGGCGATTGCTTTGACCACTTTGTTGGGTGAAAGCTTCAAAAATAAGACCGACCTGATCCTTTGGAATTCCAATGCCGGTATCTTCAATTTCAATAATAAGGTCTATTTTATTGACATCATTGGTTTTTTCAAAAGAGGTTTCAATTTTTATGTAGCCTTTTTGAGTAAATTTTATGGCATTACCTACCAAATTGAAAAGGATTTGATGAAAACGAACTTCATCCATAAAAATATATGCCGGAAGATCGGGACTGGTAATTACCTCAAACGAAAGATTTTTCTTTTGAATTTTTGGCGTAAATACTTGTTCTATTTCTCGTATAACAGAGGTGTAGTTGATGGGTTCAAATTCAATTTCAAGTTTCCCTGCTTCAATTTTCGATAAGTCGAGAATGTCGTTGATTAAAGAAAGAAGTGTACGTCCACTGCTTAATATCGTTTTTAAATATCCCTGATGAATGGTATCCGGAACTTTGTCGAGAAGAATTTCGCTAAATCCCAGAATGGCATTCATTGGAGTGCGAATTTCGTGTGAAACGTTGGCCAGGAATTCGCTTTTTATTCGGTTGGCATTTTCTGCAACTTCTTTCGCAATTTGTAGTTGTTGTTCGTTTTCTTTTATGGAAGTAACATCGCGAACGATTGTGAATATTTCATTTTGATTCATTTTAATCATTCGGGCCTCAAAATATCGGGGGAGATGTTCATTCAGGTATTCATATTCAAATTGGAAATGTCCATCAAGTCGGCATTCGTATAAGGCCATTTCCATTTTATTGGCGATTTCTTCAGGTAAAATTTCACTCAGCTCGCTGTTTTCAAAATTTTTCTTCAGGAAAGGAAAAACTTCGACACTTCCCCCTTTGAAGCTAATGATCCAATTGTTTTTATTAATGATAAATATGGAATCAGGAATTGAATCAATGATGGCTCTGTTTTCTTGTTCGCTCAGTTTTAAATTGGTTTCAATGCGCCTACGTTCATAGGCATTGGAAATAATGTTGGTAACGGTTTTGATCAATTCAATCTCCGATTTATCCCATTGGAGTTGTTTTTCGTTATATTTTTCAAAACCTAAAAAGCCATTAAATTGATTTGAAAAAATTAGCGGGAGAAGAATTACTGCTTTTACTCCTTGTGATTCCATTACAAATGAAATGTCCTGGGGCAATTCTGAAATTTTTTCAGATATCAGGATTTTTTCTTCAATTAATAGTTGTTTCCATGATGGAATAATTGAAAAAGGTATGTTTTGCCAATCGTTAATTTGTGGCTGTATTTCCTCATTGCACCATTCATACGTAACAGAAGTCTCCAACTGAGAGGCTGAATTTTCGAAAATGTAAATTCTTCCAATGTTTAAATGATTTCCTAATTTTTCAAGCACATTATTCATGCTTTCTGAAAAACTTTGCAGTGAGTTGAGTTCGAGAGCAACATCAGAAATCACCACTTGTTGGTTATAGAAATTTTCTAATTGTAGGCTTTGTTTTAAATTAATTTCTTCAGCTTCTTTTTGTCGGCTGATATCTCGTGCAACAATAACAACTTCCTGATAGTGGCAATTTGTTCCTTTTATTTGTTTTGATTCACCGGCAAGGAACTTTGCTTTCTTTGTACAGCCAACGCATTGGTTGTCGATGAATTGGATATTATTTCCCAACCATTTTGGGCTTCCATCCTTGGTGATCAGTGGAAATTCAAGATAGCTTATGCAGTTTTGTTTTTCATAATTGCTTTGAACAAAACTGTAAACCATTTTTTTATATTGAGGGACAACAAAATCAAAAATGTTGCGCCCAATGATGTCATTGATCTCGAAGCCTAAGGTTTGTGATGTAACACGATTTACAAAGGTTATGGTCCCATCAATTTTGGTTTTGCAGATTAAATCGCTGATACTTTCAACCAATGATTGATAGTGTATTTCGCTTTCGCGCAAGTCGTTAGTCCTCTGCTGTATCGTGAGCTCCTGGTTCTCGTTAAGCTTTTTAAGTTCAACATTCGACTGGTACAGTTCTAAACTTTTTAATTCTAAAAGGTGCTCAGCTTCTTCCCGGGCTTTACGCTCCCTCTCGAATTTTCGTTGGCTGAGCTCTATTTCTTTACTCATACATTTATGGTTAATGTAAACTGTACTTCAGTTTGATCTTCTTTTAGGGGAAGTTTGGTAATGGTCGCTGATTCTTTAAAATGGTTTAAACAGCCATTCATCAATCCGATGGCAAAATCGGACATTGCTCTGGTGGATTGATAGTGCATGATCATTTTATTGCTGTTTTTTTCAATGGTTTTAAGTGATGGAAGTTCGGCTTCGGGATATAATTTTAACACTTCAACGTGGATGGTATCCTCAACATGGGACAAAAACTCGAAGGCCGTATGATATTGATTAATCATATTTGCATAAGCGATGGCAAATATTCCGAAAGCATGTTCTCCATAAATTCCCAGCAGTTGTGGCACGCTAATTTTTGAATATTTACTTAAATTGCTAACCAATGCAACTATTTCAGTGTGAGGATATGTACCTACAGATGTATAAGCTCCATCGTTGGGTAATTTTGAATCGGTGATGATGTTGTCCACCATTTCATAACCAAATTTATCCTCTACCATTATTAAAAATTCTTTGAAAATTATCCCTTTCATATCAAACAATTATTTTTTTGTTTCAATTTATTGAAAAAAAAGAGAAAAACACATCAAATTACTAATTCTATATAGAATAAATTTATCAGTAAGGGAAAGGTTATTTTGAATAACGCTTTTCAATAGCTGTACCTGAAAAGTAATGGGAGAGAATTTCATCAAGCTTGTACCCTTCTTTACTCATTACCGCAGCCCCAATCTGACACATGCCTACACCATGGCCCCAACCTGCTCCCAGAAAAATAAACAGGGACGGAATAAGTTCATCGTTTTTGTAGTGCTTTTTAACAATGAATGCAGAACTGTACAGGTGGCTTTCAGATAACCATTTTCGTATTTCCAGCTCTTTCCCAATAATGATTTCCTTTTTTGATCCTACAATTTTCAACTTTATAATTCTGCCCGATTTGCCGCGTTTTAGTGGGATTAGATTGACAATCTGTCCAAAATCGATCCCCGATTTTTTATGAATTAATTCGGATAATTGCTGTTGAGTATAGTCTACACGCCAACGATAAAAATCGTTTGTTTTCCGGTCGAAATCAACCAATACCTGTTGTAGTACTTTTGGATCGGAAGTATTACACCAGGCTTTTGGAGCGCTGGTGAAATAACTTTGATTTACTTCCAAATTGTCTTCATCGAAATCTCTTACTGCAGTTAAATAGTTAAGACTTACTGCTTGCCAAACGTTCTCGAAATCTTCAGTAATGCCACCGCAACATTTCGAAAAACGCGCATCACAGATTTCGTTTTCATACGTAATAACCTGTCCGCACGTTTCGTCGACAGCTTGTTTTGCGTTTTCTGAAATCACCTTGGAGATTCCTTGGTAGCGTTGACAATGATCGTCGGCACATACATCGAAGGATTCATGGTCCTCACGATCGTACCATTTAATAATTTCTTCTACCGTACCTTCATTGTGAGCCGAAGCTTTAGAGGAGGCGTGCCAATCTGTTGTGGACTTGCAGTCCGATTTTTTTTGAATCTGTGCCAATAACCAACTGCGCGAAACGATGGCATGAACTTTTAGTAAGGTCAGGTCATTCATTGCGCTCATCTCCGAAGAAATCACACTTTTCAGATAACTCTCGAGTGGAACAGAATTTACTGCCCTGATTTTGCCTTCTTCCATTTGAAGAATAAGGCCTCCTTCAAATTCTTGATCTTCAAATTGTTCCCAGTGAAAACCAATGCCAATTTTTACCTTTCGTAAGGTAAAAGTAGCAGCCTTATCTTCTGGAATAAGTTCGAGAAAAGGAAGCTTAGCAAAGTTTGTTTGAATTAACTTATTGTGTTCTATTGCATTGTAATTTCCCTCAGGAATTAGCTGCCCGTTAACGCGGAAATTTCCTTTGAGTTGAAATTCTATTTCATCATTAATTAGAATTCCAACCCGAATGATCGGTTCATGATGCAATAGCATGGTTGAGGAAGTTAAATGTTTAATATGTCGTTGATGTTGAGGTTTAAGCAGGTTTCGCTGTAAATTCGTTTGATGTCGTCTTTGGTAATTTTCAGATAGTCTTCTTTGCGTGGAGTTACTATAATTCCGCCCATTTCAACACTGGCCGGGCTTACCACAATTCGCTCAGGACCTTCGACATAATACGCAAATGGGCGTTGTTTGTTGCGTAAAAACAAGGTTAGACGATATTTTCCGTTTTGATAACTGGTTAAAATATTCATCATGGGTTCATTCGATTTTTCATCGAAAGGCAATTGAAGATAGACCTTCGAGAAGAAATAATCAATGGGTTCGCGGTATTCCGATTCGAAGACCAATGTTTTGCGCAAGTAATTTTTAATTTGAAAGATCTCAATTTCATCTTCTTTCACCAATTCACGACTTTTGTACTTTTTTAAATAGTCAAATTCGGTGTCGATAGGCATGCAGCTTTTCTGTGCGGCCTGAAAATGAAAATGAAAGGGAGCCGATGCACCACAGCGTGAGCCATTGTAAAATATGGTATAAGTCTGTAAGTCTTTGGCTAAGGTGAGCATGTCAATAATTCTACCGGAAATTAATTGTGGCTGGTGACGTGTTTCGGCAATGGTCAAATGGTTTTCGAAAATGGGATAAGGATTGATCAACAAAAGGTAATGTTTCAAAATTTGAAGGCCTTTTTGTTGTGAGGGTAAATTTTCGTCACAAAGGAAACAGTCACTTGTGTCGACTTTAACCTGGTTTTCATCCGCACAGGTGGAACGTTCGCGGGCCGGGTTGTATTGTAAGTCAATTCTGAAATCATCGAAACTGATGGAACGTTTTATTACCGATCGAAATTGTTCGTAATTGTGCTTGGCATCTGGCCAATGCATCAATTGTTGGGCGTAGAGGTAGCCAATTTTTTTATCCCAGCTGGCGTTTAGCAATTCTTCGGGTATTGTTTGTAAATGATTCATATATGACTCCGTTACTGCTTGTTTTTTTCGCTTTGCAAAATACGTTATTCCAATGGAATTTCATCCTTTTTACAGAGGTGTTTAGCCGAAAAATTCTAATTTTGAAAATTCGAAAATCAAACGCATGATAGAAAACCATCGAAGAAAGCCTGACTGGCTGAAAATTAAACTTCCCAAAGGAACCAATTACAAAGAAATTAAAAAAATTGTAGCTGAACATCACCTGCATACAATTTGTACCAGTGGAAAATGCCCAAACATGGGCGAATGCTGGGCTGCAGGAACAGCGACGTTAATGATTTTAGGAGATATTTGTACCCGTAGTTGTAAATTTTGTGCCACGCAAACCGGTGTGCCATTAGCTGTTGATGCAAATGAACCTTTAAATGTGGCAAAATCCATTCAGTTATTGGGATTGAAGCATGCGGTAATTACTTCAGTGGACAGAGACGATTTGCCCGATAAAGGTGCAGCGCATTGGAAAGCTACCATTGAAGAAATTAAACGGATCAACCCAGAAGTAACCATGGAAGTTTTAATTCCCGACTTTGATGGTGAACCTGAATTGATTCAACTTGTTATAGCTGCCCAACCCGATATTGTTTCGCATAATCTCGAAACCGTTCGGCGTTTAACACCACTTGTTCGGAGCAGAGCGAAGTACGATCTGAGCCTCAAAACCATTAAAACCATAGCCGACAGTGGATGTGTTGCCAAAAGCGGAATAATGCTTGGATTGGGTGAAACGCATGAAGAAGTAGTGCAAACCATGGACGATTTGTTGGCCGTTGGATGTGAGGTGTTTACCATTGGTCAGTACCTTCAGCCTACCAAAACTCATTTGCCGGTTGAAGAATACATTCATCCTGATGTGTTTGAGGAGTACAAGCGAATTGGTATGGAAAAAGGTTTCAGAATTGTGGAAAGTGCTCCTTTGGTTCGATCGAGCTATCATGCAGAGAAGCACATCTGAGATGGAATGAACTGAATGAACTGAATGAATTGAATGAACTGAATGAACTGAATGAATTGAGTGAGCTGAATGAATTGAGTGAGCTGAATAAACTGCTTTCTATGAGTATACTTTACGTGGTAATAATTTGAAAAATGACTTTTCCCTTTTGACTTAATGACTAAACCATGAACAAAAAAATAATTTTTGAAGATCTGGGTGTTTCGGAATATAAGAAGACCTGGGAATACCAGGAGCAATTAATGCAGAAGGTAATTGCTCAGAAGATGGCTAAAAAAACGAATCAGGAACAAGAGTCGGCCAATTACCTTTTGTTTGTTGAACATCCGCATGTTTATACTTTGGGAAAAAGCGGTGATGAGCAGAATTTATTGCTGAATTACATTCAACTGCAGGCGGCACATGCCACTTTTTTTCAAACGGATAGGGGAGGAGACATCACCTATCATGGACCCGGACAAATTGTGGGTTATCCTATTTTCGATTTGGAGAATTTTGGAATTGGGCTTCGAAAATACATTTTTATGATGGAAGAAGCCATTATCAATACGCTGGCTGAATTTGGATTGGAAGGTAGTCGTGATGAGAAGGCAACCGGAGTATGGTTGGATGTAGGCAAAGCAACTACCCGTAAGATTTGTGCCATTGGTGTAAAAAGTTCGAGGTTTGTGACCATGCATGGATTTGCATTTAATGTCAATACTGATTTAACCTATTTTCAGCACATTAATCCCTGCGGTTTTGTGGACAAAGGAGTTACCTCGCTTCAAAAGGAATTGGGAATGGAACAGGATATTGAAGCGGTAAAAAAAGTGGTACTGAAAAAGTTCCTTGAGCTATTTAATGGATTGAATTAAGGGTGAAACTGAATTTTGTACCTACGCCAATTTCACTCTCTACCCAAATTTTTCCTCCCAGTAATTCGATTAGTTCTTGTACAATACTTAATCCTAATCCGGTGCCGCTGTGGCTCGACAAATCGACATTGCTTCCGCGGTAAAATCGTTCGAAAATTTGCGATAGTTCTTTTTCCGGAATGCCAATTCCTGTGTCTCGAACAAAAAATTCAGGCTTGTTTGCATGATAACAGCATCCGATACTAATTTCACCTTTTGTTGTATATTTAAATGCATTCGAAACTAAATTGGTAAATACCTGCCTGAGTTTGTCATAATCACTATTGATGGTTAAATCTATGAGTGAATTTGAATCAATTATTAGTTTAACTTCTTTTTGATAATCGGGAAGATTAAATGATTGAGCCACGTCTACCAGCAATTTATTGGTCCTAAAAAGAGTAGGCTGGCACACAAAAAGTCGGCTTTGAAGTTTAGAATATAGCACAATTCCATCGATAAGGCTCACCAATTGTTCTGAGTTTTGAACGATGATGTTGGCATATTGTGCTTGGAGTTCTTGTGATTCTTCATCGGGGAGAAGGCTGGCAAAGCCCATAATCGAATTCATGGGGGTTCTTATTTCGTGGCTCATATTGGCCAGGAATGATGATTTTAAGCGATCGCTTTCTTCTGCCTTTTCAATGGCCTTTTTTAATTCCTTGTTGGTTTTTAACAACTCTTCATTTTTTTGTTGAATCAAAAGTTCTGATTCTTTGCGATCTGTTATGTCGATGGTATAACCAGCCAATAGATTTTTATCTCCAAGTTTAATCGGAAACTTAATTGAAGTATAGTAGCGGCTATTGAGCTCTTCATCAAGTTTCAGCGCGATGCCGTTGGAAACTACTTGCCAGTCATCGGCTGTCATTTTTGTAGCCAATTCATTAGGAAACATTTCATGCATGGTTTTTCCAACCATTTGTGAGCCTGGAATGCCAACCATGTCGATGTAGTTTTCACTCGCTTTGAGCACGCGGCTTTCAGTTGGAGCAACTTCTTTGATGAAGGCATATATTGGTGAATGCAAAACAAAATGGGAAAGCAGTTCATTACTTTCAATCAATGCATTTTGAACGTTTTTACGTTCTGTAATATCCTGAATGGTACCAGTCATCCTAACCGAATTGCCTTTTTGATCCAACTCCAGTTCGCCAATCCCATGCACCCATTTTTCTTTTCGGTTCTTTACTGATATAATTCGGTATTCTTTATCGAATCTTTCTTTTCTGCCCAGTACATCATTCATTAAATGGTTATTCATTGCGACACGATCAACAGGATGGATTAATTTGAGCCACCCCGCAATAGAATGATCATCAGATGATTTTATTCCAAAAATCTCATCCAACATAGTCGAGCTTTTCCATATGCCTGATTTAATGTTGAGGGAATAACTTCCTATTAAGGATATTTTTTGTGATTGATTTAAAAATCGTTCACTGTCGGTCAAGGAAATTTCGGCTTCTTTTCTTTCGGTAATGTCCTGATGTGTACCGTACATGAGCAAGGGTTTTCCATCTTCAGTCCACGATGTTACCTTGCCCCTGTCGAGCACCCATATCCAATGGCCGTCCTTGTGCTGCATGCGTGATTCATGTTCATAATTATCGAGTTGACCACTAAAATGTTTTTCAAGCTTTTGTGTGCTTTGATTTAAATCATCGGGATGCGAAAGATTCGTCCAGGTGTTGATCGATACAGGGGAGAGTTCTTCAATGGTATATCCAATTATTTCAGCCCAGGTTTCGTTGAAGGTGGTTTCTCCTGTTTGGACATTCCATTCCCAGGTTCCCGCCCGAGTTCCTGCAATGATGCTCGCCAGTCGTTTTTCACCTTCGATGATGTTGTTCATGGCTTCTTTCATCTCAGTGATGTCGTTACCCAGAGCAATTGTGGAAATGATCGTGTTGCCTTCCGAATTAAAAATTGGTGCGGAATTCCAAACAACATTTCTGGTGGTGCCATCCTTTCTTCTAATTTCAATTTCTACTCCTTCTAACGACACCCCTTCGTGTGTTTTTTGCAAGTACGGAAGTTTCGATGCAATGGTTTCTTTCGAAAAGAGCACATCGATATGTTGGCCTATGATTTCGTCGGTGGTATATCCACTTAATTTTTCAATTGCGGGATTAAAACGGGTTGCAATAAAGCAATTGTCCCACGCCAGAATGGGAGAGTTGGAATATTTGAACAGGCTTTTTAGGTATTGGTTGGATTCCCTGAATTTCTCTTCTAATGCTTTTTGTTCGGTCACATCAATTATTGTGGTAATAAAATACTCAGGATAAAATGAGGAATCTCTTTGCAAAGTTGTGCTAATTTTTGCCCACACAATGTGACCATTTTTATGAAGGTACCTTTTTTCCCAGGTTGCTTTGTGATATTTGCCTGAAATAATATCAGCTACAATTTTTTCGTTGTATTCAATGTCTTCAGGATGGGTGATTTCTTTCCAGTTTAATTTGGATAATTCTTCATTGGAATACCCCAGTATTTCACAAAATGTATCGTTAACTTCCAATTCCCCCTCTAATTTGGTAATTGATTTTCCAACGCTTGCATGATTAAAAATATTTTTAAAGTAATTTTCGCTCTGTTTTAATTTTGACAGTGTCTTTTCATGTTCGGTGATTTCACTAACGAGTTCGTTGTTTAATTTCAGAAGCGATTGATTTGTGTTTAGTAATTCATCATTGAGCGTGGCATACTCCTCGTTGATTTCATTTAAATCGTCTTGTTTTTCTATAATTGATTGTGTTTTTTTGTCAACAAGTTGCTGCAGATGGTCTCGTTGGCTGTTTAGGAGTCTTTCGTTTTCAAGATTTTCAAGAATAATGGCCAACATTTGACTCGAATTTTGAAATAGAGCAAGTTCATTATTCAGATTACTAAAGGCAGGTTGATAAGTAATATTTCCAAACGAATTGTTCCGGGTACAAATAGGGACATGACTTACTTCTATTCCATCAATTTGATCAATCCATTGGAATTTATGCTGTGAAAATATCTGAGCAATACTATCGATGTAAATCGAAAGGATTCTTTCCTTACTTTTTAATTGTGAAAGAGTTGTATTCAGTAATAAAAGTTCTGATGCAATGGTTTGCATAGTTTAGACTTTTGGTTGTAAAAATTGTGGCGCATTGTCTGCCAGCCATTTATCAGGATGTATGAAATAAGGATTCTGGGTAATTATTCCACCGCTTATAGCATAGGGGTGAGTACGTAAAACATTCATAATGGTAGCACCATCAAATTTATTCACATTGTACATGCAGATGCTAATCCACGGTTTGCCGGGTATAAAGTAATTGAGGCGGGCTTCGTAGGCCATCAAGTATTCTATTCCGGGTATTGCTTCCAGTGCCCAGACCATTTCGGCTGTGGCCCTTACATTCCTTTTTCCATTGCCTTGCGATTGTTGATAGAATTCATTCAGGGCTTCATCCATGTGCCAGGGATCAAATTTACCGGTAGGGTAATAAAGCTCTTTAGCTGATGATATGGAAAAATGATCGCGGTTATGATGTTTCCCGTCGCATTGTGGGCAATATTTGGCGAAGCCCTGGTGAAATTCTTCTTCCGTTTGTTCTACAGGGCAATACATTTGCAAATCATTATTTAGAAGGCCTTCTTTCAGAAAACCAAAAATAATTTCATCTCTCTCTCTTTCGGTTTCATATAAGCCACAGATGTGAGTTCCCCAATTGCAGGAATACTTACCAATACCTAGTTGCAGTGCTTCTTGATCTGATGTTTGAATGTGCATCCTTTCTCCTTTTTTGATCACAGTCAATTTAATACAATTAATTTAGAATTAATAGCTTTGAAAATGATTTATGGTGTTTCCATATAGATAAAGTTAAGTTGTTGTTAGCAAATCTGATATCTGGGTTGGAGCCTTTGGGTCAATATTTTTTTCACCATTAATTTGAGGAAATATTTGAAAACTATTGCATAAGAAGGGGAATTTTTATCTTCCAATTGTTCTTTAAGCATTGATTTAACAAACTCATATAAAAAAATAGTAGAAATGTCAAAAACAATATTAATCGCCGGCTCCGGATTTCTTGCACTTGCTGTAATAATAGGGGCTTTTGGAGCTCATGCCCTTAAAGCAAAACTATTACCTGAAATGCTGCAAGTGTACAAAACCGGAGTTGAATACCATTTTTACCATGCACTGGGATTGTTGTTTGTTGGGATATTGTCGCTGAATATTTCTTCAGGATTGATTACCTGGTCGGCCATTTGTTTAATGCTTGGAATTGTTCTGTTCTCAGGAAGTTTGTATCTGATGGCCATTACAGGCATAAAATGGCTGGGAGCAATCACTCCGCTAGGAGGTCTAAGTTTTATTGCCGGGTGGGTGTTGTTATTGATTGCCGTTTGGAAAAAGTTGCCGGTATAATTAACGTCATACACCACACAATAAATGGTTTGCGTTTTTGAATTTTATCTGAAAGAATCAGGAGGATAAGGGCGCCAACCATTCCGGTTTGACCCATGGTTAATTTGGTGGTGATTTGACCAATGCAGGTGCTAATTCATCGGAAATTTATCGATTTATTTTCAGAATTCACGTTTCAAAAATTACCGATTAAAAGGAAGTGCCGTGGAGTGGGTCAATAGCATGCATTATTCTCTTCTTTTTTGTAAATTTGAACATCGAAAAAATAATGTACCATGGATTTCCAAACTAACCCTCAGTTGCAATTGGCTGCTGATTTTGTTCAATATACCAATCAGCACATTTTCTTAACAGGTAAGGCCGGAACAGGTAAAACCACTTTCCTTAAAAACCTAAAAAAAATATCACCCAAGCGGATGATTGTTGTTGCACCAACCGGAGTGGCAGCAATCAATGCCGGAGGGGTAACCATTCATTCCTTTTTTCAAATCTCATTTGGACCACAAATTCCTCTTGACGCAAATCAAAATCGAGGTATTGAACCCGGGAATTTTGGGGCGGCGGTGAAACGCTTTAATAAGGAGAAAATTAACATTATTCGTAGCATTGACCTGTTGGTGATTGATGAAATAAGCATGGTGCGAGCCGATTTGCTCGATGCCATTGATGAGGTGCTGCGCCGATACAGAGATCGGAATAAACCATTTGGTGGAGTACAACTTTTAATGATTGGCGATTTGCAACAGCTGGCTCCAATTGTAAAAGATGAGGAATGGAACTTGCTGAAGGGTTATTATGAAACGGCTTTCTTTTTTAGTAGCAGGTGCTTGCAAAATGCAGGTTTTGTGCCCATTGAGTTGCGGCATATTTTTCGGCAAAGCGATGAAGTATTTATTCATTTGTTAAACCAGATCAGAGAAAATCAGCTGGATGCCGAAACCTTAAAACAGCTCAACAAGCGCTACCTTCCCGATTTTCAAGCTAACGAGGAAGAGGGTTACATCACCCTTACCACACATAACTATCAATCACAAAAAATTAATCACGAAAAATTAGTGGTTTTAGCTGCTAAAGTGCATCGATTCAAGGCGAATGTGATTGACGATTTTCCTGACTATATGTATCCAACCAACTTTGAGTTGGAGTTGAAAGTAGGCGCACAGGTCATGTTTGTGAAAAACGATTCGTCGCCCGAAAAGCTATTTTACAATGGTAAAATAGGCAAGGTATTGGCCATTCATAAAGAAGTTGTTGAGGTGAAATGCCCGGATGACGCTCAAACCATTATGGTGGAACGTGCCGAGTGGCAAAACGCAAAATTTAGTCTGAACGAAGAAACAAAAGAGATTGAAGAAAACGTGGTTGGGAAGTTTTCCCAATTTCCACTAAAGCTGGCCTGGGCCATTACCATACACAAAAGTCAGGGCCTTACCTTCGAAAAAGCAATCATCGATGCCCGACAGTCGTTTGCACATGGACAGGTATATGTTGCACTGAGCCGGTGTAAAACACTCGAAGGACTGGTATTGCGCACTCCCATAGAAGCTTATAGTGTAAAAAACGATTCTACGGTAATTGGTTTCTCAAAAAATGTTGAGGCCAATCAACCCAATCGGCAAAAGTTATTGCAGGCACAAAAGATTTTTCAATTGCAACTTCTCAACGAACTTTTCGATTTTAACTACCTTTTTCGCCAGTTAAGGTATACCTTGAATCAACTTGCTGAAAACCGCACAGTGATTTCGGGTAATTTAGATGCTCGAATATCCTCCATGTTAAATCCTATGCAAAACAACATACTTTCTGTTGCGGAAAAATTTGAAAATCAATTGGCCTATTTAACATCAAATATGGAACAATTGGAAGGTAATGCACATTTTCAGGACAGAGTGAAAAAGGCAGGGGCCTATTTTCAGGAACAGTTTAATGTTATTGTAAATGAACCATTAAGCAAAATTGCATTTGATACCGATAATAAAGCCGTCAGGAAAACCATATCGGGATTGATGGAAAAGATCATGCGTGAGGCAGAACTGAAAACAACCTGTATGAATGAAGTGATCACTGGATTTGATCTGAAGCATTTTTTGGAAGTGAAAGCAAAAGCACAAATCGACTCGTCGGCCACAAAGGTGAAAAGGAGTAAGTTTAGTGCAGAATATATGGACGTAAAATATCCAGCATTTTATGCTGAAGTTCAGCGCTGGCGGAAAGAAAAAGCGAAAGAATTGAACATTCCCATCGCCCGCGTATTAAGTCAAAAGGAGCTACTTGAAATTGCGAATAGCTTACCGGTTTCGCGTATCGAATTAAAAGCTGTGAAAGGTATGGGTGGCGTGAAACTGAAAAAATTCGGGCAGGATATTTTGTCCATGATCATCGATTTTCGCCAGATGGAAGGTTTAGAAGTTCCCTTAGGAACTCAGAAAGAATTAGAAAAGGTTGCACTTTCTACCACCGAAATAAGTTTTAAATTATTCAAAGAAGGAAAGTCGGTTAAAGAAATTGCCAATGAACGAAATTTGGCCACGTCTACCATTGAAACACACCTGGGAAAATATGTCGAAACGGGCGAAATCGCAATCGAACAGTTGGTTGATCCTGATCGGATAGCTGCCATCTCTAAAATTTATTATGACAATCCAAAGATGACCACTACCGAGGTGAGGTCAAAATTGGGTGAAGATTATGGCTATGGAGAGATTAGGATGGTGTTGTTTCATTTAAATTCAAACTGAAGATTTGATAATTGATCCAGCCATTTTTGCAGAGCCAGGTTGTACGCGAAAGATGATCGAAACATTTTGGGAAGCGAAAAATAGTGCGACGATGACTGTATTTCGTTAAATAAATATAATTTATCTTAAGGTCTGAGGATGAGTAAGTTTATTTAAGTTTTTTTTAATCTTTTTAGCACAACTATTCATTAATTTTCGGCTTGAAATTAGTACATCATTTATCACCTTAAAGCCAGAAAAAAATGAAACGCTTAGTCTATTTGTTCGTTTTACTATTGACTGCAAATTGGACATTTGCCCAAAAGGATGCAGCCAATATATTACCCGATTCTCAAATTAAAGTGAACAAGGAATACGATGAGCAAGGAAATTTGATTCGCTACGATTCGACTTCTGTCAGCAGCTGGTCGTCGGATTCCACCTATTCCTTCATGAACGTCGATTCATTGGAGAATCAATTGGGATTTTTCTTCAATGATGGATTTGATCAGTTTTTTAATGATTCATCCTTCTTTTCAAATGGCAATTTTAACGATGTACACAAAAAATTTCTTCAGCAAAATCAACATTTTTTTGAGCAATTAGGATTTGGAATGTTCGATAGTGCACAACATCCAATGTTTGGAACAATGTTGCCATTCCCTGATTTAGACCAGATGCGAAAGGAAATGTACCAACAGTTCAAACAGTTTTTTAGAGTCGATTCAAGTGCTGTTGAATTTAAGGGCGTACAATAAAAATAGATTCCACTTTTTTTGAGGATGGAATCCATGTGCTTTATTCTGCCCGTTGTTTTGCTTTTAACGATGGTCGAAGGATCAAACGTAGTGACTGGTCGAAGGTGACATAACTCCATAGCCAATTAAAGAAAATAAATACCCGGTTTTTAACGCCTACAATGGCCATCAGGTGTACAAACATCCAAACCATCCATGCAACAA
This sequence comes from Prolixibacteraceae bacterium, assembly GCA_041821245.1. GTDB lineage: Bacteria > Bacteroidota > Bacteroidia > Bacteroidales > Prolixibacteraceae > Roseimarinus. The sequence goes on from JBGUEP010000004.1 coordinate 193,606, forward strand.
ATCCGCTGAAACTAAATTGAGGAAGATCAACTACGGCCCGGTTTCGGCCAATGGTCGCCATTGATCCTCTGTCCTTGTATTCGAATTCATTCAGGGACTTATCCATGTTTATGGCCCGTAGATTTTCTGCCAGTTGATTGGCCTGTTGTAGGGCAACCTGTGCAACCTGCGGGTGACCTTGGGGGTACTCTTTAGTATTCATTAATGAAATGTCGCCAATGGCAAAAATAGAGTCAAAGCCCTTGACCTGGTTAAACGTATTTACCATGAGTCTGTTACCGCGTGCCATTACATCGGTTGAAATACCTTGAGGCAATTGTCCTCTGACTCCTGCTGCCCATATTAAGGTTTCGGTTTCAATTTTTTTGCCATTTTCAAGAGTAATTACCCTTCCGTCATAAGCTGTAACCCGATGATCGAGAAGAATCGAGATGCCCAGTTTTTCAAGGTATTTATGTGCCTTCGCGCCCGATTTTTCCGACATGCCATGCAAGAGGTGTGTATTCGCTTCAATTAAGGTAATGTTCATTAAATCGAAGTTGATGTGAGGGTAATCCTTTGGTAAGATGTATTTTCTCATCTCGGCTAAAGCCCCACAAATTTCAACGCCGGTAGGGCCTCCTCCAATTACAGCAATATTGAGCACTCGTTGAAGTCTTTCTTTATTTTCAATGGTAACCGCTTTTTCAAAGTTCAATAGCAGTGTGTTCCGAAGGTAAACTGCTTCAGCCGTCGATTTCATTGGAATGCTGTACTGCTCAAAACTATCTACACCAAAATAATTGGTGGTTGCACCGGTGGCGATCACCAAATAGTCGTATTTCACCTTACCCAACAAGGTCTTTATTTTCTTCTCTTCGTGGAGAATTTCAGTCACTTTTGTAATACGAACGTAAATATTTTTTTCTTTCTGAAATATTTTTCTGAGTGGAAACGATATCGCGCTTGGCTCCAATCCCGATGTCGCAACCTGGTAAAACAGCGGTTGAAACTGGTGATAATTGTGTTGATCAATTAAAACAATTTGAAATCCTTTGTTCAATAGTTTTCGAGCCAGCTTTAATCCGGCGAATCCGGCACCCAGAATTACAACCCGAGGCTCTTCTGTTTTTGGAATATTAATGGCCATAATTTATCGTTTAGCTGAGGAACAAGAAAAGCATGCAAATGTTTTACAGCATGTGTAATTTATATTTGGCGGAATTAAATCAAATCACTAACAGTCATTTTTGCAAATGGAATCAGATCATTTGGAGATAGTTTTATCTGCATGCCTCTCTGTCCCGCGCTGATATAAATGAAATCGAACAGCAAACAAGTTTCATCAATGTAATTTGGGTAAGGTTTCTTCATGCCTATTGGGGTGCAGCCTCCACGAATGTAGCCGGTAAGTGGCAACAATTCTTTCATTAAAATCAGTTCCGCTTTTTTATTGCCCGATATTTTCGCTGCTTTTTTTAGGTCAACTTCGGTGTTTCCCGGAATCACACAAACGAATGTTCCGGTTTTATCGCCATTTAATACCAGGGTTTTAAAAACCTGTTCAACGTTTTGACCCAACTTAGCGGCAACAGTCGAAGCACTTAAGTCCGCTTCGTCCACCTTGTATTCCACCAATGAATAGGGGATTTTGTGTTGATCGAGTAGGCGTACAGCGTTGGTTTTTTTCATGGTTTATTCACCAATTGTTGCAAGGCATTTCTTTTTATATTGGAGAAATTACATTTTTTCGAACGACTATGGATTTTGGAAAAACATTATTAGAAATGTAAACAATTACTGAAAAGCTATTTGTTTAGTTCTTTTCTGATGGCGATTTCTTCCGTTCTGATCGAATCCTTATACTTGTTGTGAGCATTTGTTTTTTCGATGCTTAGGTTGGCATCGGTATTTTGATTCCAACGGCGGCAAAGGTAGAGTGGTTCGTATATTCGACCAATTTTATAGCTTCGGCTAATGGCGAGTGCCACGGCATAATCTTCGCCATAACTCACATTGGGAAATCCAATCTCCCTAATAATGGGTGTGTAAAATGCACGTGGAGCGCCCATCCCGTTAATGCGTAAAGCATTGTTTGGGCCATTGTCGTCGGTCCACTCGCGATGATCGATTATACCCGGCGGAATTTCTTCCAGGTTAACATTGACCATCTGATAGCTGCCAATGACCATGGCGCATTTTTTTTTGTGGAATTTATCGACTATTCTTTGAAGCGTACTTTCATCAGAATACAAATCGTCACTATCGAGCTGAACAGCAAACCTTCCGCATTTCGGATGATTGACGGCTTCGTTCCAACATCCACCAATGCCTAGGTTTGTGGCTTCGGGAATGACATGAATGATACGATCGTCATTGATTTCATTTATAATTTTTGTTGTATCGTCTGTGGAGTGGTTGTTCACAATAATCAGGTTGAAGGCAAAATTGGTCTGCTGTTTTAACACCGATTGAATGGCGTCGGTAATGGTAAGTTCACGATTGAGTACGGGAATAATTACCGATGCTTCAAATTGAAAACTGGTTTCATCGAAGTCCACTTGTTTGAATGGTGGTGATACTTTCGCTCCAATCGCTTCCAAATGAATGGTGGCTGCTTTTTCCATTTCCAGCTGCCTTGCCCTGTTCCTTGGGTTAACATAGTCGAATTGTTTTTCACCCGATTTTCGGACATCCAATTCAGTATAGCTATAATTAAATTTGTTGGAATGATGCAATTGTTTTTGACGTGAGGCAAACAAGCTCAAAGCATACCAGCCGGCATATTTGTACTCTTGGCTTTCCCATTTCAGGTATTCTGTTAAAGCTGAAGTTTTAAGGAGCACCAGAGCGCCAAAATTGAAATCGTCGCGTAGACTACCTGCGGAATAGTCAATGGTTGGTACCGGTGATGCCTGTGCATTGGAAACTTGATTGTAGTTGGAATAGCTGTAAATTTCGGTACTCTTTTTCACTTCATCCAGCCAAGTCAAAATGGATTGATCTTCAAACAGAAGTTCGCCTGGTTTGGTTTTTAAAAGAAAATATTCGGTCGATATCAACATGTTCATTTGTTTCAGGGCAGTTGTCGATTCCGGGGTACCTGTTTCGAATTCAACTTTTCGAATTTTTGTTTTGGTCGGTAGGTATAAGGTTACATTCATTATTTTACTTTTATTTTAAGGGGGCCAATTGCCTGACTCTCGTTGTGTTGCTTATCGAGTGTGGTGAGCCAAAGGTAGTAGGTTCCGTTGCTGAATTTTAATTTATTTTCCAGGTCAATTTCATCTTCAGAACAAAAAGTGATCAAATTTCCCATGGTGCTGAGCTCAACTTTTTCTTTTGACTTTGACCAATAGACCAGAAATCCCAAATGATCGTTCGATTTGACATGTTTTTTATCGAATTTTACGATTAAACGAAGTTCACCCTTTTTCTTTTTCCATTTTATCTTTTTTGGATTTTGTGGCGCTTTGTTGTCCAGCCACTCCATAGTTGGTAGCAGTGCTACATCCTTGTAAATATCTTTCGATAAACGATCGGTAAACCGAAGCGGATTGGTGTCAAGGAATTTCATTCTGAAATAGGCACTTCCTTCCATGTTTTTCATACGGCGGGTAATCAGGATCTGTTCAGGGAGTTCTTCCGGATTTTTCCAGGCAGGTGATTGCCCTTCCACCAATTTATACAAGGCATGCCCCACATATACATGATGTCCAAAAGAGCGATCGCTCCACCAGTTGGCCAACGTAATAAAATCGACCGATTTATGTCCGATCTCCCAATACAACTGCGGTATCATAAAATCGATCCAGCCCATTTGTTGCCATTTAATGACATCGGCATACAAGTTATCGTAGTTGGTGTTTCCGGCATTGGTGACCGAACCATCGGGAACTTTGTTTTCGTCGTAATTTTTCCAAACTCCGAATGGACTGATGCCGAATTTTACCTTCGGTTTTATCTGTTTAATGGTTTTGCTTAAGCTTTCGATGATGGCATCCACGTTATCGCGGCGCCAGCGTTCCAGTTCATTGGACAGATATCCAAAATTATACGTTTCAAAGGAATGCTGGTCGGGGAAGGTTTGGCCGGCAATTGGATAAGGATAAAAGTAGTCGTCAAATTGTATGGCATCCACATCGTATTTTCTGACCACCTCGGCTACAACCACATTTAAATAGTGACGTACTTCAGGGATGCCCGGGTCGAGGTATTGTTTGTTGCCATAGGTAAGTACCCATTCGGGATGGCGTTTGGCGATGCTTTTTTCTGAATAGCTTGTGACCATATTCTGACTTAAGCGGAAAGGATTCATCCAGGCATGTAATTCCATTCCACGTTTGTGACATTCTTCAACAATAAACTTCAGCGGATCCCAGTTGCCTTCAGTTGCTTTGCCCGGTGTTCCGCTCAACCACATCGACCAGGGCTCAGTTTGTGAAGCATAAAACGCATCGGCTGCAGGCCGGATCTGAAAAATAACAGCATTAAAATGAAGGTTTTGCAATTTATTCAATATGGAAATCAATTCATCCTTTTGTTTTTCAACCGACAAACCCGGTTTCGATGGCCAGTCAAGGTTGTTCACTGTGGCAATCCAAATGCCGCGGAATTCCCTTTTGGGCGACTGGGCCGAAATGAAAAGGTGAAGGAAAACACACAAAAAAGTGATGAATAAACGATGGAATCTGAACTGCATATTTTATAACTGTTACAGCCCAAATTTAGTTTAATATTTTTGTTCTTAATACTTGTCTTATTTAGACTTTGTATGTTTTAAGTTTCGGATTGCATATTGTGTTGATTCAGTTTATATTTATATCGGGTAATTTTTAATAATGCGAAAAATGAAAAGGGAGAATAAAATCATAGCCTGGTTTATAGGATCTTTCCTTGTGCCACCAACAACGTGGCTTTTATCAGCTTGGTATTTTAAAGTTTGGAATTATGAGGAAATGTTAGCCATTATGTTTCGGCTAAATATTCCCTTGTACATTTTAGTGGTTGCCACCATTATTTTTCTGGTGGTTCGGAAGCAAGTTTCAAATATCAAATTGTATGTTGAAAACGAAAAAAGTGCCGATCTGGAAAAAGCTCAAAAAAGTATAAGGAATCTTCCCTGGATGTTTATTCTCATCCTTCCCATTTACACCACCTTAGGTGATTTTCCAGTATTGTTACCACTTGAGTTTATTGATAAAACAGAGTTTATTGTGGCCATACTCATTGGGGTTCCAGTCGTTTTTTTGTTTGCCATTCCATTTTTTATTCAGATGATCAAAGAACTGGAGTTATATACCAGTAATGTTCCATTCTCTAAAAAATATCGATCGTTTAGTCTGTCAAATAAAATGACCGTTGTATTTTTATTGAGCTCAATTGGCATATCAATTATCTATATTGTTGGTGTAATTGGTGTCCTGCACAATACAGTTGAAGGTGATTTAATGCAAATTCTGGTTTCAAAACTAGTTTACATGACTTTAGCCGTTAGTGGCATCACTTTTTTGAATCTATTCATTTTTCGAAAACAAATCTTAGACCCGATTAAACACTTGAAAAATAAAATGGCCGAGTTTGCAGATGGCAATGGTGATTTGTCGGTAAAGCTGGCCATAACAACCAAGGATGAAGTGGGTGAATTGTCGTATTGGTTTAATGAATTTTTGGGCAATATTAATGGTCTTGTAAAGGAGATTATGGATTCGGCAAAAAAAGTCGCCACAATAAGTCAGCAATTGAACGAAAGTTCTTTAGTTTTATCGGGAGGCGCCAACGAACAGGCTTCGTCGGCCGAAGAAGTTTCCTCCGTTATGGAAGAGATTTCGGCACAAATACAAAGTAATGCAAACAACGCTTTGCAAACGCGGGAGATTTCATCAAGTACAGCAATGAACATGAATTCCATGCGAAATTCCAGCAAAAATACCTTCGAATCAATTCGGAATATCACCGAAAAAATTGGTATTATCAATGATATTGCCTTTCAGACCAATATTTTAGCACTTAATGCAGCGGTGGAAGCGGCCAGGGCTGGAGATCAGGGACGTGGTTTTGCTGTTGTGGCCGCAGAGGTTCGGAAGCTGGCTGAAAACAGTAGAAAAGCGGCTGATGAAATTGTCGCTTTATCACAGGCAACTGTAGCGGATACTGCAAATTCAATTCATTTAATTGAGGATATTGTAGTACAGGCGAATAGCACTGCGCAGCTGGTTGAGGAAATTAGTATGTCGAGTCAGGAACAAAACTTAGGGGCCGAACAGGTAAATGTTACCTTACAAAATTTGAATACCATTATTCAACAAAATGCAATTTCGGCGGAACAATTATCCGAACATGCGGCCACATTGGAGAAACAAGCCAAAACATTAACTAATTTAGTAGCGGTTTTTAAATTGTAAGAAAAACGTTTTTGTATTTTCTGAAATTCAATATAAAAGAATGATGGTGGACATACAAGTTAAGCTTGGAAATATTCAGAACGAATCCGATGCGAGCGATATGCTTCGAATGCTCAGTGTGTACATGCACGATCCTATGGGAGGAGAGCAATCCTTGAGTGATGAGTTGGCTAAAAAGAACATTGATGGCTTAAAGAAACAATCGAACTATGTCTTTTTTCTGGCGTATTGCAACGATGAATTAGCCGGTTTCGCCAATTGTTTTATCAATTTCTCAACATTTAAAGCTCAGCAATTAATTAATATACATGATTTTGCTGTTGATCCTTCTTTTCGTCGCAAAGGTCTTGGGATCGCTATGATAAACAGAATAGCTGAATATTGTCAGGAGAATGGGCTGTGCAAAATTACCCTTGAGGTTCGTTTCGATAATCCGGGTGCACAAAAGCTCTATAAAAAGCTGGGATTTGAGGAGGGGGAACCCGCCTATCATTTTTGGGAAAAGGTGATTTGATAGTAGATTTTCATTGCAGGGATCTTTCTTAAAATTGAATCAACGGCATTGGCATCATTCTTGTAAAAAGAGCCTTCATTAACCAAATCTAAAAAATATGAAACGCTCACTTTTACCTTTTATAATTGGACTGGCAATTTTTAGTTTATCCAACTCCTGCTCTGTTACCAGCCACACCATGAAAACTCCCAATTACCACATCGAATTTTATAAAGCCGATTTTGATTATTCCCCGCAAGTTACTGCCGAAGCTACTTCGGTGAGGGTTTTTATGATCGATTGGAGTCGTATATTTGGATGGAAAACCGGCGATTTGAGTTCTGATCGTTTTCAGCCTGCATCGCAGGATCTTGCAATATCAGGTAACATTGTTGCGAGTCCGGTTGTTGGGGCGGTTTCGGCAATCATTCCGGTTTTGGGCGATTATGGCAAAGGCAGGGTCAGTAACTATGCCCTTTACAATCTGATGCACGAAAATCCGGGATACGACGTTGTGATCTATCCTCAATATGAAGCCAAAAAATTTGTTGTGCCTTTTTTCTTTTCAAGAACGAAGGTGGAAGTGAAGGCCCGATTAGGAAAAATCAACTAAATTTTCAATAAAACATATAAAGGAGACTGTTCTTGAAGTTGGGGAACGGTCTTTTTTTGTTTGATGTTATTTATGATAAAGAATGAAGGTTAGGAGAGATTTTACGGATAATACACCAAAAATTTGATGCTAATCTGTTACTGAAAGTCGGTTTTTGATACGTCAAGTTTACATTAATTATGGGCAGCTGTTATGCTTTTAAAAGAACAGCCAAATGGTATTTGTTAATTTTGTTGTGTTGTAGAAATTAGCAAAAACGTAGCACATGGAGTTCAAATGTACGAGGGAGAGTGAAAAGTGTTATGGAAATAGAGAGTTTTCATTACTATTTGATATTAGCAGTCGATTGATTAAAGGAGGTGAAATTAATTTGCTTCTAAGATCGGTACTGGAAATGACCTGTCAGTATTTAGGGGCGAAAAGCAGCTTTCTTAGCGTTTTAAATCGGGATAAGAATAAAATAAACATTGAAGTAGCATCGGGTTTAAGTGATTCGCAAATTGCCCGTGGTACCTACGCAGTAGGTGAAGGAATTATTGGGCGGGTGGTTGAATACAAACGGCCGGTGATTATTCGTGAAATTTCCAAATCGAAGTTATTTTTAAACCGTACCCAGAAAAATTTTGCGATAGATGGCGAAGAGTCCAGCTTTATCTGTGTTCCTGTTTTCGACGAAATGAATGTCGTGGGAACACTGAGTATTACGCGTCTCTACAATGAGAAGTACAATTACGACGACGATGTTCGTTTGCTTTCCATTATTGGTTCAATGATCATTCAGGCCGTAAAAGCCAGGCAAGATCAAAGTGAGGAAATCTCGAAATTGAAACAAACCAACGAAGAACTTAGGCATTCACTTGGGAATTGGTACAAACCCAAAAGTATTGTCGGCAACTCGGGAAAAATGAATGACGTTTATAAGCTCATTGAAATGGTATCAAAAACCAATTCAACCGTTATGATTCGTGGGGAAAGTGGAGTAGGGAAAGAACTAATTGCTGATGCCATACATTATTCCAGCCTGCGTAAAGATAAAGCGATCATTAAAGTAAACTGTTCCGCTTTGACCGAATCACTCATCGAAAGTGAATTGTTTGGGCACGAAAAAGGAGCATTTACGGGAGCCGATGCGTTGCGCAAAGGTCGTTTCGAATCGGCTGACGGTGGTACAATTTTTCTCGATGAAATAGGAGACATTCCCTTACCAACTCAGGTGAAACTGTTAAGGGTAATTCAAGAAAGGCAAATTGAACGCGTAGGCAGTAGCAAAACCATCCCGGTAGATGTTCGGATTATTGCAGCTACCAATCGTGACCTTGAAAAGCTAATTGCCGAAGGAAAATTCAGGGAGGATCTGTTTTATCGCATCAATGTTTTCCCGCTGTATCTTCCATCCTTGCGTGAACGGAGAAATGATATTCCTTCGCTGGTCGATCATTTTATCGATAAATTCAACAAACAGAATGGAACCGATGTGAAGCGCATCACCACCTCCGCTATCGAAATGCTCATGGTCTATTCATGGCCGGGAAATGTGCGGGAGCTGGAAAATGTTATTGAGCGGGCATGCATTTTAACTCCCGACGAAGTGATTCATAGTTACAATTTGCCGCCAACACTTCAAACGGCCGATTCGTCACAAACCATTTCTAAGGGTGGGCTAAATGCTTCCCTTGAAAAGATCGAATGTCAATTAATTATGGAAGCCTTAACCACAACTAAGGGAAACATTTCGCAGGCTGCTAAAAACCTGAATGTGACTGAACGTATTTTGGGAATCAGGGTGAAAAAGTACCGGCTGGATCCTGTTCGATTCAAGGTTTAGAATGGGCGTTTTAATTGCAGGAATACCAAGCTCCGAAATTGTGCTCATCCAATAGAATTGGAAACAAAAAATCTTCATTAAATTGACGATTGGTTTCGGTATTTGAGTACAACAATACATCTAAAACCATATAGTAGGTAAGATCTTCTTTCGGTGTAATTTCTTTTAGTTGAGATTTGATATTCATGTTTCGCATCGTATTCTGATTTATTGCAATTCAAGCCAATTCATACTTATTGGAACTACCCAAAAATTGCGAATTTTACATTCTTATTATCAGTGTTTATTCAAATTTGATTTCTATTTCTTCTGTTCCTTCTTTTTGACTCAGCGAGAAGTTGTTGGCCCGTTCAAGCTTTAACTTTTCATCGTTGGCAATGTTCATTAAAAATGGAATGAGTTTCTCACGTGCTGTAGTAGCACATTCCATATTAAAGTGAAGGTATACCGTTTCGAAGTCAATCAGGTTAAAACGAAATAGGATAGAAGTATTGTCAATAAATACTAAGTCATCGTAGTGGTATTCCATTTTGTAACCTGCCGTTTCAATCAGGTTCAATAGTTTGCCCATTGGCACTAAACGTGTGGCTTTACTCATGCTAATATCTTTCAGTAATTAATTCAATATAACTCAGTTTAACCTGCGAAAGCACGTTGTGATCACCTTCATCGGCACATTTCATTACCAGTAGATTGTAGGCTTCTTCTAACTCTTCGTCGTAAAAGTCCATATCAATTTCGGCTAAAAATTCCCGAACTTTTCTTGGCGAATCTAATCCAACCAAATACCTTCTTAGTTGACTGTCCTTTTTATAAGCCGTGATAAAATTGCTTGCTTTTTGGATTGACATTATTTTTTATTTTATTCAGACAAATTTCAAAATAAATTACATAAAAGTGTCATAGTGATGCAATAAATAGGAAAATGGAAACAATTTGTTTACGATGGGCCCTTGAGGGGATCAGTTTGAATTTTTGATGGGTGGTTTTGATAGTGTTTATTAAGGCTTAAATTTCACGCATTTCTTCATCTTACGAAATGGTGCGCTATGCCCTTTTATTCCTACCAAAATGTAGGATGTTTCGTCCTTATTTATTTTGGAGTTGCAGGTTTACAGTGTTTTAGTTTTTGTGGTACAGTGCTTGTTTGTCGCTTGTAGAACATAAAATTAAGCAACATGAAATTAAGCGCAAGAAACCAGTTAAAGGGGAAAATTATTAAAGTAGACGAAGGTTTAATTACTTCAAAAGTGGTACTCGATTTGGGCAACGGAAACATCATTTCGGCCATTATTTCGAAAGATGCCATTGCTGATTTAGATTTGAAAGCAGGCGACGAAGCGTTTGCCATTATTAAATCCACCGAAGTAATCATTGGAACTCCCTGCGATTGCAAAAAGGAAAGTGATTCATGCGGCTGTGGCTGTCATTGATGAATAAGGAAAAAGTCAATAGTCATCAGTCAATTAGTAAACGACTATCGATCGGTATTCACTATTTATTTAATGACTAATTTCTAATGACCAATGACTAAACTATGATTGAAGTTGAAGCCAATATATCCATTAAACGTGATGGGACAGTTTTTCTGAATCCAGCAAAAACGGCCTTGCTGTACGAAATTAAGCGAAGTGGAAGTTTAAATGCAGCGGCAAAAACATTGAACATTTCGTATCAACATGCCTGGAATCTGATTAATGAAATGAATCGCACAGCTCCCGAACCTATGGTAATAAAGCAGCGTGGGGGAGCAAACGGTGGAGGTGCTGAAATTTCGCAGTATGGACAACGAATTTTAAATGAATATCAGATGATTGGAGCTGCGATACAAAAAACCATTAATCAAATTAATGTAGAAATCAATCTTTAGATTTTTTTTGAATGGCGTTATCTATTAGAGTTGATAACGAAAATAATTTATAAAAGATGAACACAGAAATTAAGTATAAGTCCATTGGAATGATTCATACCTCTTTTGTGGCGACGAATGGAATGCCCATTCAACCCCATGGAGCAAAGGAAACCGAAGGTATTGTTGAACTAGATATCGAGTTATTGCCCGGGTTAATTGATGTTGAAGGTTTTTCGCACCTCATATTGCTTTACCATTTTCATCAGGTAAAGGGTCACAAGTTAAGTGTGGTGCCATTTATGGATAAGCAGCCGCATGGAATTTTTGCAACGCGTTCTCCTGTTCGACCCAATCCTATTGGAATTTCGATTGTGAAGTTGAAAAGGGTAGAAGAGAATCTAATTTATTTTGAAGGAGCGGATATGCTCAATGGAACGCCCCTAATCGATATCAAACCTTTTTTTGTGAAATACGATAACCGGCCTGATGCTGTTTCTGGCTGGCTCGATCAGCAAAAGGGGATTGATATCACCAAAATAAAAGCCGATGAACGGTTTAATAGTTGAAAATCCAGGCTGGAATAGCTGCAAATGGGAACAAATCCTGGATAGTATTTAATAAATGTTTAACAATTTAACAGTACAATCAATGAAGAATGTTTATACCATAATCATCTTCAATTTAATGTTGATACTGAATTTCCAGAGTATTGGACAGGTTGATATTGGTGCAGAGTTGCGTCCGAGAACGGAATTCAGGCAAGGATTTAATCAACCCTTGGATCACTCGCTGAAGGCTGGTTTTACAAGCTTACAACGTACCCGCTTAAATCTGTCATACTCGGGTGGAACTTTAAATGCCAAAATTACTTTACAGGATGCCCGCGTGTTTGGAGAAACTACCACCAAGCAGCCTTCATCAGCCACAACCGGAAGTGTTGGAATTTACGAAGCCTGGACAGAATTATTGATTTTTCCCGGTGCTAGTTTTAAAATGGGTCGTCAGGGAGTTCAGTTTGAAGATGGTCGGTTGTTTAGCCTTTCGACATGGAGCAACACCGGCAATGCGCATGATTTGATGCAATTCGTGTATAGTTCCAACTTGGCTGATGCTGAATTGGGTTTTGCTTACAATAACGAGAAAGTACTGAATGCTGATTCAAGTTACTATGGTGTAAGCAAAACCTACAAACAGTTGGCTTTTTTGCACCTAAGCAAAAACCTGATGCCGGGTTTAACACTAAGTGTGCTTGGTGTGGATGAGGGAGCGGAAACCAGTCTAACCAACCTGGATTTATATCATCGCTACACTTTAGGTGGAACATTAAAGTTGAAAAAAGAAAAGCTTCCTTTTACTGCATTTTTCACAGGCTATTATCAAACAGGTAAAAGTGCGGCAACGGTCGATTTGACTGCATTTTTGCTGGCATTGAAAGCAAGCTGTAGCCTTACTCCTAAAATTGGACTTACCGCAGGAGTGGATTATTTGTCGGGTTCCGAAAGTAACATCGAAGCAAGCAAAACCAATACATTCAATAAATTACCTTATGGAGTAAACCATTCATTTTATGGATATATGGAATACTGGTCTTCTTTGCCCAAGGGAGGTTTGGTGAAATATGCTTTCGGACCAAACATTAAGTTCTCCAAACGATTTAGCTCCGATATTACCTGGTACGGGTTCAGTCTTGATAAGGCCATGACAATGGCTTCAACAGAAGTGAAGGGCAGTATTGGCTCAGAATTGGATGTAGTTTTTAATTATAAGGTTTCACCAATGACATCCATTCAGTTTGCTTGGTGCGGATACTTTGCCAACGATCATACCAATTTGCTGAAATTTAAAACAACAACTGTTGATACCAAATTTCCACAGTTTGCCTATGTGATGTTCACCATAAAACCTCAGTTTTACAAAACACCGGCTGTAACCAATTGAAAATGTAGAATTGAGAATGAAAATGCAAAACCAAAAGGGTGAAATATGAATAGCCCCGGATTTTAATCCGGGGACGAAGAATGCACAAAGTAGGCCGTCCGTGGTTGAATGAAGTTTGAAATACTGCTTTTTCTTCGGACGAAACAGAACAAAAATTAGAAATAGAAAACTTTAAAAAGATATAAAATATGAAACGAATATTGTCGATATTGCTTGTCCTCATAAGCATTGGGGTATCTGCACAAACCGTGAAAGTGGCTGCAGCGGCCAATCTTCGTTTTGTGTTCGAAAAGATTAAAACAAGTTATGAAGAGTCCAATCCGGGAACGAAAATCGAAGTGAATTTTGGATCATCGGGAACATTACTGCAACAAATACTGAACGGTGCCAGCTTTGATGTGTATATGGCTGCTGACGACAAATTTCCAGTGAAACTAAAAGATCAAGGTGCTGCCTGGGGCGAAATCAAAACCTATGCACAAGGGAAACTGGTGCTTTGGAGCGCTACCATCGATGTGTCGAAAGGAATCGAAATCGTTACCGAAGTGCAAGTCAAGCGGATTGCGGTGGCAAAGCCTGAGCTTGCTCCTTATGGCGATCGTGCATTGGGAATTTTGAAAAAAGCCGGTTTGTATGAAAAAGTGAAAGATAAACTTGTGTATGCCGACAACATTTCGCAAGCGGCACAATTTGCCCAAACCGGTAATGCCGAGGTGGGGTTTTTAGCCATGTCGCTCACATTATGCCCCGAGATGAAAGGCGCTGTTTACGAACTCGATTCTAAATCCTACAAACCCATTAATCAGGCGATGGTGTTGGTGAAAACACGAAAATCTAATCCTGAAGCAGCCAAATTCATGAGCTATGTGTTGAGCCCGGCATGCAAATCCATCTTCGAAAATTTCGGATATATCGTACCATAAAAAAGTTCCTGAGTAATTTAGTACCTGAGTTCCTTAGTGAAATTGAACTCAGGTACTCATGTACTCAGGAGCTCAGGCACTAAAAAACTTAAGAAAATGAACAAACTACCAGCTAAAATCACAACTATTCAGCAATCCGGCACCATCTTGTTGGTCGATGCTGAAGTGGAGGATCAAGGCTTTTCGGCATTAATAATTGAATCGGCTGAACGTCCTGAATGGTTAGGCGTGGGCAAGGGTGTTGATCTGGTTTTCAAAGAAACAGAAGTTTCACTGGCAAAAGATTTACAGGGAAAAATTAGTACACGAAACCGGATGAAATGCCAAATTTTAAAAATAGATAAAGGAGAACTTTTAAGCATGATTACTTTGAAGTACGGGCAATACATAGTGGTTTCGGCCATCACCACACGTTCGGTTCATGCCTTGCAACTAAAAATTGGCGACGAAGTAGAAGCATTGGTCAAAGCCAACGAAGTTTCTCTCAAGAAAAAGAAGTAGCATATAACAAACATGTACCCTGCAAAGTCCCCTTTAGGTGCTCCTTGAGCTTGTCGAAAGGGATTTAGGGGTTTAATGACTATATTATGAATACAGAATTCTTACAAACCCTGTTACTCACCTTTAAGTTGGCTCTTTCAACAACAGCCATTTTGTTGGTTGTTGGATTACCCGTTGCGCGCTGGTTGGCCTATTCCAGGTTTAAATTCAAGCCTGTTGTCGAGGCGCTGGTGAGTATGCCCATGGTATTGCCTCCGTCGGTTATTGGTTATTATATGTTGGTGTTGTACAGTCCACGTGGTACTTTTGGTGCATTTATGGAACGGGTGTTTGATGTGCGTCTGGCTTTTTCATTCGAAGGGGTTTTAATCGCTTCTGTAATTTTCAGTTTGCCATTTATGGTGCAGCCTCTTCAAAACGGATTACGATCGTTGCCCGACAGTTTACGAGAAGCTTCCTACACTTTGGGGAAATCGAAGTTGACCACCTTCTTCCGGGTGTTGCTTCCCAACATTAAAACCTCAGTAATTACTGCTGTGGCGCTAACTTTCGCCCATACCATTGGTGAGTTTGGCGTTGTGCTGATGGTAGGTGGAAACATGCCTGGCGAAACCCGTGTGGCATCTATTGCCATTTACGATGAAGTGCAGTCGCTCAATTTTGCTACCGCTCACCAATATGCATTCATTCTTTTCATCATTTCACTGGTGTTGCTAACCACAATTTACAGCGTCAACAAAAAACAGGAAACATGGAAAATGATCTGATTCACATCAACATCGAAAAGCTGATGCACACAGCCAATGGTCCCATGAATTTGAAGATTCAAACCGACATTTTTTCCGGCGAACTGGTGGCACTTTTCGGCTCATCGGGAGCTGGGAAAACAACATTGCTGCGCATACTTTCAGGTTTAATAAACCCAGATAAAGGTGTGGTAATGTTTGGCAACACGGTTTGGTTCGATGCTGAAAAGAAGATCAACCTGGCACCTCAACAGCGCAACATTGGTTTTATGTTTCAGGATTATGCCTTGTTCCCCAATATGACTGTTGAGCAAAATGTCTATTTTGCTCAAACGGTCAAGAATGTCAAAGCCGCTTCGGAACTGATTTCGATTTTTGGCTTGAATGAATTGCGCAAACGTAAGCCGGGAAAACTGTCGGGCGGACAAAAGCAGCGCGTGGCACTGGCCCGGGCTTTAGCCCGGAAACCACAATTGTTATTGCTCGACGAACCGCTTTCGGCGCTTGATGCTGAAATGCGCGTTTTACTTCAGGATGAAATTCATCAGGCACACGAACTACTGGGAGCCACAACCATAATGGTGAGCCACGATTTGAACGAAGTTTTTCGATTGGCCTCACAGGTAATTAGCATTGAAAATGGTCAGATTTTAAAAACAGGTACTCCCGAAACCGTTTTTTCCGACAGCTCCATTAGCGGAAAAGTTCAAATTACAGGACAAATTGCCCGGATTGAAAAACAGGAGCCCATCAATATTGTAACGGTAATTTCGGGCAACAATCAAATCATCAAAGTGATTGCCTTTGATAGTGATCTCGAAAATCTAAAACTTGGTGATAGTGTAATGGTTTATACCAAGGCGTTTAATCCTATATTAAGTCGATTAGGATAGAGTTATGGTTTCTGATTTAGAAAATTTGAAACGGCGTACAATGGATATACTTTAACCTTATCGTATTCCGAAAAGTTTTCTAACGAGAATCGGACTCCGTACGACCTGTCCTTTTCCTTAAGAAACAGGAACATACTTTGCATTGTTCCCTTAGTTCCGGCCTTTACTTCTATCGGTATAATTTCGTTTTGTTTTTGTATCAGAAAATCTACTTCAGCATTGCTGTTTAATGCTTCACGTTGCCAATAGAATAAACTATTTGGTTGATAGCAATTTGACGATTTGATCAATTCAAGACCAATAAATTGTTCGGCAATTGAACCTTTGTTGATGGTTTCAAATTTAGATTCCATTAATAATTCTGCTATGTTTAATTCTTGCGTCCTCTGGAAAATGCCTGTGTCAAACAAAATCATCTTACGTTTTTTTTCATTTGACTGGGCTCCTATTGGAATTCCATTTGCTGAACTATGCGTTATAGGTACAACTAATCCGGCTAAAATCAATAAATTCAATGCCGCTTTTATTTGTTTGTGATTGCTTTCAGCGGCTGACTTCGAATAGACAAACTTGCCACCGGTTTGATTGGCTACTGAATCAAAAACCTCAGTTAGTCGCGAAACCGGAACTTTCAATCTATATTTGGCAAAATCAGTTTTTAGGGAAATCCGCAAATCGTCCAGTATCCTTTGGCATTCTAACAAATTATTGTTCTCAATATAATTGCAGATAACCTCTGGCATTCCACCCAATATTAGGAATCGTTTCAGCATTAAAACTAATTTGTCGTGGATTGACTCATGAAGGGGATTTGAACAATTCGCTTTTTGTTTGGCTTCTAACAAGAAATGTTCATTGTTTGCGATCAAAAATTCATCAAAAGAAAATGGATAAAGAAAAATAGACCTGATCCTGCCTACACCGAAAGAAGGAATTTCTGATAGTGTAAACTCGAGCAAGGAGCCTGCTGCAATAACATGTAGTTCTGGCATTTTTTCATAAAAAAAACGCAGGGATGATAATGCTGATTTGCAACTTTGTATTTCATCAAAGAATACTAGCGTTTTCCCTGGAATAATTGGTGTATTGAATAGGATAGCTAAATTTTCACAAAGCCGGAGGGGATCAAGATTTCCAGTAAATAGCTGATGTAATTGTTTCCATTCTTCAAAATTCAATTCAATAAAATATTCAAATTGTTTCCCAAATTCCTTAATTGTTGATGATTTCCCAACCTGACGTGCACCCCTAACTAGCAATGGTTTTCTATGTTCACTTTTGCTCCATTGAAGCAATTCAGAGTCAATATTTCTTGTTAAATACATAATTCAAAGGCAATAGTCTCAACAAAAATACAAAAAACAAAGGCAATATTGTTTGTTAAATACAAAAAATAAAAGGCAATAACTTGGCTTTAGCAAATAAAAACTTCAGTATGCAACAGTGTAATGGTTTATACCAAGGCGTTTTATCCGATCATTAGTAGGTTGGGATTAATTCAATACCAGTGCTAAGACCTTACGTTTTATTGGCTTTTCAGGACAATATGTTGATTATGTCTCAAATAGTTTAACAATGAGTCGGTTATTTGTTATTATTCTCTTGTTTTCACCTTGGTTAATATCGATTCCAGCAGTGGAAGCATGCTGTTTAAGTTTTTTGTTTTGATCAGGAAATTCCAAATGGGTTCAAACTTTTTCCATCCTCCGGTGTAAAACAGATCTGTTTTTCAAACAAATCTATTTCATCACCGGGCGAAAGGTAGGCTGCCAGAGTCGCCAGACCAAGTGGCGGAAACAATGAATATTTAATTGGTCGCCAGAATGGACGCTCTGCTTCGGTGAGGGCAGGTAATATCATTTTAACTCTCATGTTATTTTAAGCTGTTTTTGCGGAATACTAATTTTCTAATTATCGTTTTACCGAAGATGTTCATTAAAAATGAAATCATTACGATTCCAAAATCAATGAGGACATTGTTCTTGTTGATGTAGAATTTGTCCCAGAACCATGATGTTTTTTTATGCTGACCACCGTAGATCTGTGCAAAACCTGTAATGCCAGGTTTTGAGTTCCATCTTCTTTCGTGGAATTTGTCATCCCAGTGTAACCTCTCAATGTCGAATTCTGTCAAGGCTCTTGGTCCAACAATACTCATTTCTCCAAGGAGCACATTTATGAATTGGGGCAACTCATCAAGTCCTGTTTTGCGCAATAACCGTCCTGTTTGGGTAGGGACATTACCGACCATGGATTGAAATTTCAGGATCTTAAAAATTACCTTGTTTTTGCCAACCCTGTCTTGTTTGAAGAAAATTTTATGCCTTTCCTTTAGTTTGAGAACTAAAGATATAATTGCCATGGGTAAGGCAAAGATGATTAAGGCAATCATCGAAAAGATGATGTCAAAAAGTTGTTTCATATTTGGTTCGTTGATTTATAAAAAATGTGCTGCCGACGCACATTGTTATGCTTTAAAGCCAATAGCGTGTTGTTTTAACTATCTTGTTTTATGCGTAATCGTAAAACAAAAGTGGTGTCATCGCGAGAGCCAACCCAATAAAATTGGGCACAATGTGGAGATGACAGAGAGATGGCCTGAAGGGCCATAAGATTTTAGCCCAGGGCAAACGATTCCGATGCATATCGGAAGAGTGTCGCCCTGGGTTAGAATAGTAAGAATTAATATCGTCCGCGTTTTAAATTGGAATATTGAACGAATCTTGTTTCGGACGATAATGGCGTATTCTACAAAATTGATATTGTGCATACTTATAGCCAATTACGTAAAATCTGTCATTCGTAGGTACACGAGTTTCCTTCAATCGACACACTCAGGAACCGTCCAAGTTTGGGATGACATTTTTTCTAGCAGTCGTTGTTTGGCTATTTTCCAATTGAGCCCAATAAAAATTGAGATTGTCTTCAATGGTCTTTTCAAACTCTCATACGAAAAACAGCAAACTCAAAAGCTATTCAGCATTTTCGTTGTACCACTTTACTTGTTGCGAAGCTTTCATGATCAGTCCAAGAATAATGAACAGTCCGATACTTCCCATCAACAATGCATAGTCCTGCAATTGGAGAATGGTGAAAAGGAAAGTGTAAAGCCCCAGTTGAAGGATTGTAACCCATACCATGGATTTTGCACTTTGCACAATGGAATAAGCGTACCATGAGATTAATGCAGTTACGGCTAGTGCCGAAATGGCATATGCCGGGTTGAACCCGATTTGCTCACCAATCGATGTAAGCAGCGTATAAAACAGTAGAAGAGCAAATGCCACCAGAGCGTACTGAAACGGATGGATGCGTTTTTTGTTTTTGATTTCGATGAAGAGGAAAACAATGAAGTTGAGAGCAATAAAGAGTATCGCATATTTTACTGAACGTGTTGATTTCTGATAATGATCTACAGGCATGATGAGTGAAACGCCAAGTCGGGCATCGCTTATGTCGTGTTTTTTACCAATCCACTGTTGTGGAAAGTTGCGGTTGAGGTGGGTAACTACCCATTTGGCAGAAAATCCCTCCTTGCCAACCTCGCGACTGGCAGGAAGGAATGAGCCTGTAAAACTTGGGTCAGCCCAAGTTGAATTCATCTTTACTTCGGTTGTTTTACCCAGGGCTTCAACCGAAAAATTCGACGATCCGTTAAGCGTAAATTCCAGTTCAAATGCTAGGGGTTGGCTGGAATTAAGCGAATCAAGCTTAATGGTTATGCCCGATTGGAACAGGTCATTGTCTGAAACTCCCGGTTCAACGTAGTTTTTCATCTGATTAATTTTTAGGATAAGGGAATCTTTGATCCCTCGCAGATCGGTAATGCCCATGGTGAAGTAGGCTTCATTCCACTTGATTTCTTGTGGAACCAAATCGAGTTTGTTGAAATCGGGTGCAATAAATGATCCCTTCATTTGTACACGGCTTTCGTAAACCGGCATTTTGTAGATCCCACGGTAACGGATTTCAGGGATGATTTTTGTGTCAATTGCCAGCATTTCGGGCAGGAAGTGGGCTACCGTTTTGTATTCAACATACCCTTTGTCGGTATCGTTGGGCTGCCTGTGAGTAAACGGCACATTCAATACGGGGCCAGATACTATCTGGCTGGCGCCCCATTGCTGGGCCAATTCCGCTTCCACTTGCCTTTTTAGATTCATCCTTTCATGGATGATGTCCTGGATCCATAGGGTAGGAATGAGAAGAAAAAGTGCCAGGGCCGATACTACGACCATTTTCACACTGTAGCTGTTCAGCCATTTTTGAATTTGTTTTGTTTCCATGATGTTAGTTTTATTATTTAAAAGTACTCTGTAATGCAAAGTAGATAATCAAAAAAAATTATTGCATGTTTAATAACTCTTCAAGTGCGCTGAGATGTTGTTTGAATTGCTCACGGCCAAGTTGGGTGACAGCATAGCTTGTATTCGGTTTGCGGCCTACAAATTGTTTCGACACCATGAGCATTTCATTTTGCTCCAATGCCTTCAGGTGGCTGGCTAAATTTCCGTCAGTCACCTCCAACAACTCTTTCAGGCTGTTGAAATCGATGCTGTCGTTCACCATCAGAGCCGACATGATCCCAAGCCTGATTCGGCTTTCAAAAACTTTATTTAAATTAATGATCGGATTTTTCATCGCTCATATTTCCTATACATGACCAATCCGTATGCAATGTGCAGTACCCCAAATCCAAGAATCCAAAATACCATACCAAAGTGAAGAAAAATACCTGCCAATATTCCCAGTGCTATTTCACTCAAACCCAGGTAATGTACTTCACCAAAGGTGAATTTACCTGCATTCACCAATGCCAGACCATAAAAAATCAGGGTTGTTGATGCCACCAAATCAATGTTGTTATGCCAGATAAGCAACAGGGAGAATAGGCCTCCCGTGATTAGCGGAATGAACAAATGTATAAGCAGTTGTTTTGAGGTTTTATTCCAAAAATCTTGTTTGTTTTTACGGGCTTTTCGTATGGAAAAATAGAGGGCTCCACCCAGGGCCAATGCCAGAACAAGCAATGCCAGTCCCATCAGTTCCAGGCGTATTTTATTAGTCGAAACTTCGCTTAAGCTTCGCATGTATTCGTTGTATTTAATATTTCCGGCTTTCAATATAACGAAGTATGCCAGCGCTGCGCCCACAATGGCACAAACTCCTGCAAATACACCTGAAAGTCCGCTAAGGGAAAGAAATTTCGACGATCGTTCCATCATGTTTCGGATGGCCATAATGTCGTCGAGTGGTTTGTTCTTTGTTTCCATATTGAAAATGTAAAAGTACTTTGAATTGCAAAGTTGCATCTTTTGAACTTAATTTGCAATAGCTGAGGCAAAATAATTGTTGCTTCGTTATATTTATGCTAGTATTATTTGATTTGGTTACAAACCTGAGCAATTTCCTTCTTTACATTTGCCTACGAAAAGTAAAATTATCAGAAGTTTGACTTTGTTGGTGTATGGCCGCTATGTAACAATTCGACAAACTTTATGAATCCTTAATGGATTGTTCGAATATGAATCGATTCGTTTTTGATCAGAAGATAGATGGCTTATCAGTTGAAACGATCTTATTAAAACGAAATAATGAAACAAATTTTTAAATATTTACTATTTGTATTTTGCCTTATTGCCGGGCATTCGACAAGAGCTCAGGAAAATACCAATCCGAACTTGAAAGTGTGGTACACCTTCAATAATTACGATAAAACCTCCACCAAAATTACCGATAATAGTGGGAACAATTTTGTGGCCACCTTGAAAAACGAGGCCATCCTATCGAATGTTGGCGGAATTGACGGAGTGTTGAATCTGGGATCGAAGGATGGTTTCCTTGATTTGGGCGCTGCATTTGGAAGCCAGTTGCTAAACAAACTTGAAAATTTTACCATTTCCACATTTATTTGCATTTCGCAGGATGCGATCATTACCAACAATGGAAATTTTATATTCTCCTTTGGAAACTCTGACAAAATTGCCACTGACGCGAATGGCTGCATGTTTTTATCTGCTAAAAACACCCGCTATGCCATATGTAAAACCAACTGGAAAGACGAGCAAGGCGCCGAAACAGGCAAAGCCATGGAACAAGGTCAATGGAAACATCTGGCCGTTACTTATAATTCAAGCACCAAAACAGTAAAAATATTTATTGACGGAAAGATTGTGGTGACTTCCCATGATGTGGACTTAGCACCAAAAGTGTTGGGAACTCCGGCGTACAACTTTATCGGAAAATCGTCGTATGCGCTGAATGGTGATGCCTATTTACAAAAAACCCTGATCGATGAATTCCGTGTTTACGATATAGCTTTGACCGATGATGAAATTGTTCAACTTGGTGCTTCTTTGCCCGATATGAACATGGCATGGTACCAGGCGCAAATTAACGAATTCATGGGCACATTTGAATTAAAGGACGGACAGATTATTAATTCAAATGTCACACTTCCAAGGGCGGAAGATGGAATTATCATTACATGGAGTTCGTCCGATCCATCAATAATTTCAAACTCGGGTGTAGTGGTTCGTCCGGCAAGTGGTTCTGCCTCAAAAGAAGTGACGCTCACTGCAAGCGCAGTTAAAGGGGGCATCACTGTTGTGAAAGAAATTAAACTAATTGTTATTCCCGCATTATCCAATGCCGAAGCAGTAAATTTCGATGCCGAAGCACTGTCCTTATCTGGAAATTTGAGTAACCTGCGTTCCAGTTTAACTTTACCAATATCGGGTTTCGAAGGATCAAACATTAGTTGGAGTTCCAGTATGGCCGACTTGCTTGCAGGTAACGGTGATCTCAACTTTCTTCCTGAAAAAGGAACGGGAAAAACAAAAGTAATTTTGACGGCAACAATTTCAAAAGGAACAGCAACTGAAACCCGTTCGTTTGAAATTTTTGTGGCTGAGAAAGAAGGCTTTTCTGCCTATTTATTTGCGTATTTTACCGGAAACTATCAAAGTCAGGAAGCCATTCGTTTTGCCATTAGCAACGACGGTTATACCTACAAAGCACTAAACAACAATCAGCCAATTATTGCATCAAGTGTAATCAGCTCAACTGGTGGAGTTCGTGATCCGCACATTTTACGTGGCGAGGACAACAAATCATACTATATGGTGGTTACCGACATGGTTTCTGCGAATGGCTGGAGTTCGAACCGTGCGATGGTCCTGATGAAATCCGACAATTTGATCGACTGGCAACACCATGTGGTAAACATTCAAAATACCTTTGCAGGCTACGAACAATTACTCCGGGTTTGGGCACCTCAAACCATTTACGATAAGGAAGTTGGAAAATATATGATTTATTGGTCGATGAAGATTGGTTCACAACCTGATATTATTTATTATGCTTATGCCAACAGCGACTTCTCAGCATTGGAAAGCGAACCAAAAATTCTTTTTCAAAATCCGAACGGAGGAGCGACCATTGATGGCGATATCGTTTATAAGGATGGGCAATATTATCTTTTTTTCAAAACAGAAGGCGATGGGAACGGTATTAAAAAAGCTATCTCATCAAAGCTTACCGGCAATTATGTAATGAACGACAGGTATTTGCAATCAACGCCCAATGCAGTGGAAGGTGGCTGCGTGTTTCGTTTTTACGACACGGATACCTGGATATTGATGTACGACATGTACACCAGCGGTGCCTATCAGTTTACTGAAAGTACCGACCTTGAAAACTTCAAGGTAATTGACGAAAAGGTTTCCTTCAATTTTGCACCACGCCACGGAACCATCATTCCGATTACGACAATAGAAGCGTCTGCGTTAATGAAAAAATGGGGAAGTGCTACGGATATTTATATTCATTCATCCACTTCGCCATCGATAAAAAAGAACAACGTCAATTTTAATCAAACGGCTAAAAGTATTTATTTGCCCGTTCGATATGGAACCGATATTACGAATTTTGACCCTCATTTTGAGGCTTATGCCGGTTGTTCTGTCACCCCTGTAGGTCCACAGGATTTTTCGAAGGGAGTAGTTAACTACACCGCTTCGATCGATGGATTAGGATCTAAAACGTATAACGTGACGGTCCAGGTGGATAACAATCCGGTTTTGGAAGGCTATTATGCCGATCCTGATATTCTGTATTCTTACAAAAACAAAAAATTCTACATCTATCCAACCAGCGATGGTTTTGTGGGATGGGCAGGCTATTATTTTAAAACTTTTTCATCCTACGATTTGGTGAACTGGACCGATGAAGGCACCATCCTGAATCTGCATACCGATGTAACCTGGGGAACCCATAATGCCTGGGCTCCGGGTATATGTGAAAAGAAGGTGAACGGTGTTTATAAATATTTCTACTATTTTGTTGCTGCTGGTAACGTGGGCGTGGCTACAGCTGATGATCCAACCGGTCCATTTGTCGATTCAGGCAAAAAGCTGGCCAGTAGTATCGATCCCGCTGTATACAACGATACCATCACTGGAAAAACTTACCTCTATTGGGGAAATACCACCTTGTATGCCGCAGAGCTGAATGCCGATATGATTTCCATCAATGCGGCAACTCAACGGAAAATCACACCTACAGATGGAACTTTTCGCGAAGGCATTTATGTGATTCAACGCAATGGAACCTACTATTTCTTCTGGTCTGAAGATGATACGCGAAGTGAAAATTATCGTGTACGCTATGGAACATCCAGTTCACCGCTTGGACCGATTACCATTCCATCGAACAATCTGATTCTTCAAAAAGATCCTACGCAAGGCATTTATGGGACAGGTCATAATTCGGTGATTCAAATTCCGGGACGCGACGAGTGGTACATGGTTTACCATCGTTTCACCCGTCCACAGGGAATTGCCATGCAAGGTGACTCCGCCGGATATTTCCGTGAAGTATGTATTGACAAACTTGAATTTAATACCGATGGCTCAGTGAAAAAAGTACAACCCACAGTCCATGGCATTGACCCCGTTCAGATGATCAGTATTCCGGATGCAGTTCCTGTCATCAAAAACAACGTAAAAAAAAAAGGAAAATTATAGCAACAAAATACTACCAATTAGATGGTAAGCAGGTAAAACGAAACGCCGGACTAAATAGAGGAATCTATATCGAACAGATCATTTACGATAATGGAACAGCGAAATCGAGAAAATTTTTTAATAACGAACAATAAGGGGAAATAAAGATGAAGATGAATCCCATTCTTGCAGCATTTGTACTGTTGTTAATTGTTAGCAGCGTTCAGGCACAACCTCAATTTGGCGAAGCTCAGTTGTTCAACAAAAACTGGAAATTCCATCTTTCTGATGTGGAAAAGGCCGAAAAACCAAACTTTGACGATGCAAAATGGCGTAAGCTCAATTTGCCCCACGACTGGAGTGTGGAAGGAACACTAAGCCCTGACCGGGCAAGTTGCACCGGTTATTTACCCGGAGGTATCGGATGGTATCGTAAATCCTTTATTGTTCCTGATGACAGAAAAGGTCAAAAGGTTTTTATTTATTTCGAAGGCGTATATAACCGTAGCGAAATTTTTTTGAACGGTACATCAGTGGGCAAGCGTCCCAACGGATACGTCGCATTCATGTTCGACATTACTCCATACCTTCAGTATGGTAAAGAAAATGTTCTTGCCGTAAAAGTTGACCACTCAAAAGAACGGGATTCACGCTGGTATAGTGGCTCGGGTATATACCGTGATGCCTACCTGGTGTATGCGCCTATGACTCACATCGACTTGTGGGGTGTTTATTTTAAGGTCAATACGAACACAGGTAAAAAAGCTGAAGTTTCGATCGAAACGACCATGAAGAACGAACAGGGAAAATCGGCCAAGGTTGAGGTAATCAATGAAATAATCGATCAGGAAACCGGGAAAGTACTGGCTTCAACTTCTAAAACGCAAGTCATTAGTGCCGGAACAAAAAGAGTTTTCCAACAGTTGATTTCACTTTCCAATCCGAAAACCTGGTCCTTGGAACACCCTAACTTATACACTCTTCGCACCACCATCAAACAAGATGGAAAACTAAGCGAACAGAATGAACAGGCTCTTGGCATTCGCACACTCACTTTTGATGCGGACAAAGGATTTGCGCTCAATAATCAATGGACAAAACTTAAGGGAGTATGCCTTCATCACGATGCAGGCGTATTGGGTTCAGCCGTGCCAAGGGAAGTTTGGAAACGCCGTTTGCTGACCTTAAAAAATATGGGATGCAATGCCATTCGTACTAGTCATAATCCCCAGTCTACTGATTTTTATGAACTCTGTGACGAAATTGGATTACTTGTTATGGATGAAGCTTTCGACGAATGGGAATTCCCCAAACGTAAATGGCTTAAGGGTTGGAATAAAGGAACACCCGGATACGAGGGCTCCTTCGATTTTTTTGAAGAATGGAGCAGCCGCGATGTAGCCGATATGGTTTTAAGGGATCGAAACCATGCTTCCATCATCATGTGGAGCATTGGCAATGAAGTGGATTATCCGAACGATCCATATTCTCATCCGATTTTGGATGGCACAACAATTAATCAGCCCATGCATGGTGGTTATAAGCCCGATGCTCCAAATGCTGAACGTCTTGGCGGAATTGCCAAACGCCTTACTGCTGTGGTTCGCGAAAACGATACTTCGCGCCCGGTAACTGCTGCCCTTGCCGGAGTGGTCATGTCAAATGAGACTGAATATCCTTATGCCTTAGATATTTGTGGGTATAACTATACTGAAGACCGCTATGCCATCGACCATGCCAAATATCCCAATCGGGTGATTTACGGAAGCGAAAATGGCCACAGCATGGAATCGTGGAAAGTTGTGCGCGATAATGAATACATCTTTGCTCAATTCCTTTGGACCGGTATTGATTATTTGGGAGAATCGAATGCATGGCCATCACGTGGCTTTAATTCCGGATTCCTCGATTTTGGTGGATTTTTGAAACCTCGTGGACATTTTCGTCAAGCCTTGTGGGACACAAAACCCGTTACATACATTGGTACTTATCCGGTTCCAAGACGAAAAAATTACCTATCAACCGACGCATGGCCGGTTTGGAATTACAATGAAAGTGAAATGATTCGGGTGGTGGGGTACACCAATGCTCCACAATCAAAACTTATGTTGAATGGAAAACAGATGGGCGAAATCAAGACGCTCGACGATAATTCCGGTGTGATTTTCTGGGACATTCCTTTTGAGGCTGGACGATTGGAAATTGTTGGGATGAACGATAGTGGAGAAACAAGCTGCACTTATGCCTTACAAACTTCAACCAGACCGGTGGCATTAGCTGTTACGGCAGATGTTGCTGAACTGAAAAAAGACAAGGGACTGGCACATGTGGTCGTTCAGGTGCTTGATGAAAATGGAGTAAACGTTATGCTCTCTGATAATGAAATTACTTGCACCATTGAAGGACCCGCAGAACTGCTTGGCCTTGAAGCCAGCAACAATTCCGACATGGGCGATTATACCGATAATGTGCAACGCGCCTATCGAGGTCGTTTGTTGGCTTATATTCAGGCAACAGGAGAAGCAGGGCTCGTTCGCATTAAGTTTTGTTCTCCATGGTTGAAAGAGACTTCAATTGAGCTTAAGGTGAGCGAATAAAGAAGTTGCTAGACAAAAACAGAAGATATCAAATTAGACAAAACAACATTTTAATATCTAAAAGTCATAAGCAAAAGCTTTTCAATTCTCGTCTGTTGTCACCTTTTCTATCAGCGATTGTCGAATCATTTTTCGAAGTTCCAGTTGTTTATTCGCAACCGTTTGGCGCGAAACAGGTCGGTAATAATCAGCATACCTGCATTTGGCCAGTCGGTACGAAAGATCATCAATTTTTCCTTTCACATCAATTCCCAGTTTTATAGGTAAGGGGGAATCAACCACCGAGATGTGATAATCGAAACTCATGTCAAGATTGTGTCGGCCCGAAACAACTGCTTTGTACTTGTCCATGACAATCAGAAAAGGATAAACATCAATTTCATTTTTAAACACAGTGAACTCGGCCGAAAGTGAGTCAACTTTATTTTCGGTCTTTTTCTTGAAATTTAGCGTTTTGGCTATTTCACTGAAGGTTTCTCCATCCATAAGAACCAAATCTTGTCCCGTAATTGAAGCTGCTCCGCGTAAGGTCGATGTTTTTAAATTGTAGAGCGAATCAAGATAGGTTTCTGCAGCCATATGGAATTCCCCTTTGCCACTGAATGAACGTAACATGGGCATCAAACTGTCAATTTCAGGCACCATTTTAAGCAGTTCATCAATTTCAATATTGAGCATGTGATAATCGATTCCAAGGTACAGGTGGTTTTTTCGTGGTGTTCGGTACAGAACAGTCATTTGAATGCGGGTGGCAGGTGTTGTGAGTCGAAGCTCGTCGAGCACCAGAATTCCATCGTGTATAAGTACGTCACCTTTAATATTGCTTGCTGTTCCCGTTCCAAATGATGCCTTTTTAATGTTGGTCGACAGGCTAATGTCCATGCCTTTGGGTACCATATAGGGGCCGGTAGAAGTGGTGTCGGCAAGTGTGCTGTCCTTTTTTGCTGCTTCATCGCCAATTCCGCTGGTCAAGGCCATCAGTTGTGTGACATCTGTATTGTTCGATGTAAACTTGAAATTTCCCCGAAGGATTGAATCGCCCCTGAAATACGAAAGAACATTCTGCAAATTTCCACTAAGCTGAAAATCACTTTTATCAATGATCAAATTGCTCTCTTTTATATTGAAATTTTCGGGGTCGAAATCCATTTTAATCGAAGGTATTTCAAGTGGATAGGCAAGGCTCGACATTGCAATATGCCCTTGGTCCATGTTGATAAAACCTTTGACTAACCATTGCAGAAAAATATCTTTTTGTGCAGTGTCATTGATCACATTCGCGTCGAGTTGAAGCTGTTTCGTGCTCACCAAATCTTTGCCCATTTGGGCACGCATTGATCCGCTTGAAAAGGTCACTTGCATTTGTGGCTGTTCTGGATATCCTTCTCGGGGTGATAATAATAGTTTACCATCCGGTTTCGCAATGGCCAACAATATCGTATCCATACTTCCAGCCAGTGAATCTATTTTAAACGAACAAATCAAGTTGGGAATGCGTGTTGAGTCCATTACATTTGACGTTTCGAAGGCGATGTTTGACTTCCCCAGGTAAGCAGAATAACCATTGCTGGTGCCAGCTTTCAGGTTGTCGGCTGAAATGTTTGCAGTCATAAAACCTGTTTCTGCACTTTGTGATTTTGTGTTGGGTAACGCAAATTGCATGTTCGTCCTATCGCTTGTTACCCATAGTGTATCATATTTTGCATCAAATTGACTTAGTGAAACGGCACCTGATATTTTGATTTTGTCGAATTGCATCTTTTCGAGCTGGGTTAAGGTAAAAGTAGATTTGATTTGTCCTTCGGCTTTTCCTTTTACGGTCATTTTCATTTCATCTGGCACCATAACGTTAAACTCGTCAAGAGTCAGCTTGGCTTCTGTGTTCAGTTTGCATGAAATGTCGGAAAAAAGATGATCTACCTCGCCACTTAATTTGAATGAAGAACCAGCCGTGTTTGCTTCCAGGTGGTCGATTTTCATAAAAGTAAGCGAATCGGTCATAGCATCGGTGACCATCGTAATATTTCCTTTGATATCGTGAAATGCCAACGGAATCCCATCGTAGTTCAAGTTCCCTTTGGACATTTCCATTTGCAGATTAAAAAGCGGCATGCTTGTTTCGTTCATTATTCCTTTCATGGTTCCATCGAGGGCTAACATGCCGGTGACGGAGACCCCTTCGAAATACGATTGATACGAAGGTGGTACCATAGGTACAATTTTTTCGATTGGGGATGAACTCAACTTGAAGGCCAGGTTGAATACCAAATCTTGCGTTGAGGTATCTTCAAATAAGTTTCCGCTCACATTGATTGGTAATTCATTTAATTTTCCCGATGCTTCATTGATTTCCATTCTCAAATACGAAAGCCAATATTCAAAATTTATAGCTAAGCCGGTGTTAACGTTTTGAAGGTATTGTTCTCCATCGTAATTAAGTGATACGATACTTTTTTCAATTTTTAATTGACTGTATAAAATATCGGATTGAAGTTTCCCGTTCATGCTGCCCGTAAAGTGTTGAATGTTTGCTGTCATAGGCATAGTTTGATCTGCATACAACAGGTTGACATCTTTAAACCGAATGTGATTAAATTCAGCATTAAAAGGTTCGGAATCGGAACCAGCCGAACTGTCTGGTGGAAAAATGTCGAGGTTTGAACGGCCAAGGCTATCATAAAAGATCGTGATGATTCCTGAATTCAGCAGGACTTCTTTTATTTTGATATCGTCATGTTTCCACCAGGCTCCAAAGTCGATGATTCCGGTCATATCTTCCAAATGTACCAAGGTGTCGTTTGGTGCATCCTTCATCGCATTGATCAAAGTAAGTTGATTAATTTTTAAGCCGAAGTTGGGATAGGTACTGAAGAAAGTCAATTCAACCGACCCAATTTCAGTTTGACAAGTCAGGTACTTATTGGCTTGTTTACGTACAATTGGCGTTAATTTTTCGGGTGTAAAAACCATCCATACAAGTATACCGATAGCAATAATCAGTACAACAAGCAGGGATGCCAGCACCGCAGAAATAATTTTGAACCCTTTCTTCATAATTGGAACTTCAATAAAAAGTTGGATGGCTGATCTAATTTACTTTTGTAAATGTATAGCTGGTTCCAAAATCATCTTCGTAAATTAATGACGTTGCGGTTAATTGAGTAATGGTATACACTTTTGGAACATTCCCCCCAATTTCGAGCACGTAAATGTGGGTTAATTCTGCATTAACCAGTGTCCAGGTAAAAGCCTGTGCTTCATCTTCTGCAACATCATCGGCAGTATCCCAGGTTGTACCTGTACCATCCGAAATGTATTTGTAATTAACGGAACCGGATTGCCATTTCCCGTAAAGTAAGGTTTCATCATAGTTGGTAGTTACTTCCTCAATACAGGAAACGATCATTGTAAGTGAAATTACAATGCTGACGAATAAGAAAAGTGTTTTTTTCATGCTGAGTAAATGTTTTATTAATGATCAGTGATTTGAAATTCAGTTTTAATTTATGAACACGCACGTGATTTTACCTTGTAAATATTTCAGGCTAAATGTAAGTTCCAACCAGTTTGAAATAAAAGTGTAAGATAGATAATCGCTATCAATAAGACAATGGTTTCTTTCGGCTTGAATACCACTTTTTATATATCGACAAGGTTTTTAGAATTGAACAATTGTTCGCTATGCTTTTCAAGTTCGGGTGACCTGGTTTGCTTGGCATGTTTTAATCCAACATCCTACCATAATGTAGGTTAAATCAATGTGAAGTCAGGCTAACATTCATAAATACAGGGTGTTTCCTTTCATATACCAAAATGGATCTTTCCCCTGTTTATTCCTACCTCATGGTATGATTTATACGTTTGGTTTTATTTATCCTATCCTTAAATTAATTTTTGTTTGCAGTATTTCAGTGTGTTAAGATGCCTGTATGTTTTTCAACACCTTCTTGGCATGATCCTCGTTTGGCCCCTCATCAGGAAGTAAACAAGTAAAATTCTAAAACCATTAAAAATATCAGTTATGACAACATTTAGAAAAATTGCCATCTACGGCAAAGGAGGAATTGGTAAATCTACCACTACACAAAACACCGTGGCAGGTTTAGTTGAAATGGGAAAAAAAGTAATTGTAGTAGGATGCGATCCCAAGGCCGACTCAACCCGATTGTTATTGGGTGGTTTAGCTCAAAAAACGGTGCTCGACACCCTTCGTCTCGAAGGAGAGGATGTTGAACTCGATGATGTCATCAAATTGGGTTATGGTGGCACCCGTTGTGTCGAATCAGGTGGTCCTGAACCAGGTGTGGGCTGTGCCGGTCGTGGTATCATAACTTCAATTAACCTTTTAGAACAGTTGGGTGCCTGGGATCCTAAATTCGAAACAGACTACACTTTCTACGATGTATTGGGTGATGTGGTTTGTGGTGGTTTCGCCATGCCTATCCGTGATGGAAAAGCCGAAGAGATTTACATTGTTGTATCAGGTGAAATGATGGCCATGTATGCAGCTAATAACATTTGTAAAGGGGTTCAGAAATATGCCCAAAACGGTTCTGTTCGTTTAGGTGGATTGATCTGCAACTCGCGTAAAGTGGATAACGAAAGAGAAATGATTGAAGAACTGGCTCGCCAATTGGGTACGCAAATGATTCACTTTGTTCCTCGCGAAAACATGGTTCAACAAGCCGAAATTCACCGTAAAACGGTAATCGAACATGCTCCGGAGCATCCACAGGCGAATGAGTATCGCGCCCTGGCAAAAGCAATCGACGAAAACAAAATGTTCGTTGTGCCAACTCCACTGGAAATGGAAGCTTTAGAAAAATTACTAATCGATTTTGGAATTGCCAACTAAAGAATTAGATCGTTAGACTGTTAGATGTGAGTATTGAGATTAATAAATGGAACTGACTCGCACTAAAGGTGGATTTTAATAAAATAGAATATTGAAAAAGTAATTATCAATTAACCAAGATTATTAGCAAAGAAATAGGTCTCATATCTCAAATCTAATAATCTCAAATCTATAAATAATATGTTATTAATCAGAGCAATTATACGTCCTGAGAAATCAGATAAAGTAATGAAAGCACTTTTCGAATCCGGATATGCAGCTGTAACTAAAATATCCGTCGTTGGACGCGGTAAACAACGCGGGATTAAAATCGGTGATATTGTTTACGACGAACTTCCTAAAGAAATGCTGTTGATGGTGGTAAAAGACGAAGACAAAGATTTCTGTGTAAAAACGATCATCGAGTCTGCGCGTACCGAACCCAAAGGTGCTTTTGGAGATGGTAAAATTTTTATCGCTCCGGTTGACGAAGCCTATACCATTAGTAAAGGAATTGCCGAATTGTAAAAAGTTGACGTCATTTCAATTCCGATGCAATCGGAAGAAGGAATCTGTTTGAAAAAATTGCTTCGCAAGCTCGCAATGACGGCTCATATCTATTAATCTCAAATCTTAAAAGAAATGAAAACAATAATGGCATTTATCCGCATCAATAAGGTAATCGTAACTAAAAAGGCACTTTCCCAGGCAGGAATATCTTCAATGACTGCCTATGGACACTGTCATGGTCGTGGACGAGGATACTGGGATGCACAAGTGATGGAAGGAATTAAAAATAATGAACCTGAAGCCTTAGCTCTGATCGGTGGCGAACCACGCTTACGGCCTCAAACCATGATTATGGTTACAGTGCCTGCCGCCAAAGCAAAATTGGTGGTTCAAACCATAATCGATGCAAATCATACCGGGGCTCATGGCGATGGAAAAATTTTCGTCTTACCCGAATACGATGTCATCCGTGTACGAACAGGTGAGTCTGGCGATACCACACTCGACTAATAACTTATTAAAACAGAGTTGTTATATATGAATTGTCGTTGGTTTTAACCAACGGATCACAGTTTGGGCTTTAGCCCAATTTAATTCATCTAATAAGAATTAAAATGGAAAAAATAAAATTAGATAAAACAAACCTTCCCGATCCTTCAGAATTGAAAGCAGAAATTCTGAAAAAGTATCCAAGGAAGATTGCCAAAAAAAGGGAGAAGTCGATGATCCTAAATGATCCTGACTCCATTCCTGAAATCCAGGCCAATGTTCGTACTGTTCCTGGTATCATTACCCAACGCGGTTGTACTTATGCCGGTTGTAAAGGTGTAATTTTGGGGCCTACCAGAGATATCGTTAATATCGTTCATGGACCAATCGGCTGCAGTTTCTATGCGTGGTTGACAAGGCGGAATCAAACGCAACCGCCAACCGACGATTCACCAAACTACATACCCTATTGTTTTTCAACCGATATGCAAGATTCAAACATTGTATTTGGGGGCGAGCAAAAACTGCGCAAAGCCATTCGGGAAGCATATGAATTGTTTCATCCATTCTCAATTAGTGTTTTTTCTACCTGCCCTATTGGACTTATCGGTGACGATATTCATGCTGTTTGCCGCGAAATGAAGGCCGAATTGGGGATCAATATTTTTGGATTCAGTTGCGAAGGTTATCGAGGGGTTTCTCAATCAGCCGGTCACCACATTGCCAACAACAAAATTTTCTCCGATGTGGTTGGTATAACTGAACTGGAAGAGCGCAAAGGCGAATTCCAAATCAATATGATGGGGGAATACAACATTGGAGGCGATGCTTTTGTACTCGAAAAATACTTCGAAGAGATGGGTGTTTCTCTAATGGCTTCCTTTTCAGGAAACTCCACTATTGAAAGTTACGAGTATTCGCAAATGGCCGACCTGAACCTGGTCATGTGTCACCGTTCCATCAACTACATCGCCGAAATGATGGAGAAAAAATACGGTATTCCCTGGTTCAAAGTCAACTTCATTGGTGCCAATGCATCTGCAAAATCGCTGCGTAAACTGGCCGAATATTTTGGCGATGCGAAAATGATTGCAACTACCGAAGCTTTAATCGAACGCGAAATGGCTAAAGTACAGGCGGTCATCGATAGGGTCCGTCCAAAGGTGGAAGGAAAAACAGCCATGTTATTTGTGGGTGGTTCACGTGCCCACCACTACCAGGAATTGTTTAACGAGTTGGGGATGATCATTCTGAGTGCCGGTTATGAGTTTGGACACCGCGACGATTATGAGGGACGTGATGTTATTCCATCCATCAAAGTTGATGCCGATAGTCGTAACATCGAGGAATTGGTTGTTTCGCAATCGGAAAGCGATTTCAAACCTTCCTTACAATTGAAAAAGCAGGAGCTCGAAGGCAAAGGATTCAAATTCGAAGCCTACGACGGTATGATGACCGAAATGAGTAGAAACTCGTTGATCATCGACGACCTGTCCCATTGGGAAAGTGCAATGCTCATCGAAAACATGAAGCCCGATATCTTCTGTGCCGGTATCAAAGAAAAATATGCCGTACAAAAAATGGGCGTTCCATTAAAGCAGCTGCATAGCTACGATTATGGCGGTCCATATGCCGGTTTCGAAGGAGCCATTAACTTCTTCCTCGAAATGGAACGCATGTTATGCACCGATGTCTGGAAAATGATCGATGCTCCATGGAAAAACGAACCTTCAATCATGGGTAGCATGGTTTACGAATAGCAGTGGATAGGAGAGATTGCTTCAGTCGCCATCGTTCCTTGGCTCCTTCGCAATGACGAGTTTTGTTTGTTGAAAGAGGAGGGCTTGGCGGCGAAGCCGCCAAGCCCTCCATCCCTAAAACTAGAGTCCTGTCATTGCGAGACTCGACCTTAGGGTGAGGCGCGGCAATCTTTTAAATCTCATTACTCACTACTATTATCTATTAATCTTTAAAAAGAAATATTATGTTACTACGACATACAACCGCAAAAGAATATAAAAGAGAGGCCCTCACCATCAACCCGGCAAAAACTTGTCAGCCGGTTGGTGCCATGTACGCCGCCTTGGGGGTTCACGGATGTTTACCTCACAGCCACGGTTCGCAAGGATGTTGTTCCTATCACCGTACTGCATTAACCCGTCACTACAAAGAACCGGTAATGGCTGCAACCAGTTCGTTTACCGAAGGTTCTTCCGTTTTTGGTGGTCAGGCTAACTTATTAACCGGTTTGGATAACATTTTCACCATATACAATCCTGAATTGGTGGCCATTCATTCAACCTGTTTGTCCGAAACAATTGGTGACGATTTACCTCAGATGGTAGGAAGGGCGATCAGCGAAAACAAAGTACCCGAAGGCAAACATGTGGTTTACGCGTCAACGCCAAGTTATGTGGGATCTCATGTAACAGGTTATGCCAACATGTTGAAAGGATTTGTCAGTCAATTGTCCGAAAAAACAGACACTAAAACCGATAAACTCAACATCCTGGCCGGATGGATCGAACCTGCCGACATGCGCGAAATCAAACGCATTACCGGAATGATGGGGCTCAACACTGTATTGTTACCCGATACTTCCGATGTGATGGATGCTCCAATGACTGGAAAGCATCAAATGTATCCCGATGGAGGAACCACCGTTGCCGAGATTAAGAGTATGGGCGGCAGCTGGCACACCATTGCTTTGGGTGAATTTTGTACCCGCGATGCAGCAACGGCATTGGAAAACAAAACCAAGGTGAAATTTTCGATGCGCGAATTGCCAATTGGTTTGGCTGCCACCGATCGTTTCATAAAGGCCCTTCGTCGTTACGGAAAAGTTTCGGTACCCAAAGAAATCGATGTGGAACGTGGTCGCCTTATCGATGTCATCACCGACATGCACCAGTATTTCTACGGAAAACGTGTGGCCTTGTTTGGCGATCCCGATCACCTTGTACCCTTAACCCAATTTCTGGCCGATATCGGCATGAAACCCGTTTATGTGGTGTCAGGAACTCCGGGTAAAATATTTACTCCAATGATGGAAAAAGCATTGAATGGAAGAGTACCAGAGGCGAAAATCATGAATGGTGAGCGCGCCGATATGTTCCAATTGCACCAATGGATCAAACAAGAGGGAGTTGATTTGCTGATTGGTAACACCTATGGGAAATATATAGCCCGCGACGAAAACATACCTTTCGTTCGTTACGGCTTCCCCATCATCGATCGCATCGGACACAGCTATTTTCCATCGGTTGGTTATCTGGGTGGAATCAGGTTGCTCGAACAAATCCTAAGTGTGATCATGGACAAATACGACGCAACTTGTCCCGAAGCAAAATTCGAACTCGTCATGTAAGTTCAATCCTGATAGGCTTTTATAGCCTGTCAGGTTTTGATTCTTGTTCATTGGATTTTGTGATTTGTTTTTTTGTCTTTTGGAATTTTAAAAAGGTTTAGGGCGTGTCCCTCGTAAGCTCGGGTCGGGCTTTCCGCTAAATCTTTTGTTTCCTCCCGATAACTATCGGGGTCAACAAAAGGATACCGCTCCAATCCCTCACGCGGGGTTAGTGCAAGCAACAAACACCCCTAAATCCCTTTCGACAAGCTCAAGGAGCACCTAAAGGGGACTTGAAAGAGCTACATAATTTGAAATTTTAATTGAGAATAGGGTGGATGCATTTCCTGAGTTTTCCCTTTAGCGGGAAGGAAGCTAATTCCATAAAATTTGCGACCCATCGGGGTCAAACATCAATTGCCCCGGGATTTATCCCGGGGGATATAAAACAAATAAAAACATGGTCGATCCACCGCTCTTCATTAAAGAACAAATGCCGAATCGACCACATCAAAAATGTTCTTAAAAGGAAAAAATAAATTAATCAAACCCGCATCGATGAAGTCCCCTTTAGGTGCTCTTTGCGCTCGGTTACTGAGAAGCTTGTCGAAGTATGCCGAAAGGGATTTAGGGGTGATCTAGAATCTTAATACTAACATCTCAATACTCAAAGATATGTTTAAAGTACTCGAAGAAAGACAAAAGCAAGTTTTAACAAAAGGGAAGGAAACTACCGAAATCGCCTGCGACGTTAAAAGCGCAGCCGGATCGGTTAGTCAGCGTGCGTGTGTTTTTTGTGGTTCAAGGGTAGTACTTTATCCAATTGCCGATGCACTGCACCTCATTCACGGCCCGGTAGGCTGTGCCGCTTATACCTGGGACATCCGCGGATCCCTTTCATCAGGACCACAATTGCATCGCCTCAGTTTTTCAACCGATCTGCAGGAAAAAGATGTGGTGTTTGGAGGCGAACCAAAACTTTATGGTGCACTAATCAAACTCATCGATCAATACGAACCCGCAGCGGCATTCGTTTATTCCACCTGCATTGTGGGAATTATTGGCGATGATGTCAATGCCATCTGCAGACAGGTTTCAACCGAAAAGGGAATACAGGTCATTCATGTAAACAGCGAAGGATTTAGCGGTTCCAAAAAAGATGGCTACAAAGCAGCCTGTGATGCACTCGAAAAAGTGGTCGGTACAGGTTCCACCCGCAAAACAGGCAAATATCCCATCAATATTCTGGGCGATTTTAATCTGGCCGGCGAACTGTGGTTACTCGAAGGCTATTACAAAAAAATGGGCATCGATGTCATTTCAAGCATAACCGGCGATGGTCGTATCGATCAAATCAGGCACGCTCACAATGCAAAACTTAACCTGGTACAGTGCAGTGGATCAATGATTCATCTGGCGCGTTCCATGGAAAAAAATTACAACATCCCTTTTAAAAAGGTATCCTATTTCGGCATCGAAGACATGAGTGAAGCCCTTTACGAAGTGGCCCGCTTTTTTAAGTCCGACGAATTGATGGAAAAAGCCCGTAATCTGGTTCGTGAAGAAGTCGTCGATCTGATTCCTGCACTTGAAAAATACCGAAAAGCATTAACCGGCAAAAAGGCCGCCATTTATGTCGGAGGAGCTTTTAAAGCCATTTCACTGGTAAAAGCGCTTCGTTTGATCGGAGTTCAAACCGTGGTGGTGGGTTCTCAAACAGGGAATGCCGACGATTATAAACTGCTTCAAAAGCTGTGCGACGAAGGTACTTTTATTGTCGACGACTCGAACCCATTGGAACTTTCGCACATGGTAAAACAAACCGGAGCCGACATTTTTATCGGAGGAGTAAAAGAAAGGCCAATTGCATACAAAATTGGAATTGGATTTTGTGATCACAACCACGAACGAAAACTGGCTCTTGCAGGATATGAAGGCATGTTAAACTTCGCCAAAGAAGTTTATGCCTCGGCCATGAGCCCCGTCTGGAAGTTCATTAGGAAATAGTCATTTGTTGTCAGTAAAAAGCTTGAATTATGAATAAAGTTGAAATAATAGAAACAAATGGCACAATACCAAAAAAGCCCCTTTAGGGGTTTGGGGTAAAATCAAGGAGGTTGATTATGAAAAACGAATATACAAATAGGCTGGGGGAGTCCAAGGAATACGTTGCAACCCGCAACGCCTGCAAACTATGTACTCCGCTTGGGGCATGTTTGGCTTACAAGGGAATTAAAGGTTGTGTGCCGCTCATCCATGGTTCCCAAGGTTGTGCCACTTATATCCGTCGTTACATGATTTCCCATTTCAGGGAGCCGGTCGATATTGCTTCGTCCAACTTTAACGAAGAAGCCACCATTTTTGGCGGCAAGGCAACCTGCCACGAAGCCATCAATAATGTGATCAAACAATATCAACCCGAGGTAGTAGCTGTAACCACCACTTGTTTAAGCGAAACCATTGGCGACGATGTGAACCAATTTATGAACGAGTACAAAAAGGTTTCCGAAATCGAAAACCTGCCGCAGTTCGTCACCGCTTCAACGCCCAGTTACCAGGGTTCACATGCTGATGGATTTCACGAAGCAGTTTTAGGTGCTGTTACGGCCATGGCTAAAAGTGAGGGGAAAGGAACACACATCAATCTTTTTCCGGGAATGTTTTCGCCAGCCGATCTTCGCTATTTGCGATCGGTACTGGAAGCGTACAAACTTGAAGGTGTCATGCTACCCGACTATTCCGAAACCCTCGATGGATCATCTTGGTCCGAATACAAAAGAATTCCCGATGGTGGAACATCCATCGAAGAAATTAAAAGTACTGCCGATGCTTTGACTTCCATTCAATTTGGAAAAGTATTTAATATGGCAGGAAAATCAGTTTATAAAAAGGGACAAACAGCTACCGCCACAGCAGCCACTTATCTCGAAAAACAATTTAGTGTTCCCTCTCAAACTTTGCCCTGGCCAGTTGGAGTCGAAGCCTGTGATCAGTTTTTTCAGGCACTTAGCGAAGTCACCGGATTGCCCAGACCACCATTTTTCGAACGCGAACGGGGCCGACTCATCGATGCCTATGCCGATGGACACAAATATGTATTTGGGAAACGTGCGGTAATATATGGTGAAGAAGATTTGGTGCTGGCACTTTATCAGTTTCTGAATGAGGTAGGCGTCGATGTAATTGTAATCGCTTCTGGTGGTAAAAGTGGGATGTTAAAAACTGAAATCGAAAAGTTGGCCCAGGGAAAAGAAATCCCACACATCATGAGCAATGCCGATTTCGAAGAAATTGCAACGGTATGTGAAGAAATGAAACCCGATTTGATGATTGGGCACAGCAAAGGGTATTACATCGCCCGAAATCTGAATATTCCTTTAATAAGAATAGGTTTTCCCATTCATGACCGATTAGGAGGACAACGAATGCGAATGTTGGGATACGAAGGCACCAATGAATTGTTCGAACGCATTGCCAATACAATGATTGAATGCAACCAAAACACATCCGACGTTGGATACAAATACATGTAGAGACGCATCGCATGCATCTCAAATTTAATGCGTATCGTATTGAAAATTCAGAATTGAAATTTTAATGACATTGAATGTAAGCTCTAACACCGAAAATGAGAAAAGAAAAGGAATTATGGATCTAGCAACCAGAAACCAGCATCCAGTAACCAGTAAATCTGAATATTATGACATTTAAAATCACAAATCCGGAAAAAACAAAATCGAGTGAAGGGGAAGCAAAGCACCCTTGTTTCGATATAGAAGCCAAAGGAAAATATGGCAGAGTTCACCTCCCAATTGCGCCTAAGTGTAATATTCAGTGCAATTATTGTAATCGTGATTACGATTGTGTTAACGAATCACGTCCGGGAGTAACCAGTACTTTGTTGGAGCCGTTTCAGGCTTTGGAGTACATGAAAAACCTTACTGCAAAATATGATAACATTACTGTAGCCGGTATTGCCGGTCCGGGTGATGCATTTGCTCAGCCCGAAGTTGTTTTCGAAACGCTGAAAGGAATGAAAGAAGAATTGCCGCATTTAATTCCTTGTCTTTCAACCAACGGCTTGGACGTAATGCCCTATATCGATGATCTTGAAAAGTACAAAGTTAAACACATTACCTTAACCATTAATGCCATCGATGTTGATGTGATGGCGAAAATTTACAGCTGGGTTCGGTTCGATAAAAAAACGTATCGCGGAAGACAGGCAGCTGAACTGATGCACAAAAACCAAATGGCAGCTTTGGAAGCACTCGGGAAAGGCAACTTCGTAGTGAAAGTCAATATGGTGATCATTCCCGGAATTAACGATCACGAAGTGGAAGCTGTCGCAAAAGTCGCTGCTCAGTATGGTGCCGACGTAATGAACCTCATTCCAATTAAACCAGTAAAAGGTACGCCTTTCGAAAACGAACGGGAACCAAGCCACGCCGAACTGGCTGAATTGAAAAAAATTGTAGCGAAATACCTGAAGCCAATGACCCATTGTGCGCGCTGCCGTGCCGATGCCGCCGGATTATTGGGGAAGGATCTAACTGACACCGCCGATATGTTAAGTTATTACGCCAACCTGAAAATTGGTAGAGCAGCTCAAAACAAAAAAGTAGCCGTAGCAAGTAACGAGGGAATTATGGTGAACCTGCATTTAGGCGAGGCTCCTTTCTTCCACATTTTTGAAGAGGAAAATGGACGTTACAAATTTATTGAACAACGTACAGCACCACAAACAGGAACCGGCGATGAGCGTTGGATTCGCTTGGGGGAAATCATAAGCGACTGCCGCGGTTTACTGGTGGCAGGTATAGGTACCAAACCCATGGATATTCTCTCTAAAAAATTTGGTCTGCAAGTTATTGAAATGACAGGTTTGATTGAAGAAGGACTGGATGGGATCTTTAATGGTAAAGAAATCAGGTCCTTAAATCGTACCGATATGCAACAATGCGGAACAGCCTGTACCGGCAAAGGATTGGGTTGTTGCGGATAAAAAGCCTCTTTCATAGCCCTTCTCCCGATCTGAAGGGGAAATTTAGTTAAAACAATTAGAAAAAATAGCTATTAATCCAGCACCTCAACTCCCTCCCCTCAGGTGAGGGCTGGGGAGGGGCCTAACATCTTAGTCGTTATGAAAAAACCAGATTATCACATTTTAGTTTGCAACTCATACCGTGTTTCGGGCGATGCCCAGGGGTATTGCAATAAAAACGGTGCCGCCGAATTAATTCCTTACATCATGGAAGAGTGCGCCGACAGAGGAATCGATGTAACTGTATCGTCAACCGGATGCCTTAATGTCTGTTCGCAGGGCCCCATCATGGTCATTCATCCCAACAACGAATGGTACGGCAAAGTCGATAGCGAAGAAATTGTTGATGAAATTCTTGATGCTTTAGAAGAAGGTGAACCTTGTGAAAAGTATCTCATCAGTGAATAAGAGTAGATAACCATCCTAAATATTCCATAAGGGGAGAACAGAGGGTATAAAAGGCAAAAATATGGAACGAATAAGGAACATTCGATTGGTCGACACCACTTTACGCGATGGGGAACAAGCTCCTGGAGTTTGTTTTCCTCCCGATCTGAAGGTGGAAATTTTAAAAATGTTGTACGAAGCAGGTATCCGCGATTTTGAAATAGGAACACCTGCTGTTAACGAAGATGAACAAATTGCCATTCAGCAAATGTTGGCGCTTAAGCTGAATGCCAATTTATCGGTTTGGTGCAGAGCAAGGCTCGATGATTTGGAATTGGCCCATCAGCTGGGTGTAAAAATGGTGAACCTCTCCTTACCAGTTTCACGTCTTCAGCTGGCCGCTATTGGAAAAGACGAAGTTTGGGCGCTGGCACAACTCAATCAATGTTTGGAATACGCCAACGTCAAATTCGATTTTATTGCGGTTGGAGCTCAGGATGGTTCACGTGCTGATGCTGCATTTCTGGAAAAATACATTGAAACCGCGGTAAGCTTTAAAAATGTGAAAAGGATAAGACTGGCCGATACCGTAGGGATCATGAACCCATTCTCAGTTTATGAACTGTTTTCAGAATTAACACAAAAATTTCCGGCTACCGAATTCGAATTTCATGGACATAACGATTTGGGAATGGCCAATGCTAATGGTTTGGCCGCAATAAAAGGGGGAGCGGATTTGGTGAGTGTTACCGTGAATGGTTTAGGCGAGCGTTGTGGAAATACCCCACTCGAAGAGTTGGTTTTGGCATTGCAGTATTCCGAAGAGATCAATCTGAAGATCAACAAACGTCGCTTACTGATGATTTGTGACATCATTGCTACAATAACCGGTCGGAAAATTTGGGAGTCAAAGCCTTTCAATGGTGAAATGTGCTTCACGCACGAATCCGGAATCCATACACGTAGTTTGATTACTAATCCTTTAGCATATCAGCCATTCCGTCCTGAGGACCTTGGGCGAAAAATGACATTTTTGTTTGGTAAACATTCGGGCAAAGCTTCGATTATAGCACTCTTAACCAGCAATCATCTTTCATACAACAATGAGGTCATTCAAATTTTGTTGAATGAAATCAAAACAAATAAAATCAGCTCATCGGGTTATGCCGAAGACGACGTGTTGGCGCTTTACCATCGTCATTTTACAAGTCACATTGATCGTACAAAACTTTTTCAATCACAGAACGATTGGATCGGACTCAACTGATAATTATATTAAACCGAAAATTATGGATTGGAAAAAAGATTTATTAGAAGCAGAACAATATGCCAAAGCAGTGGATGGAATGGTAATAAACAAAAAAGTGGACAATGAAACCCTCTATCATATAATTTGCCTTTCGATAGAAAAGCTAACGGACAGTTTATCGGGGATGTTAAATTACATTCCGATGCATTCGGGATTAACTTTTGTG